>NZ_JBLFEQ010000001.1:0-595022 GCF_047345125.1 Maribacter spongiae | reverse complement strand
TTAGGCCTGCCGCTAGCGTTCATCCTGAGCCAGGATCAAACTCTTCATCGTTATACTATATATACTATTAAGCAAACGACCAAAAAATATCCCCGGGCCCGTAATCTCGATTCAAATCCTTTTATTATATGATTCAAAAAAAACCTACCGTCCATCTATTTATAATCCAGATGGACGCTGTCTCTACAATATGTCAAATGAACTTCCAGTCCAAGGGGAAAAGATATACCGAAATATCCCTCGAACCCCTCTCCAATACCCAGGCCTCAGTGCCTAAGCGGGTGCAAATATAAGAGGGTTTTTTTCTTTACACAATACTATTTCAAAAAAAAGTGCATTTTATTTTAAATAAATATACAATGTATTGATTTTTAGATATTTAATTACCAAAAAGAATAGAAAAAAAGTTCTTATCCAAGCAATAAACTGGCTATCAATAAATTAATCGACAACTCCAAAAAGAAGAAAAAGTCAAATGACTTAAAGACAGTCATCTAAAAATCGATTAAAAACTATGAAAAGAAATTCCAGACGAGACCGAAACGAATTACAAAATCCCGATAGGGGTAATTTGGAGCCGCATAAAAATCATATCCCGTGAAGGAAGAATTAAAATGTTCCGCCTTTAGATATATTCTTGTTTGTTTTATCCGAGCATTAATAAAAAAGTCCAACAAGGGGAAACCACCAAGCTCTTCTGAATCCTGTACGTAAAATTCTCCTAGCAAGGGATTATACGCATCCATTGTATAGCTGGTAAAATATTTAAATGTAATGCCTGTTTGAAGATACATGGCCTTTTTAAATACATCCGAAGAAAAGTAGAGCGTATTTCTGGTCACCAACTGCGGCACATTCAACACATTGTTTTTTTGAGATACATTTTGATACATTACCGTATTATTCAATGCAAATTTCCCCAATTTAAATTCTTTGGCATATTTCATCTTTATATAGGAAATATTTGATTCTTCCTGCAAGGGCCTTATATTGGCGTTTTCCGACCCTTCTTCTATGACGACCGTAGGATTTGAAGTAAAGAAGGTATAATTATCCAGTGTAGTGTATCTGGCCGAAAGCCTTCCCCATAAATCGGATTTTAAATTAAATTGAACCGTATTGACTTTTTCCTTTGCAAAGGAACCGGTATTTTGCCAGTTGTAATTAAGGTATTCACTTTGATAGAGCAGAAAATTAAAATTAGGCATTCGGGCAGAAGAATGAATTGAGAAGCCCAGTGTATGCTTATCATTTATGGTATATGATGCGGAGGCATCCAATATATTTCCGGTAAGCTCGCCCGAAAGATTATATCTTAGGGTTCCCTTAACATCAAAATCACCTATACGCTTACTGTAATCTCCCCCGAAAGCGATCTCTGTCCCTCTTAATTGGTTTTGAACGGTTTCCCCATTTTCGGCCACAAAAACACTGTCAAAAAAGTAGTCGTAATTGTAAAGGTCTATACTTCCCTTTAATCTTCCCAACGTACTATTATAGAATTGAACATTGAATTGGTTATAGAATGTTTTTAGCGTTGCTTTATCATCAACATTGGAGATAATAGCTTCTCCAAAATATGCATTTGCATTTTGTTGTATAAATTGATAATATTTGGTTTCGTAGCTAAAAACATGACCTACGGCCAGGGAAGTTTTTTCCACAAAAGTGGAATCTCTTTGTTTTTTCACCAATTTATATTGATGATCCAAATAATACCGTTTTCCTAGTATTTTATTATCCGTATTATTAAAGCGGACATCCACTCTTGGTCTATTAATAAAATCCGGATCACCGGACTCAAATTGCAGTTCTTTATTCGTAAGCCCTCCGTTTTCCTCTGAATCTATATTCTGGGCGGCAATATGGGCCCTTAACAGATATCTTCCATTTTTGCCCTGATAATTTGTAGTTGTTCTAAAATTACCCGATTGTATTTGATCAAACTGATACTTTCCCAAAGAACGATGTCCTTTATAGGCCAGGGAAAAGTTTAAGCGTCTGGAAGTATTAAAGGTCAACATAGCATCCAATAACTGCCCTTGCTCCAGGGTCGTTTTAAAAAAAAGGTCGGTCATTGGAGTGGCTACGTTATAATAGTCTATATCCTCTATTTCCAAATAATTATAGTGTTTTGCCCTTGCCCCTATCCTAGGATATAGGTTTGATCTGTTGAAATCCACCCCCAATTTGTTATAGGTTTGCCCTATGTTTGAAAATGACATCAATTCAAAATCATCTTTTCGCAAATAGTTATACCTGTATTCTTTTTGAATGGTAAGGGTGGTATCCAAGAAAGTCGTATCCCGTTGAAATGAGATAATTTTATAATCCTTTATCGAAATTTCGGGAAGGGGATTATTTGAAACACCTTTACTTAAAGGTTGTTTAGGCTCTGAAATAATTCCGATTGCACCTTCTTTTTTCTCTTTCCCGATATTCTCTTCTTGAGCTAAAACAATGGAATTAACAAAGACAAAAAAGAGAATAAAAAAATATTTCATGTATATCTATTTCGGGAACAAAGTTAATTTTTTTGTTGCTAATGAAATGTGAAAGTTTTAGCAATAAAAAAATCCCCTGCGTTCCAGGGGATTTAATTTATAACAATCAATCGTTCAATAGCAAAGAAGTTTTATTCATCTACATCTGCAATGTTGACCGTTGCCGTACGTAACAAATCCTGCCCACCTCTACCAATGGGCAATTCACCATCAGCATTAGATGCGCTAACTATCGTAATGGTCAAAGTTTTATCACCATCTATGACGCCATCTTCAAGCAGGTTTACTACTATATCCCCATTCACAGGCAGTCCGTCCTGATTAGGGACCGTAGTTAGGGCAATTACCAATGTGCCACCGGCACTTGTAGCCCCATCTACCGTAAAGTCGGTGCCAAATATGGCACTCCCCCCAAAGGTATAATTAACCGTTACATCACTAAGCGTACCTCCGGGAATCTCAATACTAACGTCTTCAGACCCTTCTTCTTCATCTGTATCTATTGGTGGAAATGTCGCTCTGGTTCCTGCAGGGTTAAATGCCACATAATTTGGCAATTCCTGAAAGTCAAAACCTCTATCATCAAAATCAAGGTCATTATCACATCCTATTAAAATCAATGTGATCAAACAAGCTATATATTTTATATTTTTCATCTTTTAATAAATTATAAGTTTTCAAACCACATAGGAACATCCGTCTGTTTATTTTCCGGAACATTAGGGTTACTCCCTATTTCATCGGGAGGATATACAAATCTTTTCAAGATTGTTGAAATTGTCGCCGCAGGAGGCGGGTCCAATACAGGAAATCTATTCCTTCTTACATGGTTCCAAGCCATTACTGGCTGAAGAAAAGCTGCTAAATACTGCTCATTATAAACATCCTCTATAGTCGGAACGCTTAGTCCATCTACATAAGCACTAATTTCTGCATCTGTAAGTGTTGTACCAACATCAGGAATATCTTGGCCCCACCATTCAAGGGCACTCGTAACACCTGCTCGATAATTTTCATCAGCAGATCCAGCTGCCGCAACTCCCTCTAAGGCCAACTGGGCTTTATACAAATAAATCTCGGAAGGCATCATGACCACATCTGGAAGAGATCCCCTTATAATATTATTACTAAGCACAGAAGTTTCTGGATCTGGAAATATATCATTTCCCGGAGCGGGCAAATCATTACGGGCTACCCATAGGTCATATCTTGGATCACCGGAATCCCTTAGCAATTCATCTACGGGATCTCCAGGGGCAAAAATATTCTGGCTTTCGTTATCAGGCCCAAAAAACGCAGTAATAATTGTGAACATTCCACTTTGCGCTCCTGAATCACCTGTATAATTTATAAATGCCGCATCATTATTACTCTCCATCAATGGTTGTGATAAAGTGGCATTAATCTGAGCATCAACATTAACACCTCCACTTCTCAGCATCATAAGCGTACGCAACTTTAAGGAATTCGCCAATATCCTCCATTGATCCATATCCCCGCCGTAAAACATATCACTTGTAGGACTGATCGGAAATTCACCAGTAGCGGGGCGACTATCAATAAGGGCAATACCTTCATCCAATAAATCAATCACCCCATTGAATATGGTTTGTTGATCATCAAAATTAGGTGCTGGAAACGCCGTTCCGTCCAATGCCTCCACGAAAGGCGCATCTTCCCAAATACTAGTTATCTCATAAAATAAATGAGCGCTTAATATTGTAGCAACAGCATTCACATTATTACTGGTTGGGCCAGCAGCTTCGGCATCAGCTCTAACCAATGACAAATTACCAAGACAATTCGTATACCAAGTACCCCATGTATTCCCCGTTAAAAAGATACTTACATTACCTCTATTAGGACTGTTAAAAGTATTGGATATATATTGGGATACGTCACATATCCTTGTACCTAACTCCGTTACCTTCCTAGCTGTATATGATGTAAAAACATATGGGAGCAAGGCGTTAGGGTCAGCTGTAGGTGCTGAGAATGGATCTGTATTTACATCCAACCTATCATCACAGGACAATAGTGAGCCGAATATGAATACCACAGAAAACAGTATTAATTTTATTTTTTTCATGTCTTTTAAAATTTAAATTTAGAATCTTAACCTTACATTAAAACCTATACTCCTTGTGGATGGTATACTGGCTCTCTCTATACCAAATCCATCCGCCCCTGAACCGAACAAGGAAGATTCTGGGTCAATATGTGGAACCTTAGAATACAAAAGAGCTAAGTTCCTACCTTCAACACCAATGGTAAGACCCTTTACAAAACTATCTCCTAATAATTTCGAAGGAAAAGTATATGAAATACTAGCTTCTCTAAACTTTATATAACTCGCATCAAAAATAAAGGGCTCTGCCAAGCTATTATCATCTAACGAAGTCCAAAAGTCCTGTGCATTTAGCACGGGAACATCATTATCCCTTCTTGTGACCGTTCCGTCTCCATTATCAGTAACAATAATACCTTCACGATCTATAAAAGTTCCTTCCCTATTAACAGTTGTCTCTCTTACCAATCCTTGTGTCTGTAAATCTTCTACGGTAGAAGATTTCATTATACCGCCCCATCTTACATCTATGGTCGCAGAAACATTAAAGCCCTTATAGCTAAAATTATTTACCCAGCCACCGGTCCAATCTGGCAAAACAGAACCTAACTCGGTTGCCTCACCCGCTTGTCTTCTTCCTGTATTTGGATCAATAATAGGTCTACCGGTCTCCTCATCCCTTAGATAAGGGAATGCAAATAATTGGAATTCCTTACCCGGAACCGCTACCACTTGAACACTGCTAAAACCAGATGCAATAATAACCCTCTCCAAACCTTGCGTAAGAGAGACCACTTCGGATTCTACTCGGGAAAAATTAACTGCAGTATTCCATGAGAAATCACCTATCCTTAATGGATTGGCCGTCAATGCGATTTCAAAACCTGTTTGGTCTACTTGACCTACGTTTTGTGTCCTAAAGGCAAAACCGGTAGTTTCCGGAATGGGGATATTCAAAATCTGGTTCTTATTTTGGTTTTTAAAATAAGATGCATCTATACCTAATCTACCATTAAAAAACTTTAGATCTAATCCAAACTCATAAGAAGTTTGCTCTTCCGGAAGTAAATTTTCCGAAGGAATTATAGGAGAGGCCCTGTAAGCAAGAGAACCATTGAACGGAAAGCTCAAATCCAAACTATATTGGCCGTCCGCAGTGTTCCTAGGTTGAAAAAGAAAATCCACTTGATATGGATCTGTATCATTTCCTACCTGTGCCCAACTTGCCCTTAATTTTCCAAAGGTCAAGAAATCACCAGAAAGGTTAAAGGCATCCGAAAATACAAATGCCAGACTAGCGGAAGGATAAAAATAAGAATTGTTGTCCTGCGGTAAGGTCGAAGAATAATCATTCCTCGCTGTTAACGTAAGTGTGGCCCAATCTTTATAGCCCAATTCCGCTGACCCATAAATTCCGAAAAGCCTTCGTTCGGTAAAATCCCTTTCAGGGATAGTTTGTGATGCATTAGCGGGGCTAAACAACTCTGGCACCAACAGTTGCACTCCCTCTATTTGTTGCCTTTCGAATATCCTGGCATTATATTGCATACCGCCCAAGACACTAAGCGACAAATTTTCCGTCAAATCAGTATTATACGTAGCAATGATATCCGATGTTATTTCATTTCTTCTAATATTATCTGATAAGAAGTCCCCAACCAATCTACCAACCGTTCCTACTCTATTGGTAATCAATCGCCTATCATCTTGAAGATCGACACCTACCCTAGCTAAAAGGCTGAATCCATTAAAAGGTTTAAAGGTAATTTGGTAATTACCAAAAATCCGGTCATCATCCCTATCATTTTTATTTTCGTTTCTTAACCACAAATAATTATTCGTTAACGATCCATCGTTAGCAGTAATCAAATTAATTTGATTTCCTGCCTCATCGATCCAAGGGCTAAATAATGCGGGGTCCAAGGTACTACTAAATGATGCCAATGAAACAATGTTGGGGTCGTTAGCTCCCGCAGTACCTGTACCCTCTGTCTTAGTAGTAGTATATTGAACGCTGAACCTTGATTCTAATTTTTCATTATGCTTTACTCCTGCATTTAGGCCAACCGTAATTCTATCCAAACTTGATCCGGGCAAAATACCCGTTTGATTTAATGAAGTTATACTCAATCTATAATCCATTTTTTCATTGGCATCGCCAATAGAAAAGTTATTTATTCGAGTTATACCTGTCTTAAAAAAATTATCGATTCCATTGTTAGGAACAGCCGTTAAAGCTCCTCTTTGATTTGTAATGGCCAAATTATCAACGGTTTGACCTGCAATACGTGGCCCCCAGTCATTCGTACTCCCGGGATTGTATTGTCCGTTGGAACCTGCAGCATATTCCTGTTGATAATCCGGCGTTACAAACAAGTTATCGAACCTAGTAGACGAATTGAAAGAAACGGCAACGCCATCTCCCGCTCTACCCTTTTTAGTAGTTACTATAATAGCACCACTTGCAGCTCTTGAACCATATAATGCCGTTGCTGCAGCACCTTTTAATACATTAATGGATTCTACATCATCTGGATTGATAGCAGCGGCACCATTAGAAAAATCACGATTTCCCGTAATCCTATCATTATCACTTGGGGCAGTTTGTGAATCGTTGATCAACACACCGTCAACAACCCACAACGGGTTATTGTTTCCAGACAAGGAAGAAACCCCCCTGATTATTATTTTAGAGGATCCTCCAAGATTTCCCCCGGAATTTGTAATCTGGACACCGGTAACTTTACCCTGTAAAGAGTTAACAATATTACTCTCCCGAGCTTTTACAAGATCCTCGCCCTTTACCACATCGGTGCCATAACCGAGTGTTCTTGCACCCTTTTGAATACCTAAGGCCGTAACCACAACCTCTTCCAAGGCCTGGGCATCCTCTTCCATTTGGATACTGATCGTATTGGAAGTTCCAACGGTCCTATCTACCGTTTTCTGTCCAACATAGCTGAAGCGCAATACCTGCCCTTCTTCGACATTGATAGCGTAATTACCATCAAAGT
Organism: Maribacter spongiae; assembly: GCF_047345125.1. Taxonomy (NCBI): domain Bacteria; kingdom Pseudomonadati; phylum Bacteroidota; class Flavobacteriia; order Flavobacteriales; family Flavobacteriaceae; genus Maribacter; species Maribacter spongiae. The sequence goes on along the minus strand of NZ_JBLFEQ010000001.1, from coordinate 587,436 downwards.
CCGTTTGGGTACCATTTGTAGTTCCTACTTCAACAATGGACACACCCGGTAAGGGCAATCCTGATTGATCCGTAACGGTACCGGAAACTGTTTTTTCCTGTGCATAGGAAAATGAGATGAAAAACACCAACAATGGTGTTAACATCCATGCAAACTTCTGTCTCATAGATTTAGTTTTTGAATTAGCTTTGCCAAAAGTCCTAAAAATTGCCAACTTATCCAAAAGTTATCTTAATACAGCCCTCAATTATGTTAAATAATGATAAAAAATTACAGTATATTCATAACAATGCATGTATTATTACATATTATTCATTTTTTTAACTTAAAAAAATCATTCCCATAACATCTGTAATCACCTGAAATTTTAGAAATGCTCAAAAAAAATCACAAATATCCGAATGAAATAGGCACTGATGAAGCTGGAAGAGGATGTCTGGCCGGACCCGTTACGGCCGCCGCCGTAATACTCCCGGAAAGTTTTGGGAATACCCTTCTAAATGACTCCAAGCAATTAAGCGAAAACAAGCGGAAAATCCTAAAACCTATCATAGAATCCGAATCGGTTTTCTTTGGCATCTCCCATGTACACCCAAGAGAAATCGAGGAAATCAATATTTTAAACGCTTCATTTGCCGCCATGCATAAATCAATCGCACTTTGTCAGGAAGCGATCCCGCTTATACTCGTAGACGGAAATAAGTTCAAACCCTATAAATCAATTCCTTTTGAATGTATAATTAAAGGGGATTCCAAATATATGAGTATAGCGGCCGCGTCTGTTCTGGCAAAAACTTACCGGGACGAATATATGGAGAAACTGCATGAGGAATATCCCATGTACAATTGGAAAAAAAATAAAGGATACCCTACTAAAGAACATAGGGAAGCCATTAAAAAGTACGGCATCACAAAATACCACCGGAAAACTTTCAAGCTACTTCCCGATCAGTTTACTCTAGACCTATAATTATCATAAATTTGCACTAAAGCCATTTTTAAGATGAAAGAGAGATTTTTTCTTTTCTTTATCGTATCCGTTATTGTTGGGTGTACCCCTGAAAAAAGGAAGGACAACTCTTTAGCACATCTCATTCCACCCAATACGGCCGTAACCTTAAAAATAAATGATTTTGAATCGTTCGTTTCCGAAATAAAGGACAATGAAATTTTATCTAAAATAAATTCCCTGCCTTTTGCGGTTAAAATCTCAAAAAAGATAGCATCACTTAAATATGTAAATAACCAGTCCAAGGGACTACTAACTTTTTCCGGAACCAACGATAATTTTGATTTCACATACATCCCCATTGATTCCGCTCTTCAGCTCCATATGGACAGTATGGCAAATAAAACGGTAACATCCTTGAGGTTTAACAACCAAGACTTTAAGAAATATCTATTGGACAGTTTGGAATTTTATACCGCTTTAATACATGATAGGGAAATATTGAGTTCTTCCTTAACGGTATTGCAAAATTTGAGAACCTTAACGGAAAGCGACAATCAACAACTAAAGAAATTCTATCGCATCTCGGACACAACAAAACTTGCACAAATCTGGTTGAATTTAAACGAAGGCGATACATTCCTAAAACAGCTCTTTGAAGTTGACCATATGTCCTTGCCTCATAAATTTGCCGACTGGATTTCACTTGATATCACATTGAGGAACGAAGAAATTCTTTTGAACGGTGTAAGCATATCCCAGGACTCATCAAAAAACTATCTGGGAATCTTCCAAAACAAGAACCTACCTGACAAAAGCAAATCCTTTATCCCAAAAAATGCCAATTCCTATGCATCCTATACCATTGCTGATTTTGATCGATTTACCAAAAGCCGGTTGGCGTACTTGGAATTGGAAAGCCAATCGGATTCCTTATTTGCTACTGTTGAGGAAGTAGGGATCGCCAACATAGCAAACGAACCCATAGTTTTGATAAGAACCTATGGAGCGGCCAGTATTTTCGACTATTTAAAATCCATTCAAAAGGATGCAAAGGAATACCGATCGACGGAAATAATGGAGTTAGGGAAAACAGGTTTTCTAAAAGATTTTTTAAATCCCCTGGTTACCGATTTCAAATCGTCCTATGTCTGTGTTGTTGAAAATACCTTTATTTTTTCCGAAAACTTGGAAACCCTGCAAGATGTTATCACCGATTACAAAATGGGAAATACATTTGAAAAGTCAGGACTTTTTAAAAATGCCGCTGAAACAATAACGGAAGAATCATCTGTTCTGACATTGGAAAATATTACTGGTTTTAAGACATCTTTGGAAAAAAACATATCGTCCGATTTTACCAAGGGCATTAAAGATATTTTTTTTAAGGACTATTTATTCGGTTCACAATTTGTATCTGAGGGCAATTTTTTACACACCAGTTATTTCATCAAAAAAATATCCGATGTCAATAAAAAAAATACCGTATCCTCTTTGTTTAAAGTAGTATTGGATGCGGATATAGTGTCAAAACCACAATTTGTAACCAACCACAAGACCCATAAGAAAGAAATAGCGGTCCAGGATCATGATAATGTCCTCTACCTCATCTCCAATAAAGGCAAAATCTTATGGAAAAAACAGCTGGACGGACGTATACAAGGAAAAATACACCAAGTTGATATCTATAGGAACGGAAGGCTGCAACTTGCATTCACTACGGACAATGAATTTTTAATCATTGACCGAAATGGCAAGGAAGTGGCTCCATTTACCCTCAAGTACGAAGGGGGAAACCTAAATCCGCTGGCAGTCTTTGATTATGAAGGAAACAAAAACTACCGCTTTGTCGTCACTCAAAACAATAAAGTCTTTATGTACAATAATAAAGCACAAATTGTTTCGGGTTTTAAATATACCAGGGCCGAGGAAAATATAATGGATGCGCCCCAACATTTCAGAATAGGCCAAAAGGACTATCTGGTTTTTAAACTTTCGCCCAACAAACTTAAAATCTTAAACCGGGTGGGTGATATTCGGATAAACATCAAAGAGAACATTCCTTTTTCCCAAAATAAGGTTCGGTCATATAAAAACACGATCGCCCTTACCACAGCAAATGGGCTTCTATACCAAATAAGTCCTAACGGAAAAATCCAAAAAACAGATATGGGCCTAAATAAAGATCATGGTTTGGATGCCACATCTAAAACACTGGCTGTTATGAACGACAATATACTAAGGATAAGGGATAAAAAAATTACCCTGGATCTTGGAGTATATACAACACCATCGATTTTTTATTTGAACGATAAAATTTACGTTTCGGTCACGGATATCCAAAATCAGAAATCCTATCTCTTTGACAGTCAGTCCAAAGCTATTCCCAATTTTCCCATATATGGCACTTCCGTCATAGATATGGCCGACATGGATAATGACAAGAAACCCGAACTAATTATTAAAGACCAAGATAATTCCCTATCTGTATACAAAATACGCTGACACATGTTTTTGGGAGATCCATAAACAATGAATGTCCAGTCATACAATCCTGTCTTGGAAAAATGATACTTTTTTTATTTTTATATAGTTAAGAACTCTCAATAATCGTGTTAGCTACACTACGATTATTCAATAGAACACTATTATGAAAACTACCGATTCCATGATACGGACATTTTTTATTGCGGGTATTTTTGTTTTTTGCGCTCCCCATGCAAATGGACAATTCCTTAAAAAACTGGGAAAAAGGGCTGAAAGAGCAGCCGAAAGAACCATTGAAAGAAGGGTAGATAAAGAGACCACAAAGAAGACCGATCAGGCACTTGACAGTATTTTGGAGCCCGGTGCCAAAGACAAGAAAAAAACGCCGACCACTATTGGCGGCAACGCTCCGGCAAGCAATCCCGAAAATGGGCCGTCCGGTTCAAAAGCAGGATCCAAAACACTCGTTGTTTATAGTAAATTTGATTTCGTACCCGGCAACAAACCCTTATTTTTTGATGATTTTTCCAATGATTTCATCGGGGACTTTCCTGCCAAGTGGAATACAAATGGTAGTGGTGAAATTGTTACAATCGGAGATTCACCGGAAAAATGGTTAGAACTTAAACCCGGTTATAACATCCTATACGTACCCGATGTACCGGAACTACCGGAGGAATACACCATTGAATTTGATACGGAAGTTATAGGGATCGATCAAAAAACATCTTCAAGGACCGGTTTACAGATAATGTTGAGCGATGATCCAAAATTTAAGACCGGTGACAATTATGTTACGGCATGGATTCCCTACGGGCAATATGGAGCTTTTGATATCCGAATGAGAAACTATATCAATAGGGACAGAGGGGATATTAACAGCGGACTCAAGGCCGATATTAGAAAAGCCGTGCTCAACAGGCCACACATCTCTATTGCCGTGAATAAAGAACGATTTCGGCTTTGGGTAAACGAACAGAAATATGTTGATATTCCTAGAATTATGCCAACTACCAACGGTGTTACCACACTCAAGTTTAACGTGAACAATTTTAAAGATCAAAAAGAGCGCATATTCATCAGCAACCTTAAAGTAGCGGAGGGAGGCATAGATCTAAGAAGGAAACTAATTTCAGAAGGTAAGATTTCGACCAATGGAATACTGTTCGATTCAGGGTCGGACAACCTAAAACCCGAGTCTATGGGCATTATTAGGCAGATTTCCCAAGTATTGCTCCAAGAAAAAGGAATGGTCTTAAAAATCATAGGGCATACCGATGGCGATGGGCCGGAAGATGCTAATCTTAAACTCTCAAAAGCCCGTGCCGGTGCCGTAAAAACCGCCTTGGTCAACATTTATTCCATTGACGAAAATAGACTTTCTACAGAAGGCAAGGGCGAATCCGAGCCAGTGGGTGACAATTCCACAACGGACGGCAAAGCACAGAACAGAAGGGTAGAATTTATAAAACAATAACCCTTGTAAAGTTGTTCTATATTTCAAACATCAATTAATAACGATCGATCCAATAATAAAAACAAAAGACACCAAACAATGAAAAAAACAATGTTCATGTCCCTGCTGATCCTAGGAACCATTTTTGATTTAATAGGGCAAGACGGCTGTAGTAAATACTATACAATGACCGATGGTTCTTTCTATGAATACACCCTTTATAACAAGAAAGGAAAGCAAGATGGTGTTACACGGTATAAAGTTACTGAAGTAACGACCAATGGCTCTGCCGTTACCGCTACATTGGATATAAAACTCATCGATAAAAAAGGAAAAGAAGTTTACAATACCAACTATAGTTATACCTGTGAGGACGATATAATAAAAATCGATTACAAATCGTTGTTTCCGGCACAAATGATGCAGCAATATGCCAATATGGAAATGGATATCACGGGCTCGGACATAGAAATCCCCAATAACCTTAACGTAGGTAAAGAGCTTGCCAATGCCCATGTAGCAATAGATATGAACATGGCGGGCATGAACATGAACATAACGGTCACCATGACCGATAGAAAAGTAGAAAACAAAGAAACCATCACCACCCCTGTAGGGTCTTTCGATTGTTATGTAATTGCCGAGAAAAACACCTCTAAGACGATGGGAATCACCAATGAAATGAACACCAAATTATGGTTAGCGGAAGGTATTGGCATGGTCAAACAGGAAATCTATAAAAAGAACGGGGACTTAATTTCAAAAACGGAACTTACCAAGCACAGTAAATAAAAGGCCGTATTAAAAGCCTGTTCAAGTTTAAATGGTTTTCCTTTTACATAGGCCGTTTTTAATATAGTCTGAAGCAAAATCGCAGCTAATGACAACACTACGCAATTAAGGTTTTAATGAAAAAATACGCAAAAAGAAATACAGAAAACCAAGCAAAACAAATTTAAAAAGGCTCTTAATCAATGTATAAAACTTTGGGCTATACCGAAGCTTTTTGCCTTATCATTTTTGCTTCGAAAAGTGTTGCAAAATGATCTAGTAGTTTTTCTTTTACCTCCACCATGGAGATCTCTTTTTTTCCCAACTCCACATTTAACGAGGTAACCGCCTTATCCCTAATACCACAGGGAACCATCAGGTCGAAATAACCCAAATCGGCATTTACGTTTAACGCAAAACCATGCATGGTCACCCAACGGCTGGCACGCACGCCCATGGCACATATTTTTCGGGCAAAAGGCGTTCCAACATCCAACCAAACCCCGGTTTCCCCTATAGATCTTTCTGCTTTCAAGCCGTATTCGGTCAAAGTTAAAATGACCATTTCTTCCAACAATCTCAGATATTTATGGATATCGGTAAAGAAATTGTCCAAATCCAAAATCGGGTATCCCACAATTTGACCAGGTCCGTGATAAGTAATGTCCCCTCCCCTATTAATTTTATAGAACTTGGCATTTTTGGCTTTTAACTGAGCCTCATCCACCAATAAATGTTGCTTATCCCCACTTTTTCCCAAAGTAAACACATGTGGATGCTCTACAAAAAGAAAATGATTGGGCGTTTCAATACTTGTGTTCTTTCTTCTATTGGCAATCTTAACATCCAACGTTTTTTGGAAAAGTAGTTCCTGATAGTCCCAAGTTTCCTTGTAGTCTTTCAACTCCAAATCCTGTAATAATACCTTTTTGTTCATCAAGGCAAAAGTACAAAGTGTAACGTTATTACCTAAAGATGAGATTCCGAATAAGAATCCCCATCATCAATTATTCCATCACTTTTAAAATGGTAGGAGTAGGCTAATTGGGATTATTTAAAATGATCAAGGCCGCAATAACACCAGGCACCCAACCACAAAAGGTCAAAAGCAAGACAATTAGAAAAGAGCCACAACCTTTCCCGATAACAGCTAAGGGCGGAAAGAATATAGCCAATAAAACGCGGATTAAACTCATGATTGGTGTTTTTGATCGATGCATCTTATAGGTCTCAAAATCATTCGCTTTGTTACAGAACATCCAGTTTTAATCACAATAACGCCCACACTGGCAAAATTTTCAAGTCCGTTGTTTTTTTATTCAGGATATAGCCTACGACGGGCAAAATACAGATCAGGGCCATTAACGCTTTTGTGCGCTACGGATTGAAAGATTAATGCTTTGTAGCTATATTTGCGCCTCTAAATAGCAGTACATGCAATTATCCGAGCAAGAAGTCGTACGAAGAGCGAAACTGGAAAAATTAAGGGAATTGGGAATCGACCCATATCCCGCGGCATTATATCCCGTAGATGCCACTTCAAAAAGCATTAAGATCACCTTTGAAGAAGGTAAAAAAGTCATCGTATCCGGAAGGTTGATGTCTCGCCGTATCCAGGGGAAGGCCTCTTTTGCGGAAATTCAGGATAGCGAAGGCCGTATACAAGTGTATTTTAACCGGGACGAGATTTGTGAAGGAGAGGATAAGACCCTATATAACGAGGTCTATAAAAAATTGCTGGATATTGGCGATATTATTGGCGTTGAAGGAACACTTTTCACCACCCAGGTGGGTGAAAAAACGATAATGGTGAAGCATTTCACTATGCTCAGCAAGTCTTTAAGGCCGTTGCCATTGCCCAAACAGGATGCCGAGGGCAATGTATACGATGAGTTCAATGACCCTGAGCTAAGGTACCGCCAACGCTATGTGGATCTGGTAGTAAATCCCAAGGTAAAGGAAACCTTTGTCAAGCGGACCAAAATCACCAATAGCATTCGCGAATTCTACAATGACAAAGGCTATTTGGAGGTAGAAACCCCTATTTTACAGCCCATTCCCGGGGGGGCGTCCGCACGGCCGTTCTTAACCCATCATAATGCACTGAACATTCCGCTATACCTGCGCATTGCCAATGAGCTTTATTTAAAGCGATTGATCGTGGGTGGTTTTGACGGGGTTTACGAATTCTCCAAGGATTTTAGGAACGAAGGCATGGATCGCACGCATAACCCGGAGTTTACGGTGATGGAATTATACGTGGCCTATAAGGACTACCATTGGATGATGGGTACCACAGAACAATTGCTGGAAAAAGTAGCTATTGATGCCAACGGCACCTCCAAAGTTACGGTAGGGGAACATGAAATAGAATTTAAGGCACCCTATGCCAGGGTTCCCATTTTAGAAGCTATCAAAATTCATACGGGCGTTGACGTGGCCGGGATGGATGAAAACAAGCTCCGGGAAACGGCCAAGAACCTAGGTCTAGAGGTAGATGACACTATGGGCATTGGAAAACTGATAGATGAGATTTTTGGGGAGAAATGTGAACATCATTACATTCAACCTACCTTTATTACGGACTATCCCAAGGAAATGAGTCCGCTGACCAAAGAACACCGCTCCAATCCCGCCCTAACAGAGCGTTTTGAACTAATGGTAAACGGCAAGGAATTGGCCAATGCCTATTCCGAGCTCAATGATCCCATTGACCAACGGGAACGTTTTGAAGAGCAATTGCGACTATCCGAAAAAGGAGACGACGAAGCCATGTTCATTGACCAGGATTTTCTGCGTGCGTTAGAGTACGGTATGCCCCCAACTTCCGGAATAGGTATTGGAATTGACCGCCTGGTCATGCTATTGACCAATAATTCCTCTATCCAAGAGGTATTGTTCTTTCCACAGATGCGACCGGAGAAGAAAGCGATCGAACTTTCGGATAATGAGAAAGTTATTTTTGATATTCTTAAAAAAGAAAAGAGCATTCAATTGGCAACGTTAAAGGAAAAAACAGACCTGAGCAACAAAGCATGGGATAAAGGCATCAAGGGATTGACCAAACAAAATCTTGCCAAGGTTTTTAAAGAAGACGATACTCTTTTCTGTGAGTTTTTGGATGGGTAACGATAGCCATCTATAAAAACCATAGCTTTGGGAATCATTTTTAGTCGATATGGGTCTAAGTAAAAAACTAGGTCTTCTTCTGGGACCACTCCTATTTTTAGCTCTTATTAACCTTCCTATTGAGCTGGTATCCAAAAATGGTGATGCGGTAATTGCTATAGCCCTGTGGATGGTCATTTGGTGGATTACCGAGGCAGTCTCTATTTCCGTAACGGCCTTACTGCCCCTGCTCCTCTTTCCGATCTTGAAAATTATGCCCATGGGAGATGTAGGGGCCAACTACGGCAGTCCTATCGTCTTTCTATTTTTTGGTGGTTTTGTTATGGCTTTAGCATTGGAAAAAGTAAATCTCCATAAACGCATTGCCCTTACTATTATCAAGATTACGGGTACTACCCCTAATAAAGTAATCTTAGGATTTATGATCGCTACCGCCACGCTAAGCATGTGGATCAGCAATACGGCCAGTACCGTGGTAATGCTTCCCATTGCCATGTCCGTTATTCAATTGCTGATCGACGATGCGGACGGTTTCACCAAAAAGGACCGGAATTTTGCGTTGAGTGTTGTGTTGGGAATCGCTTTTTCCGCAAATGCAGGTGGTATTGCCACGGTGATAGGTACTCCGCCCAACTCTGTCCTCATCGGGTTCCTGGAAAACGAATACAATACAGAGATTTCCTTCTTAAGATGGATGGTCATCGGACTTCCCTTTTCCATAATTATTATTTCCCTTTGTTATTGGGTTCTGGTAAAATTGATGTTCCCCAATGGAAATTTAAAATTCGACGCTTCCAAAGACATCATTACAGCGGAACTTAAAAAATTGGGAACTATCTCGGGAAAGGAAAAAATGGTCCTGGCCATTTTTGGGATTACCGTTTTTCTTTGGATTTTCAGGACGGTCATCAATTCCATATTCCCTAGTTTGGGACTTTCGGATACTATGATCAGTATTTTTGCGGCCATTTCATTATTTGCCATTCCCTTTAATCCTGCGAAAGGTGATTTCATCCTGGAGTGGAAAGACACCTCAAAACTGGCCTGGGGCATTCTTATTCTCTTTGGTGGAGGGCTGGCATTGGCAAAGGGCATGTCCGTTACCGGCATCGTAGATCTTGTGGCGGAATCCATTGCCCAAAGTGAGATCAGTGTGTTATTAACGGCCGCACTGCTCATATTTTTAATGCTTTTTATGACGGAGTTGATGAGCAATGTGGCCCTAGTGGCCGTTTTGGTACCTGTAGTGGCAGGTATTGCCATAGGATTGGATATCCCCATAATCCATTTATTGATCCCCGTAACTATGGCCAGCAGTTGTGCCTTTATGCTGCCCATGGCCACACCACCAAACGCCATTGTCTTTGCCAGTGGCTATATAAAAGTACACGAAATGGCCAGAGCGGGTATTGTTTTGAACATCATTTCCGTATTTCTTCTGGTCTTAATGTTCCAGTTTATCCTGCCTCTGCTGTTTTAAAAAGATAAAGCTCTTACAATAGCTCAGGTGCTTTTCCAATATGGCAGCATTCTTTAGAATAAGCCTATTCATGAAATTCGACCTACGGTATTTTCTTGACAACCCATTCCTCCAACAACCAGAACCTGCCCCATTGCTATGTGCACGGAGTAAACTATTTGAATGAGAGGTTATTTCAATAAGAAGAAAAATTGTTCGAACATCCTTCAACACCGAACAAATCTTTTAAATTTGAAATCGTTGAGGACGGCCCTGGAAGTAGATCGATAAAATTTTGGAATAGATAAATTATTTATAATCATTATGAAAATTTTCAGCTATATATTAAGCTTTTGTTTTATCATCTTGACGGTTAAAAGTCAATCTCAGGAAAATTATAAGCTAGGGACAATTACAGATAAGGTTTTTTCGCTGGACAAAGTAGGCAACGGGGAAGTTTTTGAAATTCCGATAACCAAAGGCAATCAAAACCTTTCGGTCTACAAAGGAATATCCGCTAAGGTCTCGAACAAAGGGAATTCATCTGTTCGCATAGAAGGATTCCTGAATACCGAAAGGTGGATAAATAGTTGTATTTATTTAAAACCGGGAGAAGTAAAAAAGATAGAAATTGTATTCAAAAGGACAACTCTAAAGGGGTCCAAAGAGTTTCCAGCTATGAACGGTATTCCGGGAGGTACACTTTGGCATTGGAAAGCGTTCGATCCCGATACAACAGAAAAAATCTCTTTTATTAAATATTGTAATAACCCAAGCTCTGTTACAATTTCAAATGTTTCCGCTTATGGACATTTCCAAAGTTCCGAAGAAATGGCATCAAAAGAAGGGTTCTTCCCTTTTATCGATACCTATGGGCAATATAAACATGACGATTGGGTAGGGAAAGTATATAGTGACAAAGCGTTAAAAACATCAGCTATCGAAGAGATCAAGATTCTCGAGAATCGATCCGGACCTGAAAATGTAAACCAGTATGGCGGATGGCTTGAAGGGCCGAAACGTAAAGCAACAGGGCATTTTAGAGTAGAAAAAATCGATGATAAATGGTGGATAATCGATCCTAACGGCTATTTGTTCTGGTCGCATGGGGTTACTGGAGTAAGGTTTAATAACGCTTATACCCGCATTGAAGGACGTGAAAGATTCTTTGAGGGCTTAATGAGCAATAACACCATTCCCGAACTGTATATAAAAAGAGGAGGAGGGGAAGTTTACAACTTCACCATGTTAAACCTATGGAGAAAATATGGAGAGGCATGGAAAGAAAAAGCAACCGAAATTACAATGAAGCGCTTAAAAAGTTGGGGGATAAATACCTTTGGTAATTGGTCCGATGAAGACCTATATCTATATGCCAGACCTCGCGTACCTTATACGGTAGCCGTTTCTCCGCAATGGCCCAGAATAGATGGAAAAGGGTTTAAGTTCCCTGATGTTTTTCATCCCGGGTTTAGGACGAGTATTGCCAAAGCTATGGCAAAACAAGGAGAAAGGACGAAAAACGATTCGTTTTGCGTGGGCTATTTTATTGACAATGAACTTTCTGTGGGGGGGCTTACCCGGCAGTTGTTGAAACAACCAACTGCAAGTCCTGCAAAAAAAGCTTGGGAAAATTGGTTGAAAACACATTACGTAAAAGTGGAGGAACTCAACCGATTATGGGGTACGAAGTTTAAAAACTGGAAACAGGTAGTTGTTATTTCCGAGGCACCTTCGGAAAAATCAATTAAAGAAATAGACTTGTTTGATAAGGTAATCGTAGATAAATATTACAGAATATGCATGGAGGAAGCAAAAAAAGTCGCCCCAGATAAAATGTACATGGGATCTAGGTTACATTGTCATTATTATCCTGACGACCTTACGGAAGAAGGAATAATTCGGATTGCCGCAAAATATTGTGATATCGTAAGTTTTAACAGGTATCGTTTTTCTGCTGAAAACCTAAAACTTCCTAAAGGTGTCGACAAACCTATAATAATTGGTGAATTTCATTTTGGCGCACTTGACAGGGGGCATCTTCATACGGGATTGAGAAGTGTCTCCAACCAAGAACAAAGGGCCGAGGCCTATTATAATTACGTAAAAGGAGCATTGCAAAACACACAAATTGTTGGCACACATTGGTTTCAGTATGGTGACCAGGCATTTTCCGGGAGGGGAGATGGCGAAAATTACCAAATAGGCATGGTCGATATTTGTGATAGACCTTATGAAAAATTAATCGGTGTTGTGAAACAAATCGGCTATAGCCTTTATAATCTGAGGAACGAATAAAATTTTTCATCATATATTGAAATATGTTTGGGTACTCGTTCTAAGATTTTTTTTGTTACCATATGAATGGGGCTTAAACTTTTTTCTTTTTAAATTTTTGGAGAGCAATGACAATAAGCCCAGCTTACTGAATTCTTTCCAGCTTTCGACCGAGGTATCGAAACCTATAGAACAATGAATGGACGTTGCCCATCTATATGCCGATGCGTTCTAGGTCATAACTTTCATCATAGTTTTATCGGGTACATTGCACGTAAAGGGTCGGTTTTGGGATTATTTATATTTTATGATACAAATACTCACAACCTTTGTTTTTGATCCAAAAAGAGTTTAACAAAAAAAGAAAACATTACAGTATAGGCTTATGATTTCATTAACAAGCAGTTAAATTAATTTTTCGGTTCTTTGAAAAATTTCCAAACTCATACTAAAAATGACTAAAAAATTACTACTACTCCTAATTACTTCATGTTGCATTTTCAGTTATCAATCCGTTGATGCACAAATTTTCAAAAAGAAAAAAAAGAAAACTGAAAAAAATGCCGACATCCCCAAAAATAAAAAGGATAAAATCCAACCTTACAACAAGGTCATTACCTCGGACGCCAAAACGGATGCCGGACTTTTTGATGTACATGTTGTAGACAATAAACACTATTATGAAATACCGGATTCCCTCTTCAATAGGGAAATGTTGATGGTCAGTAGAATTTCAAAAACAGCTTCCAATATAGGTTTTGGAGGCGGAAAAATAAATACGCAGGTACTACGTTGGGAAAAGAAAGACAAAAAAGTACTGCTGCGCGTAGTATCACACAATGTGGTAGCGGCGGACTCCCTGCCCGTACATGAAGCCGTAGTGAATTCCAATTTTGAACCGGTACTCTATGCCTTTGATATCAAAGCATTAAAAAAAGACTCCCTAAACCCGGCCACGGTCATTAATGTGGACAATATTTTTAGCAAGGACACCAAAGCCCTAGGTATGCCGGAATCCTCTAGAAAACAATATAAAATTTCCCGATTGGACGATAGCCGGAGTTTTATTGAGAGCATCAAAAGTTACCCCCTGAATATTGAGACACGTCATGTAAAAACATATTTTTCCGGTGCACCTCCCAGTAACGGCAGCTTGGGTTCCATCTCGGTAGAGATCAACAATTCTATGGTACTTCTTCCTGAAGAACCTATGAAAAGGCGTTATTTTGATGAGCGGGTAGGGTGGTTCACAACAGGTCAGGTAGATTATGGCCTGGACGCCCAGAAAAGTAAAACAGTGACCTTTTTGGATCGCTGGAGACTAGAGGTCAAGGACGAGGATATTGAAAAGTACAAAGCAGGGGAATTGGTAGAACCCAAAAAGCCGATTGTGTATTATGTAGATCGGGCCACTCCAAAAAAATGGGTCCCCTATATCAAAAAAGGTATCGAAGACTGGCAGATAGCTTTTGAAGCAGCGGGGTTTAAAAATGCCATTTTGGCCAAGGACCCCCCAACCAAAGAGGAAGATCCTGAATGGTCCCCCGAAGACGTACGGTATTCCGTGGTGCGTTATTTGGCCTCGCCCATTCCCAATGCCAACGGTCCCCATGTTAGCGATCCGCGTAGTGGCGAAATTTTGGAATCGGACATTAACTGGTACCATAACATAATGACTCTCTTAAGAAACTGGTTTTTTGTACAAACGGCCGCAATCAATCCGGAAGCCCGTGGCGTTGCTTTCAAGGACGAGGTAATGGGGGAATTGATCCGTTTTGTATCTTCTCACGAAGTGGGCCATACCCTTGGCCTTCCACATAATATGGGAAGCAGTGCGGCCTATCCCGTAGACTCACTTCGTTCGGCAAGTTTTACCAAAAAAAATGGTACGGCCCCTTCCATAATGGATTATGCAAGGTTTAACTATGTGGCACAGCCCGAAGATAAAGGTGTGGCATTAATGCCCAATATTGGCGTGTATGACAAATATGCCATCCAATGGGGCTATAAGCCCATTTTGGATAAAACAGCCGAAGAAGAAAAAATGACCCTGAACGGTTGGATATTGAAACATGCCAAAGACCCGCTCTACCGTTTTGGCCATCAACAAATAGGGGATATAGTGGATCCCAGTTCCCAGACAGAAGATTTGGGCGATGATGCCATAAAGGCCAGTAATTATGGTATTAAAAACTTAAAACGAATCGTACCCAACCTGATCGAATGGACGAAAGAGGATGGTAAAAACTATGATGATCTACAAGCCATATATAATCAAGTAATTGGCCAGTTCAACAGGTACATGGGGCATGTTTCCAATAATATTGGTGGCGTTTATGAACAGTACAAGACCTATGATCAAGAAGGTGCAGTGTACACTCCGGTATCTAAAGAGCATCAGGAAAATTGTATGGCATTTATTCAGGAACAGCTCTTTAAAACACCCGATTGGCTATTGGATCAAGAGATTCTTGGAAAAATCCAATATTCCGGCTATGTGGAACGCATACGCTCCCTTCAGGTGGGCACTCTTAACAATATGTTACATTTAGGAAAGATGGCCAGGATCATTGAAAATGAAACCGTTAATGGAAACAATGCTTATGGTTTGTTGGAAATGATGGACGATCTTAAACGAGGTATCTGGTCGGAACTCAGAAATGGGCGCAAAATAGACACCTATAGAAGAAACCTTCAAAAAGCGCATATTGACCGTTTAGGGTATTTAATGACCGCTAGGAACGAAGGTAAAAAACCAGATTTTGGAGGATATCGAAAATCCACGGTCGTAAATACGAGCCAGTCCGATATCCGATCGTTGGCAAGGGCAGAATTGAAACGACTCAAAAAAGATATTGGAAATGCCATCAACAGAACTTCCGATCGGATGAGCAGGTATCATTTGGAAGATGCCAGAGAGCGAATCAATATGATTTTAGATCCAAAATAAATGCGTTATGTAATAGTCGGTTTTTCATTCAAGTCGATGAAATGCAGATAAATCCGATAATGGGATTTGCTTAACCACAACATACCTATTTTAGCCATCAAAAAAAGCCCATTTCACAACAATGGGCTTTTTTGCACCTTTTCTTTCGGTAGCTTGAAAATGAAATCAAAACCCCCAAATCATGAATAACAAACTAAAAAGTCTATTGTATTTAAGTTGTTTTTTAATTGCTTCCGTCATTTATCACATAAGCGATTATGAAGATATCGTAAAAGAAATACCCGAAACACAGGAAATAGTGAATGCCGATATCATCATCAATCCATATACGGAAGCCATGGATAATCAGAAAACGGAATAAATTTACCAAACTAACTAAAACCCAAAGCATGGCTAAGGCCATGCTTTTTTTATACCCAAACCGGATTAAAACGTTAAAACTTGATTAAAAAACACTGGGCCATTAAACCTTTCCATAAGTAAAAGGTCAAAAGAATAAAATCAAAAACCATAAAAAAATGAAAAAAACAGTAGTAGTAAGCATCATGTTTATAGGGCTTTTTATGACCGCTCAGGAGCATCATAGAAAGGAAGGTAGGCGGGCAATGCCGGACCTTAGCCCTGAGCAAATTGCCAATTTAAAGACCAAGAAGATGACCTTAGCCCTGGATTTGACCAAAAATCAACAGGTAAAAATAAAATCCCTGCTCACCGCAAAAGCGGAAGAAAGAAAGGCAAAGATGGAGGCGCAAAAAGAAAGAAAGGAGAATAGGGAAATGGGAAAGCCCTCTCCCGAAGAACGTTACGCCATGGCAAATGCACGATTGGATCTGCAAATTGCCCATAAAAAGGAGGTGAAAGCTATTCTAGATGAAGTACAATACGCCAAATGGGAGAAAATGCGGGAGAAGCGCCGGCATCATATGAAAAGATATAAAAAAGATAAGCGTTCCGGAAAAAAGTAATATAGGTCGGTTGTATTCGGCTGTCTATAAAGATCCGTAATAATGCGGGTCTTTTTTGTTATTATACTATGTGATTGTAGAAAACTAAAACGTTTATATTCCTTCATTTATTTTTACGACGTATTTATTGGATTTTATGGGGCTATCATACCAAATCGTATATTAAAAGGTTGGAATAGCAAAGGACCAGATTTAAGATTCGCTTTAGAAAAGAGAATTAAAGAACGGGTTATCTCAAAAAAGGGAATGCCAAATAGAAATGAC
The DNA here is from genome assembly GCF_047345125.1 of Maribacter spongiae. NCBI lineage: Bacteria > Pseudomonadati > Bacteroidota > Flavobacteriia > Flavobacteriales > Flavobacteriaceae > Maribacter > Maribacter spongiae. The sequence goes on along the minus strand of NZ_JBLFEQ010000001.1, from coordinate 570,729 downwards.
CCATTCTATCTTATGTTAGGTAAGTGTGAGTGGGCCAAACACTGGTATATAGACCCTGGTGTAATAAAAATACCTTTATCTTGTTTACATTAGTTTCACTTATCCAGACCATATAGTATCGTTTCAATTTTATGACGAACTGAAATTTGCGGCATATAGAAAGGACTGTAACGGACAAGTTTTTTATTAAACGAAATAGGCAATTTGATACATGAATCATGAGGGATGTGATCGTACCATAACCACACACCATTGACCTCCTCCTTAAAAATAGTAAAGAAAAGTATTCGTTCAAGTTTTAAATCCGTTATTGTTTTTGCCCTCATACATTATATTTTAGTTTTTATAGAATTATTTATATTTGTATGACATCTTATAACATACATATATGTTCCAACCTATAGCAACCCGAAAAATTCTCAGTCAACATATTGAAGAGGAACTAATCAAGGCCATTAGGGAAGGTGTATATCCTCCGGGGCACAAAATCCCTACAGAAAATGAGCTCTGTCAAATATTCAATGTGAGTCGTACGGTAATAAGAGAGGCCATCAAAAAACTAAATGCTATGGGTTTGGTGGACATAAAAAAAGGAAGCGGGATCTATGTCTCCCAAATCAGCACGCAAAATGCCAAGGAGTTCCTGAATATGTTCTTTGAACTATCTTCCGATAAGAACCTCATTTTAAACACTATTGACTGTAGGCGCATGATCGAACCTATCATTGCTGCTCAAGCGGCAATACTGAGAACCGATGAGCATATAGAGCGATTGAAGAAAAATATGGATCATATGCGCCAATGCTCCATAAAGAACAGAAAAAAAGAAGCGGAACTAGACAATGAATTCCATAATATTCTATTGGATATTGTTGAAAACCCCGTACTCCAATTGCTTATAAATCCTATTTTCAGTTTAATTCCCAAGTTTAAAACAGATGTTTTTGCCAAAAATATACACGGCGACTTGAAAAGTGAAAAGGAAACCACGCTCTATTATCATAATGGCATTTTAGAGGGTATCAAAGCGCAGGATAGCTATAAGACCAAAAAATTTATGGAAGAACATCTTATGAAGACACGTATCAATTACCTCCAATCCATTAACACATTATGAGTTTTGTAACCTTCGGGGAAATAATGCTACGGCTCTCCCCTGCTGCTTTGGGAGATAAACTTGCAACGTCCAATGAACTTGCCATGGGGTACGCAGGGGCAGAATCCAATGTAGCGACTTCTTTGGCACTATTAGGCAATACAACGGATTTTGTATCCAAACTCCCCAATAACCCATTGGGAAATGGAGCCATATTGTCCTTAAAAAAATATGGGGTCTCTACTCGATATGTTATCGAGGGCGGCCAAAGGATAGGCACTTATTTTATAGAGATGGGGGCATCTATCCGTCCATCGCGAGTGGTATATGATCGTCTGGAATCCGCCATTGCCACGATATCAAAAAATGAGTTTGATTGGGGAGCCATTTTAAAGGATAAAAAATGGTTTCATATTACAGGAATTACACCTGCCCTATCCGAACAATGTGCCAATGAATGTGTTTTAGCCGCAAAAATGGCCGGAAAGCTTGGGGTTAACGTGAGTTTTGACATGAATTACCGGAGAAGTCTTTGGACAGACAAATCATCCGCCAAGACTATTTTTGATAAAATCCTGGAGCATACGACAGTATTATTCGCAAACCTCGGAGCCCTAAAAGATGTCTATGGCTTAAAATTTTCTGGAAGTACCGCTATTGAGCAAACGGAAAATGCCATGTTAAAGGCGCAACAAATCTTTGGTATAGATCAAATGGCCTTTACCGTCCGTGAGCATACATCGGCATCCGTAAATACCATTGCGGGTACATACCTTTCCGAAAAGGAACTATGGAAATCCAGACCGTACACCCTTCAGGTTGCGGACCGTTTTGGTACCGGCGATGCTTTTGCCGCCGGATGTCTCCACGCTATAAACAAACGATGGAAAGCGCAAAAAATAGTGGATTTTGCCACTGCGGCCTTTGCGCTTAAACACACTATAAAAGGGGATATCAACTATAGCAACGAACAAGAGATCCATTCAGCGTACGAAGGGAATCTTTCAGGATACGTAATCAGATGAGCAAAGAAAATCACATCCAAAAAATTCTACGGGATCGTATTGTAGCCATTATTCGCCTACCTCAGGGAAAAATGGTCGGAGAGGTCGTGGAACAGCTTATTTTGGGTGGAATCAACACCTTGGAAATCACTACCAATACCCCAAATTTTAATTTGGAAATAGAAAAGGTACGAAAAAATCATCCCAAAACCCTTATAGGTGCCGGCACCGTTACAAATCAAAAACTTGCGGAAAAGGCCATTGCTTCCGGTGCCCAGTTTTTGGTGACTCCGAACACCAACAAAGAAGTGGCCAAAGTAGCTCGGAATAGCAACGTTCCAATATTGATGGGCGCATTTACCCCGACCGAGGTGAGCAATGCAATGCAATATGGTGCCGATATCATAAAATTATATCCGGCCAACCTGTTGGGAATTCCCCACTTTAAGGCTATGGCGGCACCATTTGATAAAGTCAACTTCTTTGCAGTAGGGGGCATTACTTTAAAAAATATAGATAGCTGGTTAAATGCGGGCATCAATGGTTTGGGTATTGGTGGTAGTCTAGTCCCTTCTTTCGTTTCCAATACAAAAGATTTGGACCTCATCCGCACTACGGCCCATCAATTTACAGAACGAATTAGTAAACCATTATGACTTTCCCAAAAATCGAAAAAATTGAATTATTTAAAGTACCGCCACGGTGGTTGTTCCTAAAAGTATCCACAAATCAGGGAATCACAGGTTGGGGCGAACCCATCATCGAAGGAAAAACTTCGACTATAGAGGCATGTGTGAATGAACTATCACCTTTAATCCTAGGGCGCACTATAAACCAAATAGAGGATATTTGGCAAACCTTGTACCGCGGTGGTTTTTATAGGGGAGGGCCTATCTTAATGAGTGCACTTTCCGGTATTGACCAAGCCTTATGGGACATTAAAGGTAAATTCCTTGGGGTTCCCGTACACGAATTATTGGGGGGAGCGGTCAGGAATAAAATGAAAATGTACTGTTGGATCGGTGGTGACCATCCAGAAGTGATCATAGAACAGGCCCGACAAAAAGTCGAACAGGGATATACGGCCGTAAAACTTAATGCCACCGGTGCTTTTGAATGGATAGATTCCAATAGGAAAGTTCACGAAGTAGCGGAAAACATTAGGATGTTAAGAGAGGAGTTTGGAAATACCCTGGACATTAGCGTTGACTTTCATGGTAGGGTACACAAGGGAATGGTAAAAAAACTCATTGATGTTCTGGCCCCATATGAGCCTTTATTTATTGAGGAACCCATACTCAGTGAAAACAATGAAGCATTACGGCACATCTATAACTATTCAAGTATCCCCATAGCCACCGGGGAACGAATGTACTCCCGTTGGGACTTTAAACAGGTCTTACACGAGAGTACCGTAGACATTATCCAACCAGACCTGAGCCATGCCGGAGGTATTTCCGAAGTAAAAAGGATTGCCGCCATGGCAGAAGCCTATGATATTGCCCTAGCACCACATTGCCCTTTAGGTCCTATTGCATTGGCATCATGCCTGCAGGTAGATTTTACTACGATTAACGCATTCATTCAAGAAAGTAGTTTGGGCATTCATTACAATAAAGGGTATGATTTATTGGATTATGTGGAAAATCCAGAGGATCTGCAAGTACAGGGCGGCTATATTCCTTTGCTCCAAAAACCGGGGCTTGGAATAGAAATCAATGAGAAAAAATTAGAAGAAGGTGCAAAAATAGGACATGATTGGTCCAATCCAATTTGGCGGAACCAAGACGGCAGCTTTGCGGAATGGTAAATTAAAAGTAAACATTATATGGTACAGATTATCGCATTGATTTCGGCATTGGCCATTATTATATTGGGCATTGCCAAATTAAAGATCCATCCCTTTTTTGTACTGTTACTGGCCGCAATTGGTTATGGGTTTTTAACGGGTATGGATGCTCAACTCATTTTGGATTCCATTAACTACGGATTTGGGGATCTCATGTCCAAAATTGGACTAATTATCTTTTTCGGGGTCGTCATTGGAGTCGTTATGGAAAAATCCGGTGGCGCCCTGGTAATGGCCAACAGTATCTTAAGGTTAATCGGCAAAAAATCCATCCATCTAGCCATGATGTTAACGGGTTATATACTCTCCATTCCGGTTTTTGCGGACAGTGCCCTACTCATGATGAATTCACTGAACAAAGTATTGTCCAAAAAGGCCAATGTTTCCTATGCCGGTACTACCGCCGCATTGGCATTGGGACTCACCGCCACGCATGTTATGGTACCCCCAACCCCGGGGCCAATTGCAGCGGCCGGAATACTGGATGCCGATTTGGGCAGTGTTATTGGCTGGGGCGTGGTCGTAAGTATATTATCCTTGAGCACTTGCTATATCTTTGCTAAAAAATTCGCTTCTAGGATACAAATTCCGTATCAAATAGAACCCATGGTAAACTCCTCGAATTTGCCCAAATTATGGAAATCACTTTTAGCACTTATAATACCTATTCTGCTTATTATCCTAAAATCTATTTTTGATTATCCCGGCCTAGGCCTGAAAAACCATTTCCCCTACCCCATAATAGCCTTTTTAGGAACTCCTGTTATTGCTTTACTAATTGGCGCTATTCTTAGTTTACTTCTTCCTGCCAAACTCGATGAAAAGGTATATTCCGCAACAGGATGGTTGGGCGAAGCCCTTAAAATTTCCGCACCCATTATATTGATTACGGGTGCTGGAGGAATTTTTGGCAAAATGCTCCAAAACTCAGGAATGGCAGAAGTAATCACCGATGGACTTTCCGGTATTCAGTTAGGGCTTTTCCTTCCTTTTCTATTGGCCGCTTGTTTAAAGACCGCCCAAGGTTCATCCACGGTCGCATTGATCACCACCGCTTCTATAATTGCTCCTATACTGCCCGCCTTAGGGCTAGACAATAGTATTTTAAAAACAATGACCGTTTTGGCCATAGGTGCAGGTTCGGCCGTAGTATCACATGCCAATGACAGTTTCTTTTGGGTGTTTACCCAACTTACGGGAATGACCATTAAGCAGGGAAATCAAATCCAGACCGCCGGAACGCTCATCTTTGGTACTACTGCTATGCTGGTTATTTTTATAATCTCTCAAATCATCGATTAAATACTGATATGAAAAAAGCGTTATCTCTTTTAGCAACAAGTATCCTTCTAATCCCCATAGGTTGTTCACAGAAAAAAAAGCGAGATATCACCAAGGGCTTTTCAATTGAAATCCTGGATAAAGAAGCACAAGGAATCATAAATCAAAATACAAAAATCGAAATCTTAGGGGAAGGGTTTGACTGGACAGAGGGACCTTTATGGATCGAGGAGGGTCATTACCTTTTATTCTCGGACATTCCTAAAAACAAAATTTATAAAATTGATACAAAAGGGAATACCTCGGAGTATCTTTCTCCCTCAGGATATACAGGGGAAATGTCCAGAGGAGGTGAATCGGGTTCCAATGGGTTGCTTTTGAACAAAAAGGGACAGCTGGTACTCTTGCAACATGGGGATCGTAGGGTAGCCCTGATGGAAAGCCCTTTGGACATACCCGCTCCAAGGTTCAAAACCCTAATCGACAATTATATGGGCGATAGATTCAACAGTCCCAATGACGGAGTCTATGATTTTAATGGAAATCTTTATTTTACCGACCCTCCTTATGGTCTTCCCAAGCAAGTAAAAGACCCATCAAAAGAACTTGATTTTCAAGGTGTTTATTGTTTGAAAAATGATGGAGAAATCCTTTTATTGGATTCTTTGACCCGTCCGAACGGCATTACTTTATCTCCCGACCAAACCCAACTGTATGTCGCCGTTTCAGATAACCAACATGCCGTATGGTACCAATACGATATTGTAGTACCCGGAAAGGTAGCCAATAAAAGGGTATTCCATGATGCTACAAAACTGGTCGGTAAAGCGGGGTATCGAGGATTACCGGACGGAATGAAAATGCACAGCAAAGGATACCTGTTTGCTACCGGACCTGGCGGCGTATGGATATTCAATAAAAATGCAAAGCCCATTGCACGAATACGAACAGGGCAAGCCACTTCTAACTGTGCCTTTTCCCAAGATGAAAAACAATTGTTCATGACTGCGGACGACTATATCCTTAAAATAGCCCTGGAAACCCCTTGACACCAATGACATTTAAGGTTTGTTCTTATAAATGAGGGTTACCTTTGGCTTACAACCCTAGCTACAATTAGTAAATTCAGGTATTTATGACAAAAACTATTTTACCTCTAGAAATAAGGTGAAAACATTCTATAATCCATTTAACTCCGGACTCAGGATATCTTCCTGTTCAAAATTTCCTTTTGACCCGTTTTTTCTCCCATAATGTCTTCCGGTTGCACGACATCATTTATATTGAGTGTTCTTTTTTTCTTAAAAACACGCCACATATTTTCACCGGGATAAATTAAAAGTAAGCCACTGGCGATTACAAGGTTTTTCATAATATACTGCCCTACCAAAGTAAGTGTCATGGGCAATTCATTGAATGCGGTGTCGGCCACTACAATAAGTGGCATAAAGGTTCCCAACATGTGTATCAGGGCAGCTACAACAACAATTCTAAGATAGATATTCAATAGTAAAAGTATTCCGATCAAGACTTCCCAAACAGCCAATGTTATGTACGAAATATTTTGAGGTACTAATCCAAAAGTCAAAATAGATATTGTCTCTTTGGCCAATGATTCCGCCGGACTCAGCTCGGGGAAAAATTTCAACACCCCAAACCACAAATAAATTATTCCAATACTATATCTAAGTAAGTTCAATTTCTTAACCTGCATTACCGTCCCCATATTTTATAGCAAAAGTCGCCCATTTAAATATAATATCCTCATTATTTTGTCAATGATCTGATCAATTTCACTTCAGCCTCCGAAAATGGTGTACCGTCTTTTCTCAGAATATCGTGAAACCAAATATCCGGTTCTTTGGTAAAGGTCTTTTCCCATGATTCCCACGGATAAATGGTATTGGTCTTACCGGATACGAACCCCCAATTGATGGCCCCTATATTTTCTTCTTTAAAATAAGGCATAACGTCCTCAAACAAATTATTATTGGTACGGGCCATATATTCGGTACAGATAATGGGCCTATTGTAAGCTTTTAATTTGTTTACCCTTCTTTTTACGCCCATAAGTGTATTGGCATAGACATGAAAGGTAATCACATCCGAGTTTATGATTATCGCCCTGTCCAATTCAGATAATTTTTCCGGAGTATCCCAGGCACTTATATCGTTCCAATCTTCAACGGACCCTCTCCAAATACCCATGGTGATCGGTTGCGAGGGACCAATATCCCTGGCCCATTTAAATGTTTTGGAAACCAATCTTAACGCATGTTTGTTCTTCTCTTTTTGGGACAATTCTGTTTTATTTGTAGAAATAGCACCATAAGAATTGGCATTGGGGTTTCCGGGTTCGTTATACAAGTCCCAAATAACCACCCTGTTATCATTTTTAAACCGGGTCAAAACTCCTTTCACATAGGCCTCCAATAACGGATCTTTTGATGCATCTTCCAAATATTCCCTTCCGGGTGCTTGTACCCATCCAGAATTGTGCCTATGGGGAAACGGATCTGGCTGTTTACCCAAAACCGGTAAAGGATCCCATACATCATCGAACAATACGAACATTATCTTGATATCGTATTTATCGGCCATTTCAAGAAACTTATCTATCCGCTCTAGGTATTCCCCTGAATTCTGTTGCCATACCAGATTGTGAAGAAAAACCCGGTGCAGGTTAAAGCCCAGGTCCGCAGACCATTTCAGTTCCCTTTCGATCGTTTCCAGATCAAAACTCTCTGCCTGCCACATTTCCAACTGATTAATAGCGGTGCTCGGGTTAAAATTTGTCCCAGCAAACCAATCATGACTATCATACCATTGTTGGGCACGGGATTCCGACCATCTTGCACCAAGCTCTTGCCCCTTGACCGCTACTCCCATAAGTAAAAGTCCGATCAATAGTATGCCATAAAGTCTCATCACTTTAACTCTTTAGGTTAAATAGGTTTAGTATTATTTTCTATTTTTTTTCGTTCCTTCAAATTCCTTTTGTTGGCGTTCTACTTCTTTGAGTTTAAAACGTTGCAATTCCCTTTCCAGTGTTTCCAACTTTTTTTGGAGTTGTTCTGTCCGTAAATTTCTTTTTGGATCTTTTTTGGTAACACCAATAGGTACATTTTGAGATTTTTGCGGTTGCTCGGTATGTAACATTTTCAGTGGTGCCGCAATACTTTCAAATGTAAGTTCACCGCCCACTACCCGATTGATGCCATCATTAACCAATGATGCCTTAATCGTTATTTTACCAGGGTTTGTGGTTGAACCAATAAGTACAGGTGCCGTACCCCATTCTATTTTTCGCGGGTTGGCATTAATGGTACCGTCATCGATTATATTCCCCTCTCCTTCTATTTCAAATTTCACCTGGGAATTGTTCAGTCGCTTCACATTACCCGAAGCATCCGTAATACTTGCCACTACGGTAACTACGTCCGAACCATTGGCCAAAAAGGGAACACCGTGATCCATTAATTCCAGCTTTATCTTTTCTGGACGCAAGGCTGCCATACGCCTATAGGTAGCGACCACTTTGCCATCTATCAGTCCTTCGGCAACAATACTGGCCTCTTCCTTTTTTTTGTCCCTATGGAGGTTCTTTACATCTATAAAATCATATACGTCTTTAAAAACAACGATCGGATGGGGCATCTTAGCCTTATTTCCCGGATTGGCCTTTTGCACCAATGTGTCCTTTCCATAAAGTATTAAGCGTACCTCCTCGCAATTGGTATATACTGCAATATCCGATGATGAAAAAGGGGTCATTTCATTGGCAATAAACACCATAGGTTCACTTTCCGATGGATCAAGCTGGCTCTTAAATAAATAGTACGAGTATTTAGGCTGCCTAAAAACATCGGTAATACCACCATAAAACGGATCGGGATGATATCCCCTTTGATGGTCAAAAGAATGCCATAATGCACCTCCAACATGTTGTCTGGGCGTACTATGAAGTGTTTCCCATGAGGTATATACATAATCTGGATGGGCATAGTGCTTGGCCTGCAATAATTGTGGCCGTTCGCCCCATTCCCTGGACACCCTACTTGGAGAATTATGGGAATTCCAATCATCTACACAATCTCCCCATTCCCTTGTAAAAACACTTCTCTCCTCCGAGTTATAATCGATAAACAGTTTATCCCTATTTTCTGGAGTATCCTGTCTAACGTGTTGATAGTGTTCATTGATGAAAGGGTGGGAATACACCACATCAAAATGCTCCTGTCCCCTTGCACCTATATCACAAACCGTATATGCTCCTTGAAAAGGGTATTCTTCGTGAACAATGTCATGGGTGTTTTTTGCAAAATGAGGGGGATACCAGGTTTCATTTAGAATGGGTTCCCACATAAGCACGCTGGCGTGATTGCGGTCGCGCCGAACCATATTTCTTATATCTTGATATACCCGTTGCTCAAAAACCGGGGCTTCGTTCCAAAATTGCCAACCGGGCGTGGCCTCTATAAAAAATAATCCCAATGCATCACAAGCATCCATAAACGCCGGGTCTGCCGGATAATGTGCCGCCCGAATAACGTCCGAACCCGCCTGTTTTAATATGAGGGCATCCCGCCATTGCCCCGTATTGGGCAGTGCATTGCCAATGTAAGCGTGATCTTGATGCCTATTTGCCCCTATCAATTTACCGGGATAAGGTTCTCCGTTTAGGAAAAGACCTTCTTTGCCTTTAAATTCTATTTTGCGAATTCCTACCCGTTGTTTTAATCCATCCACTACTTTTTTACCATCCAAAACCCTGATTTCCAAATCATATAAATACGGATTGAAAGGAGACCATAGTTCTGGTCTATCCACGGCCAATCTCCCTTTTATAACAGAAGAGTTTGATGGTCCTATGGTCGTAACCTTACTTTCATATTTTGCAACAACGTTCGCATCCTTGTCCTTTAACAGGTATTGTACTTTTCCTTTTATTATTCTTTTCCCCGTATTGGAAACATGGGCGGCGATTCCAAGAACGGAACGTTCTTTGGCAAATTTCTCCACATGGACAAGAATACCGCCGCCCGCAACTTCATCAACTGTATTGGCATTGGTTATAAAAACAGGATTTGTAGCAATAAGCCAAACATCACGATAAATACCTCCAAAATATGTAAAATCAAGCGTGCGTTGGGGCTTGCCCGGTGGATAGGAAGCATCATCACTATTATCGGCCCAAACGGCCAATATATTTTCTTCTCCTTTTTTTATCTTTTCGGTAATGTCAATGGAAAATGGTAAAAACCCACCAAAATGACTTCCAACAAGTTCTCCATTGAGCCATATGTTACATTTGCCCATCACTGCTTCAAAATGCAATGATAGCTTCTTGCCTTCCAAGCTTTCGGGTATGGTAAAATGCTTGCGATACCATGCTTCTCCCTGATAATTTTCACCTCCGCTCGATTCGGTCGAATTTAATTCAAGGCCATGGGGAACACTGACCACCTCCCATGAAGAATCATCAAACGAAACGGACTCGGCACCTTTCATGGCACCTTTGTAATACCTCCATCCTACATTAAAGTCAAAAACTGCCCTACCCGTATTTTCCAAGGGATAAAAACCTGCTGTTGAAAATTTAGGGGGTTGTTCCTGTCCATGAACAAAAAATAATTGGAACAATATTCCAATTACCAAAAATAATACTTGCGGAAATCTCATCTGTTGTTCTTAAAAGAGTTAAAAGATATTTATGTGATATAACATTTTTTTCATTGCATATCTAAATATCAACTAATTTGGATAAAGATAACAAACAAACGTTATTTTTACATTTATAAAGATGAATTGTTGTTTATCCTCAATTTTATTTTTTCGCACCTAATGTTATGTTATTCCTATAACATTGTCATTTGACACTGTTCGAACGTTAAAACCAAAAATTACAACAGAATTTCTATGAAAAATTATTCATGCGGGTTATTGCAAAAGTCACTTCTTTCATTTGCCCTACTTTACATTTTGGGAACTGTATACTCTTGTTCTGTAGCAATACCGGATTACGATAGCGAACTGGTCCGTTTACGGAAAGTAGCAAAAAAGACCTTATCCGAAGATGTAAAGGAATTTAATGATTATAAGGAACGGCCAAAATCGGATGGAGCATACAACAGTAGCAACAATAGTGCCTTCCTACAGGAGAACATCCCCATGTTCTTAAGTTCCAATGAAGATTTCACGGAAGTATACAATTATAGATGGTGGATGATATCTAAACACCTTAGACCATGGAAAGACCCATCTACCAATAAGGACATATGGGTAATAACGGAATTTTTTGGATGGCCCGGCCATGCTAGTATAAGTGGGGCAATACCATGTCCTGCAGGGCATCAGTTCTATGATGTACGTTGGCTTAAAGACCCTACATACCTACGCTCTTATGCAGAATTTTATCTTAGCGGTTATGCTTCCAAAAACAATCAGCGAGAAAATCCAGCCTTTCATAGCCATATCAGCAGACCGGAAAGTCACCATTTCTCAAGCTGGATGGTAGATGCTACCGAAGCTTTTTTAAAAGTGCATCCCAACAAAACTTGGCGCAATAAAATGTTGCCCTATATGGAGGCACATCAAAAAGTTTGGGACAGTAAATTTATGGTCAATGAATATGGGAGCAAAACCGATGGTCTATATAAAGTCCTTGACTTATATGATGGAATGGAGTTTACCATTTCTGCGACCATGCCCCTAATTGCCAGTGACGGACCTTATGCCTTTTACACGGAAGAGAAATGGCGTGATTACTATCTTGGCTGGGGAACCATAAACGATTTAAGGTCATCAAAGTTAGTTGCAAATCAAGATGCTTTTGCAAATGCTTACCCTTTATTGTACTTGGTTCGCCCTTCCATTAATAGTTATTATTATGGTAATTTAAAATCCCTCGGCAACCTGTATGCGTTAAAAGCTGGGGAAACGGATAATCAAGACGCTAAAAACAAAAGTGAAATGTACCATCAAAAAGCCCATTCCCTGCAAGCAAGGACATTGAATACCTTATGGAACGAAGAAGATCAGTTTTTTTATTCTTATACGGCGGCAGATAATAACTACGGTGTAAAGGATCAGGAATCCCGTGTGCGCGAATCGGTGGGCTACACGCCTTGGTATTTTAATATGATCCCCAAATCCTCCAAAAAATATGATGCCGCCTGGAAAATGTTCTATTCCAAAAAAGGCTTTTACAATAAGAAGGGAATGACCACGGCAGAGCAACAAAGTCCTTACTATGATGAACAAGCCTATGCCTGGAACGGACGCGGTTGGCCCTTTCAAAACTCAATTGTAAACAAAGCCTATGCCAACTATTTGAAGAATTACAAGGACGACGACGTTACCAAAGCGGACAAGGAACTGCTCTATGACTATGTTCAAAAGTTGGTGGACATGCACGGGGAAAAACGCAATATTGGAGAGTGGTATATCCCCAGTAATGGAGAACAATTTGGTGGGGTCCAAGATTATTTTCATTCCACTTTTCCAGATATGCTTATTGAAGATCTTTTAGGGTTTACCTCATCCCATAAAGATAGTTTTTCCATTCAACCTTTACTCCCGGAGGACAAATGGGATTATTTTTATTTGGGTAATATACGTTATCACAATTGCGATATTGATATCATATGGAAAAAAGATTGGGATCCCAAGACCAAAGGTGAGCAAAGTAAACTTTGCATTTGGGTGAACGGGAAGCTTATGGCCAGCAACGACTCTTTAAACGAACGGGTCATTGTTGGTCTTCCTGAAACGAAAAACAGATAGAAGTTCTTTTATTTTTTAAGAAAAAATCAAGATTGTATTTAAAAAACAACCCCTTCAAGTTGAAGGGGCCAATTCTCTGATTGCAGCCAAGTTCGGTTTAGAACTGTACGCCCATTTCCTCAAACTGTGCGGCCGCATGTAAAAAATGGGTGGTAATCCAAAAGACCGCCCAACTCTCCGAATAACCGCCCCTAAGTTTAAATACATCGGTCATGTTTCCATGTTGTGCAAAATTGGTATGCTGTAATTGCTCCCCTTGCGAACCATAGGGATCTATCATTTGTCCACAGCTACGGTACATGACCACGGCCAGTTTTTTAAGCACTTCATTGTTGGTATATTCTCCCAATTTATAAATGGCCGGGGTCTCCAAAACACCGTACACATCAAGGTGCTGGTTTTGCGGGGACACCCCCGTCCATCCTCGGGTCTTAAAATAATGGTCTCCCATTCTACCGGGTGGAAGCGGAATATCCCAGACCACGGTATAGCTAAGCACCACGTCGCCGGCATGCTGCGCATATTCCAGGTATTTTTTATCGTTCGTGAACTCATATGCAGTCAAAAAACCTTGGAAAGCACCCCATGCCCCTTCTTTATCTTCGCAAGTAGCATCCAATGTACCTCCCCAATAGGGTTCTTCCATACTCAAATGTCTTTGCGCATAATAATCGGAAGCTTTCAATGCCGCTTTGGAGAAATTGTCATCATCAAATAATCCGGCTGCCAAAAATAAGGGAGCTATATAAAATGCCTCGGCCGTATTCACGGGATTCCATGAACTGCTCAAGATCCGTTTTGCGTGAATTTTACTAGCTTTTTTTAAAAATGCTTCCCATTTTTCGGTTTTTAAATCAGGGTTTTCCCTAGCGGTCTTAATTGCCATGGCAATACTGTTCATCGCCTGCCCTTCCGATACCGGATCTGGACTATGCCAGCGATCTTCTTCTACTTCATAACGTACCGGAAACCCCTTCTTGGTTATTGGACTTGTGCAGATATGATCCATTGCCCGTTGCACCATGTCCAAAATCTTTTTCTCCTCACCCAGTTTTTTTGCCAAGGGCTGGAGCCCATAGATCAAAGCTTCGGATTGCCCGGCCCAGCCCAACACAATTCGTTGCTTTTCAAATTCGGGATACATGTTAAACCCGGCATAGTTCTTTCCTTCTATCCAACGGGATTTGGCAAAACGGTATTTATCCTCAATAATTTCCCTGTAAGTGGGTAAATCTTCGGTATAGAAAGGTCTAAATATATCCATTGAGGTGTACATAGGACGTTGAAAACCCGCGCCTTTTTTTTCTACGGTATAGGGTTCCATATAAAATGTCTTCTCTAAAATGGTCCCGGGATATATTTTAGTGTAGGTATCCTTATAGGGCAGGGCTTTCTGTTGGAGCGCTTTTGCAACACTTTTTTGACCATTATAAGTAACGGGGCCGCTCATAAGAAGCAGTTCCGTATCTCCATCATTGGCATGTACCCCTAGAGACCACCATTGATCTTTGATATTACCATTATTCACCTGACTGGGCAAAGTGTGCAATGCGGCACCAAGGTACTTACCCTCCTTATTCTTATATTCCAAAGAGGCAAAAGGCATGGTATATCGATGTTCTTCAAAAATGGCCATCTCCCCGGAGGCCCCATGAAAGACAGGAACTTTTTCTTTTCCGTTTTTTTCACCTGATGGGTTTCCATAATATAGGATATTGGGCAAAAATGCCTTGGCATCGGTTGCATTTACTTTCCATCGTACCGATAGGGTCGCTTTTTCCAACGGCTTTTCGCCTTTCCATTCAAACCGACGAATACATTTCACCCTATTTTCCTCTACCTTATAGGCATCTTGAACCTCCATATTACCTTCCGGCAACTCTATAGTCCCCTGCACTATTTTCCACGGTCCGGATTCTTTATATGAGGTTGCCGATGCATGATGCCAATTGGTTGGCCAATCTTCTTTCCAATCTGTGGCAATGGACCAAAGACCATCCAAAGGCGGTATTATCATTGCTTCTTCATTGGTAATTTCCGGAACATAGATATGGCCCTTCTTTTTAATTTCTATTTCTTGGGCAAAAGCGATTGAAGCGTTCAGAGACACCAAAAGAAGTCCCAGAAATAATTTATCCTGTATTCTGATCATAATATTATACTCTTTATTTTTTATGTTTATTTACATTGTCATTGCTCCCATCAATGGGTCACGGAAAATTTATAGATACATATAGAATAGTATTCCTGCCCAGGGTCTAGACGCGTAGAAGGAAAATGAGATTGGTTGGGACTATCCGGAAAATGTTGGGTCTCTAAACAAAAGGCCGTTCTGTGCCTATATATTTTTTCCCCTTTACCGACTATGGAACCATCCAAAAAATTACCTCCATAGAACTGAAGCCCCGGTTCATTGGTATATACCTCCATAGTTCTGCCGGAAATTGGTTCAACTACTTTGGCCGCATAATTTAATCCGTTCATGTTTTGATTCAACACAAAATTATGGTCATATCCCAATCCGTACTTTAATTGTTCAAAATCAGTATCTACCCGCTTGCCGATGGCCATTGGTTTTCTAAAATCCATAGGCGTATTTTCCACGGTGGCCAATTTCCCTGTTGGAATAAGGCCTTTATCTACAGGGGTATAATAGGGTGCATTTATTTGCAATAAATGGTCATTGATGGTCCCGTTACCAGCTCCTCTCAAATTAAAGAAGGAATGATGCGTGAGGTTCACGACCGTAGGTTTGTCCGTTGTTGCCCAATACTCGATCTTTAACTCACTTTCGTCCGTAAGCCGATATTTTACGTTTATGGTCAAATTCCCAGGATACCCTTCTTCCATATGCTTGGAAACATATCGTAATTCCAACGTTTGCCCGTCTATTTGTTCAGCGTCCCAAACTACGGCATCATATCCTTTGTCCCCGCCATGTAAATGATTGTCCCCATTATTGGTAACCAGAGTATACTCTTTTCCATCCAAAGAGAATTTCCCTTTACCGATTCGGTTGCCATACCTACCTATCAACGCTCCAAAATACTTTTCTTTTGCGGTCAAAAAACCATCAATATCAGAATATCCCAATACAACATCTTCATAATTCCCTGTTCTATCGGGTAACCATAGCGACACTACTTTACCCCCGTAATTTGTGATTTCCGCAATAGTACCTGCCTTGTTTTTAAGCATATAAAGGCTTATCTGTTTACCATCCACTTTTTGATCAAAATCCTTCTTCTTCAATAGTTTGATATTACTATTCTGTGCCATGGTAACATTAATAACCATTATTAAAACCGTTAAATTCCAAAAAAAAATCCTCATAATTACTTAATCGTTCAAAATAAACGTAATATATACATTTACCAGTTAAGGAAAAAATCATCATTCATAAAGTTGCTTTTATTCCTACCTTCCTATTAAGATACTATAGCGATTATCTTTTTTAGGCTATTTTAGGAGCTTCATTCCAAATCCTGGTTTGTCAGAAACTTCAATTTTTCCATTTCTAATGGGATAGTCCCCATAATCAATATCATCGGACAAACAGGTGACTCCTTCTATGGTAGGTATATTTCCACATCCTGCGGCCAAATGCGTTGCATAATGTGTTTTTAATCGGTCTCCCCATGTATGCGGACTTGCCGTAGCACCTGCTTTCTTTAGTTTTGGCATTATTTTCTTCCAATTGGTAATGCCAATGGCATGGATATCGTTCAAATAGGTATTAAGAATTCCGGTCCGGGCCATTTTTAAGGCGATATCATTAGGGTCGTCCGGGCCGATCCATTCCCCATCCGCATAGCGCGTATGGGCAAACCCGTTCCCATCCATCCATGTCCTGAGTTTTTTTCCTGTTTCCATGGCTTCGGGAAAGGGTTCTTCCACCCAATAAATGGGAATATCCTGAACGCCTTTTAAAAAGGTTATGGTATCATCCAAGGAATAGGAATTATTGGCATCTACCAATATATCCACTCCCTTGTCCTTGTATTCTTCATAAATCATCTTTACCACCTTGACATCCATTTTCATACCTTCTTTTGCAGGATACCAATTTTTCCCTCTTCCTATCTTTATCTTAAATTGCCGATAACCGTAGTTGTAATCCCAGGCACAGTTATCCATGATCGTATCCAGGCCACCTTTGAATTCTTTATAGGGAATTTCATCAAGATAGATCATTCCACTATATACAGGGTTCTGTTTTTTTCCCTTGGCCCCGAGAATCTCATAGACGGGCTTGTTCATAATGACACCCAATAGATCGAACAAGGGTAAATCAAAATAAAAAGGATTAAGTCCGTTGGCCAAACCTTTGTCCGGTGTTACCAATTCAGCTACGGATCTACCCTCTAATACCGAAAGTTCCTTCGCCGCTCCCGGGTGACTAATACCCCATCCCATGGCCCCCTGATCTGTATGGATTTTTAATATCGACGCTTTATTATACTGCCCGTGAACATCCCTGGCCCCATTTTTACCAACAAATCTCGGCCATTGGTAATCCAGGGTCACCAATTCCGTCTTTCCGATCTTGTGTTTGGCCAATTCCGAAAATTCTTCTGAATGGTTGTTGGCAGCAAATATCTTATCGGACAATAACAATCCCCCCACTCCAAGGACGCTTCTTTTAATGAATTCCCTTTTTTCCATATCAACTTTATAAATCAAGTATTAAAACCTGCATTGGTCAAATTTCAGGGCGGTTATTCCCTTTGTGTTAATCCAATGGGGATATCGCATAGAGCTCATTATTAATTTTGCTCATTTCCGTTACATCCAGCTTGATCACTTCCCTATCATATGTCATTATTCCATTAACCTCACCTTCAACATCTGTCGTCTGTGTATATATTGCAGCGGCAAGACCATCTTTGATCAACTCGGGCATTTTTTCCAAAAGCTTCTTATAGGACTTTAAAAGCTCTTCTTTACCTGTTAGGTTCCTATAGCCCCAATTTTTGTCTTTTTGCCATAGATGATTTTCAATAGGCAATCCCAAGCCTCCAAATTCGCCCAAAAGCAATACCCTTCCGTTCAGAATATCCGGAGCATGCAAATTTCTGCGTGGCATTGATGGCCCTGGATATTGATGTTCGTCTACCGTATGTCCTGCAGCAAAGAAATTACCGCCACTTGGACCATTGACCAATCTTGAGGTATCATAATCCATCGTCCAGTTAATGACCTCAACCGTATTGAACTGCCCCCAAGCCTCATTAAAAGGCACCCACATAACAATACTCGGTTTATTATGATTGGCATCCATAATGGCTTTCCATTCTTTGTAATATTGATGGGCGGACTGAGCGGTCCGTTGCATTTCCCTGCCGTCATACCCCGATGGCCCTCTCCAATCCGCACTCTCATCCCCGTTGGGCATATCCTGCCACACCAACATTCCCATTTTATCACAATGATAGTACCACCTGGCAGGTTCTACTTTCACATGTTTTCTAATGGTATTGAATCCCAATTTTTTAGTTGCTTCAATATCGTATTTAAGCGCTTCATCCGTGGGAGCGGTATAGAGTCCGTCTGGCCACCAACCTTGATCCAAGGTTCCGTATTGGAATAGTATTTCATTGTTCAGGGTAAATCTATGATTTCCTTTTTCATCTTTTTTAACGGAAATTTTGCGCATTCCAAAATAACTCTTGACTCGATCTATTCTTTTTCCATTTTTTAATAGCGTTACTTCCAGGTCATATAAAAAAGGATCGTTCGGCGACCATAATTTGGCATCCGCCAATGGCACTTCCACTTCTTTTCCAATATTTCCTTTGGCAGTGGCTACTTTATTTCCTGTATCAGAAACCTTGAACGCTACGGAGTAATCCGCATCCAGGATTTTACTTCCCGTTACCTTCACTACCAATTTACCGTTATCGATATCCGGTGTTATTTTTATGGATTTAATGGATTGTTCCGGAACGGGTTCCATCCAAACCGTTTGCCAAATTCCCGTAACCGGCGTATACCATATTGTACGGGGTTTTGTCACTTGTTTGCCACGTGGTTGGGTTCCCCCACTTGATGGATCCCACACCTTGACCTCCAATTTTTGCAAGCCGGACCTATTCAATGCATCCGTTATATCAAAGGAGAAAGGGTCATAGCCCCCTTGGTGCATCCCAACTTTTTTACCGTTCACATAGACCGTAGCCTCCCAATCCACGGCACCAAAATGCAGAAGTATATTTTTATTTTTCCAAGATGAAGGAACCCGGAAATTTCTTTGGTACCAAACAACCTCTTTCTCATTGATTTTTTTCTGAACCCCGGACAAAAACGATTCTATGGCATAGGGAACCGTAATCTTACCATCATAAGTTTGCGGAACATCTTCGTTTTGCCCTTTTATGGCATAGTCCCATTCTCCATTAAGGTTTTCCCAATTGGATCGCACCATTTGTGGACGGGGATATTCCTGAAGAGGACGCTCCTTATCCACTTTATGGGACCATTTTGTAGTTAGCGTTTGCGCATTAATATTTTTTTGAGCAAACAATGTTATTAATACTACACAAATAAGCAGTGATATTTTGGTTTTTTTCATTTTAAAAAAAATTCTGTTTTTTAATTGAATGGGTTGTTAATAAAATGCGGCCGATCAAGAAGCGAACGAAATTAAACGTAATGTATACATTTAAGCTTATTTGCACAAATTTATGATGAACGGTATGCCTAGAGCCAAACTCGATAAAAGCTAGAGCTGGTTTCCCATTATTTTCAAAATTGAATGACTTCCTTTATTTTTTCAAAATCCCCATTGTTCATGGAGGACTTGTCCAGGCTTTTTTTCTTGAATTTATATAGAAAAGCTCCTTTTCGTGAAGAAGATTTATCTTTCTTGTCCATTTTACGCAAAATATCCAATGAAAGTATTTTTTTTCTAAAATTCCTTGGGTCGAATTTTGTGCTATAAATGCTCTCGTACAATGTTTGAAGTTGTGGCAAGGTGAAAAATTCCGGCAATAATTCAAAACCTAATGGTCTATTCCTTGCCTTTAACCTTAATGCACGAATTGCATCTTGAACCATCTGTTGATGATCTAGGATAAGTTCCGGTATTTCCTCAAAATCGAACCATTTGGCATCATGGCTCTCGATAGATTTTAAATTAAATTCATCAATACGCATTAAACTATAATAAGCCACGGATATTACCCGTTCCAGAGGGTCCCTGCCTGTTTCACCATAGGTCTTTAATTGATGTAGATATACATTTCTCAATCCCGATAGTTTATAAAGAATCTCATTGGCACTTTCATCTAATGAAACGTTATTTTTTATTAATTCCCCTATAAGGGACCAAGACCCTTTTAAGGGTTCTATTTTTCTTTTGAACAATAACAATTTTAATTTTTCGGAATCAAACCCAAAAATTATACAGTCAACGGCGACCCTAACGTTTTGTTGCGGATTATATTTACTTAAAGCCAAAGCAGGGGATAAATGTATAGGTCCAGTGTTTTTCAATGATTGTTCTAAATTAACAATTTATTCTTTCATCCCATTATTAATAGGCATATTCTGCCCATAACTTCTTTTTTATTGATCACTGCGAGCTAAAAATGTAATATTGCCTTAAAATTAGTGATTTTGATGGGACAAGGAGGTAATTTATCATTCTTATCATAAAGCTATGAACCATCGGGTTCCTTCATAATGAATCTTTACTTCATATATGGTTTGTTTTCACCCCGGATCCACTAACATTAAACCAACAACAAAGTACTTAAACGAACCACCTAAAAATACCCATTACTCTTTCTAAAGGCAGCGGGAGAGGTTTTCTTTTCCATTCTGAATACTTTGGTCAAATGATAACGGTCCGAAAAACCGCATTTATCGGCAATCAAATCAATACTGTTATCCGTATAAAGTAAAAGGTTACACGCTTTCTCGATCCGTATTTTTCTCAAATATCGACTAGGGCTCACACCTGTATCCCTTTTAAAAAGTCTTGAAAAAGATCCGGTGGATAAATGCATATTCTTTGCCAAAGTCTTATCCGTCATTTTAGTATTGATATTCTTCTCCATAAAATCTATGGTAGAAGCTATTTTATAATTGATATTATCGGAAGTCTTTAAATAAGGCATAACACTTCCTAAAGAAGAAAGTATAAGATTATACACATCCAGACTTTCTTTAGAAGAAAAGGATTTCGATCCTTTGACCAATAGCTCCAGGACCCTATGGAGGTTGTTGGTCCTCTCCTCCGTTTTTTCTACAGGATAGACACCTGGATGTACATTATCATAATCGGCACCCAACGTAAAATGGATAAAAAAATGGAGGAGGTTTCCATTTTGGAGATTGTATTTTTCTTCTTGCTCAGAATTAATTCTCCCACATTTATAAAAATAATCCGATTCTTCCGTAGGTTTTTGATGATTGATTCCCGTAGAGTATGGCGTATGGGGAGAAATCAAATAAAAGTGGTCAGGCTTAAGGTCAATTTTTTCATTGTACAATATATACCCCCCTTCATTTTTATTCCAGTACAATCTCCAATAGGGAAAAGACATACGTTGACCCTTCCAAATTTCAAACCACCAGTACCTGCAACAAAGCAATTTAAGTTTTAAATGCTTAAATTCCTGAGCATCTTTAGAGGGATCTCCACTATCCGCTAATTTATCCGTAATCAACATCGCATAAAAATAGAAAATATACACAAAATTAGAAAATTGAACATTTTATGACAGCACTATAAAATATAGATTTGATGGGTTTTAAGATATTGGAACTTTTCAACCGTTGGGTAATTAAAAGCTTACGACAACAACTTAACTAACATAAATTCTGAATATCAAAAAATATTTGTCGTGGAATTTGGCAAGAGCGGTTTCAAACAGAGCAAGATGTAATTGATAATGGAATATAAAACCATCAATTATATCGATCAATAAAAATGGACATAAAAAATATTTTATTTATTATATGGGCATTGTTACCCTTAGCCATAATGGCGCAGGGAAAAGTCGATATACCGACCGTGCCCATAGCTGATGATGCCTATTTGCAATGGGAGCGTCTCCCATACCATAAAATAGGAGTCCGGGGCTATATGCGGAGCACCTATGACCGCAGAGGCAATAATTACTTTTCGGATGCCGGTCATTTCCTCTATCAGGAGTCCGATGCATTTAATGTTACCTTGGATGTAAAGAACCCGGGAATCTTATATTTCAAAAGAACCAATTTCTTTCATGGGAGTCCATGGCATTATGAAACCGATGGCGAAGATTTTATAGTAAAGGAAACCGCAACTGATGACCCCGTTGATATTTATAGCAAGTATACCCATACGGAATTCATTCCCCAAAATTTGTTCCCCGAACCACTTACATGGACCTGGGCAACAACCAAGGGAGCTGATTTAATGTGGGTGCCCATTCCTTTTGAAAAATCGTTCAGAATAGCCTATTCACGCACTTATTATGGAACGGGATATTATATTTACCATACCTATCCGTTAGGTGCAGATCATTTATCCAAACCATTAAAACGATGGGATAAGACTCCTCCAAATCCCAAAGTGGTCAATTTTATCAAAAAGGCGGGAACTGATATTTCTCCTTTGGGGAATCATGTAAAAACCATAAAAAAAGAAAACGTTCTTGCAGCATATCAAAAAATTGAATTGGCCCACATACAAGGGTCATCAAATATTCGTTTATTGCAGTTCAAAATACCTATTGACGAGGCCCTTGAGTTTGGCAAGAACAGGCTCATTGTTACTTGGGATCAAAGGTGGCATGCATCTATTGATGTGCCTTTAGATCTGTTTTTTGGTGCAGGGCATTTATACAACCCGGAAAACAAGGAATATTTGGTAAAGGGACTTCCCATGAACATACGTTACGACAAGAACTATGCATATTTATCATGCTATTGGCCCATGCCTTTTGAAAAAACGGCAAAAATTGAATTGGAAGAACGCAATGGACATAACTTTTCTAATTTTGAATTCACCTTAAAAACGGAACCGTTCCATGGTTTTTTTGGTCATGTAGGTTATTTTCATGCAACTTATAGTGATCACCCAGCTCCGGAAATAGGAGAAGACATTACTTTTTTAGATTCCGATCAAGCGGAAGGTGGAGGCCCATGGAGCGGAAATTTTGTAGGGATGAGCTGGACGTTTACCGATACGGGAAACCTCAGTGCTTTAGAAGGAGACCCCCGTTTTTTCTTTGACGATAGCAGAACCCCGCAAGCATGGGGAACCGGTTCCGAAGAATGGGGCGGCGGTGGCAACTATTGGGGCGGTGAGAACATGACCATCCCCCTTGCCGGACACCCCGTAGGAAAAGCGGCCAAAGCGGCCAAGGATTCTTTGGACCTGATCAATTCCGCTTACCGATTTCTGATCGCCGATTATTTTCCTTTTGGAAAACGGGCAGTAATTCGGCTGGAACACGGAGGGGTCAACACGGCAGAGGAACACTATTCCGGTGTTGTGTATTGGTATGGGGCACCCAATGCCACTTTACAATTAACGGATACGTTCAACGTATGCAATTCAAACGACATAAAAGAGCATAAATACCGATCACCTTCGGCCAATACCCCTTATTTATTGACATCCCGTTATGAATGGGGACCACATACCGATATGCCCGACAGGCATTCGCCCCATGGTCAAGAACACTATAAGGAGTCAAGAATGTTTTTCCCTACGGAAAGTGATTCAGTACGAATCATGAAAGGCAATAGCCAATTTGAAGTAAATTTAGACCCCGATAATCTAGGAGTATTATTGCGCAGAAAATTTGACTACCAGTACCCTAATCAGGAAGCAAAAGTATGGGTGAAAAATGCCGATGATTCTATTTCGGATTGGAACTATACTGGAATATGGTACACATCGGGCAGTAGCACCGCCTACGCATCCTGGCCCAAAGGCAAATTTTATAGTCAGGCAGAGTTGGCCCCACCCAAACCCGAAATCATTGACAGTGATAGGAGATGGCGTGAAGAGGAATTTTTGATCGCTCGAAAGTTTACAGAGGGAATTTCCAAATTGGCGATTAAGATCGAATGGGTGCCCAACACAAAAAAACTCTTAAAAGATCGCCCTTTTCCCATTGAATCAGCCTGGAGTGAAGCCCGTTATTGGATTTATTGTTACAAGCTTCCGTCTACCAAATAAAAAATTAAGTATATTTTGAACAAATTTCAGTCAAACCAAAAATAATTTAAAACCAAAAAATATGAGCAAAATGGGCATACAAAAGGATAAGCCAAAATTAGTGGAACCCAGATTATTGTTACCTTTTATAGCGGTAACCTCGCTATTCTTTTTATGGGGATTTCCCAATGACCTGACCAATCCCATGGTAGAGGTATTCAAAAATGTTTTGAATATTTCCAATGTAAAGGCTTCCTATGTTCAATTGGCTTTTTACGGAGGTTATGGCACCATGGCCATACCAGCGGCCCTGTTCATTAGAAAATACAGCTATAAGTCCGGTATTATATTGGGGCTTTTCCTTTTTATGGCGGGAGCTCTAATGATGTACCCTTCCGCAACTCTTATAAATTACAACCTTTTCTTGGTTTCCCTTTATGTTTTGACCTTTGGGCTTGCTTTTTTGGAGACTACGGCCAACCCTATGATTTTGGAATTGGGTGATTCAAGAACAGCGACCCAGCGTTTGAACCTCTCTCAGGCGTTCAATCCCATGGGCGCACTTTCGGGTCAACTCGTAGCACGACTTTATGTGGTAGACCGCTTGGAAACCAAAATCGGAGCGGACAGCACATCGTCACAAATACTTTCCGAAGCTCAAAAACAACAGGTCATAGAACATGATTTCAGTATTATAAGCACCCCCTATATTGTTTTGGGTTTTGTGGTATTGGCCATTATGGTCTTGTTCCTATTCATGAAAATAGATAATAAAAAACAAGTTGTAGAAAAACTCAGCCTAAAAGCGACCTTCAATAAACTCTTTTCCAACAAAGCGTATTATGAAGGGGTATTGGCCCAATTCTTTTATGTGGCAGCCCAAATTATGGTATGGACCTTTATCTATCAATACGTAACGAATCTGAACGCCTTAAGAAGCGAAGACGAGCAGTTGAATGCGGTCGTTTATGTAGCGGCATCTACGATTCTGTTCTTAACGGCCAGATGGATCTGTACTTTCTTGATACGTTATATAGAATCGGCCAAATTGATGTTGATTTTTGCCGTATTGGGCGTAGCATTCTGCGCAGGGGCCATATTGATCAATGGCATGGTCGGATTATATTGCTTGGTAGGGGTGTCCTTTGCCATGTCACTCATGTTCCCCACCATTTACGGTATCGCATTAAAGGGAATGGGCGATGAGGCTAAATTGGGTTCTGCCGGATTGATCTTGGCTATCGTGGGCGGTGCATTGCTACCGCCACTACAAGGTAGTATTATAGATATGGGAGGAAACGGACTTAACGATATCAAACTTTTCGGGTTCATTCCAGAGGTGAATTTCTCGTTCATTCTGCCCATGATATGCTTGGTCCTTGTAGGGGTATATAGTTATAGATCAATGAAAAGAAATGGGGCCTTGAACAGTGCGACCATTTAACAATAAGAAAGAACAGATTAAAAATCATTTAAAAATAAAATAATATATGTCAGCTTTAAAATTGAACAACGATGTAGCAGAAAGCACAGGGCTTCCGGTAATAGGAGTATTTGCCACTTGTGACCCGAGGATCGATCAGGATTCCCGTACCCGGGCCGCCAATATTGTAAAAATGGCCGCCAATCAGATTTCGGGAGAAGTATTAACGCCCGGCAAGGAAAAAGTACCGGTCGTGTATTCCGATATATTGGTCGATGGTGAAAAACAGGCAGATGCCGTAGCTTCCCAATTTAAAAAAGCAGGAGTAAACATTATTGTCTGCGTACCGGACACCTGGGCATTTCCGCAATTGACCGTCCTTTCTTTGCTATCACATTTCCCACAGGACATTCCTTTTAATTTTACTACGGGTAACAGTGGTCCCAGACCTGGCGTGGTCTTTACACATGCCACCAATGGTGCCTTGGCACAATCAGGCAGATTGGTTCATATTAATGTAGGTAGTTGGGCCGATACTGGGCTTGATCCCATAATGTCCGATGAAACAAAAGATGCTTTGATCGATTGGTGTTATGCCGCTGCAACGATCCAAGGCCTTAAAGGAAAACGTGTAGTGGTGTTTGGTCATGATTCCATGGGTATGGAGACTGCTTTACCACATGTGGCCGCCACCAGAAACCAATTTGGATTGGAGATTACTCGTTTGGACATGAAATTGTTGGCGGATCTGTTGACCAAAGAATCTTATGACAAAGAAGAATTGAAACGACTTAGAGACTGGCTGGAAAGTGGTTCTGCAGGTATAGAGTTACCAGAGGGTACCGATAGTGGAAATCTGGACAAAAGTTTGGCCCTATATCTTATCGTAAGGGATTTGATGAAAGACTTGAATGCCGTTGGCGGTGGATTCATGAGCCAATTGGAATGGGGATCCGATGCAAGGGGCATTCCGCTTCCCGTGGCCGATATTATGGAATCATTGTTCAACTCTAGTTTTGATCACAATGGTCCAAAAGAAGTTGTTCCTTATGCTACCGAAGCAGACGTTCAGGCACTGTTGACGCAACTGTTCATGACCTGGTTATCTGGTGGAAACCCACCATTGTTCATGGATTTTAGAAAAGTATGGGATCCGTCCGAAATCAAGGAATTCGCCAAAGAGCAGGGTGTAACCTTAAACGGGGATACGAAATGGGAACAAAAAGGTTTTGTAGATGGAGTAAATTCTGGCTCTGCTTCTTTTGATTGGGCAGCACTTCCAGGAACCCCTTCCGAAGAAATCCTAAAAAAGATTACCTTTCCAAAAGCAGTAGAATACTTCTCTTACTTAGGAAATTCAGTTCATTATATCTCGCCAGAAGGCATAGAGGGTATCGCCGCTCGATTGGCCTATAGTTCATTATCAGGTATGTTCTCTATGGTTTGGGATGAAACCGAAACGGTATTGCCACCTCAAAAATTAGCGCAAGCTGTTTGTGAGACAGCCAACCCGACCTGGCCGCATACTTTTGTAATGCCTAAATATGCGACTATGAACGAATACAAGCATTATGCACCGGCCAATCATTTTCATATGACTTGGAACCTCAAAAGAGCTCGATTACAGTTTTGGATGGATATGGCCAATGTATTATCGGTTACACCATGGGCAGCAAAACCTGTATTTGAAGAAGGAGTTGATCGACCCATTCCGCTATTGTACATCATCAATGGAGGTGAAGATCAGGCCAAACTCATGCGTAAATAACAATATTAAACATTGGCGGTCGATTGACCGCCAATTGTCATTTTAAAAATAATTGAAAATGGAATATACACTTGGACTCGATTTTGGAACAGGTTCTGGAAGGGCCTGCATCCTAGATGTCCATTCAGGGCAAATGATCGCCACGGCCGTTTGCGAATTTGAAGGTGGAGTAGCCGGAACCTATATGGACCAGAACAATCCATTGGTCGCTAGACAGTCTCCCATGGAATACATGAGGTCCTTGGAAGTAGCCGTAAAAAAAGCTATTGTTGATTTTGTTGCCAAAGGACACGCCGTGGATAACATTATAGGCATTGGGGTCGATGCCACAGGCTCTACCCCCATACCGGTAAAAGAGAACATGCAACCTTTGGCATCGATTGCAGAATTCAAGGATAACCTTAATGCCTATGCCTGGTTATGGAAAGACCATACTGCTGTTGAAGAAGCTTTAAAAATAACCGAAAGGGCAGCAAAGGACAAACCCGAATATTTAGCCAAATGTGGAGGTACTTATTCCTCAGAATGGTTCTGGTCCAAAGTTTGGCATTGCCATAACGTAGATCCAGAAGTTTTTTCTGCTGCCCATAGTTGGGTAGAACAATCCGATTTTATTCCAGCTACCCTGGCAGGTATTGACAATGTAAAAAAAGTAAAGCGCAATGTCTGTGCCGCTGGTCATAAAGCGATGTATTCAGAGACATGGGGAGGTTTGCCCGATAAAGAATTTTTGGCATCATTAGATCCGGCCTTGGCCGAATTGAGAGATCGTTTATACGATACAGCCCATACCTTTGATGAAATTTTGGGACATTTATCTCCAGAATGGGCAGAACGTTTGGGGATTCCAGAAGGTATTCCCATTGCCGTAGGAGCTTTAGATGCCCATGTGGGCGCCATTGGTGCAGGTGTGGGCAACGGAAAGTTCGTTAAGATAATTGGCACCTCTACTTGTGATATCATGGCATTTCCCGCAGACAAGGCTCCAGAAGATTTTGATGGCGTAGCAGGCATTGTCAATGGCTCTGTATTACCGGGGAACATTGGTGTTGAGGCCGGACAAGCAGCTGTTGGGGATTTGTTGAACTGGTGGGTACAACGCATATTGGGAAAAGATGGATCGTACCATACGATATTGACCCAAAAAGCTTCAAAACTCAAAGCTGGCGAAAGTGGATTATTGGCCCTTGATTGGAATAACGGCAATCGGAATATTTTGGGAGACCAACAATTGTCAGGTATGTTGGTAGGCCAAACTTTGGCCACCGCAGATTATGAAATATATCGAACATTGATTGAAGCAACCGCTTTCGGAGCCCTTAAAATTGTGCGCTTGGTAGAAAGCCAAGGTATTGAAATCAAGGAGGTGATCGCTACTGGAGGTATAGGACATAAGAACGAAATGTTCATGCAGATATATGCCGATGTGCTGGGGTATCCCGTAAAATTAGTAGAAAACCCACAAACCGTTGCCGTAGGTGCAGCTATTATGGCCGCCATTGCCGTTAAAAAAGGAACTAAAGGGTTTATGAATATCGATGAAGCCGTTGATCGGCTTTCTGTAGCTTCTGAAAAAACCTATACGCCCAATAATGAGGCAAATGCTATTTACAATCGTTTATTCGAGCTCTATGGAAAACTTCACGATACATTTGGAAAGCAGACTAAGGATAATCTTTACGACGTGATGAAAGCATTGATCCAAATTAGATCAGAAGTAAAAAAGTAGTATTAAAGAAACAACGATTAAGACAATGTATTTTGTTTTGAGTCAAAAAAGAAATAGATTTCTGGGGAAGTTATTTGTCATGACTTCGATCATAGCCGTTTTGTCTTGTTCTGAAAAAAAGGAAGAAGTGATATTCTCTCCCCAAGATGTTACAACCCTATATAAAGCGGCACCAAAAGGTGTAGAAACCAGATGGGCCAGCGGAGAGAACATAAATGCAGAAAAAGGCAGCGGAGGCCAATCCAATAAAGGAGCCAAGGGAGATGCTTTTCTTATTGTGGCACCAGGAGAGAAAAAAGTAATTTTTGACGAAGAGGGAGCAGGTATGATCAACCGAATGTGGATGACCGGAACCATGATGCAGATGAGAGAAATCAGAAGGGAAGTTAAAATTGAAATGTTCTGGGACAATGCTGAAAAACCAGCCGTCTCCGTACCTATTACTGATTTTTTTGGGGTTGGTATCGGTGAGATGACCCCTTTTGAAAGTGCTCTTTTTTCACAACCCGAAGGAAAATCTTTCAATAGTTTTGTGCCTATGCCCTATAAGACTGCAGGAAGAATTGAGGTTACCAATGAATCTGATTATTATATGATGCTCTATTATGACATAGATTTTATTAAAGTACCTAAACACCCTGAAGATGTATTGTATTTTCATACCTATTGGAGCCGAGATCTAAAAACCGAGTTAGGTAAAGATTTTGAAATCTTGCCCAAAGTTTCGGGAAGGGGCCGTTATTTAGGAACCAATATCGGAATTATAGGAAACCCCGACTATCAAGGCACCTGGTTTGGTGAAGGCGAGATAAAAATGTACCTAGACGGAGACCAAAGCTTACCTACCCTTGTGGGTACCGGCACAGAAGATTATATAGGTACCGGATGGGGGCAAGGTGAATATGACCATCAATATCAAGGGTCGATTATCTCGGACACGGATCATGACCTGTATGCTTTCTACAGATATCATATTGTAGATCCTGTGTATTTCCATAATGACTGTAGAATAACCATCCACCAAATGGGAAATTCCAAAAAGCCCAAAATTATGGAAATCATGGAAAAAGGCGCAGAATTACAAGTGGTAACCCACTATACTTTTGATCAATGGATTAGATCTAACGTGCGTCCTACGATGAACCATCTTCTCTCCATGGAAAACCCGCCATCTATTACTGATGAAGATTTTGACGGTAGTGGATCCACTAACTTTTATAGAAGGGATGATGTATCGGCAACCGCATATTTTTATCTTGACAAGCCCTACAGCGACTTACCTCCATTACCTCCAAAAGGATTACGTACCAAGCACTTAGAAGAGAGAGTATATCAATGGCGAGAAGAAAATTATTGATAAAAAATACTGAACAAGATCAAAAGGCAAAATGAATTTAAAAATGTAAATCAAACAATTAAAGAATATGAAAGGATACAAGAACAAAATTCAGCAAACAGGCAGTGTTATAATGCTATTGGCCCTATTATCTATGACCGCATGTAAGCAACAACCGAATAAAAAACAAGATGAAATGAAAGATGAGATCCAAAAAGAATATACCTCTTATGGTAATGATGTATCCTTTATGCAAAAATATACGGATATCATTGAACTTACTTCTCCTTCCGGGAAAGGAAAAATTGCCTTGTCCGCTGCTTTACAAGGGCGCGTAATGACCAGTAGTTCCACAGGAACGGACGGTCGTAGCTACGGTTGGATCAATCGTGAGCTGTTTGCTTCCGGTGACACCCTGGAACACATTAATGCTTTTGGGGGCGAAGAACGGTTTTGGTTAGGACCGGAAGGAGGCCAGTTTTCCATTTTTTTTGAAAAAGGAGCGGAATTCAATTTAGAAGCTTGGCAGACCCCTCGTTTTATTGATTTAGAAACCTATGACATAAAAAGTAAAGGACCTAGCAAAGCGGTATTTACAAAAACGGCATCCCTTACCAATTATTCGGGGTTTACCTTTGATCTGGGCGTAGAACGGGAAGTGTCCGTTCTTTCCAATCAGGATATAACCAATGAATTGGCCTTGGAAAATTTAGACAATGTTAGTGCTATAGGTTATCAGACCACCAATATTTTAACGAATACAGGCGATGCAGATTGGCAGAAGGAAACAGGGTTATTGTCCATTTGGTTGTTGGGGATGTATAATCCTTCGCCAGAGACCACCATAGTTTTGCCATTCGAACAAGGAGACGAAAGTGAATTAGGAGAGTCCGTTAATATTTATAAATCTTTTGGCGAAATACCATCGGAAAGATTGGTCATTAAAGAGGAAGTTGCTTATTTTAAAGGCGATGGGCAGTATAGAAGTAAAGTTGGATTGTCTCCCAAAAGGGCTAAAAACGTTGCGGGATCTTATGATTCGGCCAATAAAATATTGACCATTGTTAAATACAATAAACCCGAAGGAGTTACGGATTACGTGAATTCACTTTGGAAACTTCAAGACGAACCTTATGCAGGTGATACGGTAAACTCTTATAATGATGGAGCACCGGAACCAGGCGCGAAACCACTGGGTCCATTTTATGAATTGGAAACCTCTTCTCCGGCGTTGGCACTTAAAGCAGGGGAAAGCGGAACCCATATTCAAACGACCTGTCATTTTGAAGGGGAAGAATCCGCATTGGATGCAATTGCCCAAAAAGTATTAGGGGTATCCCTTAACGAGATTAATAATGTTTTTAAATAAAGATAATTCTAAAAAGAACTTTTTCTATAAAACCACTAATACCAAAGTTACTATGAGATTAAGTAAATTGAAATTTCTTATCATAACGCTACCCCTATTATTGCTTGGATCGTGCGTGAAAAAATCCGATTCAAAGGCAAAAAAAATAGATAGATTATGGTATCAAGTACCCGCTAAAACATGGATGACCGAGGCTTTGCCCATTGGTAACGGATATATGGGCGCTATGTTTTTTGGTGGTATTGAAGAAGAACGAATTCAATTTAATGAGGAATCCCTTTGGATAGGGGGTAAAGGAGAATGGGAAGCCTATAACGGAGGAAATAGAGAAGGTGCGTACAAGCATCTACCCCAAGTAAGAAAGTTGTTGGAAGAAGGTAATTATGAAGCGGCACATGCCTTGGCAGATAAGGAACTAACAGGAGTTATTAAAGCCAATAAGGGGGGGCACACCTGGGACGGTTTTGGCGCTTATCAGGCATTTGGAGATGTTTATGTAAAGACTAAACATGAAGGCACTCCTGAAAATTATCATAGAGAGCTTAATATTTCTGAAGCTATAGGAACGGTCAACTATGATGTAGGTGAAACACATTATAGCAGAGCGTATTTTGCCAGTTATCCAAAAAGAACCTTGGTATTTCATTTTACAAATGATAAAACCGAAGGTACCGATTATTCAGTTCGTATTGCGACACCACATAAAAACACCCAACTAAATTTTGAAGAAGGGCAATTGGTGTTAAAGGGACACTTAGAGAATAATAATATGGGCTTCGAAAGTAGAATGCTCATTAACTCCGATGCCACAGATATTTCTTTCTCAAATGGAATATTAAATATAATAGGGGCCAAGACGCTTAATTTATATATGACTGCGGCTACGGATTATAAAAATGAGTATCCGGAGTATACAGGAAGGGATTATGAAGCTTTGAACCAAAAAACAATTGCTGCACTTTCCGATAAAAAGTATGAGGATGTATTAGCAGAACACATTGCAGATTATTCTAACTTATATTCAAGGGTAGCACTTCAATTGGGCATGGTAGAAAAAGATTCTATTGCCACCGACCAACGGCTGGCAAATTATACTTCGGGCACTCCGGATCCAGCATTAGAGGCCCTGTTTTTTCAGTACGGCAGGTATCTTTTGATCAGCAGCTCCAGGCCCGGAACTATGCCGGCCAACCTTCAAGGAAAATGGAACGAAGAATTAAGGCCTGCGTGGGCAGCAGATTATCACGCAAATATTAATGTGCAAATGATCTATTGGCCTGCCGAGGTGACTAATCTGTCCGAATGCCATGAACCTTTAATAGATTATATTGATAAATTACGGGCACCGGGACGCCAAACGGCCAAAGACTTTTTCAATGCCGATGGTTGGATCGTCAATACCATGAACAATCCCTTTGGATTTACTGCACCGGGATGGGAATTCCCTTGGGGCTTTTTTCCAGGAGGAGCTGCATGGTATGGCCGTCACGTTTGGGAACATTATCAATATACCCAAAATGAAGATTTTTTAAGGGACAAAGGGTATCCAATTATGAAAGAAGCCGCATTGTTTTGGTTGGATTATTTGACCGAAGACAAAGAGGGATATTTGATTTCCTCTCCTTCATATTCTCCCGAACATGGGGGTATTTCAACAGGGGCCTATATGGACATACAAATGGTTTGGGATCTTTTTACGAATTGTATCGTAGCCTCTGATGTATTGAAAAATGATATCGACTTTAAGGATAAGTTAGTCAGGGCAAAAGCGAAATTACTGCCATTAAAGATTGGCAAATGGGGGCAATTGCAGGAATGGAACGAAGATGTAGATGACCCCGAGAGTAAGCATCGACATGTATCCCATTTATATGCGTTATACCCTGGATTTCAAATAGACCCTATCAATACTCCAAAACTTGCAGAAGCGGCTAAGACTACCTTAGATGCTCGGGGAGATGGAGGTACGGGATGGTCCATTGGTTGGAAAGTCAATTTTTGGTCACGTTTATTAGATGGTGACCATGCCCATAAAATGCTTAAACGCTCTATTAATTATATAAATGAAAGTAAAGGTTATAGAGCTGAAGGAGGAAGTTCTTATGCCAATAGTGGCGGGATTTATAGTAATATGTTCTCTACCCATCCGCCTTTTCAACTAGACGGTAATATGGGAGGGGCTGCCGGCATGGCAGAAATGCTCATACAATCGCATGCAGGTACCGTACACTTACTTCCGGCATTACCTACTGCATGGAATACCGGCAAGGTTTCAGGCCTAAAGGCCAGGGGTAATATTGAAGTTGATATGCAATGGGAGAAAGGGAAACTAACAAGAGTTGCGCTTTTGTCCAATAGCAATACAAAAGTTATAGTGAAATATAATGATGTAGAAAAGGAAATAGCGCTAACAAACGGAAAGAAAATAAACTTGAACGGGGAGTTCAACCCCGTTCAAT
This sequence comes from Maribacter spongiae, assembly GCF_047345125.1. NCBI lineage: Bacteria > Pseudomonadati > Bacteroidota > Flavobacteriia > Flavobacteriales > Flavobacteriaceae > Maribacter > Maribacter spongiae. The sequence goes on along the minus strand of NZ_JBLFEQ010000001.1, from coordinate 536,472 downwards.
AGTGTGTTCTTTTATATGATGATTCCAATTTGAGCCCTTTATGATCTGCTTCTAAAATATGGGATTCCGTGGAAAGATCAGATGATGCTAAAGCTTCAGAATAAATAATGTAATTATCGGTGATTTATCGTTAAAATTTAAAGAGCAAGTTTTAAAAAAGGTGAAATGAAAAAGATTCTTTTAGTAGTATGTTGGGTTTGTACGTTTGCAATAAGTACGGCACAAGAAAAGACCATTACCATGGGAACCCTTCTTGATGAGATGTATGACAGGAGTACATTGGCAGAGTGGCCAGATGTTGAATATTTGTGCAAACAATCCAGTAGTCGTGACCGTAGCAGTAAGGTCGCAAATGCCGAAGATGGAATTCGGCCCAAAGCTCCCGGTAAATTAACCTCAAAATCGGGTTGGTTCGGTAATGGAGATGCAAGTAAATATGATTCTATAATTGATAGGGGAGGTTATCAAGAGGCTGTGATGCTGGATGTAAAAGGACCAGGAGTAGTTACACGTATTTGGCAGGCCCATAGCAAGGGAAGTTATGATGCTTCTGCAATATTGCGTATTTACATTGATGATAATACAACTCCAGCACTTGAAATTATAAATAGAAATGCAATTGGTGAAGCCGGTATCGCTCCTTATCCCTTCAGTTTTTACGCACCGGAAAAAGCCGAAAACTATTATTGGAGAGGTAGAAATTTAATGTTTCCCATTCCTTTCCAAAAAAGCTGTAGAATTACCTACGATGGTCATTCTATGTACGGAAATATAGGAGGTGGTGAGGCCAATTATTACAATATCAATTACAGAACATATACGGATCCTGTTAAAGTGGAAAGTTTCAGTCTGCAAAACCTGGCAAAGTATAACGATAAAATTAAAGAGGTAAGTAAGAAGTTGCTGGAAAAAACTACCCTATTGAGTGGACAGCAAACAAGCATCGCTCCAGAAAAAAAATATACATATACGTTAAAAGGATCTAAGGCCATAGATTATTTTCAAATGAAATTAGTGGCTGCGGATTTGAAACAAGCTTTAAGATCGGTCGTATTGGAATTGGAGTTTGACAATAAAAAAACCCTTTGGGTACCAATTGGTCAATTTTTTGGATTGGGGTATGAAATGCACCCACACAAAACCCATTATGTAGAGGTGACCAATGACGAGCTTATGATTTCAAAATGGGTAATGCCTTTTAAAAAATCGGCAAAAGTTACATTTCACAACTTTGGAGATCAAACTGTACTGATCGATAACCTATCCATAAATAGTAAGCCTTATGAATTTACAAAAAACACCATGTATTTTCATGGTACCTGGAGGGAAGATTATAAGCAGGACGGTACAAATGTGGTTGATGGAAAATTTGTAACCATTCAAGGAAAAGGTATTTATGTTGGCGATAATTTAACCATATTCAATTCAGGACCTGATTGGTGGGGCGAAGGTGATGAAAAAATCTATGTGGATGGCGAGACATTTCCCAGTCATTTTGGAACAGGTACAGAAGATTATTACGGGTATGCCTGGTGCAGGCCCCATCCTTTTAGCCTGCCCTTTGTTTCGCAACCCGTAGGAAGTGGCAATAAAACCTGGGGGATGACAAGTAATAATAGATACCGTCAATTAGATGCCATTCCCTTTAAAAAATCTTTGGACTTTGATATGGAAATATTCCAGATTTTCAGAATGCCGCTCAATTGGTCTCCCGCAACCTTTTATTATGCTTTTTCGGGAGCAAAAGATGATATCGATCCGGATATTAATGGTGTAAAAAGAAAAGTGACCACAACATTAGATCAGATTTTAGACGGATTTCCGAAGGAGTACCACGATGTTGAGCAGAAAGATGGTTTCCCTATAATAATAAATGATAATTAATAGATTTCAATAAAATGAAAAAAGTTTTGCTTTTTTGCACAATGCTATTGACGATTCATGTCATGGCCCAAGAACGTGCATTTAGTGGACTTAACAACAATTTGTCCAACCTATATAGGACGTCCGATGCCAAGACCCGGTCTATAAGCCCGGAAAACTTTACGGGTGAGAAAGGAAAAGGAGGCATGGCCAAATTGGGGGAAGGAGCCGCTTCAGAAGAAGCCCGTGAGTTGGGGCAGGGCTGGAAAGTAAGCCCTTATATTTGGATCCAACCGGGAGAAACTTTCACGTTGGCAGAAATCGAAGGCCCTGGTAGCATTCAACATATCTGGATGACCCCTACCGGTAATTGGCGCTTTTACATCCTGCGCTTTTATTGGGACGATGAAAAGGAACCATCGGTAGAAGTACCCGTGGGAGACTTCTTTGGAATGGGATGGGGAGAATATGCCCACCTCAATTCATTGGCCGTAAGTGTTAATCCTGGAAGGGCGTTCAATTCGTATTGGCAAATGCCATTTCGGAAGAAATGTAGGATTACCATGGAAAATATCGATACCAAGGCTACCAAATTGTATTATCAAATTGATTATACGTTGACGGACGTACCTGAGGATGCCGGCTATTTCCATGCCCAGTTTAGAAGCCCCGAACCCGATAAGGACAAAGAAGCATATACCATTATCGATGGCATTAAGGGTAAAGGGCAATATGTAGGTACGTACATGGCATGGCAAGTGAATGACAATGGTTGGTGGGGCGAAGGCGAAATCAAGTTCTACATGGATGGTGATAAAAAATTCCCTACTATTAACGGCACCGGGGCCGAGGATTATTTCTGTGGGTCCTACAATTTTGATGTCGGAGGGCAGTACAAAGAATTCTCTACACCTTATGCAGGTCTGCATCAGGTCATACGCCCGGATGGCACCTATAATGCCAATACCCGGTTCGGATTATATCGTTGGCATATTGTAGACCCCGTCCGGTTTGAGAAAGACTTGAAAATTACCATTCAGGATCTGGGGTGGCGAAGCGGAAGGAGGTATAGAAAGCAATCGAGCAAAATTTCCTCCGTGGCCTATTGGTATCAAATGGAGCCGCATGCAAAGTTTCCCCCATTGCCCTCGAAAGACGATTTGGAATTTAAATGACCGCTATCGGGCAAGACCATCTCATAAATTATTTTGCCAACGGTAACCTGCAATGGATCGCCGGGTTGAATTCCGGAGTTCTTGAAAGCGATTCATATATTTCAAAAAATATGACTTATGGTGTCATAGATCTATATATCGGAAGCTGGACATAAATACCGGGAACTATTTGCAACGGATTTGAATCGGATCAACAGTTTCAATTTACAGCGCCCAAAGCTTCAACAGATGGCCCTTGGGTATTTACCAATGAAGGATGGAAACACGTTCCGGCGGGTGGTTGAGTCCATTGAGTAGACAAATCGATTAGAGAAATACCATTCCATAACAATTCTATATAAAAAACTGCCAGCATTGAAAAAATCAATACCGGCAGTCTGTCTTATTATTTTATTGGTTTCTATCCGCCTATGGTAATTTCTAGATTGTCCCCCTTTTTTAAATTGAGGTCTTTAAAAGAAATAGCAACGGTTTTTTTGTCTTTTATCTTAAATTTTGTCCCTACAACCTTTCCGTTTATTGTAGCGGTTATAGTTTTAGGAATCTCTGTGGACGGCATGGCCAATCGCAATTCACCCACTCGAAGTTTTCCATAAGTCAAGGTCAAGGAATTGATTTGCTTAGAACCCGTTATCTTCTGCGTAAACGAACCCCATCCCTCTCCGGTAATAAAAGCCGAGGAAAAATCCTGTGCGTCCATTTTTGGATCAAAACCTACTATTCCTTTTGGTCCGTGATAGTAAAAACCACTGGCAGATACAAAAGGGGCATAACCGCTCATGGCACGCGTATAATGGTTCCCATATTCAATTTCGTTATACGGATTCCTTCGTTCTGCTGAATAGCGCATATGAACCGCTTTTTCAACTTTTAACGCCTCTTCCACCATACCTTCGGATAAAAGGGCAGCGGCCAATTGATGTTCCTGTCCTGTCCAAATTTCACTAAAATAACCTACAATGGTCTTTTCCCATTCATTCTTTATCTCTCCCGGGGCTTGGTCACCACCTCCCTTGGGAAAAGTACACATAATAATACCCGGTTCATCATAATCGGCATACCAGCGTTTTATGGGAATTTCCGCGTTTGCCAAATAATCCCCATAATTTTCCACATAATTATATTTTACGATGGACTTAAGGGCACTTTGTACCTGTTCTTTTGGAAGAATATCTCCCAATCCTACCTGGGTGGACCAGTATTGGCCCAACAACTGATCGGTATGGCAACCTATATTGGTATTTGGCGTGTCTAAATGATCGGGGTCACGTTCATGGGTAAAATATTCTCCATTATAAAGTTCTTGTGAGATGTTCTTGAAAGCCAGGGAAGCAATCTTGGAACACTCCCTTGCAAAACGCTTATCCCCCATTTCTTTGGCCATTTCAGAGCCAGCTTTTAGTGCTGCCGCATACAGCCCGCTGATCCAGGTTATTTTTCCGTACCAAACCCTATCCAGAGTATTGTACTGTACCCCTTCTAAAATGCCATCTGCCTTACCTGTTTTTTCTTTATCATGATTTATCATGTAACGGATACTCTTCTTTATCTTGCCCCAATTATTTTTCAAAAAGGTACGATCCGAAGACATTTGGTGTTCTCTATAGATGCGCATGATGGTACCGGCATGGCCATCTACCGCATAGCCGCGGCCGTCATGTTTGCCAATATCGGAGAACTCGCCCCTATAGCCAATAACACCATCTTTTTTATAGGACAGCCCCAAATCGGTCTGTTCCCGTAATTGCATGGCCAAATCTGGAAACACGCGTCCCAAGGCTTGTTCGTAATGGAATACATGGGTACAGGTACCCGGACCCTTATACACCCCTTCAAAGGTATAAAAACGACCTTCGTTCTCGGGATTTCCCGTAATATCATGAAATCGTTGGCAGGCACTGGTAGCCAAAGTACTTACATTGACGAACGTCCGATCCAAAAACCATTTGGGCAGGGAAGAATCGTACCAACTGTCTTTCCAGTTTTTGGTAGCGTCCAACAGCCAAGGGTTATCGATTACATAATCGGACACTTCCGATGCACTGTCAAATTTTGCATCGTAATAATGTCTTAAATCTTCTTTATCCTTCCAATCGTGTGCGGCATCCCAAAGATGCACATTGGGGAAGTACCAACTGATCAAAAAGGTGAAGGTCTTACGTTCCCCTTTCTTTAGTTTAGTTCCTCCATAGACGCCACCTACTAAAGTGTTCCCGAGGTCTTCACTAGATTCTTTTACTTCATTTCCCGATAAATAGATATCTATGCCTTTATATTTTGTCAATTTTGCAGAAGCTTTTCCCTCTCCTAAAAGTGTGAGGGACATATTGCCCCAATCTGCAAGTTCATTTTCATATTCACCCTCACCTTCACTAACCAAACGGGTATATTTATCCGTTGTTTCGATACGGTTCAAGTGTTTTCCTTTTTTTCCCTTGCCCGTGAGATAACCGGACATATTTTGAAGCCATCCTCCCAGTTCTATCTCCAATTCATCTTCTTGCGTATTGGTTACGGTATACTCCAATACGGTTACCGGTAGTCCGGAATTGTCCGCATCTGTGGGAATAAACGGGGAATATGCCTTTAAATCGACCGTTACGGGACATGATACATCTTTATATTGGACATTGCCTACCGGATATTCACCATTAAATTCTATATCTGAAAAGCCGTTTTTGTTCAATGGGCGATAGAACTCCCGAAATCCGTCTTTTATGGTTATTCCAAAACCGTTTTCAAAGGGTTTGTCTCCTTGTACCATGGGATTTACATAGTAGCGGAAACCGGGCTCACTACCAGGATCCAACATGGAAACATTGAAGATGTCCCAGTTCCATAACTGCCCGTCACCGCCAAGATAAATCTGACCGGTGCAAATACCGTTTACGGGCATTCCTATATATTTTAAATCTTCCGTTTGGGTAGATTGTGAAAACATACAATGCCCCCACAATAAAAACAATAAACCTATTTTCTTCATCTTCTATTCAATTACGCTTAAAATTATGTGTTGTCGCAACTTATAATTATATGTTTATGTACACAATCTTTTTATAATTTTTTTCTGATTTAGATTACATATCATAATCTAAATTATTTTATCATGCCACTTTTGTCCTTCTTCTTATTTGAAAGATTCTCTTATCTTATTTTGTCCATACTGAAAAAGATATAAACTAAAAAAATAGGGTATGCATTGTTGTACTTTACATACCCTATTCAACTAAACTAACTCAAACTATATCAATAAAAGTTTATTTCTGCATTTACCAATTTGGGTTTTGCTGCAAATTTGGATTTGCTATTATCTGTCCCGACGGTATGGGAAACAGGTAATTTTTGTTCTCATCAAACAATCTTGTGGACTCGGCTTCCAAAACTATAAAACCATCAGGATCAAAAGATAGTACCAAACCTGCGGTGTTTGGATCTGTTTCATATTCGGTACCCTCATATTTAACACCTCTAACGGCTTTCCTTAACTCGATATGGGCCGTATGCCACCTGCGCAGGTCATCTAATCGGAAGCCTTCCCAGGCCAACTCTACGGTTCTTTCCCTGCGTATTTCCGTAAGCATATCCAGATTGTTGGCTCCTACAAACGCATTGGTCAAAGCAGGAAGCCCAGCACGCATTCTCACCAAATTCAAGGATCGGTCCAAATCACCATCGCTAATCGACCCATCCCGCTCAAAAACAGCTTCGGCATAGGTGAGCAACACTTCGGCATAGCGTATTACGGAATAATCAATACCAATATCCAATGGAATACCATAGGCCACATATTTGATATTGCTATAGCCTGTAGATGTCCTTGAACCCAAATCACCTGTTTGTCCATAAAAAACAAAGCCTCTACCTGGATTGTCCGGATCGCTCCAATCCCTTCCCCATGCCGGACTAGGCTGCCAGTACTGTTGCTTTGGTATTTGAAAATGATTGCGCATTCTCAAATCCCGGTTTTCAAATTCGCTGGTCATGAGATCATATCCCTGAAAAAGTGGGGATTGATCAATGGGAAGCCCATCTCTGCACAAGTGCATATCTGCAAATATCTTGGTAGGTGTTGTTCGACCCGCCAACCATTCCCGACCTACATAAACAGATCTTCTAAGGGCCGCATCGTATTTCTGTGCCAATATGAACTCATTATTCGCACTTTCGCCAATATTGTCCGGATTTTGCTGAACGCTACTGTCCAAGGTAAAAAAGTAATGTAAGAACTCATCTTCACCCCATCCAAAATCATCTTGAAAAAGCACATATTCTCCGCTATTGATTACCGCATCGGCTTGATCCACTGCATTGGAAATAAGTGCGCTACCATCGCCTCCTTTGTATTTACGCCAAGTACCTTCAAAAAGGTAGGCCCGTGCCAAAAATGCCTGGGCAGCCCCTCTAGAAATCCTTCCCAAATCCGCATCACTAATATCACCCTGAACAGGTAAATCCGTAATAGCTTCCAATAAATCAGTTTCTATTTGGGCAAAAACCTCTTGACGGGTATTTCTAGGCGCTTGCAATTCGGGAGAATCTGTATCCAAAGTTTGCGTAATCAATGGAACCCCTCCAAAGCGCTGCAATAACCTAAAATAGGTATAAGCTCTAAAGAATTTGGCCTCAGCGGCATACACTGCCGATTCTTCTCTATTTTCTTCAAGTTCATCAAACTTTTGCAATAGAAAATTAGTAGAAAAGATAGTCGAATATGAATCATCCCAAACAGGATCTTCTATTGGAACAATATTTGTACCATTACTCACTGCATCTGGTCCGTTCCCCCTAATAATATCCGATTGAATGTCATTACGGTTAAACGTTTCCAATTCAAAATAAAATTGATTGGCAAACAGTTTAAATTCTTCTGCATTTCTAAAAAATGCTGCTTCTGATAATCGATCTAAAGGTTCACGATCAATATCCGTACTACAACTTGATACCAACAACACTGTTGCCAACATACAAGTAAAAAGTTTATTCAAATTTTTCATCGTCTATTTTTTTTAAAATGTTACATCTAAGCCCATACCCACGTAACGTGCAAAAGTGTGAAAGTTTGCCCGAATTCCACTTCGAGGATCAACCGTCTCTGGGTTAAAACCTTTTGGAATACCTGGAGCGTACTCCCATAAATCCCTACCGTTAAGGTATAATCGTACGCTGGATATTTTCATAGCCTCTAACCAAGGTTGGTTGGCTGCTGTCATATTGAACCCAATCTGTACATCACTTAAACGAATGTACCCGGCATCATACAACAATCGATCCGAAAGTTGATAGTTCCAGTTGGTTCGCGCACTACCAAAGGTTCCACTCAAACTAGGAAATCTAGCATTAGTTCTGTCCGGTGCCCAGGTATCGTTATAGGTGAAGGCAAATGGCTGGAACCAGAAAAAACGATAAGGCTGCAATCCACCGGTTATAAGGGTAGTTCGTTTACCTACACCTTGAAAACGCATGGAAAAATCAAAGGCTTTATATTGTGCCCCAAAGTTCATCGAAAAAGAATATCTGGGATTCGTATTTCCTAAATGAACCAAATCACCTTCTTTTCCATCAGCACTAAACGCATTGAACTCTCCATTTCCGTCTACATCTACAAAACGGGCATCACCTACTTGTATGGCCGAGCTTACCCCTGGCATTGCCTGATAGGCCGCCAATTCTTGCTCGTTTTGAATATGGTCATCGTATTTATAGCCAAAAATAGAATTGGTAGCAAAGCCTTCTCTAAATTGTTGTACACGAGCACCAAAAGTATCTGCCCCTGCCAAATCGGTCAACACGTTCTTGTCATCCGTTACATAGGCTGTGATAAAGTAGGAAAAATTATCGTTCACCCTATCTCTCCAATTCAATGTGGCTTCCCAACCTTTGGTCTCCAAGGCACCATTATTGGTCTGTGGCGGATCAATTCCCAATACTTCGGGGAAAGTCACACTGACCAACATGTTGGTGTTCTTTTTCACAAAATAATCAAAGGATCCAGACAACTTATTGTCCAATACCGCAAAATCAACTCCAAAATTGGTCGTGGTTATCTTTTCCCAGGTACGTGTTAAACTGATCGAATTCGATAAAAACGCCGATGGAAAGCTACCTGCTGCAGCCCCAAAAGGATAAATCCCAATATCATTATTAGGTCTTTCCGATCTATTGAAAGGTTCATTAAGATCTGAATCTACACCAATTTGTTGAATATAATCATACAATCCAATACCACCTTGGTGCCCGGCCTCACCATAAGAGGCCCTGAACTTTAGATTATCAAAAATTCCTAAATCTTGTATAAATTGCTCGTTAGAGGCAATCCAGGCTCCAGAAATACTGGCAAAACCTCTGTAACGGTCATCACCGATAAATCGTGAACTACCATCATATCGGTACTGGCCTGATACAGAATACCTACCATCATACACATAACCTGCCCGACCAAAGAACGAACGCAATGCCCAATGATTCGCTGCACCAGTATTGGTTTGCGAATTGCCATCGCCCAAATTTAAGGTGTGCAATTCATCTGAAAGCGCATTTCGTCTTCCAGCTTCGAACCGTTGAAACAAGTTTTCTTCTTGTGAAGCACCTGCCAATAGGCTTACATTATGTACCTGATTAAAAGTTTTATCGTAATTTAAACGAAAGACATAACTCTGAAAATCGGTTTCATCCAAACGGTTAAAGAGCGAAGTATTTGGGTTACGTACCGCAGTCCTTATAGGGTCAAGACCCTCACCTAATGCACCATTTGAAGTCGTATAAGTAGCTGTAAAAGATTTATTGGTCTCTTTAACAGAATTGATCCCTATTTGTGTTGTAGCCACTAAGCCGTCCAATACACCCCCAAATTTATATTCTAGATTTAAATTAATATTGGTCGTGGTATTTTTAATAGAGCGATCGCCCCCCAATTCTGCAGATCCTGCACTACTTTGAAAACCACCAAAGTTGTAGAAATTGCCATCATTGGAAAAGACCCTAAAAGTAGACCATTGGCGATTTTGTTCGTTCAATGCTTGGTTTAACTGTGTTGGTTCAATAATATCATTAAAAGCCACGGCAACATTAGCACCAAATTTAAGCCTTTTCGTAAGGTTGTAATCGTAATTTAACCTTAAATTAAAGCGTTCGTTCTCGTTGTTTCCATATTTGAACATAGACTCCTGGTTCAAATAACCCGCAGAGAAAGAATAAGAAGATTTGTCGGTGGCTCCTTGAACGTTAAAATTGTGTTGTTGGGTAACCGCATTGCCCCATAACGCTTTTTTCCAATCAAAATCCCCGAACCAAATGGCAGGTGTATCTCCAAAAGGTCCTTCAACCCAGTCATTGGTCAGCGGTAAATCTTTGTATTTAGCAAAACCTGAATTAAAATCCCCATCATTTTCAAAGGCTTCATTCGCCATTTCAAAATGCTGCAAGGTCGTGGTTCTTCTTGGGTAAAGACCTGGTATGCTCAAGGTAAAATTAGAGCTGATCGATATCTTTGGCTCTCCTTTGCCTCTTTTAGTAGTTACTAAAACTACCCCGTTGGCCGCTCGTGACCCGTAGATTGAAGCCGCCGCATCTTTAAGCACACTGACGTTTTCAATATCATTGGGGTTGATCAAATTAAATTGCTGATTTGTAGAGGCCACCCCATCAATAATAATCAAAGGGTCCGCATCGTTTGTAGAAGAGATACCACGAATGCTAAAATTAACATCTTCCCGACCAATCTGTCCGGAACCCCTGGTCACATTAAGACCGGGCAATAAGCCCTGTAATGCACCTATACCTGTGGTATTGATCCTCTTACTGATGGTCTCACTTTTTACCTCGCTAATGGCACCCGTTAGGCTTTCCCGTAATTGGGTACCATAACCTACCACCACAACTTCGTCCAAAGCTGCCGTATCTTCCTGCAAGCTAATATTAACAGTACTTTGCCCATTAACGTTAACTTCCCGAGTGGCAAAACCTATATACGAAACGACCAATACGGCATTATCATCGGCTACGGTTATAGAGTAGTTTCCATCAAAATCGGTTTGGGTACCGTTGGTAGTCCCTTTTTCAATAACACTGGCACCAGGCAAAGGTTGCCCATCGGCATCCGTAATCGTTCCCTGAACAGAAGTCTGTACTGCCGCCATTTCGATTGGGCGTACATCTTTTTTACTTAAAGAAGCTTCTTTCTTGGTCAAGGTAATTTGCCTATCATATGTAGTGTACACAATATCTGTTCCACGAAATAATATCCGTAGGATATCGGATATTTTTTTCTTCTTAACGGATATCGTTGTTTTACGTTCCAAATCAATCTGACTGCTCTCGAACAAAAATCGAAATTCCGATTCCGATTCTATCCTATCGAAAACCTGCCCCATTGTGGCATCATTCATATTCAACGTAAGCTTCGTATTCTGAGAATACGTACTCGCCTGAATTCTAAACAACGAAACCACCAATAAAAAAACGGTCAGTTTCATCTTTAAATCAATTTTAGGAAAGAGCAAAACACTTCCTATACCTCTAAAGGATTTTTTCATAATTTTGTTTGGTTTTTAATGTTAATCAAAACGTCATAGAACCACTGTTTAGAATCGGGAAATGTTGCACCATTTTCCGATTTTTTCATATAGGGTTCTTAAGAAATTAAATATAATCTCGCTCGTTACTTTTATTTCATACGCAAATAGTTTTTTTTTAAGTTAGTATTAGTTTATTATTCAATGATTATTTGGTTGTCCAAAATTGTATATGTAAACGGATGTATATTATTTATGGCTTTCATAACATCGTCCAAGGTTTCAATATCTACATGAAAGCCGGCGTTGAATTTTTTACTGTTCAACACTTCATTATCACTTTGAATAGTTACGTTATACCTGCGTTCCAATTTTTTGACCATATTGTCAAAGGAAGAATTCCTAAAAATCATTTCCCCCTTGATCCACCCGGTATATAACCTAACATCCACCTCTTCCATTGAAATTTTATGATCCGTACGGTTCCAAGACCCTTTTTGACCGGGTTTCAATATATAAGACTGATCGGGTCTTTTTTCATCATATATATTTACCGCTCCTTCTACCAAAACCGTACTGATGTCCGCATCTTCCTCAAAAGAAGAGACATTGAATTTTGTACCCAATACCTCCACGGCCACCGACCCCGTATTTACCACAAAAGGATGCGAAGAATCCTTTGTTACCTCAAAAAAGGCTTCTCCATCTTTTATATAGACCTCTCTCTTTTTCCCTTCAATAAACTTTATGGGATATCTTAATTTTGTCCCTGAATTTAAATGCACCACGGTACCATCCGACAAAGTAATGCCGAATGTTTTTCCATAAGGAACCTGAAGTTCATTATATATTAATTCTTCCACGGCCACATCAGCCACATATTCCAACTTATTCCCTTTTTGAACACCAAAAACCTGACCGTTTTTCAATGCTATCTTCTGTTCTTCGTTAGTATTAATAACCTGAACGGCACCATCATCCTGGGTCAACACAATAACATTCTCCGGAATTCCGGCCGGTGGTATAGCATTCTCAGATTTATAAGCGTTATAATATAAGAAGAACGCTGCCGTTAACAAACCTATAAATACAGCCGCATATTTAAGCAATGGTCTCCACGTTGGTTTAGCAGATGTTTTCTCTTCAAAAGGAGCTATTTCTTTCCTGAACCGTTCCCAATCACCATCCACATCAAGTGAATCTATAAACTCTAATGCTTCTGCAATAAGATTGTCCCTATATAAATCTATTATAAGTTCCTGCTCTTCTTGCGATAATGCCTCCACTATTTTTAAATCAATAGTATCTATTTTGGCTATGTGCTTCAGAACTTGTTTGATCTTATGGGATGAGTTCACGATATTCGGTTGTTTATGTATATGTTATGAAAAAGTTAATTTAGGGTGACACATTTTTGATAATTAAATAAAAAAAGGGGCGATTTTTTTAGTAAATTGAAAAAATAAAGTAATTTCAGGCCCTAATATAGTTGTTTGAGTCAAAGTAAATCGATTGAAAATGTCGCAGTGGAAAGATTTTGAAACACTTTACAGACAGCATTATACATTTTTGTCCTTGGTAGCGTTTAAAGTACTGAAAGACAAGAGTGTTGCGAAAGATATTGTACATGACTTTTTCCTTTCCTTTTGGAAGAAAAAAGACACTATCGATATACAGACCTCATTTAAGGCATATGCTTCAAAGGCCGTTAAAAATATGAGTTTGCAATATCTTGAAAAGCTACAAAAAGATGTTGCGAAGATAGAAAAAATGAATCCCCCAAAATATGAGAACCCTCCTTCTCTTGAAAAACCAACAAATGGAAAAGAGTCAAAAATCAGGGAATTATTAGGGCGATTACCAAAATCTCGAAGGGATATTTTTGTAGATCACATTATTCATGGGTTAAGCTATAATGAAATTGCCCAAACGAACAATATTTCCATTAATACCGTAAAGACCCAAATGAAAAGGGCCTATGCTTTCTTTAGAGAACAGGAGGGTTCGTTTTGAATAAAATGTTGGAACGGTAATTCTATGGGAACATTTTTTTATGAACAATTTATTCCCATTTAGGGGATACTGTCATTCACTTCGTGTTCTTCCTTTTTCGCAGTTCGCATATATAAAATACCGATCCCTAAAACATTTTATTCCATGTTATTATAATCCCTTGTTTTGAAAAATTAAACTGACCGAACAATTTCTTATCTAATACCCGGGGTTCTGCCTTAGAATGGCATTATCGTTTACCTTCAATATTTCCGCTTCGGGTATCGGAAATAAATCATTGTGGGCCTGAACGTTAAATCCTTTGCTGCCCATCACTTCCAAATATCTACCGGTTCTGACCAAATCGAACCACCTGTGACCTTCCGAGGCAAGTTCCACTCGTCTTTCATGTTCTACGGCCAACCTGAATGCGGCCTGATCGGCCACGGTAGCGGAAGTAATATCAGCAAGACCCGCCCTGCTTCGTACCCTATTTAAAAGCGTGAAAGCTTCTCCGTCCGGAACATATCCTTGCTCGTTAATGGCTTCGGACAACATCAACAATACATCGGAGTAACGTATTACCGGCCAATCACTTTCACCACCTTCTCCAAGAGGAGGTTCAGGGCCATATTTAATCACTAAAGTATCATTGGCGGAAATGGCAGTGTTCAACGTAAGGTCCCTCCTCACATCTCCAGCCTCATATTCATCATACAAATCTTTTTTGGCCGTATTGTCGGCAGCTTGGTTATTGGCATAAGAAAAATTAAATCCATTGCCATTAACACCGTCATTAGTCCATCTTACTACAAAAATGACTTCAGGGTTAAGCTCGTTATCGGTATCAAATACGTCGGCATAATCAGCAAGTAAATTTACATTACCGCCTTCCTGGGAAATAACGGACCTTAACACTGTTTCGGCATCCGAGAAATTGCCATTGGTCAACTGTACCCTGCCCAATAAGGCATTGGCAGCTATATTGGTGGCCCTTCCTTCATCCGCACCGCTATAAGAGGACGGCAAAAGTCCCACAGCCTGTGTAAGATCGGAGACAATCTGAGCATATACCGTTGTAGAAGGGCTCTGCGGAAATTCCAATGCTTCGGCACTCGTAATCTCGGTAATCACTAATGGAATATCACCATAAATTCTCACCAGGTTAAAGTAGATCAAGGCCCTTGCAAAGAGTGCTTCTCCCTTTACACGGGTTTTAAGGCTCCCTTCTATTGAAGCCTCATCAATCCTATCCAGAATAGCATTGGCTCTGGAAATCGCATTATAACTCTCGTTCCATCTTCCACTAATGGCCTCATTGGTCGGAAGAATAGAGAAATTGTCGAAATCGGACCTTGTGGTAACGGATCCGGAAACAACAGGTTTGGTATTATCGGAACGGATATCGCCAAATAATACAATATCATCAAATTCTCCCCTTAAACTAGCATAGACTCCTATTATCGCTTGCTCATAATCAGAAGCAGTCTGATAGAAGTTCTCTGTATTTATCTGTGACACCGGGGCCAGATCTAAATTGTCTTCACAGGATACTATACCCAATAGCCCTAGAGAGGTTATAAAATATTTTATATGTTTCATAATTTTACTATTAGTCATGATAAGCTTATAGGCCAACCTTTATGCCCAGTGCCCATCTTCTGGACAATGGATACGATCCGTAATCAGCACCTGTCCTTAAAGGATCTCCTCCACTTAAACTCACTTCCGGGTTATAGCCAGAGTAATCTGTAAAGTAAGCCAAGTTGTCTATACTGGCATAAATTCTTAACGAACCTAGTTTCATCTTCTCCGTAATGTTATTTGGGAAGTTATACCCCAAGGTCACGTTCTGGATTCGTACAAAAGAGCCATCTTCTACCCATCGTGATGATTCTGCCACATTGTTGTTGCCACTTGTTAGACGGTTAGCCCTTGGCGTTACACCATCTCCTGGTTGGTTGGGTGATCTCCATCGGTTTAACGCATCTGCCGATTGGTTCTGGTTACCCTCTAAATTATTGTAAAACCTACGAGCTACGTTGTGTATCAAATTCCCTTCAACACCATTTACGACAACATTCAAATCCAAATTTTTGTAATGTAGATTATTGGTAATGCCCCAAATAAAATCAGGTCTGTTACTTCCTATAACCACCCTATCATCGCTATTGATCACACCATCACCATTCTGGTCTTTATATTTTACATCGCCCGGAAAGGTACCCCTACTGGTATTCCAAACTGCACTATTGTCAATTTCTTCCTGGGTCTGAAAAATGCCAATTTGTTCGTACACAGAGAAAGCGCCCAACTCACCTCCTATTTCATTTAAGAAGATACTTCCTGCCCCACTTCCTGCCCTAATAGGATCGCCCTCCGGACCTAATTCCAATATTTCATTGTCTCCAAACGTGATATTGAAATCCGTGTCCCATTTAAAATGGCCTACAAAGTTTTTGGAATTGATTGCAAATTCCCATCCGGTATTTTTAACCCTGCCCAAATTTTGCAAGGCAGATCCAAAACCAGAACTTGTTGGAATAGGAACATTTAGCAACAAATCCTTGGTTTCACTATTAAAATAATCCACGGTAAAGAACAGTCTATTCTGAAAAAGCCCTAGATCAAGACCAATATCATATTGTTCCGTGGTCTCCCAAGTCAAATCAGGGTTCGCAATAGATTCTGGCCGTAAACCGGTTACTCCTTCTCCGTTGCCACTACCTAAAACATAGTTTTCATTAGTCAATAAGGCTATGGACGAATAATTACCTATACGATTATTCCCTGTTCTACCCCAACTTGCCCGCAGTTTTAGAAAGTTCAGGTCGTTGTATCCTTTTACGAAATCTTCTTCGGAAATGGTCCATCCGGCAGATACAGAAGGGAAGTTGGCAAACTTATTATTGGCTCCAAACCGAGACGACCCATCACGCCTTATGGCCGCTGAAATCAAGTACTTATCAGCAAAGGAATATTGAACCCTGCCCAATAGAGAGACCAAACTCCACTCTTCTATAAAATTGAATGCCCTTGTAACGGTATTGAAATCAAAAATAGTACGTACGGGACCGTCTGAAACATCAGCTGCTTGTATTCGGTTGTTCTGTTGACGAAATTCTTGGTAAGTAAAACCGCCCAAAACATCAAATTTATGTTCCCTAAAAGAGGTATTATAATTGAAGGTATTTTCCGTTAACCAGTTTCTTTGACCAAGTTTGTTGGTAAACACGGCATTCTGGTTGTTGAACCTTCTTGCCGCTGCCGCAATAAATTGGTTTCTTTCAAAATCCGAATAGTCAAAGCCAAAACTTGTCTTGACTTTTAACCCTTTTAATATTTCCAGTTCTAAATAGGTGTTGGTCAATAATCTTAATTGTGTACTATTTATGTCATTTTCACTGGCCAATAACACTGGATTCGGTGTTCCACAACAGGTATAATTAGGATCGTTCGCTTCAAATTGTTCCCCGCTTATCTCATCTGGTCCCGGTCTTAAAAAAGGAAAAGAAACTAAAGCCGAATTAATTACAGCGTTCACAGCCCAATGCCCCTCTGCATTAACTTCATCATTAACGGTATAACCAGGAGCAATATTAGCGCCAAGCTTAAGGTTATCCGTTAATTGGGCATCCAGATTAATACGTAATGAAAAACGCTCAAAACCGGATGAAACCACAATACCCTCTTCATTAGTATAACCTCCTGAAATGAAATATCGTAACTTTTCGGTTCCTCCTGATGCGGACAATTGATAGTTATGTATTAAGGCTGATCGGAATATTTGATCTTGCCAATCTGTATTTACACCTTGCAAACCACTAACATCGTTCAAGAATAAAGGGAAAGCAATGCCCGGAGCTGAAGTTGCATCTGCATTTACATAAGCATCCCTAACAAAATCTATATATTGATCACCATTGAGCAAATCCAATTCATTAATAACGGAGGAAGATCCAATAGAAGCGCTGAAATTAATATTTGAGGTTCCCGACCTACCTTTTTTAGTAGCGATTATCACTACTCCATTGGCTCCCCTAGATCCATAAATGGCCGCTGCAGAAGCATCTTTTAATACCTGAATGGATTCAATGTCATCCGGATTTAAGGATGACAAAGGGTTTATGCCCTGGGAACCATTAGATCCAAGCTCATTGTCATCATTACCCGAAAGATTGCTTTGTTCTATGGGAAAGCCATCGACTACATACAAGGGGTCATTGCCTGCCGTCAAAGATCCAGTCCCCCGGACCCTTACCACAATATTTCCACCGGGTGCACCCGTAGTCTGCTGAATCTGCACCCCGGCTATTTTACCCGATAGTGTCCTGATGAAAGAATCATTGGATGCTTCCCCTAAATCTTCGGCGGAAATTGTGGAAATGGCTCCGGTAACATCCTTCTTGTTCTGTGTACCATAACCTACAACGACCACCTCATCCAATCCCGCCGCATTTTCAGTTAAAACTATGGCAATGACCCTCTGTTGCCCTATCTCGATTTCTTGGGAAGCAAATCCAATATAGGAAACGACCAATACAGCATTTTCATCGGTCACTTCAATAGAAAAGTTGCCATCAAAATCGGTCTGTGTACCATTGACAGCACCCTTTACCACAATACTTGCCCCTGGCAACGGTTGCCCATTGGTATCGGAAACAGTGCCCGATATGGTTAGCTGGTCTAGTGTCTCTTTTGGAGGATTGGGAATTTTCATAGCTGAGATAACATCCTTTTTCCTAAGAATGATTTGCTTGTTCAGAACTTCAAACCCGACATTTGTATTGGAAAAAACCTCGGAAAGGATGGAACTTATACGTTTCTTTTTTGCTTTAACGGAAACGATTCTATCCAAATTAACATCTTTACGGTTATGTAGAAACTTGAATTCAGATAAAGATTCAATCTCCCTGATTGCATCGTTTACTGTTACCTTATCCATTTCTACAGATAGTTTGGTTGACCGGGAATGAGAATTATTCGCTTTCAACTGGAACAAGGAAACTACGGCAACAAATAGGGTTAGTTTCATTTTTAAGTCAAATTTCAATAGGAAGCGTTCTTTTCCCCGTGAATTCAAGGTTTTTTTCATAATTGAATAATGGTTTAAGAGTGTTTAAATCACTTTTTATTAAATCAGGGAAATGTAAGTGTATTTTCCGATTTTTAGTTCAAAAGTGAATTTTTATCATTTGCTAATTTAGTTTTTTTCACATATTACGATTTTAAAAGTGACTTTCTCCCGCATTTAGGTACGGGTCATAAGTAAATAATCATTTAAGGTTAAACATTTATTCGCCCAGCTTTTCTCTAGTTTTAAACTGTCCGGTTTAACGGGAGGAGGTCAAAAGGATACTTTTTCTTTGATTATTTTTAAGACAAATACAATATATATTGCAACTTTCTGTTATTATGAGATTTACCAACAAGAAAGCTAATTTATGGTGTAGCATTGTATTGCTGCATTGTTGGCTGCAAACACTACCATTTCTTTTTCATTATCATATTTAACGATAGCAGCATTACGTATTTCCCCATGTACTTCTAACCCGCTCTGATATGGGTAAAAGTCTTTAAAATTTCCTTTACCATCTCCTTTCATAAAAAGACCAAAACTAGCATCATTTCTAGGAGTCTCTACCTCTGAACCGTATAAATTTCCTGTCAAGATTAAATCTAAAAAACCGTCATTATCAAAGTCATTGGTCAATATATTATTCACAGAAGATATTTGAGCCAAACCGTTCAATGGTCTTATTTTAAACTTTCCATTCCCTAAATTTTCAATATAGCTCGTAGCAAAATTTGTGGCCTCATACTGTATCGCTTCATTTAAGTTTTCTCTTCCATAAACATCTTCAAGAGATGCATGAGCGAAAGAACTATAACTCTTAAATTTCTTTTTAATAAAGGGCATTTGATTTGAGGAACATTCTCTTCCTCTAAGCGGATAAAGTTTATCTTTCTCATAAAAACCCAATACAATATCTAAGGTTTTGTTATCGTCAAAGTCTTTCGCATAAATCTTAAAAGGATGTTCTTGGCTGGCTTTATACTTATAATTTAATCCAAGATTACCACCGACAAAATCGATATCACCATCACTATCAAAATCTCCATGGGCTAGAGTGTTCCACCAACCAACGTGATCCTGCAATCCGGACTCATCAGTCGTATCTCGGAAACCACTATCTGTGTTCACGAAAACCTTGATGGACATCCATTCTCCTGCTACCACCAAATCGTTTCTATGATCACCATCGACATCCACCCAAATTGCCGAGGTAACCATACCTATATCCTGAAGTACAGGAGCCATCTTTGCAGTAATATCAGTAAAAGATATTAATCCATTCTCAGAATCATTCCGAAGCAATTGACTACTGGCCGGCGATGGGTATTTTCCCGGAATTTGCCTACCTCCGACAAAAAGATCTAAATCTCCATCATTATCATAATCACCTGTTACAACACAAGAGCCGCTGGCATGTATTTTAGGAAGAGCTTTTTCTATTTTATGAAAAAAGCCTTGTTTGTTTTCATAAAAACGATCAGTATAATACTCACTCTCTATTTCTTCTTCATTACTCCCACTCACTACATACAAATCCAAGTCACCATCATTATCCGCATCAAAAAATGTCGCTCCAGTATCTTCATGGATTTTATCAATATCAAACAATGGTGATTGCACAGAAACAAAGCTGCCATTTTGTTGCTGTATATGCATTTCTCCCGATTGGTCTTTTGCCCCGCCAATATACATATCGTCAAGACCATCATTATTTATGTCGCCTACAGCCAGAGCCGGTCCAAACTGTGACATTTTATGAGGTAACAGGCTTTCTCTTTCGTAATCGTTAAACGGGTTTTCTTTATGCCTGTAATCAATTTTAGTATTATCTGTAGCTGAAGTAAATAGTGTCGTATGACTAGCGGCAACGATTTCCCCGTTGTTTTCGGACCACTCTTTTTGAACAATCAGTTCTCGATTTCCTTTTATGTCGGTCAAACTTTGTATTGTACCATCTGCCCATACAATCTGTAGTTTCTTTACTTTGTCCATTTTTCCCAATCCAAAGTGCAGCACAGGCTCCATGGAAGATTGATACCCTCGAGATAGTATGAGTTCTTGAGTCTGCTGGCTTGCATCAGGTGCTACAAGAGTAACTTTTGCCCCAATACCAAACGGATTGTTTTGACCTCCATTGAGCTTTATACGTATATAATTTTTCTCTTTAAAGACCTGTTGTGCCTTGTTTTCAAAAATCAATGATTTTGTATCTTGATTATTGAAGACCATATCCAAATCTCCATCAAGATCAAAATCGGCATAGGCCGTTCCGTGGGTAAAACCCCTAAAGCTCAACCCCCAATTGCCCGGTTTTTTTTTAAAATCGAACCCACCATTGTTCACAAAAACATAATTATCAATTGGGTTTACGGGTATGTTACGTACCATTTGATGTTGATTTTCTTGTGTAATCTTTTTCTGGGCATACAGTCGGTTAAAATAGTTTTGATAATCATTGTTATTAACATTTCTTCGCATCCCATTGCTCACAAATAAATCTTTCCACCCATCGTTGTTCAAATCCATAAAAAGAGGGCCCCAACTCCAATCGGTGTATCCTACCCCGGCCATTTCGGCTATATCACTAAAACCGCCACTACCATTATTGATTTGCAAACAGTTACGCATATATTGATAATGCAGACCAGAAGTAATCGTTTCTTGAAACGCCTCGGTATCCATTGCAGACATATTGGTCTTTTTTCCGAAATTGGTCTCGGACATCATATCACATTGAAAGAAATCTATAAGACCATCATTGTTGATATCCGCAGCATCCGTACCCATTCCAAAATTGGAAGTATGGGGAAAATAATGGTCAAGTTGATCGGTAAACGTCCCGTCCTGATTGTTTATATACAGAAAATCCTTAGCATTGAAATCGTTTGAGACATAGATATCGGGCCACCCGTCTCCATTGAAATCGGCAATACTTGCATTAAGTGAAAGACCATAATTCAATAGACCGGTTTCGGAAGTCATGTCGGTAAAATTTCCATTACCTTCGTTTCTATAGAATCGATCACTTTCTTCATATTGGGGGTCTATATTTTTTTCTTTAAAAAAAGTATTAGAGTTAAAAAGGTTAAAATGAGGATATGCACAGATATATAGGTCCAAATCACCGTCACGGTCATAATCAAAGAAGGTACTCTGAACGGAGTGGCTATCATCGTCAATACCATACTTAGCTGCTTCTTCTGTAAAGGTCATATCACCTTGATTTACATAAAGCAAGTTGTTCCGTCTTTGATACGGATCGCTAACGTTTACATAAATATCCAAAAAGCCATCATTATTGATATCTACCATGGTTACTCCCCTCGTCCACCGCACCTGATCTAAAGCGGATACCCCGGCCTTAGTGGTAACGTCTTCAAATTGAAGGCTTCCTTTATTTCTGTACAATTGGTTCTCAACCATATTGCCACTAAAATAAATATCGGCCAATCCATCATTATCCAAATCGCCTACGGCAACTCCGCCACCTGAGTAAATATTTGGATAGGTAAAATAATTCAATCTTTTACCTTCGGATATCTTATTCATAAAATGAATTCCACTAACAGAAGGTTCAACTATGGCAAAACTCAACTCTTGAAATGGTTTTAGCTGGTTTTGGGAAATATTTGACGAATCTGAATTTGACGAATCTGAACAGGAAGTCATCAAAACAACAAATCCAAAACCCAAACAAATGGCTTTTTTTATGAATTGCGAAGACCAATATTTTATATACAAGGGCATAACTATTTATTGGGTTGTATAAATTGCAATGGTGCATTATTTTTTGCAAAGCAAATGATTTGGTTCTCTGACTGTTTCCATCGTAATGCAGAAACATGACGGACCACACCGTCTATCGTAACACCCGTGTTACGGGGTCTATATGCATTAAAACCGCCCTTGCCGTCACCTTTCATCAAAACACCATAACTAGCATCGTTACGAATAGTCTCTACTTCAACTCCATAATTATTGCCAACTAAAAGAGCATCGAGATAGCCATCTTTATCAAAATCATCTACATGAATAGCATTGACACATGATATTTGGGCTTCATTTTGTAAAGAAATCACCCTAAATTCACCATTGCCTAAATTTTCTACGTATGAAGTGGTGAAATTGTTCGCCTTATAGGTTAATGCATTTTCTAGTTTCTCAGCTCCATATACATCTACCAAAGTTGCTTGGGCGAATGAATTGTAATTGGGAAATTTCTTTTTTATAAAGGGCATTTGATTAGAGGAACATTCTCTTCCCCTAAGTGGAAAAAGTTTATTTTGATTATAATATCCCAAAACAACATCAACCGTTTTATTATCGTCAAAATCAGATGCATAGATTTCAAAAGGCTTTTCTTTAGAACTTTTATATTTATAATTAGTACCCAAATTACCTACAATAAAATCATCGTCTCCATCTTTGTCGAAATCGGCTGCAACTATGCTGTACCACCAGCCTATTTCATTAGACAATTCATTTTGTTTGGAAACATCTACAAAACTACCAGATTGGTTCTCGAAAGTTCGGATGCCCATCCACTCTCCCACAATTACAAGATCCAAAAACTTATCATTATTGAAATCGGTCCAAACGGCATCTGTAACCATGCCCATACCATGAAAATCAGGGGCAATTTCAGCAGTAGCATCCACAAAGGAAACCGTACCTGGAATACTTTCATTACGCAATAGAATACTATTGGCAGGAAAAGGGTATTTCCCTGGTTCTTGGCGTCCACCCACAAAAAGATCCAAATCCCCGTCATTATCAAAATCGGCGCTCTTTACACATGAACTACTTATTGCCATTTGGGGAAGGTTAACACACTTGGAAAATTTTCCAAGACCATCGTTCATATATAATCTGTCATAATACCATTTAGATCCCTTGGCATACTCATTACCACCACTGGTCACATACAGGTCCATATCAGAATCGTTATCAGCATCAAAAAACAGGGCTGACACATCTTCATAATTCTTTTCATTATCAAAAAATTGCTGTTGCCAGGGTTTAAACGTACCGTCTTCTTGCTGTATCAACAAACTTGCAGGTTGACCTTTGGCTCCACCGTAGAAAATATCGTCTAAACCATCATGGTTCACATCTCCGGCGGCAAAAGCAGGTCCTGTTTCTGACATCTTATGTGGCAACAAGCTTTCTCTTTCAAAATCGTTGAATTTATTTTCAACATGTGTCTTATTAATTAAAATTTCATGAGTCACATCAACCAACAAGGGTTGGTTTTCTTTGGTTTGATATTCACTATCGTCAAGATTTAAAGCATCTGCATAATTTACCACTAAGGTCTTATTAGCTTCAAGATGTTTAATTTTTTGTTGTTTGCCATCAGGCCATAGTATCCTAAGTTGATCCAATACCTTATTATCTCCAGTCCCAAAATGGATTATGGGATCTATGGAAGATTGAAAGCCACGGGTGAGATAATGTTCATGGTATTGCAATTCATCCCCATGTTCTAAATATAGTTTAGCACCTAGGCCATATACATTGCCTTCAGGACCTTTTAACTGAATCTTCAAATAATTATTATCGGATATTTCATTGGAATTGTTCTTATAAACAAAAGCAGTTTGATCTACATTATTAACGACCATATCTAAATCACCGTCATTATCTAAGTCAGATAATGATGCTCCATTTGAATAACTCTCGTTAGTAATTCCCCATAAAGTATTTACTTTATCAAAACTGAGATCACCCTTACTTTTGAATATAGAATTAACCGCCGCCCTTGGGGGAATAAACCGAGTTAAGGTATAAAAAAGAGAGTCTTTATCAATACCTTTCTTTTCTTTTTCTAGAAGTACTTTTTCTTTAAACCTTACAAAATCATTATTTCTAAAATCTCTTTTTAAACCATTGGTAATGAATACATCTTTGTATCCATCATTATCCAAATCGTTCAATAATACGGACCAACTCCAATCGGTATTAGGGATTCCTGCCAAGTGGGCTACCTCACTAAAAGTGCCATTACCATTGTTTCGTTGTAAACAATTGAACATATACTGATGGTGAAAACCATTTTCTACTGCTTTATAGAATCGTTCAGGTGCCATGCCACTCATGCTGGCCTTTAACCTGAAATTGTCATCTGAAACCATATCGAGCGTAAAAATATCTAGATTGCCATCGTTGTCATAATCAGAAATATCAACACCCATAGAATAGAAAGACAAATGCTTTAACTGCTCTTTGCTCCGTTCTGAAAAAGTACCGTCTTGATTATTGATATAGAGATAATCATGTTCATCGTAATCGTTTGAAACGTACAGATCAGGCCAACTGTCATTGTTTAAATCACCGGCGGCAACGCCAAGTCCATACCCAATTTCATTACCATTGATACCTGCATTTTTACTAATATCAACAAATTTTCCATTATCATTTCGGTAGAGCTTGTCACCTACCAATGGAGTTCTTTTGTTTCTATCAAAACCATCAAATCGTTTGGTCAATACATTGTGGTTCAATAAAAACATATCAAGATCACCATCCTTATCATAATCGAAGAACAGGGATTGTGTAGAATAACTGGAATCATCCAGACCATATATTTTGGCCATTTCCTTGAATTGGGGAACATTGTTCTTGTTCGTTCCTTGATTAATGAACAATTTATTGGCCCGCTGTTCTTCACTGAGCCTTCCTGATCGCGAAACATAAATATCTAGCAGACCATCTCCATTTACATCGGCCATGGCCACCCCGGTAGTCCAACTTGGGGTATCTACAATTTGGGCTTCTTTTGTAGCATCAATAAATTTTAAGTTTCCTTTGTTGATATACAGTTTATTTGGAGAAACCGAAGCCGTAAAGAATATATCGGGAAGCCCATCATTGTTCAAATCACCAATGGCCACACCCCCACCATTGTAATAGTATTCATAGGAAAGACCGTTCATGGTCTTTGATTCTGGAACAGGGTTCTTGAATAGAATTCCACTTTCTGAGGGGTCTACGAGTTCAAATTGTTTTTTTATTGGAACTGATGTTTTCGCGACTTTCTTCTCTGTTTTATCCTTGCATCCTAAACAAAGGACAAAGAAAAAAACATATATCATATAATTTTTCATCTCCATTTTTCTAAAGTTCTAATTTTTAGGATTCAACTGATAGTCACAATCTTTTTAAAGACCCTAGTGGCTATTATACCAATTCAAACGCGCTTATAAGAAAACACAGCGTTCAATTTATCCATAAACCCCGATGTTGGACAACACCGGGGGATTGCTTTAATAACCAATTATTATAATGTGGCAAAGGTTTATGCTTCCATTACTTTTCCGGACACCATTATCTTCTTTACATCAATGCTGCCCAGTTTCACATCAATAAAGGGTTTGCCGTCTTTAAGTCCCACGTTTCCAAAGCCCGACTTGGTTGATAAAAAAGAAGTGAAATCATCTCCTATCTTCGAATCAATATACAGGGTTTTATCTACTGCATCGTACCGAACACCTGTTAAACCTTGGAGCAGTGCATAACTGGACATTGCTCTGGCATACCAATGCCCACATTCGTATTCATCAAAAGGATTACGAACGGTGCCGTCATATCGGCTTCTGCAATAGCGCACGATCTCCAAACCTTCTTCAACTTTTCCTTTCATCATCAGGTGCGAAGCCACTTGATATTCAATTCCCGTCCAAACCTCATTACTATAAACAAAAGGCAAAGAGAGTCTTCCTCCTTTTGGCCAGGTACACAACAATAGGCCTCCTTCCTTTCCAACGGCGTAAGATGGTCGCTGAGGGTTAGGGTGGTCTACAAGGTTATCTTTTAAGTTGTATTTATGAATAGATTGTAAATGACTGGTTACCATATCATTATTCACAGGTTCTTCTAAGCCAGCACAATTGGCGATCCACATGCCTAGTATACCATCGGAAAGACACCCCTTGCCATATTGATATTTAGGTCCTTCCTTCTGTAAAAGCTCTTTGGCTTCTTCAGAATAATTGGAGGTCCATGAACCTTTTGATAATTCAACAGGGTCTTTGGCTTCAAGCCCCGTCCATTGGATATTTTGCACGAAGTATTCTCCATCAAAAAGAGTTTCTTCCATAAACTTTTTACCCTTCTTTAATAATTTCGCATAATGCTTATAGGATTGTTTTGCGGCCTTGCCCATTTCTACAATTGCCGTAAGGGCTCCTAAATAAAAACTGGTACACATACCGTCTGGTCCCCAAAACTCAATATCATAGGTGTTATGGTGAGGCTCTTCTAAGATACCTTTTCCTTTAGGGTCCCATGTTTTTATACAGTAATCTAAACTCTGTTTTACTTTAGGATATATTTTCTTCATCCATTCCGTATCACCAGAAATACGCCAATCACGATATACTTTCATAATGCCCCCTAACTGACCATCGGAAGCGGCATGAAAACCATGATCTACAGTACGTATAGGCAAAGAGGTACGGAAAGTCTGATGTCCTTTATTATTCTGACTGATATTAAACTCGGTATCTCTAAGTGAACGTTCTAGGTTCGGAAACAGGTGGGGTAATGCTTGGGCATAGTTCCACACATGGGTACAAGTACCATGACAGCAACCCGAATCGTCGTTGGTGCCTTCCCATGCCCAGAATTTTCCGTCTGTTTGACGCAGCACTGTAGGAGATTTTAAAATACCTAAATTCGCAGACACTGCCTCCATAACTTCAGGTGGTAAGGTCGAATTATAAAAAGTATCTGAAAACATCTGACTTTTTCGATTCAAATCATCGTAATGTTTTGTCCAATAACTTGTAACCTCATTTATTGAATTGAATTTACCTGCGTACCATGGTCGATGTGTATCGGATTCGGAACAAGAAGAATTAGGCATACAGTCGCCTTTTTTTCCTAATCTCATCGTCGTGTTGGGAACATACCATGCGAACAGCACTTTTATCGTTTTCTCTTCTCCAGGGGCTAAATTGAACGGCACAAAAACAGAGGCACCAGGTGATTCTTTCTCTAAAGGGGCTTTTGGTGATGTGTCTCCCCTGCTTATTTTTTCCCAGATAATGGACAATGAATCAAACCATCCTCCACGAAACCAACTATGATCTACCGTTGCAGCATCATCTTTCACATAGGCCGAAAAACAACCTTCATCTTCTGGATTCTTTTTAGACCCCGATTGCTCTAACACAAAACCATTATCTATGGATGATATCTTATTGCCTTTTTTACCTCTTATACTCATGAAGTTTTTTGTGTTCCATGAGAACACCGCTTCAACAGATGATGCCGAAGTATTTTTAAACGTATATTCAAAGGCTCCCACAGGAAGACTAGAATTATCTTCATCTGAAGGTATAAAAGGGCTCCATCCTTTTAACTCAACCTTAAGAGGTATGTCGGCATCTTCTAATTCAACCGTTCCGTATGGAAAACGGGCATTGAAGGTCGCTTTTTCAAAACGAGGCAGACCATGACTCTTTCTTGCTCCTCCACGGGCCGATGCCTCATCATAATGGCCTCCCTGACCATATTTCTTCCAATCGGGTAAAAGAGCTTCTAATGCTTTGGTACCATTTTTTTGACCTTTTATATGTATTGCTCCAAAACTACAAGGTTCATGCAATGTGTTTGAAACATTACGTACCGATACATGAGACAAAGCACCGTACCCTTCCAAACAGAACATGCCTGCCCCAATCCCCCCAATGGGAAAGGCGACACGGTTCAGGTTTTCCCCGGAATAGGAACCGTTGAAGTCACGAGACATATAGTTTTCCGGTGCAGGAGCATTCTTGGGAACCGTATCCCCTTCCCTTGTAATAGTCTTGGTCATTGCACTTGCTCCCGTGGGAACGGTCATCAAAGCGCCCAGTGCCGCAGAGTTGGCCAAAAACTTTCGACGGCTGTTGGATTTATTATTTTTTTTCATTGAAAAACATTCTTCTTATGTTATACAGCAATATCTTATAAAAAAAGCCTGCCTTTTGCAGTATGTGCTTTGGCAGGCTTTTTAACTAACTCAAACTAATATATGAAAAACCAACTGTTTTTCATTTAAGCATCATACACTTTTTGATTCCTCGGATCATTCTATTGATATTCCGGATTCTGCTCCAATGTTCCTTCGGAAAAATCTATCTGTTTTTGAGGGATGGGCATCAAATCTTTTTGATTGGGAACTCCTTTGTCGTTATAGAACGTTCTGTGTAATCCCCATCGCCTTAATGCATATCCAAAATGTGCCTCAAAGGCAAATTCTACCCGATATTCATGGATCAAGGCATCCCATGCATCCTGAATATCCATGGTCCCTGAATCCAGCAAAGGCAAATCCACACTTTGTCTAGCTCGTAACCTATTGATTTGATTTACAGCTTCATCTTTTTGATTATTTTGCAAATAAGCTTCGGCTAACATCAATACCACTTCCGCATAGCGTATTTCATGCCAGTTCTGAGGGCCATAATCAATGGCATCTGTCGTACCTGTAGCAGGGTCTGTCACATATTTACGAATGGCAAAACCAGTACCGTTTACCTGATCTACAAAAGTTCTTACATCGCCATTGGCTTTTGTAAAGGTATCTCCCAATGAAAATACACTGGCCGGCAATCTGGAATCCCCAGTTTCATATTCATCGACCATATCTTGAAGTGGCCTGTCAAGACCCCAACCTCCATTGGGAACAAAACCTTCCCCATTGGGCGCATAGAACAAGGAAAGTGCCGAACCTTCTTTTTTACCGGCTACTGGCTCAAATTGGATTTCAAAAACCGATTCACTGCTATTTTCATTGGAACCATCAAAAAGACTGGCATAGTCATCTACCAAGGCATAACCTATACTTTCCACCTCTTGTAATTTGGACAAAGCTTGGGGATGGTTTTGTTGCCATAACAAGACCTTGGCCAAAAGTACTTTTGCAGTACCTTGGGTCACTCGACCTAAATCGGCAGCCCCATAACTTTGTGGCAATCTAGATTCTGCTTCTTGAAGGTCTCCTGTAATAAAGGCCAACATTTCTTCTGTAGTAGCACGTGGAATCAAAGTCTCTT
The DNA here is from genome assembly GCF_047345125.1 of Maribacter spongiae. NCBI lineage: Bacteria > Pseudomonadati > Bacteroidota > Flavobacteriia > Flavobacteriales > Flavobacteriaceae > Maribacter > Maribacter spongiae. The sequence goes on along the minus strand of NZ_JBLFEQ010000001.1, from coordinate 506,813 downwards.
CTTGGGTTGCTATCAACTTATCGACGATTGGTACTCCGCCCCACCATTCGAACATTTTAAAATAAAAGTATGCCCTAAGACAGTATGCTTCTCCTAAAATACGGGATTTTAAAGCCTCATCCATTTCAATGGGTGGTACGTTGACCAATATTTCATTGGCCCTACGCACACCGATATAGGATTGTTCCCAAATCCAGTTGATCTCAAATTGATCTGACTGTACCGTACCGGTACGCATTACGCCATAACGGCTCAATAAATCGGGGTGTTCAATAGAAGCATGTGACCATGCCAACCCGATCACGTCCCAAGCATTGGAGGCATGGCCATTAATGGGACCCCTAAAGTGCTGCACTTTATCATACACTGCGGTCAAGGCCAAAACAGCATCTTGCCCAGTCTGGAAAAAAGTTCCACTGGATATTTGGCCATTGGGCTGTTTATCCAAAAAATCATCACTGCATCCAAAGAAAACAGTGGAAACAATAAATAGTACAATTATATATTTTTTCATAACGCTTTTTTTAAATTTTTACATTTAAACCTAAGTATACGGATAGGGGTACCGGAGTTCCTCCATATCCCGTTTGTGGATCATATCCCTGAAAGTTGGTAAAGGTGGCAATGTTCTGACCTGCAACATATACCCTTAGGTTGGAAAGATTCAATTTATCCAATGCGGACTGTGGCAATGTATAGCCCAATTGAATGTTTTGGATTCTAAGATAATCGGTCGATTCTATCTGTAAAGTTGATAGACGCTCGTTATTGTTGGGATCACCGGCAATGATTCGGGGATATAAGTTACTGGTACCCTCACCAGTCCAACGATTTCTCAAATAACCGGCAACAATTTCAAATGGTCGCACAAAATTATGAAAACCTCCCCTGCGTATCTGCTGACCTCCTGCCTGTCCGGTCCCGGATAAGTTCAGGTCGAAATTTTTATATTTCATAAAAATATTGAGTCCAAAATTGTGAGGTGGAATACCTACACCTATCCAATCCCTATCGGCGGCATTGATAACACCGTCATCATTCAAATCTTTGAATCGTACATCTCCAGGAGCTGTACTGTTTTCAGGCCCTGAACCGACCACTTGTGTAGCATGGGCATTAACTTCGGCCTGGTTTTGAAATATACCATCGGCAATATATCCAATATCAAAGGTCGAAAGTGGTCGACCAACCCGTGATCTTCCAATAGAAGCGTCTATAGCATCTTCTGCAGGGCTCAAGCTAACAATTTCATTTTTGATATAAGTATAGTTAGGGCTTATCTCCATTGAAAAATCGCCAAAAGTCTTACGGTAGGTCAAAGCCAACTCTATACCTGTGTTGCGGATATTAGAGGTATTTTGAATCGGTGCCGCTATTCCTGTCAGAGCAGAAGCATCAGGCGAGAAAAGGATACCGTCTGTATCTTTGATAAAGAAAGCCGAAGTAAGCGATAGTGAATTATCAAACAAATCAAGATCCAATCCAATATCCTTGGTCTCCGTAGTCTCCCATTGCAGAGCATTGTTTCCGGCCCTTGGAGAAAAAACCCCTGTATTCAAAGCTCCCCCAAAAATGGCATCTGCCCCTGTTTGGTATACAGATTGGTAGGGATAGTCGACAGGTATAAGTCTACCCCTATCTCTTATTACAGACCTTTCATTTCCTAGTTTACCCCAATTGGCCCTTATCTTTAATCGATTGATAAAACCAACGTCAAAAAAGGATTCATCACTCAATACCCAGGCTGCGGATACCGATGGAAAAAATGCATCCCTAAAATCAGGATGTATTCTTGAAGACCGATCTTTTCTAAAACTAGCATCCAATAAATATTTACTCTTATAGCCATAAGATACACTCCCTATTAAGGATGCTATACTCCATTCTCTTTTGTTGCCCGAACCTCTTGTCTCATCTGGTGTCAAAGTAGCATCAACAAACTGTAGGTTTCCGATATTGGATAAAAAATTTCGAGCATCTATACGCCAATTCTTTGAGGTTGAACTTTGTGCTGAATGACCGAACATGGCACTGACATTATGGTCACCAAAATTTCTGTTATAGGTCAGAAAATTATCCCATGTCCAAACAAAAGTTCTTCTAGTTCGGGTTTCCAAAGTGTTTACATCACGATTGTTGGCTCCTACCGCATCCTGTGGATAAAATACCGTAGGATTGAAGCGATTGAACGAGGTATTCACAAATTCGGTACTTACAAAGGTTCTGGCTTTTAACCCCTTAATGATTTCATATTCTGCCGATATATTTCCTAAACCCCGTAAATTATCATCTTCTGGACGAGCTATATTTAAAACAGCTAATGGGTTTTCACGGGTATAGCCCGAAAAGACCAAGTCGCCATTGCTATCAAAAGGAGCTATATTAGGAGGGCTCTGCAAGGCTAAAAATACCACCCCACCATCATCGGTCTGGTTGGCTTCAGCGTAGCTTATGTCCATACTGGTGGTAAATTTCAATTTCTTTCCTACCCAAAAATCATTGTTCATTCTAAAATTGTATCGGTCCAATTCAGCACCTTTTACAACCCCTTCTTGGTGGTAATACCCTCCATGGAAGGCGTATTGATGTTTTTCGCTACCGCCCCTAACGGATAGATGATGGTTTTGCTGGGTTCCGGTCCTGAAGACCTGATCTTGCCAGTCAGTCTCACCTCTAACAGCAGGAGTGACCAAGCCTGAAGTTTGGCCCGCATTGGTAAAATATTCGGTATTGATGGTTTCCCATTCTTGGGCATTCAACACATCTAATTTATTGATAACACGATCGAAGGTATAATAGGTATCATATTCGATCACAGCTTTGCCCACAAGACCACGTTTGGTCGTAATCACAACTACGCCCGCAGCAGCTCTGGATCCGTATATGGCCGCCGTGGAAGCATCCTTAAGAACCGAAATGGACTCAATTTCATTGGGATTCAAGGTACTTAGACCACTATCGACAATTTGCCCGTCAATGACGAACAAAGGCGTATTGTTGTTCCGGGTCGTTTGCCCTCTAATGGTTATAGTAGCTTCACTCCCGGGTCTCCCTCCATTACTATCGATACGTACCCCGGCCGCTCTACCTTGCAAGGCCAAAGATGCTGTGGGAAGTGCGTTGTCTTGAAAATCAGCTCCCGAAACACTGGAGACCGATCCCGTAAGATCCTTTACTTTCTTCACCCCGTAGCCTACGACCACAACTTCATCCAGTGCCGCGGTATCTTCTTGTAAGGCAATGTTAAGGACGGATTGACCATTGACCGACACCTCCCTGGTAGCAAAACCAATGTAAGAAACGACCAACGTAGTGTTTCCATTTTCAACGGAAATGGAATAATTACCATCAAAATCGGTCTGAGTCCCGTTAGTAGTTCCCTTTTCAATAATACTGGCACCGGGCAACGGTTGCCCATCTGCATCGGTCACACTTCCCGTTAGTGTAAATTGTACAGGATTTATACTAGCCTCTTTAAGTTCTTTTTTTAAGGACTGAACAGAAACAGTATTTTTTTTAAGTACAATTTGTTTTTTTAAGACCGTATAGGATATCGACCCATCATTAAAAATGATATCTAAAATTTGCTTGATGGGCGTTTTCACTACATTCAAGCTCACTTTTTTGGATACATCGATTTCGCTGGTATTATAAAAAAAGATAAACTTACTTTCTGATTCTATATGCTCCAATATCTCGCTTATTGGCTCATTGTCGATCTGCAAAGATATCTTGGTATTCTGTGAATACATATCGTTTGCCTGTAGATTCATCAGTGCGAAAGCAAACAAAAGCAACGATAATTTCATCTTCAGGTGTTTTTTGGAAAGGTTTTCCAAACTCTTATTGGAAAACCATTGTTTTTTTTCCATAATTTTGAATGGTTTTAATTGATAATTAGTTAGTCTTCGGTTAAAATCAATTCATTTCGGGGAATGTGTCCGCATTTCCCGATTTTTTTTAATTCGTTAGTTTAAGTTTTCACGCCATACGCATTAAGGTTTAGTTATTATTATTTTGTTATCTACAATTTGATAGTCAAATCCAACACTTTCTTTAAACACATCCATTAAGTCAATAATCGTTTCATCTTCAAATCGCCCTTTGAATCTATAGCCATTAAGTTCTGTATGTTTATTTTCAATGGAGACATTGTATTTCCGTTCTATTTTGTTCACAATATCCATAAAAAGCATATCGTCAAATGCCAATTTACCTTCACGCCAATCGATATAGTTACTCACATCGACTTCGGTAATTTCCACACGTCGTTCTACGAACGATCCCTTTTGCCCAGGGGATAACAAAGTAGTTTTACCAGCAACACGGCCCTTTTCATCGGAATTCTTTGAATACATATTTACACTACCTTCGACCAAGACCGTAAAAGGTTCGGACTTTTTATACGTATTCACATTAAACTCCGTTCCCAAGACCGTTACGCCCATAGCGTCCGTATTTACAACAAAGGGATGTGCCGTATCCTTGGTCACATCAAAATAGGCTTCCCCATGTAAGAACACTTTCCTTTCTTTGCCTTCAATGAAATTTTCAGGATATCGCAATACAGTTTCTGCATTAAGATAGACCAGAGTTCCATCTGAAAGTGTCAATCGGAACCTTTTGCCTTTGGGTATTACAATCTCATTGTAAACAACTTCTTCATTTTTCCCGGCATTGGACGTATATGTCAGTTGATTTCCGTTTTGGGAACCAATTACCTCACCTTCTGCATTCACAAGCAATTCGGTACCGTCAGAACTGATTACTTTGGTCTTGTTGTTTCCAAGTTTCAATACAATGGCTTCATCGGAAATAACCAATTGGGATTTTTCTCCATCATTTTTATATTGAAAAAATATTGCAATGCCAATGATAGCAATTAAGATTGCCGCATATTTCAATAAAGAGGATATAGATCGATTTTTCTGTTTTTTCCCATAAAGGACTTCGGCCTTTATTTTTAAAAACATTTTCTCAAGAAGTTCGTCTTTATCACCATATTCCGATACGGACCAAGCATTGCCATCTTTTTGATAAGAATCCAAAAATCGATGTAACAATTCGAGCTCTTTTTCTGAACATTCATTATTTACGTATTTCTCAAAAAGTCGTTTTGCTTGCTTTTTATTCATCAATGATGGCGTTAAAAAATAATGGGGTTCCTAGTATTAAGTACCCTAATTTGCCGTTTGGTACACGTTAAACGTCAGTTTTTCTTTAAAATGTGAAAATTATTGATCAAACGTGGAGTATTCTTCAATAGAAAACGATCTCATAATGATGGTCGATCATCAATAATTATGACTGATTGGAAAATAATCGATAAACTATATCTTATGGTAATGGAAATCAATAAAAAAAGAGAATGAAAAAGGCGAGCTCATCATCCTGTAAATCATGTCGTATCGTGGATAAGGCCTTAGAGATTTGGTTTTTGACCGCCTGAATCGAGATTCCCAACTCTTCTGCAATTTCTTTATTGGTCTTGTATTGGTATCGACTCAGCACAAAAATCTGTCGACATCTTTTTGGAAGTTGAGTGACACAATTCTTTACGGCCTTTTCCAATTCATCATATTCCATGCTTTTAGATATGTTCATGGAAATATCAATGATATCCAATCGTTTTAGATTCTCAAACGAAATTTTTTGGTTCCGAAGATGGTTGAAAATTTGATATTTAACGGCCTTAAAAAGATATCCGGAAAGATTGGTTATAACAATAGTGTTTCTCTTAAGCCAAAGGTTTAAAAAAATGTTCTGTATCAAATCTTCACAAATCTCTTTTTTACCTAAAACATTTATGGCATATAAAAGCATGTCACCAGCATAACGTGCATAAATTTGTTCAAAGGCATCCATACGTCCATTCCCCATCAACAGCAATAACTCTTTATCACTAAAAGCCTTGCAAGTATCCCTTAAAAATTGCTTCGGATTTTCCTTCGCCATATGGAAATATTACTAAATTCTCAAATTTAAACTATATGGGACATTTTTTTGATAAAAATATAATATCAATCAACTCTTATTGAGTTTTCAGCAAAACTAAAATTTCCAAAGATAAAATTTTTAATGAAAAATCCCCCGTATTTTATATGAGGGCCGAGTAGCCCTAACAGTGCCATGTAGGAAATAAGCAAGATATTATTTTTGAAGAGGTACAGAATTGTTATACTATTTTTTTAACACATTGGTCAAACCACAGAGCTTATCAACATAACAACTATATCCCATAGATAGCTTGGACTATGAAGAATTTATTGGAAGTATGTAAAAATAATGTTGAAACGGGACAAGAATCCACGTTTCAACATTATATAATCTGAATTAAAGAAAGTTAGTACCTCAACAATTATTTGACCACCTTAAAATCGTTTATCGAACTGTCACTTCCTAAAACCTTAAGGATATAAACCCCCTTGGTAAGCGAGGTCATATCTATCTTGACCTCATTACCATTTACATTTTCCGAAGACAATAAAAGTACCCCCGTTGTACTATATATCCAATATTTCTGGATTTTATTAGGTGAAACGATCTGGATCCAATTGGTAAAGGGGTTCGGATAAACTGTTGTAACTTCCTTTATCGCCGAACTGGTAATCAACGGGGTATCCAACACTGCTTTTAAGTTTGATGCACCCCCTCCGGTAGTGGTCACGACCAATACCGGCCTGTCCGCTGAATTGGCAGTTTCCTTACTATAATAATGTACCCATTGGCCATTGTTTACCGTGGCGGATATGTTCAAGGATAGCTGGCCGTCCCCGGACTTCTCCGTCTGTGCCTGGGAGGTAACGTCCCACTCCGTGGCCGAGGCACTGCCCGCCTGACTGGAAACTACAGAACCTGCGGTCGGTCTGTTGTTCCAAGTGATCCCCGTCTCGTTCCAGGAATCGTCGCTTACAAACTTCACGTCCACGCCTATGGCCCCAACATTGCCAGAGCTGCCAGAGGGGACCAGTTTAAGTTTGGCCTCCGTAATCGTCCCCGAGACCGTGGACAGATCGAAACGGTAATAGGCCTCGCGACTGTAGGAATCCCCCGTGTTGCTCCTCTTGACTATCAATGCCGTATCGTTCCCGTAATTATCGTTCCCGTACGAACCACTGCGGATATAGGAATCCGCCGATGACGAAATCGAACTGGTCACGGTGCTTTGGGAGCTCGTGGTAACGACTAGGACCGGGCGCAACGAGGTATTCGAAGCCTCCCTACTATGATAATGCACCCATTGGCCATTATTTACGGCGGCATTTATGTTCACTGAAAATTTGCCATCTCCAGAATTTTCAGTTTGTACCTGGGAGGTAACGTCCCACTCCATGGTCGAAGCACTACCTGACTGGGTCGCCAGCACACTCCCTGTTGAAGGTTTGTTATTCCAAGTGGTTCCCGTTTCGCTCCAGGAATCATCACCCACGAACTTGACCTCGATGCTGGCAGCTCCGACGTTCGATGAATTCCCCGAAGGAACAAGCCTTAATTTTGCGTCGGTAATCGTTCCCGATACCGAGGACAGGTCGAAACGGTAATAGGCCTCACGGTTATAGGAATCACCTGTATTGCTCTTCTTGATTATCAAAGAAGCATCCGTTCCATAATTATCGTTCCCATAGGACCCGCTCCGTACATAGATATCTGCTTCCGCTGGTATCTGCACCCCATCGGTTACCTGAAAGCTCCGTACTACTTCATCGCCATAATAGGTAGTATTTCCTGTATTCTTTGCTTTTAAGGTTACCTCACCGATTCCTGTAAGCGTCAATGCGTTTCCGCTCACAGTGGCCGGACCACTAATAACCTCGTAGTTTATGGGAAGACCCATATCCGAACTTGCATTAAGGGTAAGTGGTGAACTCGACAAAGCAACATCTCCCTGTTCAAAAGTGATTCGCTGAACGGATTTGCCATTGATGATTCTTTCAAGGTAATCATGTCGGGTCATAATGCGAACCGAATCAACTGCCGCATTAAAAGAAATTGTGGTCTGTGCTACCCACCATTCACCACCGTCAGCAGTATTTGCATTCCTCAAGCACGCTTGATAATAAACATTACCGCTTCTATCGGCTACTTCCCTTTGAGCAGGAGCGTTGTAATAAGCCCCCCCCTCTTGGTTTCCAAAAGGAAGGTCTGTAGAAAAAAGGCTCTTCCAATCTGTCCAATCGTTAGCACTACTGTTCGATTTGGTAGAAAACCCTAACCATTGCCAGGTTCTTCTTGCCGTACAAATTATTTTATTATCAGTGGTTACTACCGTAGAATTATAAGAAGCATTACTGTCTTCCCAATCATGGAAGTTCCATGTACCATTGATGGAATATGGACTTGGAGAACGTCCATATTGAAAATCCAAACTGCCGCCCGGGCCATGGGAACCTTTAATATAATGTAAATAGCCTTGGCCATCTATAGTAAGTGTAGAGAAATTGTGATCATCGGGTTTAGCGGCAAACCCTTCACCTAAGCCTAGGTATTTGGTCGTTGCCGTTCTTGTAGCCCGATCAATCTCCGCTATCCAATAGGCATTCTCAGGAGTAGTTGTTCCCGGTATCACACCTCCTTGCCAGGAAGCAAATACTTTACCATTTTTTGAAACACCCCATGAACGCCCCCCTGAGTGCGCAAACCTTGTAACTGCATCGTCTCCTAAGTGGATCAAATCACCTAAGTTCAAGCTGCCATCACTATTTTTAGTGGGCAAGTATACACCAAAAGAACCGCCACTGTTCACACCAAAAGCCGGTGGGACGGAAACATCGTTAAAACCGGAATTTATTTCAACATAAGCGCTACTTGTAGCTCCAAAACTATGTACGGTGAAGGTAGGGTTGACAACTGTAATATCTGGAGAATAGACTAAAATAACCCTACCGGCGGTATGGCCACCTCTAGCCCAGATCATCATATAGAGGGCGTTATCACCATCAATATGAATAGAACTGTTGGCATGCGCATAAGTAGACCAATACATGGTATAATCAGCAGCAGCCTCAAAATTTGCTTTCAATTGGGTCTCTACAGTATTCTGAAAATGAATTTTCGTCCAAATACCATTTCTCAACGTCAGCAAATATCCTGCATGTAAGCTACTCCTCTCATTATACAAATAAGGGCGGTTCTGGCTGTCAAAAGCCATTTGGTTGGAACCCACATAATCCAGTCCAGGATATTTAACCAATGTTTGGGAATTCCTATCTGAAATATCCCGTGCTGGCACATAAAAAGGAAGGTCGTCCACATGCTTCACCAAGGGAAGTTCTTGGGCCTGTAAGGATGTCACCAATAGCAGGGCCAAAATGGGGATCGATAAGAATTTAATCGTAGTCTGTTGTTTCATTGTTTTTGTTTTTTGGTTATACAATCGGTTGTTATACTATATGAAAATAAAATACTTCATATGAATTTTCGATTCAAAAAAAATGATTTGCAATATGGAACGTTTATAATTATCCGTCAATTATTGATGATTTTTCGTCATATCGTAATTTCTTTTAGGAATATCGTTCTTATTCCTTAATTGTTTAGCATATTCTTTTTAAACATAAAAAATGCTGGAACGGGACAGGCCCCATTAAATAGGTCCGTCCCCTTCCAACATTTTATAACAGCTTGGGCAAATTATTTGATTATCTTAAAATCGCTCGTTGAGCCGTCTTGGTTCAACACCTCGAGGATATATACCCCTTTGGTAAGCGATGCGGTATCTACCTCTGCTTCATTGTCCCTTATATTATCCATGGACAGCAAGAGCATCCCTGTTGTACTGTATAAACGATAGCCCCGTATACCATTGGGGGAGGCAATCCGGATCCAATTGGTAAAGGGGTTCGGGTGAACCGTGGTGCTGCCCTGGACCTCTATTTCAGGCAGTTCGGCCACCGCCACATCTTCCGATATCATGCTTAAATTTGATGCACCCCCTCCGGTAGTGGTCACGACCAATACCGGCCTGTCCGACGCATTGGCGGCCTCCTTGCTATAGTAATGTACCCATTGGCCATTGTTTATCGTGGCGGATATGTTCAAGGATAGCTGGCCGTCCCCGGACTTCTCCGTCTGTGCCTGGGAGGTAAGGTCCCACTCCGTGGCCGAGGCATTGCCTGCCTGACTGGAAAGTACAGAACCTCCGGTTGGCCTGTTGTTCCAGGTGATTCCCGTCTCGTTCCAGGAATCATCGCTTACAAACTTTACATCTATATTGGTCGCACCAATATTACTAGAGCTACCAGAGGGGACCAGTTTAAGTTTGGCCTCCGTAATCGTCCCCGAGACCGTGGACAAATCGAAACGGTAATAAGCCTCACGACTGTAGGAATCGCCCGTATTGCTTTTCTTGACTATCAATGCTGACTCATTGCCATAATTATCACTTCCATAAGATCCACTACGGATATAGGAATCTGCTTCTGACGACAAATTTGCTGTCGTAGTAGTACTTGGTTCAAGTGTTTTAATGACCAGAATCGGACGAACGGAAACATCTAGAGCCTCTTTGCTGTGATAAGTGATAAAATTTTGACTTCCAATAACAGTAGATTCAAGAGCTATTGACAACAATCCATCATTGGAACGTTCAGTTTCAGCCTGCAAAGTAACATCCCATTCGGTTACAGAGGAACTTCCGGTTTTGGTATCCAACACATTACCTGCGGACGGTTTAGTATTCCATGTAATGCCTGTCTCATTCCAATTATCGTCACTTACAAATTTAATCTCGACGTTTGTATTCTGAGGAGTTGTACCACCACCTAAAGGCACCAACCGCAATGTAGCTTCTACAATCGTTTCAGGAATTGAGGAAAGATCGAAACGCAAAAATGTATTACGGGTATAAGAACCTCCATCTATTTTGACCGTCAGGCCAGCATCGGTTCCAAAATTGGTGTCCGCATAAGTTCCGTTTCGCACATAAGAATCTGCTATAGGCGATACGTTTGTCATACCTACAGGTGGTGGTGTTTGGTCAGTAGAGAAAACCAAAACGGGACGAACCGAAAAATCTGAAGCTTCTTTACTGTAATAATGCACCCATTCTCCATTGTTTTGAGCAGCCGATAAATGCACAGATAGCTTACCATCTCCTAATAACTCTGTTTGTACTTGTGAGGTCACATCCCATTCTGTAACTGAACCGCTACCCGATTGGGTCGCCAACAAGTTGCCTGATGCCGGTCTGTTATTCCAGGTGATGCCCGTTTCGCTCCATGTGTCATTACTCACGAACTTCACATCAATATTGGCCTCTTCTACATTGGTTGAACTACCTGAAGGAACAAGTTTTAATTTGGCATTGGTAATTGTGCCCGATATAGATGACAAATCAAAACGGTAATAAGCCTCACGAGCATAAGAATCTCCCACATTGCTAGCCTTTATTATCAATGGGCTACTGTTACCATAGTTATCATTACCATATGACCCACTACGTACATAAGCATCAGCTTCGGCAAATATTTGTGAGCCATCGGTAATTTGAACGATACTTACCGTTTCATCACCATAATAAACAGAATTTCCTGAGTTCTTTGCTTTTACCATTACTTCTCCGATTCCCGTAAGTGTCAATAAATTTCCATTTACAGTTGCCGGACCACTGATGACTTCATATATTATGGGAAGACCCGATGCATTTGTAGTAGCATTAAGAGTGACTGGAGAAGTTGACAAAGATCCATCTGATGGCTCAAAAGTGATTTTTTGAACAGATTTACCATTGATAATTCTCTTAAGATAGTCATGTCGAGTTATAACTCGAACCGAATCAACATCAGCAGTAAAGGAAACTGTTGTTTGTGGCATGAAATATTCCTTTTCAGTAGCAAAATCAAAATTCCTCAAACATGCCAGGTAGTAAACGTCGCCATTTTTATCTACAACTTCTCTTTGCGTAGGAGCATTATATAAGGTACCTCCCGACTGATTTCCAAAAGGAAGATCTGTAGAGAACACGCTTTTCCATTCCGTCCAATCATTGTTTCCGTTCGTTGTAGGTTTGGTCGAAAACGCCATCCATTGCCATTTTCGGCGAGCAGTACTGATTATTTTATTATTGGTAGTTACAACAGTTGAATTATAGGTGGCATCACTAGATTCCCAATCATGGAAAGTCCAATTACCATTGATTGAATACGGATTTGGAGAGCGCCCATATTGAAAATCAATACTTTGACCAGGTCCATGACTACCTTTTATATAATGTAAATACCCTTGGGCGTCAATGGAAACTGTTGCAAAGTTATGGTTATCAGGTGGTATACTGGGAGGAGCAAACCCTTCTCCAATACCGAGATATTTTTTTTCAAGCTGTCGGGTGCTTCTGTCTACTTCAGCTATCCAATAAGCATTTGCACCAGTTGTTGTATTAGGAAGAACCCCACTTTGCCAACCTACAAATATTTTACCATTTTTAGAAGCGGCCCAAGCACGCCCTCCAGAATGTGTCAATAAACCTACGGCTTTATCATCCAATAATATCCTGTCTCCTAAAATCAGGTTTTTGTTGGCATCCTTAGTTGGAACATATAATTCAAAACTCACTAATTTTTTGTACGAACACCCTGGACAAGGCAAATCAATTCCATCATCATTATAAACTCCTATTGCTGGAGGCACAGAAGTATCATTATAACCTGTTTTCACCTCTACAAAACCAGTAAAGGATTTAGATGAATTGGCAATCTTGTATGTTGTAAAAGTGGGATTAGTAACAGTAATATCCGGACTATATAATAATATATAATTTCCAGCAGTTGTTGGGTTTTCATCAGGAAGATGAACCGCATCATGGATAATTAACACCAAATACAATGAATTTTCATCATCAATGTGCATTGAACTGACTGCATGGGAATAAAGATCCGGACGGTAGTCGAACCCGTTAGGGGCACCATATTGGTCAGTCAGGACATCATTAACATAGGCCGTGAAATCAATTTCTTTCCATATTCCATTTCGAAGTGTCTGTATTTTTCCTGCATATTTCTTCGTTCTCTCATTATAAAGATAAGGTCGATTTTGGCTATCGAATGCCATTTGTGTAGAGCCAGGATAATCCGTTCCCGGATAATTAATTAAATCTTGGGAGTCTCCATCATCAGGAAAGATTCTTGGAGGCACATAAAATGGCAAATCGTCTACATGCTTTACCATAGGAAGATCCTGAGCTTGAGCCACCGTTGTCAACAGTAAAGCCAAGATCGTAATCGTAAAAAAATTAATTGTAGTTTGTTGTTTCATAAGGTATTGGTTTTTCGTTTTAAAGCTATTGTAACGGCTCACAAACTTATCTTAATCTTGACAAGGCTCTAGTTGCTTATTTCCATTCAAGATAAGATGTTAAAAGCAAATAATTACATTATAAAATATTTGTAATTATTAGTCACTTATAGATTGTAAAGAAAAGTTGAATATTTATTGATGATTCATGTACAGAAAGGAATCATCAACAAATATTCTGCAATAGCTATTTTGTTTTTACAACCAAGGTTCAGTTATTTAGATTTTTGCATATGAGGGTGGTAACTGGTATTTCATTATAAAAAAAGAAAACCCGATACAAAATGTATCGGTGAATCCTTTCTGATTAAAGATTATTGCTAAAAAAGTAATCTATTTATAAATACTATTTCATTTCAACTTATTTAACAATTTTAAAATCACTGACCGATCCGTCACTTCCTAAAACCTTAAGGATATAAACCCCTTTGGTAAGCGATGCGGTATCTACCTCTGCTTCATTGTCCCTTATATTATCCATGGACAGCAGGAGCATCCCTGTTGTACTGTATAAACGATAGCCCCGTATACCATTGGGGGAGGCAATCCGGATCCAATTGATAAAAGGGTTCGGATGAACCGTGGTACTGTCCTGGACCTCTATTTCAGGAAGTTCGGCCACCGCCACATCTTCCGATATCATGCTTAAATTTGATGCACCCCCTCCGGTAGTGGTCACGACCAATACCGGCCTGTCCGCTGAATTGGAAGCCTCTTTGCTATAGTAATGTACCCATTGGCCATTGTTTATCGTGGCGGATATGTTCAAGGATAGCTGGCCGTCCCCGGACTTCTCCGTCTGTGCCTGGGAGGTAACGTCCCACTCCGTGGCCGAGGCACTGCCCGCCTGACTGGAAACTACAGAACCTGCGGTCGGTCTGTTGTTCCAAGTGATCCCCGTCTCGTTCCAGGAATCGTCGCTTACAAACTTCACGTCCACGCCTATGGCCCCAACATTGCCAGAGCTGCCAGAGGGGACCAGTTTAAGTTTGGCCTCCGTAATCGTCCCCGAGACCGTGGACAGATCGAAACGGTAATAGGCCTCGCGACTGTAGGAATCCCCCGTGTTGCTCCTCTTGACTATCAATGCCGTATCGTTCCCGTAATTATCGTTCCCGTACGAACCACTGCGGATATAGGAATCCGCCGATGACGAAATCGAACTGGTCACGGTGCTTTGGGAGCTCGTGGTAACGACTAGGACCGGGCGCAGCGAGGTATTCGAAGCCTCCCTACTATGATAATGTATCCATTGGCCATTATTTACGGCGGCATTTATGTTCACTGAAAATTTGCCATCTCCAGAATTTTCAGTTTGTACTTGGGAGGTAACGTCCCACTCCATGGTCGAAGCACTACCTGACTGGGTCGCCAGCACGCTCCCTGTTGAAGGTTTGTTATTCCAAGTGGTTCCCGTTTCGCTCCAGGAATCATCACCCACGAACTTGACCTCGATGCTGGCAGCTCCGACGTTCGATGAATTCCCCGAGGGAACAAGCCTTAATTTTGCGTCGGTAATCGTTCCCGATACCGAGGACAGGTCGAAACGGTAATAGGCCTCACGGTTATAGGAATCACCTGTATTGCTCTTCTTGATTATCAAAGAAGCATCCGTTCCAAAGTTAGTATTGCCATGAACTCCACTACGAACATAGGTATCTGCTTCTGCCGATATGTCAACCGTATCCCCTGTAGGAGGAGGTGGCGGTGGCGACTGACCAACATCAATTATAAGAACAGGTCTAACCGAAGAATTTGATGCTTCACGACTGTTGTAGGTAACAAATATAGGGCTTCCTGCAACTGTTGATTCTAATAAAAGTGACAATTTTCCATCGCCTGATTGCTCAGTTTGAACTTGCGATGTAATATCCCATTCGGTAGGGTTGGCACTTCCTGTTTGACCAGAAAGCACACTGCCTCCAGTTGGTTTATTATTCCAGGTAATTCCTGCTTCAGACCATGAATCATCGCTCACAAACTTTGTTTGAATGGTGGTAGAACCAACGCCCGTACCACTGCCACTGGGTACTAATCTCAATTTAGCACTATTGATCGTTCCTGAAACACCCGAAAGATCAAAACGAAAATACGCCTGACGGTTAAAACCAGTATTATCGTTTTTAACTACCAATCCTGTATCATTACCAAAATTTGTATTGGCAGAACCTCCATCCCTTACATAAGCATCAGCTTCGGCAAATACTTGTGATCCGTCTATCACCTGAAATTTTTGTGTGACTTCGTCTCCATAATATGTTGAGTTTCCAGAATTGCCAGCTTTAATCGTCACTTCTCCAGTTCCTGTTAATGTTAAAGAGTTTCCACTGATTGTTGCAGGACCGCTCACTATCTCATAGCTAATAGGTAACCCTGTTGAATTATCCGTACCATTTAATGTTATTGGTGAATTTTCAAGGCTTTGATTACCAATAGAAAAAGAAAGTTGCTGTACTGTTTTACCATTAATGATATTTTCTAAATAGGTATAACGATCAGGCATTTCCCAGGCACCATTGCCATTTGGTCTATAGGCATTTATACGTGGATACTCCCCATTTTCGCCCGATCCAAATTCAAAGAAACCACTACTTAAATGTACGTTACTTGCCCGATCCATAACCAACCTGTGATAATGGATGATGTACTGTCCGTCAGAACTCCAGGGAGCAGGAGGCCTAACAATCAGACTACCCAAGTTTGTACCCCAGTTGGTTGTATTGACAGACCCTGTTTTTACGTACAACCCCCTATTCGCACCACCATTTCTTTGCCTGTAAGCGACATGGATGGTATTGTTATCATCTATGACAGGCGTATCATAACTAAAATCTCCATCATTGGTGGTCGTACCATATTGTGTCCAATCGGTTGAAAAGTTGAATGATGGGTCATTGACGTCACGGGTTGTGCGCCAATATTCATCTTCTTCGGCATGATTACCTGGAAGGTAATGCAGTCTACCTGTGGCATCCAATACCACTCCTCCCTGGCTATGGGAATCTATATGGCCATAAACAGACTGTACTCCCATAAACCGTGAAGTAAATGTAGTATTCCCTGATGCTGACGAAGGACGTGTTGCCTCCGCCAAATAGCCCCAGTTCACATTGTCCCTTGCACCCTCATTCTCAATCCTGGCTTCATCAAAGCCAGAATAGGTAAAGTACGTCTTGTTCCCTATTGTGGCCATAGTCGCATCCCCCCCGGAATGTATGGTAGTGGCCCCAAGCTTAGTTCCAACAAGCGTGGTATTGAACGATAATGTACCATTGGAATTACGATAGGGAATAACCAGTTTTATAACATGAACTATACCTGTGGACCAACTCACTGTTGGAGCGGGCCAACCTAACTCTTCCAATGATGCACCTACTTCCGTCACAAGAATGGCCGGGGTCTCTCCATTTTTAAGATTATGTCCCGTAAACTCTTCTACATTCACCACTGGTGTAGTAGCTCTCGGGTATGTTCTGATCTGAAAATCATCGGAATCCAGATCATCTAAATAGAGTATGGCCCAATAATCATCCCCAGAAGTATTATACTCCATCGTAATATACAAATGATCGTCCGAGGTAATCGATATCCTCGCCGGGTGATGTCCATTGGTAAGGGCACGACTGGTTATGGATAAACCAGGGTGATGTGCCTGAAGGTCATCCAAATAATTAATCTCTACCCAAACCCCATTGCGCAGAGTGCGGACATACCCAAATTCCTCATGCATATTGAATCCATAAGGACGGTTTTGACTATCAAACGCCACGGTGGAAAAATTGTAAAAATCAATATTGTCATAAATAGCCCCTTCATTATTATTTGAAGGCATTTGAAAGGGGGCCGTTTGTGCATTGAGCTGTGATATGGCCAAGCATATAAAAGCCAAAAAGCATAAGCTTCGAAGCTTTATTCGTTTAATTCCAATTATTTCATTGTAGTAGTTTTTTTTCATAAAATATACTGTTTAGTCGCAATTATAAAATTAGCAATATTCAATGTCTTATTTTTGTAGTTATTCAGCATTTTTTTATAATTATTTGTTTTTTACCACACTTTGGACCTATTCTTTACATTTTCTACTAAATCCCTAAAAAAAATAAAATTATCTTTTTCTGGTTTGAGTACGCCCATTAGTCCCTAAAAGTGGAGGGTATAATAATTCAAATATGTTTGGATAATCGTTTTCTATATTTACTGGGACTCTCGCCAAATTCAGATTTAAAGCATTTGCTAAAATAATGGACATTGGAAAACCCAGTTGCATCTCCAATTTCACTTATTGAAAAATCACTCTCCACTAGTATTTTTTTTGCCTTTTCCAGTCGAAATGTTCGAATAAACTCATTGACCGATTTTCCCGAAATGGCCACCATTTTACGGTACAAAACCGAATGGCTCATTCCAATGGCCCCTGCAATATCCTTCACACTGAGATTTGGGTTGTCCAATTGTTTTTCAATGATTTGGGTAATCTTTTTTATAAACAGCTCGTCCGTTTTATTATGGGCCAGCCTTTCGGGTTGCAAAAGACCTTTTCTTGCAAATTTTTCCTTCAATCGAGCCTGTTTTGCAAGCAGATTTTCAACTTTTGCCTTTAAAAGTTGAAAACCAAAAGGCTTGGTGATATAATCGTCCGCACCATACTCCAATCCTTGTAAATGATATGTCTCACTGGTACGTGCGGTCAACAAAATCAATGGAATATGGCTGGTCCGCTCATCTTGTTTGAGCAATCGGCATAATTCTATACCATCCAATTCCGGCATCATTACGTCACTGATAATAATATCAGGGACATCGGCGATGGCCAATTCAAAAGCTTGTTTTCCATGTATCGCCTCTTTTACCGAATAGTGCTCTAACATGGAATCGACCAGATAAGATCGCAATTCATCATTATCTTCTACAATCAGCAATTGTTGGGTATTTTTCGAATTCTGTCGATTCTTCCTGGAAAGAATCGGCTTTTTTGTAGAAGGTAGCAATACAATGGGCCGAACCGGTCTTTCACTTTTTATAGTAGCCGTAACCAGTTCTTCCTTCCCAAAATGCTCTTTTTTAAAAGGCAATTTTACCAGAAAACGACTGCCTTTGCCTTCCTCACTCTCTACGGTAATCGTTCCCCGGTATAGGTCAACCAAATTTTTGGTAAGTGCAAGCCCTATTCCCGAGCCATTTCCGCCAAATGTATTGCCCTGACCCTTCACCTGATAAAAAGACTCAAAGATATGTGACAAGCTGTCTTCAGGAATTCCTTTTCCACTATCCCGAACGATAATTCGCATCTTTTCCCCTGCTTCTATGATGTCTACATTCATGGTAATGGAATCACCGGACTTGGTAAACTTGAACGCATTGGAAAGTAGGTTGAACAATATAACCTCCAATTTTGATCGATCATACCACCCCATGACCGAACCTGCATCTGTACGGATCGTAAAAGCAATATTGTTTTCTTGGGCAGATTCTTTGAAAGTGGTATACACTTCTTTTATAAAACCGACAATGTCCCCTTGTGCAACCTGCAATTTCATATTTTTTGTCTCCAGCTTTCGCAGGTCCAGCAATTGATTGATCAAACGATGTAACCTCTGGCTGCTTTTTTGAATGGTCAGAAGACGGTTCTGCACTTGTTCCTTGGTAATTTCAGGGGTATTCATCAATTTTTCCAAAGGCCCCAACATCAACATCAATGAGGTACGCAATTCATGTGAAATGTTCGTAAAAAAACCAATTTTTAAAAGATGTAATTCATTGTCCTTTTGATGTTTGATCTGTTCAATGTCCAATTGATTGACCAACCTCACCTGTTTAAGCTTAATCCTATAGATCGTATACCATACTCCCGTAATTAATAATAGGTAACTTGCATAGGCCCATGGTGTCCGCCAAATAGGGGGGCGTATTTTTATGTACAATGTCTTTGGCTTCTTCCAAACACCATGGCGATCGGATCCCGCTACTTGAAGTTGATAATTTCCTTCACTTAGGTTTGAATAGGTACCGGTACCGGTGAATGACCCTGCTTTGACCCATTCCTCATCAACCCCCTGCAATTTGTAGCGGTATTGGACTTTTCCTGAATAAGGATATTTGGGTGCTGCAAACTCAATCGAAAAATTATTCAATTGATAGGGTAACGCAATTTCGGAAGTATGACCAATTGATTTATCCAACACTATTGTTCCTTTAAACGACTTGCCCGGGACAACCTCCTGATTGAACAATTTAAACGTGGTGAACGATACTTCAACAGAAGTCGTGTCTTGGCTAAGATTTTTTGGATGAAAGGAAACAACCCCTCTTTTACATCCAAAATACAGGGTTCCATCATCGGTTTTACAAATGGCCCCTCCGGTAAAATCATTAGTGGGCAAATCATCGAAGGTATTATAACTATTGATACTTCCCGTATCGGGATCCAACTTTGCAATACCTTTATTGGTACTTATCCAAACCTTTTTTTCGTTGTCCAATAAAATACCGTAAACCGCATTGCTGGGCAGACCACTACCTTCTACAAATTGAGTTGTGGAACCTGTTGCCAAATCCAATCGAAAAAGACCCCTCCCCTCTGTACCCACCCATAAATCTTGGGAACTGCCGTTGGCTATATCAAAGATCCTTGCCCCATCGAGGGTATGGTGATCAAAATGTTTTTCTTTCTTATTAAACCTATACAATCCCGACCCTAATGTTCCTGCCCAGATATTACCCTTGGTATCTTCACATATATCAAATAACCTATTGGCCCCAGAATTGGCTTTGTCGGGCGAGAAATGTTCAAAGGTATCGGTCTCCCGGTCGAGTACATTCAATCCACCACCATCTGTGGCAATCCATATCTTCCCTTCCCCTCCCTCAATAACATCCCTAACATTGTCATGGTTCAATCCTTTTGGACTGCCATTATTTTCATAATGGACAATGTTGTTTTCTTTTCTGTTGAACAAGTCGATCCCCTCTAGTGAATAGGCCATCCAAATGTCACCGTTCCGGTCTTCCATTAAGGAAGTGATGATCGTCTTACTTAGATTGTCATATAGGGGGTCGTTCAAATCAACATGACCAAATTTATTGTTTGACAATTTTAACGTGTCCATTCCTTTACCTCCGATCCCCGTCCAAATCAAATCATCATTGGAACTTTTGAGCAATGAGATAACCCTGTCCGTACTTAGATTGTATTTTTGGGAAGTGGAAGAGCGGTAGTGTTTAAATTCACTTTTCTTAATAATATTGATATCACCGTCTCCCACCCCCAACCATGTCCGGTCATAATTGTCAATGTATATGCAATAAATTGAATTTTTATATAGAGAATTCTTATCCGTGTTATCATATTTAAAATGCTGGAATACTTTTGTTTCCAAATCCATTAAACTTAGACCACCCCCATCGGTAGCAATCCACAAATGCTGCCGGTCAAAACTTATTTTTAGGTCTTTTATGACCGAACTACTTATACTATTGGCCTCCCCTGTATAAACATAATGAACAAATTGTTCCGTTTTTTGATTAAATTGATATAGGCCGTCCCCTTCCGTTCCAATCCAGATATTCCCTAAAGGGTCATTGATCAGTACTTGACCTTTGGCCACTGCCATATAATCGACCGGATTATAAACAAAACTTTCAAATCCCTGTTTTTTTGGATCATATCGATTTAATGCACCAAAATTGGTCGTAATCCATATTTGTCGATATTCGTCCTCAATAATTGAAAAAACATCATCACTATCAATACTATTTGGATTGTTCGAGTCATGCCGGAAATGTGCGATCACTTTTCTTTTTTCATCCAAAAGAAATAGTCCGTCTCCAATGGTTCCCACCCATAATTTTCCTTTGTGATCTTCATATACGGTCGCAATCGTTCCCATACGCAATGGTTCTGGAAAAGAACTTGATTTTGGGCCTTGTGTAAAAGTGGCCGTTCTAGGATCAAACCTATTCAGCCCTTTACTATCCGTACCAACCCATAGGTACCCCTGCTTATCCTCATACAAACATTTGATGTTGTTCCCACTGATGGATATGGAATCGTTCGGGTTATGTTTAAAGGTTTTAAAATGATGCCCATCATATCTATATAGGCCATGAAAACTGCCAAACCACATAAATCCTTCCCTGTCCCTTGTGATACATTTAATCCGGGAAAGTCCTTCCTCGATCAATAAATGTTCGATCTTTATATTTTGACCATGTAATCCGTTTACGGACAAGGTCAGCATCAATACACTTAAAATATAGAGAAACCTCACCATTGGTTAGACCAAAAGAAATTTGAACCCTACTGAATTATCGGTAATGACAAGTCTCAAAATGCTGCTGTTTTTCCCATTTAACATGGTTTTCGTAACATGGCCTCTCATTCGATCATTGAATTGTTTTTTCAAATAACATCGTGTATCCTTTAGAGGTCATCATCTTAAACCAATGTGTTGGATACGTACATCTTTAAATACTAACATCATCGGCATCATATACCATGGAAAGAGTGGGGGAGCCATAGAAAATCTACAAATTTCGAATTAACACAGTATGGTGCGGTTTTCGTAATGGAACCGATGGTTCGACCATACTCTTATTCATATAATAATTTTGAAATCACCTCCTATAAAAGAGGACGGGTTATTCCAAATCAAGTAGGAAAGATACTATTTTATTTTTTTATGTATTAAGATAATTCTTTCCATGCTTGACACATATATTTCTCTTTTCCAAACCCATCCGATGATTAAGCCCTACATGCTCTTTTCACGAAAAGCAAACATCTATTCTATAAACATTCTGCATAAAATAACCAGAATTAATACTTGGCAGGCCCGGTTAGGTTAACGAATATGGCATTACAACTTTCAATATATCTTGCTGATTCCCATAGTTATTGGAATTCTTCTAAAAATTATTCGAACATATATGGAATCGCATCCTATAAACTAAAATGCTCATACATAGTTTGATATAAATTTCATAAATTTGCTTCGTGGACTTCATCAGAAAAATAGCACCTGTTGTATTATTAAGCATTTTTAGCTTAACTATATTTCATTCTATTTTGCCCCATATACATCATGGGCATGATGTTGCCGAAATCATTTTTGATGAAGTTTCGGAACACGATCATCATCTTACGACCCATACGGAAAAACATGATCAGGGTGATGACAAGCACGAACATAATGGTCTGGATTTTTTACACCATTTCCTCGAAGGACACTCCCATAATTCCATTCCCGTAGAAAATGTTCTTATAGCCCACCAAGATGTAAAACGTTTATTCGGTTCCGATAATTTTGTTGTTGGTGGGACAGATGCCCATTATGGTTTTATTATAACAGGTTATGAAAAGTGTTCTGCAGTACGTGGCTACAGCTTAAAATTGGGACACGATTTTCACCTATCTTCCTTTTCCCACAGAGGACCACCTTCCCTAGTTTAATTTAATATGTTTTTTAAGGTATGGGTATCTCATTGTCAATTCTAAATGACGGGGTTATCTTCTTTTCAATTTTGACATATCCGTCTTGTTGGACATCTTAAAACTCGTTTCATGGATTTTATATGCAGTATTCGTAGCATCCGGAAAACCCGGGCATACTTTTTAACATTAAAACTACTGCACATTTATCATTTTAAATTAAACTATTAAATGTTAGATAAAATAATTAAGTTTTCGATAGCCAATAAATTGGTTATTGGATTATTCACACTAGGGTTAATTGTTTGGGGAACATATTCTCTTCAAAAATTACCCATAGATGCTGTTCCTGACATTACCGATAACCAGGTAATGATTATTACAACATCACCAACATTAGCTGCACAAGAGGTGGAACAGCTAGTAACATTTCCTATAGAACAAACTATGGTAAGTATCCCGAATATAGATGAAATGCGTTCATTTTCACGTTTCGGACTTTCAATAGTTACTGTGGTTTTTGAGGAAGGTATCGACCTATATTGGGCACGTCAACAAGTACAAGAACGATTGACGTTAGCCTCTAAAGATATTCCTGAAAACATTGGTGTACCCGAAATGGCACCAGTAACAACAGGGCTTGGGGAAATATACCAATATGTTGTTAAAGCCAAAAAAGGCTACGAAGATAAATATGATGCTGCCGAACTACGTACTATACAAGATTGGATTATAAAACGCCAGTTATTAGGTACCGAAGGTGTTGCCGAAGTAAGTGGTTTTGGGGGATTTGTTAAACAATATCAAGTAGCCATAGATCCCAATCGATTACAGAGTATGAATGTGTCTGTTTCAGAACTGTTTGAAGCACTTGAGAAAAATAATCAAAATACGGGAGGTGCTTATATAAATAAAGGACCAAAAGCTATTTTTATTCGTGGTGAAGGACTTGTAAAGAACTTAAGCGAAATAGAAAAAATAGTCATTAAAACGAACAACAATGGAACACCTATTTTGGTTCGCGATGTTGCTAAAGTACAATTCGGACAAGGCGTACGATACGGAGCGGCAACACGTAATGGCGAGGGGGAAGTTGTAACCGGTATTGTTATGATGCTTAAAGGAGCTAACTCTTCTGCCGTAATTACCAATGTAAAAGATAAGATAGAACAAATTAAAACTACACTTCCAGAAGGTGTTATAATAGAACCTTTTTTAGATAGAAAGAGTTTAGTCGATAGAGCTATCAATACCGTAGTTACCAACTTAGCCGAAGGTGCATTAATTGTCATTTTTGTACTGATACTTTTCTTAGGAAATTTAAGAGGAGGATTAGTTGTAGCTTCGGTAATACCTCTTTCTATGCTCTTCGCATTAGGCATGATGAACTTGTTCGGAGTTTCGGGTAACCTAATGAGCTTAGGAGCTATTGATTTTGGATTAATAGTGGACGGAGCTGTTATTATTGTAGAAGCTGTCATGCATGGTATTGTTATCAGTAAAGCAAAATATGCAGGAGTTTCAAAACTCACACAAAAACAGATGGATGAAGAAGTGTATCAATCATCCAGTAAAATTCGTTCAGCAGCAGCCTTTGGAGAAATCATTATTCTTATTGTTTATTTACCAATCTTAGCTTTGGTAGGTGTGGAAGGAAAAATGTTTGGACCAATGGCTCAAACCGTATCCTTTGCAATACTCGGTGCTTTTATTTTATCGCTTACATATGTTCCTATGATGTCTGCCTTGACCTTGAGTAAGAAAACAGTACACAAAGAGAATTTTTCAGATAAGATGATGGCATTTTTTCAGCGCTTATATGCCCCAGTTATTAATGGAGCATTAAAGAACAAAGCTGTTATTGTAATTGCTACAGTAATTTTATTTGTCATTACCCTTATCACCTTTAATAATATGGGAGGTGAATTTATTCCACAATTGGATGAGGGCGATTTTGCCGTAGAAACACGTGTTCCTGTGGGGAGTTCCATACAGGAATCTATAGATGGCTCAATTAAAGCCCAAAAAATAATCTTAGATAATTTCCCTAATGAAGTAAAACAGGTAGTAAGTAAAATAGGTTCGGGTGAGATTCCTACAGACCCTATGCCAATTGAAGCAGGTGATATGATGATTATCTTAAAAGATAAAGATGATTGGAAAGTAGCCGATACTCGTGAAGAATTAGTGGAAAAAATGGAAGAAAAGTTGGCAGTATTACCTAACATTACTTTTGGTTTCCAACAACCTATTCAAATGCGTTTTAATGAACTGTTAACAGGAGCTAAACAAGATGTTGTGCTAAAAGTTTATGGTGAAAACCTAGATAAGTTATCAGAATTAGCAAATCAAGTAGGTGATAAAATCAAAAGAGTTGATGGAGCTGAGGATTTATACATTGAAGAAATTACAGGATTACCTCAGATACAAATTAGTATGAATCGTGATAAGATTGCACAATATGGTATGAATGTAGAAGATATCAATACCGTAATAGCAACATCCTTTGCAGGAAAATCGGCAGGAATAGTTTATGAAGGAGAACGTCGTTTCGACTTAGTTGTGCGTTTAGACGAAGCCTTTAGAAGTGACATTACCGATGTAACTAATATTTTTGTACCTACCGCTAACGGTAATCAAATACCATTATCTGAGGTAGCTAAAATATCCTACGAACCAGGTCCTGTACAAATTCAAAGAGATGATGCTAAACGTAGAGTTACCATAGGATTTAATGTAAGAAATAGAGATGTACAAAGCATTGTAAAAGATATTAAAGAAGTTATCAGTAGTCAGGTTACAATGCCTGCTGGGTATTATGTTACTTATGGCGGACAATTTAAAAATTTGCAAGAAGCTAACAAACGTTTAGGTATTGCTGTACCAGCGGCACTATTGCTTATTTTATGTTTACTGTATTTCACATTCAAATCTGTTAAACAAAGTTTACTCATTTTTACAGCAATTCCTTTATCTGCAATTGGTGGTGTTTTTGCCCTAATACTACGTGATATGCCTTTTAGTATTTCTGCAGGTATTGGTTTTATAGCACTTTTTGGGGTAGCTGTATTAAACGGTATAGTTTTAATTGCAGAATTCAACCGTTTAGAAAAAGAAGGTATTAACGATGTGTATCAACGTGTTTTACAAGGTACAAAAACAAGACTACGCCCTGTATTAATGACAGCATTAGTTGCTTCATTTGGATTTTTACCAATGGCACTTTCTAATTCATCAGGAGCTGAAGTACAACGACCATTAGCAACGGTAGTTATTGGAGGTTTATTTACAGCAACCATTTTAACATTGATAATTTTGCCTATTCTATACATTTATTTTACCGAAGGCAGAAAACGTATTTCAATAAAACCTTCAAATGCACTACTAATAGTTTTAATGTTATTTGGATTAGCATTGCCAATACAGCAGGCACAAGCACAAGAAGTGCAGCCAAAGCGAACACGTACGTTAACATTAAACCAAGCCATTGATGAAGCATTACAAAACAATAATGCCATTAAGATTGCTAATTATCGTGTAGCTGTAGAAAAAGCCGCTAAAAATGGAGCTATTAACTTGCCAAAAACAGGAGTATCTTACGGATTTGGTGTAATTAATAATCCAGATGTAGACGATAATACTATTAGTGTTTCACAACGTTTAGAATTCCCTACAGTTTATGGTAGCCAGAATAAATTAGCAAAAACTAAAATTGATGCTGCCGAAAGTTTCAGAATACTGGAAGAGAATGAGCTTATAAGTAAAGTAAAAACAGCCTATGATTATTATGCGCTACAATTAGCAAAACAAAAATTGTTAAAAAGACAAGATAGTATTTATAAGCGTTTAGCTTTTGCTAGCAGCAAACGTTACGAATCGGGAGAATCAACAAAGTTAGAACATATTACTTCTGAAACTCAAGCAATGAAAATGCAGAGTTTATTGAAACAAAATATTTCAGATATAAGTATTGCTCAAAAACAATTACAAAGTTTGTTGCATACAACCGATAACATTAAGGTTATTAATGAAGTATTTGTTCCAAAAACAATTCCGTTATCATTATCGCAAACTGACGTTTCTGGTATTCCTACAATTCAGTATTTGGAAAAACAAGCCAAAGTAAGTGAGCGTAAAACAAAGTTGGCTAGAAATAAAATGCTTCCAGATATTACATTGGGCTTTACCAGTCAAACATTTATTGATGTACCTCAAGTAAATAACAGCGCGTTACGCTATGGAACATCAGACCGTTTTTCATTATTCAATATAGGGCTAGCAATTCCTATTCTACCTGGAGGAAATCGTTCAAAAATAAAGCAAGCCAAAATCAAGGAAGATATTGCGAACAGTAATTTAGAGTTAGCAAAAATAGAGCAAGAATCGGTATTGCAGTCGTATATAAAGACCTATCAAAAGCATCAAACCACACTTGACTATTACAACAAAACGGCATTGCCACAAGCAGAAATATTAATTGAGACCTCAAATAAAAGTTTTAAAGGAGGTGATGTTTCTTATACGCAGTATTTGCAAAATTTAGCATTGGCAGTTTCCATTCAAACAGAATATTTAGAAACGGTATTTGCAAATAATCAGTCGGTCATTGCAATAGAAACTCAATTAGGAAAAAAATAATAAGAATATAAAAATATAATAAAATGAATTTTAAAATATTCAAAATAGGTGCAGTAGTCTTATCAATGCTATTGCTTCTTGTTGCGTGTGGTGAAGAAAAAAACACCACAGTAAACACAGAGTCAAATGAACAGAGTGAAGAAAAAATGGCAACTACCATTTCTTTTAATTCAAGTCAATATAAACTAGCAGGAATACAAACAGGCAAAGTAACCAAACGTAATATCAGTGATGTTATAAAACTCAACGGAAAAATAGAAGTTGACCCTACCAATATTGCTGTAGTATCTGCCCAATTAGGCGGCTATATAAAAACCGCAGGATTAATTGTAGGAACACCAGTTAAAAAGGGGCAAGTTCTAGCGACCATTGAAAACATAGAGTTTGTCAATATTCAGCAGGACTATCTTGAAAGTATCAACGAATTCACTTTCTTAGAACAAGAATATCAAAGACAAAAACAATTAAGAGATGAAGATATTAATTCTAAGAAAACATTTCAAAAGATAAGCTCGCAATACAATATACTAAAAGGAAAGGTAAATGCTTTAGAGCAAAAACTAGCCTTAATAGGAGTTAATAAACAACGCTTAAAAAACGGAGCAGTTTCCAGAACGGCAAACCTATATGCTCCTATAAGTGGTTACATAAAAACAAGTAATGCTGTTGTCGGAAATTACGTTTCGCCAACCAATACAGTTTTTGAAATAATAAATACAGACAAAGTTCATTTGGAGTTGAGCGCATACGAGTCAAGTGTTGGACAACTAACTATTGGGCAAAAAGTACATTTTTCATTAGCAAATGAAACTGACTTTAATAGAATAGCAACTATAGAACAAATTGGTAAAGCTTCAGGTAGCGATAGAGTGATTATTGTACACTGTAAAATAGATAAAAACAGTTTAAAAGGATTATTACCAGAAATGTATATAAAATCTCAAGTAGAAATTAGCACAAATACGAATATGCAAACTGTAATTCCTTCAGTAGCTATAGTTGAATATGACAACAAGGATTATATCATTTCAGAAGAAAAAACATCCGAAGACGATATTGATTTCAACTTAATAGCAATCAAAAAAGGAGTTGAGCAAGATGGTTACACAGCTATTGAAGTTTCAGAAAAACCATTGGATAATTTAAATATAATAACCCAAAACGCATACACCGTTGTATCTGCCTTAAAAAATTCACAAGAAGGCGATGAAGGTGGACATGGGCATTAATTAATTTTTAAAAACACAGAAAAAATGAAAACAAGAATTTTAACATTGACTTTAATTGGAGCAGCTTTAATTTTTACTGGTTTTACTGATAAGAAGAAAAAAGAAGCAGAAACTAATGTAGAAGCAACTAAAGGTCATGGTCATTCGCATGGACCCAATGGAGAACATGGAGATGCAGCTAAAAAGGCATCAGAAATAAAAGAACACGGTCACTCGCACGGACCAAATGGAGAACATAGCAGCATTCCAGAAGCTCAAAAAAAGCGTTTAGATAGTATTAAGAAAGCAAATGGAGGCTTTTTAATAGGCCCACAAGGTCAGCTTGTTATTCCTGAAGATGCATCTGAAGAAGAAAAAAAGCGTTTAGAAAAAATTATAGCAGCAAAAGAAAAACAAATAAAAGAGCACGGACACTCGCATTAATGTTAAATCACTCTTCTGAGTATTTTAGAAGAACATTTAAAATTATACAATATGAAATTTAGAAAAATAATAAAGCCCCTTATCCTACTGCTTTGCTGTATGGTTTCCGTAACAGCTTTTGCGCATGGTGTAGATGGCGAAACGCAGTCCTTTTTAATGGCGAATAAAGGCGTTGCCTTTGGGCCATTTTTATATATAGGAGCAGAACACATGATTACGGGTTACGACCATTTATTGTTCTTGGTAGGTGTTATTTTCTTCTTATATAGAACAAAAGAAATCATAACCTATGTAAGCTATTTTACCATTGGGCATAGCACAACGCTATTGCTTGGGGTTATGGCGGACATTCAAATGAATGCTTACATTATTGATGCTATTATTGCACTATCCATTGTATATAAGGGCTTTGATAACTTAGGTGGGTTTAAACAGTTTTTTGGCAAGCAACCCAACACCAAAGCGGCAGTACTTATTTTTGGACTGTTTCACGGTTTTGGACTAGCCACTAAACTGCAAGAATTCAAATTTGACAAAGAAGGGCTTTTCACCAATTTGCTTGGGTTTAACCTTGGGGTAGAAATCGGTCAGTTTTTAGCATTAGGCTTAGTGCTTCTTATTATTGGCGTATGGAGACGCTATGACAGCTATCTTAAATTTTCAAAAATCACCAATACGCTTTTAATGGCAGCAGGCTTTTTGTTGCTCGGATTTCAATTAACAGGATATTTTACATCATAAAAACATAAAAACATGGATACACAGAATCAGCCTTTAATGGGCAAAAAACAATTAATAAAATCAGTAATCATCGCATTTATTATTGGTGCTATAGTACTTGTAACAGCAATATTCCCAGCAGAATATGGCATGGATCCGTTAGGAACAGGAGAACTATTTGGTTTTAGCAAATTATACCAAGGTGAAGGCAAAGCTAATCCTATCGGAGAAGCTACTGGAGATAATAGCGCTTTAAATTTCCAAAAAATTAAAATGGAATATCTTGGTTCGCCGCCAGATAGAAAAGCACCAGAACAAACTATTGATAAGTCACTTATCAATAAACTATCAAAAAGAACAGATAGTATTCAAATAAAGTTACCTGCAGAAGAAGGTCTTGAATACAAAATTAAAATGCTACGTTATGGTAAAACCAAATATGAATGGACTGCCAATAAAGGTATTGTGTACATTGATTTTCATGGCGAACTTATAGAAGGTGGAAATGGATTTTTTGAGAGTTACACACAGGCGTATTCAAACAATTTGGCAGGTACTTTTACTGCTCCGTTTGAAGGAAAACATGGATGGTATTTTAAAAATACAACAAAAGAGGATATTGTTATTACGCTTAGATTAAATGGAGAGTATGAGTTGTTTAAAAAGTAAATAACGTTTTAAGTGTTCTTAAAATCGAATCTTAGAAGCTTACAAAACACCTCATTCAGATGGCTGTTTTTATCACAGGCCATTAATCTATTAGGTGATGCCCTGTCTTGGACAGGGCTTGCCCTATTAGCCCATAAAATTGCGGGCGAAAATGCGACCAACGTACTCTCTATTTCTTTAACCATAAGGGTATTGGTTTTTGTTGTTGTTGCACCTTATAGTGGTGTATTGGCAGATAAATTGGATAGAAAAAAAATAATGCTCTTTAGCCATTTTATACGTATGGTTTTGGTCGCATTATTACCTTTTGCTTTTCTAGCATGGCATATTTATGGCTTCGTATTTATATTCAGCATTTTTAGCGCCTTGTTTACACCTACTTTTAAAGCGTCTGTGATTCAGGTGTTCGATGATAAAGCGTTGTATCCGCAAGCCATTTCATTATCATCGGCAACCTATCAATTGTTGGGTATATTAGGTCCCGGTTTAGCAGGTGGGTTGGCCACCTTTTTTAATATCGATTTTATTTTCTGGATAGATGCCTTAACTTTTGTATTCTCTGCTATTTTTATTTTAATGGTGCCTATGTCTCTAAAAGTAAGTCACATCATCAAACCAACAAAAACAACATTGTGGAAAGATATAAAACTGGGGTCGCAACTACTTTTTAAGAATAAAATGACCAAGCAGGCCTTGTTTATGCAATTGGTAGTTGCCTTAGTGGGTGCACAAGTTTTGGTCAATACTATTTTTCATATAAAAGAAACATTGAGTCTAGAAGACAAACACTATGGCTGGGTAATGTCCGCCATGGGTTTAGGAGCTGTAATCGGGGCACTTTTAGCAGGAAGCTTAAAAACGCCCAAAGCCCGATTGCGAACTACAATAATAGGTGCTATTCTGGGAATTGTCTGTATTGCATTCGCAAATGAATATAATCTAATATTGGTATTGATTTTTTGGGGAATTATCGGTGTTTCAGAAAGCTTGGTCAATATTCCCGTAGATACCCTAATAGCAGATACCACCGACAAAAAATTACAAGGTCGTGTCTATGG
This sequence comes from Maribacter spongiae, assembly GCF_047345125.1. Classification (NCBI taxonomy): domain Bacteria; kingdom Pseudomonadati; phylum Bacteroidota; class Flavobacteriia; order Flavobacteriales; family Flavobacteriaceae; genus Maribacter; species Maribacter spongiae. The sequence continues at coordinate 475,362 of NZ_JBLFEQ010000001.1, read as the reverse complement.
TGCACATTTCTCCTGGTCGCATTTGTGGTGGGTTGTTGCTTATCCTATTGCGGGGCTTTCCATAAAACATTTTCCAGGCAACTATTTCTTGATCGGTGCTGGCATAGCAATAGTTTTATGGATTGTCTTTCTAATTAAAAGAAAATCAAATAAGTAACATAAAATAGCAATGACGATGGCGTTAGCGATGCGCTTGCAATGGCCAATAGTATTATGGATATAGCCATGGGGCCCGCAATTATCCTTCATGAAGGTTTTACATTATTGGTGGTTTAATGCATTGCGATTATTAAGATATAATAAATACGGCATAGGAGACTTGGATTACGGTATTTTCTTAAGACCGGCACAATCCCATCCTAAGTAACACTTAATTGTAAGGTGTTGGTAATATCATAAAAGATTTCAACATCCGCGGAAGAAAACAATAGCATCTCCGTATAGAACGGATATTTTGCCTGTGTTCCTTCCCATAACAGGGTATTTATCTCCCTTATAAGTTGGATCGCCTCATAATAAGCCGCTGCTTCTGGAATAAATAGGGCCTTATCAATAGTATTTATATAATTTTTGCTGTTCAGTTCCGATCGTTTGTTCGGTCGATATTTTTCCGCATTAAAAATCCTGATCAAAACTTCCATGTCAAAAGCGTTCATTCTCGAATTTCGGCCTCCGGGAATCGGAAAAAAATGACTTCCCGCATTTTGCGACAGAATAATCCAGTTAAGCGCATAAATTACTCGGGTATCATAAATGATGTTTTTATGTGGATACATGAACATTCCCACTTTGGAAACACTGGGCAACGCATCGAACTTTGGTTTTTCGGCCGTTATAAAATCATATATCCTGGGCATCGTCGTTTGTGGCTTTGCGCCCCTTATCCCTCCCCATTCCCGAATGATCCACATACATAGCGCTTCAAATTTATCGGAGTCATTTACATAGTATTCCAATAACTTTTTCTCTATGATAAATTTTATCTCGACTTCTTTTTCATAATAGGTCCGTTGATTTAAGCGGAACATTTCTTCCATGGAAATCACGCCAAGTCTGGCCAATCCGTTTAGGTTGGCGCTCCATTTATAAGTAAGGGTGATGTTCTGTTGAATTTTTTTTAAATAATTCGCTATTTTTTCTGTTTCAAAAATGTACATAGGTATTCTCGATTGCGGATGTTTCCCTTATTAATTTTCTAAATTAGAGCTTATTTTGGCTTTTTGGATTTAACTGAAAATGAATTTAAGCTATTTTTTAGGGAATGAAAAAAGCCAAGAGGAGATCTTAAAGAAAAAGAAGAAAATTTACTTTTCAAAAATGAAAAAGACAAAAGCCGTTGGGCGAAAATTGGGCAATATGCATTATCTCCATAAAGATGCCATAGCTTATCTGGACCCTTTGGAAAAAGAGGCTTTGGACAAAGCATTGTACTTTCTTAAGGATTTGCCATGGAATCTGGTCAAAATTTCAAAAGAACTGGATACTGTTTCATTTCTGTTATATGAGGATTTTAATTTGGAACTATTTCCATCCCTATTACAGTCCACCATTGTGAACATTTCAAATGAAAGTATCAAGATCATTGATTATAGGAACAGGGAAAACCCTCCTGTTCTGCACCGAAAAGAACTTATGCTTGCACCCAATGACCCCAGAATTCCTGAATTTGCAAAAATTACCAGCTTCTGTGAAGAAAAACGCCTTTTTGAAAAAGCATCCTACATAGGAACAAAATTAAAATGGGAACAGCGTCTGTATGAACATGGATATATGATCAAAGGATCAAAGATTACAAAGCGCTGAACAGGAAAATAACGATTCTCGGATCATAAGACCAGCGTACCTCCATTCCATTTGCAAACATCGCAGGGGAAATCATGGTTTCCCCCCTATCCTTTCACCGAGATAACAAGAACGTTCGGCACAATTGCTTTAACGTATAAATTCTCCATAAACTACGAGTAAATGGGTTGAACTGAAATTCATTTGTTCTTCATCGATGTTTTATCTCCTTTTTCGAATATCCAAAAATGTTTCTCGAACAATTCGGAAACTTTACATGAAGAATATTTTAAAACCTATTTATGAAAACTGTATTATTATTAAAAGAAATCTATTTGGATGGTTTCCGAAACCTGGGGAATCTCCTGATAAAGAATTATTTCAAAATTTTCACATGGTTTACCCTGTTTATGTTTGCCGTTGTCCTCTATGCGTTCGTTTTTAGATTATTTACAGGGTTTGCTTTTGACTAATACACCAGAAAATGGAAATAAAGATCAATTATGAAAAAGTGCTTACTATTGCTTGCTGCCTATTTGTTGCTTTTGTTCTTTTATTAATTACGAAAATGACGTCCGCTTCCTGGACCGGATCTATTATTGGATTCTAATTCGCTGCAAGAGTTTTTTTGATTTTACATATCTCTTTTTTCAACAATTCCAAAATTGCCGATCAAAGATTGTCCGGTTGAAAAAATCAAATAGACTACCATCATACTAGAAATAATATCCCATGCCTTTGTAGTTCTTAACGATTCGGGCACATTGGCTGTAATGGCATAATATTTTGCAATGCGTTCTGAAAAAAAGTGTATGCTTTTATATACTGCACATATCCACATTACAAAAACTACCATTACTTATAACAAAACACTGCCAAAAAAGGTGCCGATACCATGTAATTCCCTTATTGAAGGAAGAATATTTACAAAATGGAATCCTTTATTATACAGTATCTTGATTTTTATAAGAATGATCGTAAGTTTCAATAAATGATTGGATTCTACTAACGGTATAATAAAAGTAATGGTTAATTTTGAGGCCAATATATAAGTCATATAATAAAACCGACACGACCGGAATAATCTTTAGACATATCGGGCAGCAACCGTTGAAGTCACCAAAACCTATCCAGATGGTAAAGTAAAGATTATATGTTCACACCGGTCAAGGTTGAAATATTACTATTGAAAAAACAATAAAAGTAAAAATAAATACATGAAAAGAGTTGTAACTTTTGGAGAGATTATGCTGCGTTTGGCCCCTCCGGGATTTTTAAGGTTTTCACAGGCAAATTCTTTTGATGTCGTATATGGTGGCGGAGAATCCAATGTAGCGGTATCACTTGCCAATTATGGTGTTCCTGTAGATTTTGTGACCCGTTTGCCTAAAAATGATATCGGAGAATGTGCCTTGATGGAGTTACGGAAAAGAGGTGTTGGAGTTGATAAAATAATATATGGAGGGGATCGTTTAGGTATTTATTTTCTGGAAACGGGAGCGGTATCCAGGGGTAGTAAAGTGGTATATGACCGGGCACATTCCGCTATTGCGGAGATACAGGCCGGTATGATCGATTGGAAAACTGTTTTTAAGGATGTTTCCTGGTTTCATTGGACAGGAATCACCCCGGCCATTTCACAAGGGGCGGCAGATGCCTGTCTGGAAGCCGTAAAAATGGCCGATCAAATGGGAATTACCATTTCTACGGACCTAAACTACCGCGCAAAACTTTGGAAATATGGTGGAAACCGAGAAGCCATTATGACGGAACTTACCTCCTATTGCGATATTATCCTTGGGAACGAAGAAGATGCGGAAAAGCATTTTGGCATACACCCGGAAGGATTGGATGTACATAAGGACGGGCATGAAGTAAAAGCTGAATCGTTCCTGTCCGTATGCAAACAGATGATGGCAAAATTCCCCAAAGCGAAAAAAGTAATTACCACATTAAGAGGCTCTATTTCCGCATCCCATAATACCTGGGCCGGAGTGCTGTATGATGGAGAAAAGATGTATAAGTCCCGTCAATATCAGATTACGGACATTGTAGATCGCGTTGGTGGCGGGGATTCGTTTATGGGCGGATTGATCTACGGGTTATTAAAATACCCCGATAACGATCAAAATGCATTGGACTTTGCAGTGGCCGCCTCTTGTTTAAAACATACTATAAAGGGCGATGCCAATTTGGTAACCGTTGCAGAAGTCGAAAAGTTAATGGGAGGAGATGCCTCTGGCCGTGTAGCTAGATAATACTTGTAATATTAATCGTTGTTTTTCGATGCTGTTCCAAGCCCGTCAAAATATAATCCAGAACCTAAATAAACCCGAATAATGGCTCGTTTTTCAAGAATAGAAGTAGCAAATGTAATGAAGGAGACCGGAATGGTTCCTTTATTTTATCATCCAGATATAGAACTAGGAAAAAAAGTGTTAAAGGCCTGCTATGATGGAGGTGCCCGACTTTTAGAGTTTACCGCAAGAGGGGATTATGCCTTTGAAGTATTCTCGGAATTGAATAAATATGCAGTATCTGAATTGCCAAAAATGATAATGGGCGTTGGTTCCATAACCGATGCCGGAGCAGCTTCCATGTTCATGCAAATGGGTGCCAATTTTATTGTAACCCCATCTTTACGTGAGGATATCGCTATCGTCTGTAACCGCAGAAAGATACTTTGGTCCCCGGGTTGCGGTTCGTTGACCGAAATTAATAAAGCAGAGGAAATGGGTTGTGAAATCGTGAAATTGTTTCCCGGTTCACTCTACGGTCCCGGGTTTGTAAAGGCCATAAAAGGACCTCAACCATGGACAAGTATTATGCCAACGGGCGGTGTTAGCACGGACGAATCCAACCTTAAGGGCTGGTTTGATGCAGGTGTGACCTGTGTGGGCATGGGCTCAAAATTAATCAGCAAGGAAATACTTGTAAATAAGGATTTTACGGCCTTGGAAAATACAGTACGCGAAACCTTGGCCTTGATCAAAAAAATTAAGTGATCTCACAGATGGAAACCGCTCGATACTGCTATTCATGTGATTTAAAAGAAGATTCCGATCTTATTAAGGAATACAAGGAGTACCATGCTCCGGGAAAAATTTGGCCCGAAATTACGCAGAGCATAAAGGATGCGGGTATTGTAGATATGCAGATTTACCTAACGGGCAATCGTATGTTTATGATCATAGAGGCAGACAAAACCTTTGACCCCGATAAAAAAGCGGAAATGGATGCCAACAATCCCAAAGTACAGGAATGGGAACAGCTTATGTGGAAATACCAACAAAGTCTTCCCTGGGCCAAAGATGGCGAAAAATGGGTAGAGATGGAGAACGTCTTCCGGTTGTAGCAACAACAAAATACAAAACTCGTGAACCGGCCAAGTTCCTAAATTCATATTGAAGATCCTTTGGTTTTTTCCTAATCAAACAGGAAGGTCCCCCAACTCTCTTTTAACGGGATGCGATGCATTAGCATCAAAAAACTTGGTACTGGTCTTCATATCGGAATAACGGGGATCAGGGATATAATCTTGCTTTTGCATTTTGACGACCTCAATACTTAAAAACCCGAATTCGCTCACAACTTTGCCATAAAAACGGTAAACCCCTTTCCCTCTAAAATAATACTTAGCGGCTACAGGAGGAAAAATCACCACATCAAAAATCTTTCCCTGCTGATCTACCAAAGTGGCAAAATACATACGTTTTCCGGCATGGGTGCTTGTATTTTTAATCTTGACCAAATACCCGTAAATATCAACATAACGATTTAAATGCTTTTCCAGATCTTTGGCACACCTATCATTTTTTGGAGTTTCGGCCAATAGCATAAAAGGACTGCACAAACAAAAGCCCAACAATTCCAATTGGGTAAATGCAATTTCAAGATCGGTAGTATATAATTGTGGAATCTTAAAACTCCGATGTTCAGGGGGGAACAATTTGGGACAATCTACTTTTTCATTCTTATTTAAAAACAAATGGGCCTTCCAAAGTAATCGATGCTTATTTATAGCCGTAAAACGAAAGGCATCAATTCTGATCAGGATACCCACTTGTTCTATGGATATGGATATCCGATCTAAAAAATCCTCCAAAGAGCCATAAATTCCATTCGCAATTCTATCTTTTAAGATCCGTTCCGATACTTTATGCTCCAATTCCCTTAAATGGCCAAAACCCAAAAAGATATCGCTGCCATAAATTATAGTAGTGGTACCGCTCTTGTTGACACAGGGTGGATGCACGGTAGCACCCAATGCCCTCGCTTCATATACGTAAAACTCGGGCCGATAAAACCCGCCGCCATTATTAAGTACGGCAACCATAAACTCCAATGGAAAATAAGCCCTTAAGAAAAGGGTCTGGTAGCTTTCCACGGCATAAGAAGCAGAATGCCCTTTGGCAAAAGCATAGCCTGCAAAACTGGCGATCTGCTCCCAGACCTCAAAGATGAGCTTATCGGCATAGCCTTTTTTGCGGCAGTTTTCTATAAATCTCGCCTTTACTTTTTGAAACTCTTCCCGGGACCTGAACTTACCGCTCATACCACGACGCAGTACGTCCGCCTCGCCCAATGTAAGATCGGCAAAATGGTGGGCAACCTTAATTACGTCTTCCTGATAGACCATTACGCCATAGGTTTCCGGCATAATATCCAGCATTACCGGATGGGCCTTCTCCATTGCCCTACCGGGATTGCGGTGTCTAAGAATATATTCCCGCATCATGCCGCTTTTGGCCACTCCCGGGCGAATAATGGAACTGGCCGCCACAAGGCCCAGATAGGTATCCACTTTTAATTTTTTGAGCAACATACGCATTGCCGGAGACTCCACATAAAAACATCCCATACATTGGGCCGTTTTTATCAGGGTATTGATCTTTGGGTCTTTTTTGAATTTATCGATATCATGTATATCAATTTCAGCGAATTCTTCGGGGCGGCCATGTTCCAATATCGCAAGGGTCTCTTTAATCTTTGCGAGGCCGCGTTGCCCTAAAATATCAAACTTATAAAGCCCTACATCTTCGGCTATGACCATATCAAACTGGGTCGTGGGAAAATTTTTAGGAGGCAGGTTCGTAGCCGAAAACCAATGCAAAGGTCTTTCACTAATTAAAATACCCCCTGCATGCACACTCAAATAATTGGGCATCCCCATAATTAAACGCCCGTATTTAATGACCAGACGGGAAACCTCATCAAGTTCAGATATGTTATATCTTCCCTCTGACAAAAAATCCATTTCACTCTTGGAAAGGCCAAAAACTTTGCCCAATTCACGAATAGCACCCTTTTGTTTAAAAGTCACATACGCCCCCAACAGGGCCACATGTTCAAAACGCCCAAAAATATATCGGGTCATTACGGGCCTGTCCTTATGGGAAAAATCAATATCAAAATCCGGTGGATTGGCGCGGTACAAATTAATGAAACGTTCAAAATAAAGATCTAGTTCCATAGGATCTACGTCGGTAATGCGCAAGAGATATGCAACAATACTATTGGCTCCACTACCACGGCCTACATAGAAAAAACCTCTCCTTCTGGCTTCGGATATAATATCCCAATTGATAAGAAAATAAGAGACAAAACCCATTTGTTCGATAAGCTTGAGCTCTTTCCGCAATCGTTCCACTACAGCTTTGCCCCCTTTTGGATATCTGTACTTTAGGCCTTCCCTACATAAGCTTTCGATCATCTCTTCATCTTCCTCCTTGGTAGCATTATATGTGCTTAGGTTTTGTGGTTTCCTTCCTTTGGAAAAGTCAAAATATATGGAGCAGGAATTCAGCAATTTTTCCGTGTTTTCAAGAATGAAGGAGTATTGGGAAAAAGCCATAGCCAGGTTTTCAACAGGAAACATCTTTTCATCTTCATTGGCCTCTTCACTTTTTGGGAGTTTGCTCAGCAACACATTATTATCAATGGCACGCAATAATCTATGCGCATTAAAATCTTTCTTATTTTTAAACGTAACCGGTTGCTGTACGACCAATCTATCCCGCCATTGCAGCAATCCGGAAAAGGGCAATCGCCTTAAATCGTTTATGGAAATACCGATAAACTCATGCTCGGTAAAATCTTTTCGATTATTCTGCAATACATTCTCAAAGGGGTAAATAATGTAGGTATTCTCAAAAAAAGGGGCCTTTTGGGGAAACTCCTTACCCTCGTGCAAATGTTTGGAAAGAAAATCGTTCAGTTCCAGATACCCCTCGTTATTTTTGGCAATACCTATAAAACAAGGAGCTGCACCATTTCTAAAATCAACACCCAAAATAGGCCTTACATTATATTCCCCGGATTTACGGACAAAGTTTAAACAGGCCGATGTATTATTGATATCCGTCAATACCAATTGCGTTACATGGTTTTCCTGTGCCAACCTTAGAAGGTCCAACTCGGAAAAAGTACCGTAACGAAGGCTATAATATGTATGACAATTAAGGTACATGTTGAAAAATCAAAAAATATGTTACATTATTGTTTTCTATGCGCCAATACAACAGGAGGTTGCCCGTTAAATGGGTTGTGCATTCGTCCAATGGTCTTTGCTCCCAAACCCGAGGCCCTAAGTACACTTTTATCGCCATAACGATTTCGTATGACATCCATGGCATGGTATAAATTCAAGGCCTCCTCCGTATCTTCAAAAAGGTTTATCTGATAGTTGCCCCGCACCAAATAACTGAATCTGATCCCGATCAATCGTACCAGCAACCTCCTGTTGTAAAGCGCTTTGAACAAGGCCAATATTTTTGGAATCAAAATATGATCCGCACTCGTATAAGGTATCCGCAGTTGTTTGGAATAGGTATTAAAATCAGAATACCTAATTTTGACCGCAATACATGCCGTTAATTTCTCGCCTCTGCGAAGCTGATAGGCCAAATTTTCGGTCATTGCTATTAAAATTCCCTTTAGTCTTAAAACGTCGATAGTGTCCCTATCAAAAGTACGTTCCGTAGAGATGGATTTACGCTCACAAAAAGGGACTACAGGCGTATGATCGATACCATTGGCCCTTTTCCAGATAACCATTCCATTTTTGCCCAATACACTTTGCATTACATCCATGGGCATCTCCTGTATAGTCCGCACTTGTCGTAATCCCAGATTTCTCAAGGTCTGATAGGTCCTGTCCCCTATCATGGGGATTTTCTTTATGGAAAGCGGTGCCAAAAAAGGCTTTTCGGTCCCATGTTCTATTTTTAAATGACTATTGGGCTTGGCCTCATTAGTGGCGACCTTGGAGACTACTTTATTTACGGATAATCCAAAGGAAATGGGAAAGCCTGTCTCTTTGATAATTTTTTGACGTAGTTCCGATGCATATTTATAGGATCCAAAAAAACGATCCATGCCCGTAAGGTCCGCATAAAATTCGTCTATACTCGATTTTTCGAATAAAGGCACATGCTCTTTTATAATTTCGGTAACCTCATCGGAATGTTTACTATAGACCCCTGCATTTCCTTTAATGGCAATGGCTTCGGGACACAGTTCCCTTGCCATTTTCATGGGCATACCGGAATGAACGCCAAAGCCCCGGGTCTCATAACTACAGGCCGCAACAACGCCACGATCGCTCAGCCCTCCCACTAAAACAGGCTTATTGCGTAAACGACCGTCCAATCGCCGCTCTACGGAAACAAAAAAAGTATCAAGGTCTAAATGCAAAACAGTCTTCTCCATGGTTATTCTAAAAAAGAGAAGATCAATATATGGATTATTTCCTATAAATAGGAAATAATCCAATAAATATATTTAAATATCGCATTGAAAAATTATTTAAACCCATTTCCAACATTTATAAAGAAAAAGCGTTATTATCTTAGTAAAAAGGATTGATTATTAACACATTAATCTAAAAAAGTTCCCCAAACTGATTTAGTTTATTTTTATCATTAATAATGAAATTCTATCGATTACTTTTAATCTGTATTTTTTTCTTGGGTGCTTTTATGTTAGTTTCCCAAGAAAAAAAATCATCCATCACGATCAACAACCCAAAACAGGGAACAGTATGGACCATACCCGAATTGGTTGGACTGGAATGGGAAGTGCAACACATGAACACCGAAAAATCTACCCGTTTTTTCTTGGTCAGAAATGAAATGGTCGTTCAGGAATTGGGTTCATTTAAAAACACCGGTTCTATAGAAGGTATCGAATTGGCCAAGAATATTGATTCTGGGGACAGATATCAGGTCGTGGGAATAGAATTGTTCCCCGATAACAAATACAACGTTGCCAAATTCGTAACCCCGTTTTTCGCTATTGTAAACAAAGCTTCCGATGAGCGAAAAAGAAAACAAGAATTGGCCGCCATACCAATAACTTCAAAAAAGAAGAAAAAAACCAAGAAGAGAAAAAAGGAAAAGCCAAAACAAAAAATAGCCCAATTGACCATCGGCACAAATCCAAAGACGGACATAAGACAGGAATTTAACGGTCGAAAAATTTCCTACACTAAAGAATTGGTGTTTAATGATGAAAATATCAGTGTAAAGATTTGGGACCATGGGCGTCAAGATGGCGATATTGTTTCTATCTACCTCAATGGAAATTCGGTAGTATCAAAATACCACCTAACCTATTGGAAGAAGGAGTTCAAAATAAAATTAGACCCAAATAAATCCAACGACCTTTTTCTTTATGCCCATAATTTAGGGAAAGCTCCTCCAAATACGGTATCTATTGAAATTACGGACGGTAACAAATCTGAAAATATCATCTTGAATTCAGATTTGCAAAGCTGTGAAGCAGTGATGATCAGTGTCAAGAAGTAAAAAAGCTTATAAAACTGTATTAATCAAGTTGTATTTGCTAGAATCCGGTATTGTTTAACAATTTCAGCCATCAAACCCTGAATCTCTATTTTTTTGGGACTAAACCCGGAAAATTACACGTTATCATATAAATGGATCTTTTACGCTGATTGATCCTTATCATAAAAAGATACCGTTTAATCTTGAACGACCATCCATGATTATCCAAAGCAATGGTTTAGGACATCAAAAGCGGTCTCGGCCATTTTGTTCCCTTTGGTGTCCAACAAGGGGTTCACTTCGGTAAATTCCGCACATACCACTTTTCCCGTTTCCAGAAAGCCCGTAATGATCCGTTTCGCCTCCGATGGGCTAAGACCGAACGGCACCGGGGTTCCCGTTCCGTGGGACACATGGTCGCAGTCCATACTGTCTACATCAAAGGTCAGGTACAGGACATCGCAGTGCCTTAATTTTTCAATGGCTTCCCCGATGCAATGTTGAAAGCCCCTGTACCGCAACTCGGCTACGGTGTAATTTTTTATATTCCGTGCGGCCATCACGGCATTTTCAGGTTCTTCGGTATCCCTGACCCCAAAAAATATGAGATCTTCCGCCAAGAACTTTGGATCGTCCGTACCTATGCTCTTCAATCGCTCCCAATGCTCCAAGGTCTCGCTATCGGGTTCGTTCGTCTTCATTCCTAAGTTGTCCTCATGCAATGCAGCGGCGAGCGGCATGCCATGTACATTGCCCGAGGGTGAAGTATACGGCGAATGCAGGTCCGCATGGGCATCTATCCAAACGATTCCCAACCGGGACCCGGGATCGAACGCCTTGATCCCGGAAATGGTCCCCAGGGCAGACGAATGGTCCCCGGACAGGACCAATGGGAACTCATTGTCCAAAAGGGTTCGATGGATGGTATCCGATACCCTGTTGCACTGTTCTTCCACGAACCCTATCCGTTTTGCGAAAGAATTCTTGACCATATTGTAAATGGTCTCGTTATGGGTATCGATATCCACAAAGGGAATCCTGTTGAAGAAATCGTTCCCGGCATTTATCGCTGCGATCTCCATGGCATCTACCCCCATATCGGCACCTCTGGTACCTGCACCGATATCCGATCGGTTCTTGACTATCCTAATTTTCATCTGAATGCTTTAATGGTATTTTCGATAATGGAAACACAGTCCAAAAGCTGTGCTTCGTCCATCACTAATGGAGGTGCAAAACGGATCTTGTTTCCATGGGTCGGCTTTGCCAACAAACCGTTTATTTTCAGCCCCCTTTTCTTAAGGTCTTTTTAGCATTTTTTCCTATTACACGATCTATCTAATATTTTTATATGCTCTTTGTTTTCCTATTATTCACCCCTAGTATAAAATCGGGTTTTAAAAACCCGAATCTCACCAATGATCATTATAACATAATGACTTAAATTGACAAAAATGCATTACCCAATGTTGCTTGTAAAAGAAAAAAGCCTAGATTTTCATCTAAGCTTTCTCTGTACTCGAGGTGGGAATCGAACCCACACTCCAAAGGAACTGGATTTTGAATCCAGCGCGTCTACCAGTTCCGCCACTCGAGCTTGCCCACCTTTATTACGGTATTTAAAAATAGGACTGCAAAATTAAAAAATATTTTCTTTTCATCGTCAAAAATATCAACAATTATCCTTTAGCAACACAAATTAATTTTTAAATTTGCACCTCCTTAGAAAACAGGGGGTTTCGTATTTCGGGATACATTTTTAAAGATACAATTGATCTAATTATGCCATATCAAGTTCCGCAGCCTAAAATATTTGCCTGTACACAAAGTATGGAACTGGGTAAAAAAATTGCCAAGGCCTATAATATGGACTTAGGCAAAATTCATTTTTCACGTTATAGCGATGGTGAGTTTCAACCTTCTTTTGAGGAATCTATACGTGGCACCAGGATATTCATTATTGGGTCCACGCATCCCGGACCGGAGAATCTAATGCAGATGCTGTTAATGATCGATGCCGCTAAAAGGGCATCCGCCAGACATATAACTGCGGTCATGCCCTATTTTGGTTGGGCAAGACAGGACAGAAAAGACAAACCAAGAGTTCCCATAGCTGCCAAACTTGTAGCAAAAATGCTGGAGGCCGCAGGAGCTACGAGAATTATTACCATGGATCTGCACGCAGACCAAATCCAGGGGTTCTTTGAAAAACCGGTGGACCATTTATTCGCCTCTACCTTGTTCCTGCCTTATTTAAAAAATTTAGGATTGGATAACTTAACGGTCGCATCACCGGATATGGGCGGTTCCAAAAGAGCCTATGCCTATTCAAAAGCCCTGGAATGCGATGTTGTAGTTTGCTATAAGCAGCGTGCCAAGGCCAATGTGATTTCGCATATGGAATTGATCGGGGATGTTGAAGGTAAAAATGTAGTACTGGTAGACGATATGGTGGATACGGCCGGCACACTGACCAAAGCCGCGGATTTAATGATGGAAAGAGGTGCGGCAAGTGTCAGGGCAATTACCACACATGGACTTTTATCGGGAAATGCCTATAAGAAAATCGAAAATTCAAAATTAAAGGAATTGATCATCACCGATTCAATTCCCGTTGAAATAGAAAGTGACAAAGTCAAGGTATTGAGCTGTGCCAATTTGTTTGCGGATGTTATGCAAAAGGTACACAACAACAATTCAATTTCCTCCAAGTTTTTGATGTGATTTTTTGGCTACGCCCAATTCACCGGCAGCAATTGAGGAAGAAAATAATTTATTAAGCATTATTAATTATTAATACATACAATGAAGTCAATTACAATTAAAGGATCAGAAAGAGAAAGCGTGGGCAAAAAATCGACCAAGGCCTTACGTAATGCTGGAAAGGTACCTTGCGTGGTATACGGAGGGGATAAGCCATTGCACTTTTCAGCAGATGAACTAGCGTTCAGAAACTTGGTGTACACTCCAAACGCACATACGGTTGCAATTGAATTGGACGGTGGCCAAAAAGTGAAAGCCGTTATGCAAGACATACAGTTCCACCCGGTAACGGATAAAATCCTGCACATAGATTTCTATCAGTTATTCGATGACAAAGCCGTTACCATGAATATTCCCGTAAAGTTACAAGGAAACTCCCCAGGGGTAAGAAACGGTGGCCGTTTATTGTTTAGAAAACGTAAACTTGCCATTAAGGCATTACCGGACAAATTGCCGGATTTCTTTGATATTGATATTTCAAAGTTGAAAATAGGTCAAAATATATCGGTTGCCTCTTTATTGAACGACGATTTTACGATCCTTCATCCAGATACAACAGTGGTCGTACAAGTTAAGACAGCTCGTGCCGCAGTGGCTACGGATGACGAAGAAGAAGGAGAAGAAGGAGCGGAAGCAGCAACGGAAGCACCGGCCGAAGAAGCAGCTCAAGAATAATCCATTCGGTTATTTTGAAAAATCGATAAAAGCATCCCGAGATCTATCGGGATGCTTTTGTATTTTTATACGGTACGACGGCCATAAATTAGTATGTTTCACTTTCTCAAATCGATTTTCCAATCCAAACCTTTTTTAGACGAAGATGACATCATGAAGAAATTTTTGATCGTAGGCCTAGGAAATATAGGTAATGAATATACGGAAACCAGACACAATATCGGTTTTAAGATATTGGATGCCCTGGCCGTATCGGAAGGTTTTAATTTTGAAACGGCAAAATTGGGAGCTATGGCCACGTTTAGGTTAAAAGGGAGAAGTATTTTATGTTTAAAACCCTCTACTTATATGAACAGGAGTGGTAAAGCTGTAAAATATTGGATGGACAAAGAGAAAGTACCCCAGGAAAACTTGCTTGTCATTACGGACGATATTAATCTGCCTTTTGGCACCCTAAGGATCAAGACAAAGGGAAGTGATGGGGGGCATAACGGTTTAAAGGATATTCAGCAAATTCTTCAAACCACGCAGTACAACAGATTTCGTTTTGGCGTTGGTGCCGATTTTGGCAAAGGCAGGCAAGTAGAGTATGTATTGGGGCAATGGAACGAAGAGGAAAAATCCAAATTGGACGAACGCCTTAAAAAATCGACCGAAATAATTAAATCTTTTATATTGGCAGGTGTCTCCCGGACCATGAACCAATACAACGGCACTTAAATTAAAGCACCTTAAAGCTATATATTCCAGAATTGGTAGCATTACCTTCCCGATCCTTCACTACTATGTTCCAATAATAAACGGTATTGGACGAAACGCTCACTTTTAAGGAAGTGTTACCGTTGGAAAGTGTATTTTCTAAACTGGTAGGTGGGGTTTCCAAGGAAAAATACACCTCATATTCGGTAATGTCATTATCAAGGTCGGAAGCCGTCCATGATAAAGTAACCTCATTGTTCATATCCTTAAAAATATTCTCGGACATTTTTGGGGATATGATATCTGCAGGAAAAGGCGCGAAAGTAGTTCGCGAACCCTGATTATAAAAACTCCAGGTTTCACTGGATACCGTGCGATCTACCTGTCCGTTTTTAGAAAGCACCAGCCAGGAAAAAGGCTCTCCTCTTTCAATAGGTAGTCTAGCAGAAGTACTGGACGTAGTAATGGTCTGCGCAACTCCTGTGTTTATATTGGTCACCCGTAGCTGATACGTTTCCGTATTATCCGCGGCCTCCCATCTAAATTCCACCTGGGTCGTAGTAGCGTTCAAAGGCTCCCCTGTAGTACATTCGGAATTTCGCTCGGGAAAAATAAGTCGTGCCGCTTCAGGAGGTTTGGGGTTCTCTTTTTTACATCCGGAAAAGAACATAAACAAACATCCTAAAAACAATATGGTCCTCATCTCTTAATAACTTTAGCCGTTCCTATAATTGAGCTGCCCTTAAACTGGATATAATAAAGTCCGGCCGCCATTTGCGTAAAATCCAATTCCATTTGTGTACCGCTAATTTCACGTACATCTCTCATAATAAGCCGCCCGTTAGAACTAAATATACTTACTTCTACGGTCTTATCGCTTTCTCCAAAAAATACATTGGTCACATCCGTAAACGGATTAGGAAAAACAACGGGGGTACTTGAAAATAAAATTTGCTCTTCATAGGTTCCCTGACAGGACCTATTGGTAGAAACTTTCAGAAAGTTTATTCCTTTTTCCAGGTCCAGGGTAATTTCGGAAGCCTCCGTTTGTACGAGTTGCCCATTCAATTCCAAATTATATAGATCGGACCCTAGAAGGTTTACAATGACCTGTTTTCCATCTAATGAAACCTTAGAGGTAACGCTCAAGGCATCCGGTTCCGCTATTACTACGTCCAAACAATGCTCTTCATAGACAATCGCCCCATCAACCCCGGTAATACATAAGGTATAGGTACCGGCACTCAAATCGGAAAGTATAAAATTGTCGGTAAAGCTTTGGGTTATATCAACCCCGGGGCCCGAAACCGCAATATCATAATCCAATACTATCTTAGGTAAAATCTGTATCTGCCCGTCATTACTGGTCCTGCACGATTCACTTTGTAAACTAACGCTAAAATTCTCATTGGGAAACCTGTATACAGGACACCCGGATGCATCTACTTCCTGTCCTTCGGGAGTTCCCAAACAAAGATCATCCCCATCATCAAAAATACCATCATTGTCATCATCGGGCCTAAAGTCCCCTTCTACACAAACCTCAAGCGAAAATGAATTTAACCTTCCTCCGTCCGAGTTTAAATTGTCCTTGATCTCCAATGTCCATTCGCCCAAAATAGATTCTCCATTGAACGAACTTAGAGAACCTAACGGCCTTACCGTACCACTGATCGCAGGGTTACCGACACATAAAAATGGGAGGGCATCATCATCAAAAACCGCATTGATATTCCGGGAGCTACCACATGAGCTAGAAGTTAAAACTACTGTAGTTCCTGCCGGGGAAGTAAGGCTTATGACTAAATCCGATAAAAAACTATGCTCTATGTCCAAACTCACATTGATATCAGCTATAGGCAAATCTTCAAAGAATGCTATTTTTGAGGTAATGGTAGGGGTTCCACTGGAAGGTATGGTTATCGGCAGGTCAACTGCATCTTTATTGGTGCAATTAAACTGAACGGTGGTAAAGCTATTCGTAATCCCAAAAGTTCCTTCCCCACAATTATTCCTAGGCTTTACCCGCCAAAAATATTGTGTATCATTGTCCAGATTGTTCGGTGGGTATGTGCTTGTAAAAACCGTGGCCGATTCAATAACATTCGCAAATCCTGAATCTGTAGCGATTTCAACATCATATAGTGTATTCTGGGAATTTGCCTGCCACTCCAAAACAAGATCTTTAGAGGCGTTTTCCAATCCATTGGCCGGGGATATCAAATTCACTTCTGAAAAATTTGCATCGAAAACCTTTAATTGAATGGTTACTTGTTTCGTGAAACTTGCGGAAGTTGCCGTAACTCGTAAGGGGTACGTCCCTACTGGCAGACCACTTATTCCTGTTAGTGTTAAACTCACGTCCGTATCCGTAGTAGCGGATACCGGTGCAAAGGCGACTCCCAGTCCCGCCGGAGGGGCAATTACACTAAACGTACTTTCTTCCGTAAAGCCCAGATAGGTTTCATAATCAAAATCGATTACCACCAGGTCGTTCGGTAAGCAGGCCTCATATTCCAATTGCGGAAAATTCAATACAACTTCTGATTCCACGATCGTAAAATTGGACGTGTTCACTGCAAAAAAGATATTATTGGAAGGCTTGACCATAATTCTGGCCATAGTGGTAGGCGTACCGGGCATGATTACATCATGCCTACCATCGTTCAATACATTTTGGGCCAAGGTCACCGGATAGGTAAGGCCTCCGTCCAACGATAGAAGTATATCCACGGTTTCCGCTAAAATAGGCGCCACATGGGTATTGGCCACATCCCATTCTACGGTCTGGATTTCCCCCGCCACATAGGAGCTGGCCGTACTTTGGGAATTGACCACAAATGGTCCCGCACTGCTGATCACATTAACGGAGACCTCATCCGAAACCGATTGACCTCCATTTAGTGCATTGTCACGGACCGTTAAGGAAAAATTCAAACTTCGTTGCACATCGGAAAGGGTTTCCCAGGCATCGCCCAATACGGGGTTTGTCTGCGTTAAATTACCCGATAAAATTCTATCCAAATTAGGAAAATAACGTTCCGGAACGGTAACCGGGGGCAAAGATCGGAACATGGCACCAGTAGGGTTTGTAGGGCCAAATGTTGCCTGAGTTATGATTCCGTTATCTATCTGTTCCCAGGCATAGGTCAAAACATCTCCCGCATCTGCGTCAGTGGCATCTCCGGTCAATACAAAAGGGGTAGACCTGGGAATGATAAAGTTTTCTACGGGGTCCAGTATAGGAGGATTATTAGAAAAGCCGGTGGCCTCTCCACAAGAGACTGTCCGCAAATAATCCCTTATTTGAACAATACTTACATAATGAAAATAATCATCGCTATTGGAAGCAACATTGTTTATCCCCGTAATACCGGCATAACCCATAATTGTTGTTCCACTGGCAGGCTCTACTTGTACGGTAGTACCTTCGGAAAGATGGGACCATGAATGATTGGCCCCAAATTGGTGTCCCATTTCATGGGCTACCAAATCAATATCAAAACCATCGCCCTCCGGGGCGGAAAATGTGGAATAGGCACTACCTTTTCGATTGTCACGACAAACCGCACCAATAAACCCGGCATTTCCATCCAGGGTATTGTCCTCTTGATCAAATAAATGCCCAATATCGTAATTGCTTTCCCCGATAACATTGGTCAATGTATTTTGAGTCTGTGAACTTAGATTGTCCGTATATGGATCTGTCTCGGAATCGGTATATATAACGGTATCCGTTGTACCTATGAGTTCTAGGGTAACGGCCAGATCCCGCTCAAAAACCTCGTTCACCCGTGTAAGGGTGGCATTAATGGCCGCCAGGGCATCTGCCTTTGTTCCTCCATGAAACGCCGTATATTCCCCGGAAGCGGAAATAGCTACCCTAAATTTCCTCAAGGTTTGATCATCCACCAATCTGGCGGTCAATGTAGATTGCTCCCCGGAAAGCTGCTTAGCGGTCCTACACACAAAATCTACTTCTTTATGGGCATGCTGCTTCCTGTTATACAGCACATATGTGCCGCCCTTGCCCTTCTGCATAAATAACGTTCCTTTTTCACCGGGAACCGTCATCATACTTTCAATACCCTTATGGGAAACACTAAAACGAATTTTCTTGCCCTTATCCTCTGCCCCAATTCCCTTATAAGACGTAATCCAAGGGTATTTTGCGGAAAGTTCCTTGGAAAAAACAGATGCCTCAACTATCTCGAACGGAACTTGATGGCCCGTTTCATCAGGAAAAAAAACGATATTTCGGGAACTTTTTTGCGTACCGACACCCTGAAGCTGGGACCTAAAAAGCCGTTCGTTCAATTGAAATGTTTTGATATCGGAAACATTCCATCGCCTTAATTCTTCCTGTCGTTCAGAACTTTTCAGGGAAATACTGTTCCATGGGCTATTTTGGGCAACTCCCGAAAAGGAAAGAAATAATATGGTAATTGAAAAAACTAGGCGTAATTTTGTAATCATTGAGGGGCTTTTTCTCAAATTCAAATATAAGTTTTTTTATTTCGATCACAGGTGACTACCGTCCACAGCATTACTAAATACGACCAACGATACCCATTGGCCATTACCATCGGCACTTTTGATGGTGTTCATATCGGTCACCGCAAGATATTGGAAAGGATCATAAACCATGCCAAAGACTTAGCGTTAAAATCTGCCGTTCTCACCTTCTTTCCGCACCCAAGAATGGTATTGCAAAAAGATGCCGATATCAAGTTGTTGAATACCCTAGATGAAAAAACCGCCATTTTAAGGCAAATGGGATTGGATATTCTGGTCATTCATCCCTTTACAAAAGATTTCTCCCGTTTGGGCGCTACGGAGTTCGTTAGGGATCTGTTGGTGAACAAGCTCAAGTCCAAAAAAATAATCATCGGTTATGATCATAGGTTCGGGCGCAACCGAAATGCCAACATTACGGACCTTATCGCTTTTGGGAATACCCTGGACTTTACCGTTGAAGAGATTCCCGCCCAGGAGATCGATGATGTTTCCGTGAGTTCCACCAAAATCAGAAAAGCCCTGGAAGAAGGAAACATGGAAACGGCCAACAGTTATTTGGGATATTCCTATATGCTTACCGGAACGGTGCAAAAAGGAAAAGGCCTGGGCAGACAACTCAATTTCCCTACGGCGAATCTCGTTATTGAAGAGAGTTATAAACTAATTCCAAAAAACGGATCTTATATTATTAAGAGCAACATTCGTGGCAGAACCGTTCATGGGATGATGAACATTGGTTACAATCCTACGGTAAATGGCCAAACAAAAACGATAGAAGTCCATTATTTTGATTTCGATGATGATCTATATGGGCAAAAGATCCAGGTAGATCTACTTTCCAGGCTTCGCGACGAACGGAAATTCGATTCCCTTGAAGCTTTAAAGGCCCAATTGGCCAGGGACAAGGAAAATTCATTACAATTTATCTCAAAATAAGATGCTGCAACGGGTGCTTTTTCAGCGAATGGACAACAGCCCGTTAATTATTTTCCGAATATTCTTTGGCATACTTATTTCCATGGAATGCTTTGGTGCCATTGCCACGGGTTGGGTAAAAAGAAATCTTATAGACCCGGAATATACCTTTCCTTTCATTGATTTTGAATGGCTGCAACCGTTATCGGGAACAGGCATGTATTTCTATTTTGTGCTAATGGGCCTGTTGGGCATTTGTATAACGATCGGTTACAGGTATAGATGGAGTATTATTGCTTTTACGGTGTTGTGGACAGGTTGCTATTTAATGCAAAAGACCGCTTACAATAATCACTATTATTTATTGATATTGATTTCCTTCCTAATGTGCTTTTTTCCTGCAAATAGGAGTAGGTCCATAGACACAAGATCGGGTGACATCCAAGAAAAACATTCCATGCCCCATTATGTGAAATGGATTATCGTCCTTCAGTTGCTTATCGTGTACGTATACGCCTCCATTGCTAAATTGTATGGGGATTGGTTGGATTTTAGCATGATAAAGATATTGATGCGGCCCAAAGCGGATTACTTCCTCATCGGCACTATACTACAGGAATCTTGGATCCATAAAATCATTGGCTTGACCGGAATTATTTTCGATTTGTTGATCATACCTGCCTTGCTATGGAAGCGCACTAGAAAATTTGCATTTATAATTTCCGTTTTTTTTCACCTGTTCAATTCCATCATATTCCAAATAGGCATTTTCCCTTATCTTTCGTTGGCGTTTTCGGTCTTCTTTTTTGAGCCTGAAACCGTTCGGAAACTATTTTTTAACAAGAAACCGACGTACCGGCTTTCGGAACTCGCCGTTCCTTCCTATAAAAATTCATTTTTGTTGGGCTTTGGCATTTATTTTCTGATCCAACTGTTATTACCGTTGAGGCATTATATCATAAAGGATCATGTTCTTTGGACGGAAGAGGGCCATCGTATGAGTTGGCGCATGATGTTGCGGAGCCGATACGGCACAGGGCAATTTAAGGTCATTAACAATATGACCCAGAAGGAAAAATTCGTAAAAGTTGAAGATCATCTCACAAAAAGTCAGGCGACCAGGGTATTTTCATACCCGGATTTTGCGTGGCAGTTTGCCCAATATCTCAAAAGAAAGTATGCCGAAAAGGGAGAAAGTGTATCCGTATACCTTACAAATTCCAAGATCAGTATCAACGGAAGACCGTATGCCCCTTTTATCGATCCCAAAATCGATTTGGCCAATACCCCATGGAAATCCTTAGAGCATCACAAATGGATCTTACCTTCCAAATTGAAAAAATCAAAATAGTTTTACCCACGCAACCTTTTTGGAATACTCCTATCTTATTTAAAACCCGGTGATGAGAATTAAAGATTTCCAAAAAACATTCTTCTTCTTTTTGCCTTTTTTGGCCGCCTTAAGTTGTTCCGATATTAAAAATGAAGAACCTTGTGGTGAAATAGCCTGTACTGAAGAATTTGTTTCCTTAACCATTTCTATAAAGAACGCTATCGGAGAACCTGTTCAACTAGACAGTTATAGTGCTGTTCTTTCCGAGACCAATAAAGATATAGCTTCGGAACTGGCCGATTTTGACAAGGATTCTTTTGGCGAAAACGGCATTTATGTTATTTTTAATGATCGTTATGTCAAGGAATTTGAAAATAAAAGTACCTCTTTACAATTTAGGGGCATTAAAGATGCTCAAGAAATAGTCTCGGCGAAATTTGAGGTTGGTGCGGACTGTTGCCATGTAAAACTGATTTCCGGGGACAGGGATATTGTAATACCATAGAATGAAAACCTTATTTTCATTATTATATATAGTTTTGACCCTGTTATTTTATTCAAGCTGTTCTAAAAATGAACCTTGTAAAAATCAACGGAACGCCAAATTATTTTATTTGGACAATTGTGCTACCATAAACGGATATATAATACTGGAGCAAAGCAATGAAGTATATACCTTTCAAGATGAGTTGGAAGAAAAATTCAAAAAAGATGAAATCAATGTAAAGCTTTCTTTTGAATTTACTTCCCCTCGCATTCTAACGGCAGATTGTTTTCAAAACGAGGTCGTTAAAATTACTTGTATTCAAGAAAATTAGCATTATTTATTGTCCTTTACCGAACTTCAAAATCCGAAGATTATCTTAACTTTGCAGACTTGTAAAACCAAGGAACATGTTACAGTTACAGGCTATCCGAGAAGATAAAGAAGCAATGGTGTCAGCATTGCAAAAACGAGGTATCGATGCCCGGACCTTATTGGACAATGTACTTGGACTGGACGAAAAAAGACGTGCCGTACAAACACAATTGGATACCGTATTGGCAGAATCCAATAGGCTTTCCAAAGAAATAGGAATATGTTACAAATCGGGCAAACCCCAAGAAGCCAATGTCTTAAAGGAAAAGACCGCCGATTTAAAAGAAGATTCCAAAAAATTGGGCGAGGATTTAAACCATGTCGCCAAAGAGCTCCAGGACCTTCTTTATCAAATTCCGAATGTCCCCCATGAGTCCGTTCCATCTGGCAATACGGATGAGGACAACGAGGAGGTCTTTAAAGAGGGCGACATTCCGAAATTAAATCAAGAAGCCCTCCCCCATTGGGAACTCGCAAAAAAATATGACATCATAGACTTTGAGCTAGGGGTTAAAATTGCGGGTGCCGGATTTCCTGTTTACAAAGGAAAAGGCGCCAGATTGCAACGTGCTTTGATCTCTTATTTTTTGGACAAAAATACAGAGGCCGGCTATACTGAAATACAGGTTCCGCATTTGGTCAATGAAGCATCGGGCTATGGAACGGGACAATTACCGGACAAAGAAGGGCAAATGTACCATATTACCGCAGATGACCTATATCTTATCCCTACCGCAGAGGTTCCCGTGACCAATATTTTTAGGGACGTTATGCTCAACGGGGCGGATTTTCCCATTCAATATACCGGATACACACCCTGCTTTAGAAGAGAGGCAGGAAGTTATGGGGCGCATGTGCGGGGACTCAATAGGTTGCATCAATTTGATAAAGTGGAAATTGTACGGGTAGAACACCCATCAAATTCCTATAAAGCCCTGGATAAGATGGTGGAACACGTGAAAAGCATTTTACGGGATCTAAAACTCCCCTATCGCATTTTGCGATTGTGCGGTGGCGACCTGGGCTTTACCTCGGCCCTGACCTATGATTTTGAAGTGTTTTCCACAGCACAGGACCGCTGGTTGGAGATAAGTTCCGTTTCCAATTTTGAGACCTATCAGGCCAACCGATTGAAATTAAGGTTTAAGGATGAAAATGGAAAAAGTACATTGGCGCATACATTAAATGGTAGCGCTTTGGCCTTGCCCAGGGTATTGGCGGGAATCATAGAAAACTATCAAACCCCGGAAGGCATCAAAATCCCGGAAGTATTGGTTCCCTATTGTGGGTTTGATAGCATCAAATAGATAAGTTTTCCGATTCACCCCGAGACTATTTTGAAATATCCGGTCGGTTTTATAGGTTATTTTTAATGCAGGACAGAGCATAAAAAAACAATTGTTACATTTCTAAACAGTCTCTTAACACCATATGATAAGTTTCTGCGTTATCTTTAAGCCATGCGAATTCTTAGTCTTATCATCTCTTGTCTCTTGTTTTTTGCAACTGCCAACGCACAGGAAGATTTCTTGGCCAAACAGTATTTTGCCGATGGTGATTTTGAAAAAGCGGTGATTTTTTATGAAAAACTGGCCAAGAAAAATCCCAGAAGAACAGATTACGTTCAGGGCCTGATTGCCTGCTATCAACAATTGAAACGTTATGAAGATGTAGAAAACTTTTTATCCGATCAATTAAAACAGCGCAACCCACACCCTAATCTGTTAATCGAACAAGGTTATAATTATGCGCTGCAAGACATCCCGGAAAAGGCGAATGCATTTTATGAAAAGGCCCTGAAAGTCATTGAGAAAAACCCCAATTTTGGGTATGCGCTCGGATTTCAATTTCAAAAATACAGTTTATTGGACAGGGCCATTATGGCCTACCAAAAGGCAATGGAGCTCAACCCGGCCCTAAATTATGATTATCAATTGGCCCGGATATATGGCGAGCAGGGCAATGTGGAAAAAATGTATCGTTCCTACCTAAATCTGATCGGTGTGGGCAAAACTTCAAAATCCAATATTTTGAGAAGCATTGATGCCTTTGTATCCTCAGATCCGCAAGCTCCCAATAACCTTTCCCTTAAAAAAATCCTTCTGGAAAAAGCACAGAAAAACCCGGACCTTATTTGGAACGAAATGTTAAGTTGGCTGTTCATAAAACAAGAACAATACAATAATGCCTTTAGACAGGAGCGGGCCATTTATAAAAGGACGGAAGGTAGTTCCGCCGAGCGTCTGGAAAGTCTTGGGGACATGGCATTGCAAGCCGGGAAAAATAAGGTTGCAAAAGAAATTTTTGAATATATAGCGGATACTGCCAATAATGAAATCACCAAGTTGAACGCCCAACTTAACTTATTGGATATTGAACTTATTGATGCCAAAGAAAATCAATTGGACCATATTCAAAAAAAATACGGGGCATTGATCGAAACCTACGGCTATAAAAACCAAACGTTGCAATTACAGGTAGCCTACGCCAACTTTTTGACGTTCAGAAAAAACAACCCCGAACCTGCCGAGAAGCTTTTAAAAAACAGCTTGGAACTTCCCCTGAACCCGAGAGGAATAGCATATATTAAATTGACCTTGGGCGATATCCTGGTCTATAACAGAAAATTCAATGAGGCCCTGATCTATTTTTCGCAGGTACAACAGAAACTAAAAAATGATGTACTGGGACAAAATGCCAGGTTTAAAGTTGCACAGACCAGTTTTTATAAGGGTGATTTTGATTGGGCCCTCACCCAGCTTAAAGTATTAAGAGGCTCTACCTCACAACTTATGGCCAATGATGCCATGCAGTTAAGTTTATTGATTTCCGATAATTCCCTGGAGGATTCTACCCAAACCGCTTTAAAAAAATATGCACGGGCAGATTTTCTGGCCTATCAAAATAAAACAAAAGATGCTATTACCGTTTTAGAGGATATTCTTCAAAATCATAAAGGTGAAAAAATAGAAGACGAAGCATTATTGAAGCAGGCCCGAATTTTTGAATCCCAAGAACAATATGAAGATGCACGGTTCAATTACCAAAAAATCGTAGAATTCTATGGATCGGGGATTTTGGCGGACGATGCCCATTTTGCGCTTGGGGAATTGTACAGGAAAGTCTTTGAGGAACCCGAAAAGGCAAAATCACACTTTGAGAAAATAATCTATAATTATCAGGATAGCTATTATTTTCCCCAGGCCCGAAAGAATTTTAGAATGCTCAGAGGGGATGCCATTAACTAAAAACGCATATTAAATCCCTTCCCTAAAGAAAAAATTTTAATACAAATGAGGGGGTTCATTATTAAAATAAAAAACGATAATACTAAATAACGCCTCTTCTTGGAGCGGTCATAAAAAAAACTCATGTACATATACAATGTAACCACCAATATTGATGAATCCGTTCAGGAAGAATGGTTAAAATGGATGAAGGAAACTCATATCCCGGACGTTCTGGCAACGGGCAAGTTTTTAAATGCCAAAATGTGCAAGGTCCTGATAGAAGAAGAAATGAGTGGCGTAACCTATTCCGTTCAGTTTACGACCACAGATAGGCAAACCCTGGAAAAATACTATACCGAAGATGCCCATAGGTTAAGGGAAGATGCATTAAGCAAATTTCCCAATAAATTTGTTTCCTTTAGAACAGAATTGGAGGTAGTTAGCGAACACTGAACAAAGTATGGGGAAGAAAAAAGGAAAATCCAAAAAGTACCGCCATAAATCCAGGGAAGAAGGGCCCGTAAAGGCCAAAAAACATTTGGGGCAACACTTTCTAAAAGATGAGGATATTGCACAAAAAATAGCGGACACCCTATCATTACAAGGGTATTCCAATGTAGTCGAGATCGGGCCCGGAACAGGGGTATTGACCAAGTATCTTTTACAGCGAAAAATGAATTTGGTCGCTATGGATCTGGATGCCGATTCCATTGTTTACCTAAACCATAGTTTTCCCCTGGAACATCCTAATGTCCTTCAGGGAGAAGGTTCTTTTAAGGTCATTGAGGCAGATTTTCTACAATATGACCTGCAAAAGTTGTTCGGGGAACGACCTTATGCCATAACTGGTAATTTTCCCTATAACATATCCTCACAGATCGTTTTTAAAATGTTGGAAATGCGCGAACAAATCCCGGAATTCTCCGGAATGTTCCAGAAAGAAGTCGCCCAACGTATCTGTTCAAAAGAAGGCAATAAAACCTACGGTATACTTTCCGTTTTGGTTCAGGCCTTTTATAAGGCCGAATATCTCTTTACGGTATCCCCACAGGTTTTTGATCCACCGCCAAAGGTACAATCGGGCGTATTACGGTTAACACGAAAGGAGAATTTTAAGCTGGATTGTGATGAGAAATTATTCCGTCAAGTCGTAAAATCGGCTTTCAACCAAAGAAGAAAGACCATCCGTAACAGCCTAAAGACCTATGCGCTGCCGGACATTCTGAAAGAAGATACCATTTTCGGACAGCGGCCGGAGCAATTATCCGTATCGGATTTTATTCTCCTTACCAAAAAAATACAGCATTATATTCCGTAAAACCTTCTGTTTGCAAACACGAAAAAACGGGCATAAAAGACATTCTATCCAATGTTAATCACCAGGTTCACATTGAATCCATTGAACCGGTTTAAACTTTTTGGGTTATAGCGACGCCCCCTGCCGGACAGGAAGGAAAAAATGACAAGGTCAGGATGCAAAAAGGCATTTTTTTAGCCAATTGAAAAAGTTTAAAGAGTTCATTAAAAAATAACAAGGGGTTCTTTATCTTTAGCCAGAAAGATCCAACAAATAAATAATTATAATGCTTTCCTTAAAAAATACAAATTTCGTTCTAATAACGGTTCTAATTTCTTTATATACCACGGCCCAGACCAAGAAAATCTATCATAAAGATTGGATAGACTTCAACAAGAACGGAAAAAAGGAAATCTACGAAGATCAAACCCGGTCCATAGAAAAAAGAATAGATAATCTGTTGTCTTTAATGACCACGGACGAAAAAACCATGCAATTGGTTACTTTGTACGGTTATGGGCGTGTAGCCACCGATGAGCTTCCCGTCAAATCCTGGAAAAACGAACTCTGGAAAGATGGTCTCGCCAATATAGACGAGGCCTCTAACGGGGTATCCGAAAAAGCGAAATACACCTTTCCGTATAGCAAGCACGTTTGGGCATTGAATAAGATCCAAACCTTTTTTGTAGAAGAGACCAGATTGGGTATTCCCGTAGAATTCACGAATGAGGGCATACGAGGGCTAAACCACGTAAAGGCCACCTCTTTTCCGGCACAAATAGGTATGGGAGCTACATGGAACCCCGATCTACTGTATAAAACGGGCCAAGTAATAGGCAAAGAGGCTTACGCCCTTGGTTATAACAACGTCTATTCTCCCGTTTTGGACGTTGCCCGTGACCAGCGTTGGGGCCGTATCGTTGAAAGTTTTGGTGAAGATCCGTTTTTGGTTTCCGAATACGGAGTTCATATAAGCAAAGGAATACAAGAGCAAGGCGTGGTCAACACCCTAAAACACTATGCCGTTTATTCCGCTCCCAAAGGAGGCCGTGACGGTCATGTGCGCTTAGATCCGCACATTACTTGGCGAGACATGCATGCCATGTACCTGTATCCCTTTAAAAGAACCATTGAAGAGACAGAAATTATGGGTGTTATGAGTTCCTATAACGATTATGATGGCGAGCCCATTACGGGAAGCCCTTATTTTTTGACCCAACTGTTAAGAAATACCTATGGTTTCAAAGGTTATGTAGTTTCGGACAGTGATGCCCTGGCCTATTTATACACCAAGCACCATGTGGTAGATTCTTACAAAAAAGCAGTGTTACAAGCCATAACCGCAGGTCTGAACGTACGCACCACGTTCAATCATCCCAAGAACTTTATAACACCTTTACGCGAATTGGTGCAAGAGGGTGAACTTTCGAAAGAAATACTGGATAAGCGGGTCCGGGATGTGCTTTATGTAAAATTCAAGGAAGGGCTTTTTGACACACCTTACAAAGAAGAAAAGACAGCAGGGCAAGTTGTTCGGAGCAAGGCACATAAAGCCCTGTCCCTACAAGCCTCAAGAGAAGCCATTGTTTTATTGAAGAATGACGATAATACCCTACCACTTAAAAAAGACGGACTTAAAAATATTTTAATATGTGGTCCCACGGCCAAGTCGGAATCCAGTTCCATAAGTAGGTACGGGGCATTGCAAACAGAAATTGTCTCGGGCTATGAAGGCATTGTTGATTATTTGGGCGATAAAGTCCGGGTTACCTATTCAAAAGGTATGGATATAAAGGACGAACACTGGCCGGACTCGGAAGTTTTTGACGTACCTCTCAATGAAAAAGAGCATACCATGATAACCGATGCTTTGGATAAATCCGAAGAAGCGGATGCCATTGTTCTATTTGTAGGCGAGGACGAAACCATGGTGGGCGAAAATTTAAGCCGCACCAGTTTGAATCTTCCCGGGCACCAGCGTAAATTACTCACGGCACTTTCCAAAACGGGCAAGCCTTTGATCGTTGTATTGATAAACGGCCATCCCTTGTCCATAAACTATGCCAACAGGCAGGCCGATGCCATTTTAGAGGCGTGGTTTCCCGGTGAATTTGGCGGGCAGGCCATAGCGGAAGTCATTTTTGGCCAATACAATCCGGGCGGTAAACTCCCGGTAACCTTTTTAAGGAGTGCGGGTCAGGTACCCTATAACTTTCCTTATAAACCGGATTCTCAGCGTGGGCAGGCCAAAGATGGCCCTAATGGAACTGGTGAAAGCAGGGTGGTTACGGAGCTTTATCCCTTTGGCCATGGGTTGAGCTATACCACTTTTGCCTATACCGACCTTAAAATTAAAAACAATTGCACTACGACTTCCGGGCAGGTAAGCATTAATTTTAATGTGGAAAATACAGGGGAAGTAGCCGGGGATGTCGTTCCTCAATTATATGTAAACGATGAGATAAGCTCATTAACGGTTTACCAATGGCAATTAAGAGGTTTCAAAAGAATCCATCTAAAGCCAAAAGAAAAAAAGTCGGTGACCTATGTTATAGAACCCCATGACCTACAATTTCTAAATATGGAAAATAAGTACGTGGTCGAAAAAGGGGTGTTCCATATTGCCATAGGAAATTCATCCAAAGATTTTCGATTAAAAGAATCATTTGAAATATTGGAATAACAATGCGGAACAGGACAGCTATTTTAAAGAAAAACATCGTTATTGGTTATGTAGTGTTCTGTGCGCTTGGCTGCAACAACGGAAATCTTGAAAAAGCATTGCCAAAAGAGAACATTGCCATTCTGGACCATGTAGATCCGTTTATAGGAACGGGGTTCCACGGTCATACCTTTCCGGGTCCCGTAATGCCCCATGGCATGGTACAATTAAGTCCGGACACCAAACTTAACGGTTGGGATGCCTCCAGCGGATATCACTTTAACGATTCTACCATTTACGGATTTTCGCATACCCATTTAAGCGGCACGGGAATTGGTGATATGGGCGATATTCTTATACTTCCCTTTACCGGGAATCATCCCCGGGAAAAACCCATCGCCCTTTTTAACAAGGTAAATGAACAGGCCCAAGTGGGGAGTTATTCCGTAAAATTCAACAATTATGATGTACGGACCGAACTAGCGGTTACCCAAAGGGTCGGTGTACACAAATATACCTATGGCAGTAATTCAAAAAAACGCCTATTGTTGGATATAGGTCATATTTTACAGCGATCATGGGGGCACGACAATGTGGTCAACGAGTTGAAAATTATTGATAATCACACTTTAAAAGGATTAAAGCATTCCAAAGGTTGGGCAAATGACCATAAGGTCTATTTCTATATCGAATTTTCCAGTCCCTTTAATTTGGATGAGATACAGGTAGATAACGCGAAGTCCGATCCCGATTCCAAAAACCATACCGGCAAGAATATTTTTGCATACCTGAGCTTTGATGCCCTTAAAGATGATCAATCGCTATTGATAAAAGTGGGTATTTCTCCCGTGGATCGCCAGGGAGCAAAAAAGAATATGGAAGAGGAACTACCCCATTGGGATTTTGAAACCGTAAAAGAAAATGCAAAAAAAGCATGGGGAAAAGAATTGCAGCGCATAAAAGTAACTACCGAGGATAAAACGGTATTGACCAATTTTTATACGGCCATGTACCATAGTATGATCGCCCCTATGATCTATCAGGATGTGGACGGGCGTTATAGGGGAATGGACAAACAAATCCACCGGGCGGAAACGGGACAAACCAATTATACGGTCTATTCCTTATGGGATACCTTTAGGGCGCTACATCCACTTATGACCATTATAGATGAACCAAAATCAATAGCATGGGCAAACAATCTATTGCTCAAATATGAACAGGGGGGCATGCTTCCCAAATGGCCCCTATCCGCAAATTATACGGGTACGATGATCGGTTACCCTGCCGTGGCCAATCTGGCGGACATACTCTCCAAAAACATTATGGGCGTCGATAAGGAAAAAGCCTTACGGGCATCTTTAGTAAGCGCATCCTATAGTCCGGAGCTATTAAATGCCATGGACGAGCCTAGAAAAGATAGGCTAATGCCTCTTTACAATAAATATATTAACGAAAACAGGCATATCCCGTCCGATAAAATACGTAATTCCGTTTCCTATGGGCTTGAAAATTCCTATTACGATTGGTGTATCGGCCAAATAGCGGAATTTAATAACAACGATTCCATCACTTCCATTTTCAAAAGAAGAAGTAAGGATTATACCCGTTATTTTGATACCGAAACTGGTTTTATGCGTGGCAAAAATGAGGATGGGTCATGGAAATCACCCTTTAACCCACGACTTTCCGACCATGAAAACTCGGATTACATAGAGGGCAATGCATGGCAATGGACCTGGTTTGTTCCCCATGACATTGAAGGTTTTATAAAATTATCGGGTGGCAAAAGGGCGTTCGGGTCAAAACTGGACAGTCTTTTTACTACCTCTTCCATAATCGAAGGGGAAAATGCCAGTGGCGATATTACTGGCCTAATAGGTCAATATGCCCATGGAAATGAACCCAGTCATCACATCACCTATTTTTATACATATGTAGACGAGCCATGGAAAACCCAGGAATTGATAGATCAGATCCAAAAGGAATTTTATACCCCCACACCCGATGGTATCATTGGTAATGAGGATTGCGGGCAAATGTCCGCTTGGTATATCCTCAATGCCATAGGCTTTTATCAGGTAACACCGGGAAAACCTATTTATACCATAGGCAGGCCCCTGTTCAAAAAAGTAGAAATACCCATTTCTGAAAACAACGTATTTACGGTCATTACCAAAAACAATGGCCCGGAAAATAAATATGTGCAAGCCGTGTCTTTAAACGGAAAAGCACATCCCAATCTATTTTTCACCCACGATGATATTAAAAAAGGAAGTACTTTGACCATTACCATGGGAAATACCCCAAAAAAATAAGGATTGTTCACAATAAATCGTTTATTGGAAAATTCGCGGTATACGGAAAATCCCAATAAAATGTTCGGTTTATAAATCTTTAATTTAGATTTGCCATAGTTACAGCAGAATGCATATCTATTGAATAATGACACCGTTTAAACTCACCGAGGAATTTATAGGAGAAATAGAACAGCTCATTGAAAACCAAAAGGGTACGGAATTGGATTCCCTTTTGAAAGAGGTGCATTACGCCGATGTTGCGGAAATCATCAATGAACTCGATGAAGATGAGGCTACCTATCTTATAAAGTTGTTAGATAGTGACAAAACCTCGGATGTCCTTACAGAACTGGACGATGATGTACGGGAATCCATTTTAGGCAACCTATCCTCTAAAGAGATTGCAGAGGAATTGGAAGAATTGGACACCGATGACGCTGCGGATATTGTTGCGGAGCTTCCCCAGGAAATCGTTCAGGAGGTCATTTCGGAAATAGAGGATAAGGAACACGCCAAGGATATTGTTGACCTTCTCCGCTATGATGAGGATTCCGCTGGTGGATTAATGGCCAAAGAATTGGTAAAGGTCAGTGAGAACTGGACGGTTACCAAATGCGTAAAGGAAATGCGTGCTCAGGCTGAAAACGTGACCCGGGTCCATTCCATTTATGTGGTGGACAAAGATGAAATACTAAAAGGAAGGTTGTCCTTAAAAGATTTGTTGACCGTTTCTACGGCAACACATATTCGCGAAATATATATTCCAAAGGTAGACTATGTAAACGTCAACGAAAAACCGGAGGAAGTGGCAAAAATAATGAGCAAGTACGATCTGGAAGCCATTCCCGTAGTGGATGAGATCGGAAGGTTGGTAGGCCGTATAACCATTGATGATATTGTAGATGTAATTCGGGAAGAAGCGGAAAAAGATTATCAATTGGCGGCCGGTATATCCCAGGATGTAGAAGCGGACGATAGCATTTGGGAACTTACACGTGCACGTTTGCCCTGGCTTATCCTCGGCCTTTTTGGAGGAGCCGGGGCCGCCGTAATCATGGGAGGTTTTGAGGAGATGTTCAGCAAATACACTACCCTATTTCTTTTTACGCCTTTGATTGCCGCTATGGCCGGTAATGTAGGGGTACAGTCCAGTGCTATTATTGTTCAAGGACTGGCCAATGATTATCTTAAGGGAAGTATGGGGAACCGGTTGATCAAAGAAATACTTTTGGCCCTTTTAAATGGTCTGATCCTTGCGGCCATTCTATTGCTCTTTACCTGGATCTGGAAAGGAGATTTTATGACCGCCGTGGCCATATCCGTTTCATTGATCGCGGTAATTGTAGTAGCGGGTTTTGTGGGAACGTTTACCCCATTGTTCCTACACAAACGTGGTATTGACCCTGCGATCGCCACAGGACCCTTTATTACGACCAGTAATGATATTTTCGGGATTTTAATCTACTTTGTAATCGCAAAACTTATTTTGGGAATTTAACAACATATAGGTTTTCTGCCTTATATATGGTCTATTTAAATCCCTAATTTAAACTTGACACCAAATGAAACCCATTAATCTAAAAGAAAAACACGGTCTATTTTCCAAACAATGGCATCCACATCAAATAGCCACAGTGGACAATATGCAAGTTATTTTGGCAAAGGTCCAAGGAGAATTTGTTTGGCATGCCCATGAAAATGAGGATGAACTTTTTCAGGTACTCAAAGGCACATTGTATATGAAGTTCAGGGATAGAACGGAAGTGGTAAAAGAAGGGGAGATCATTGTAGTGCCCAAAGGAACAGAACATTGTCCATCTACCCAAGATGGAGAAGAAGTACATCTGCTGTTATTTGAAAAACAAGATACCGCACATACGGGAGATGTGGAACACAAAATGACGCAAACCCATTATCCAAAAATTTAGATGCAAGTCCTACACGTAGATATCAACCATCCGCTGCTCCTGGAACAATTTGCCGCGCTCGGTTTCCAAAATGACGAAGACTATACCACTTCCAAAGCAGCGATCGAAACAAAGATCCACAACTATGATGGACTCATCATTCGGAGCAGATTTACCATAGATAGGGCTTTTTTGGACAAGGCCACAAACCTAAAGTTCATTGGAAGGCTAGGGGCGGGTTTGGAAAATATCGATATTAAATATGCCCGATCCAAAGGTATTTATTTAGCTGCGGCCCCAGAGGGAAACCGAAATGCCGTGGGAGAACATGCACTGGGCATGCTACTTTCATTGTTTAATAACCTAAATAAAGCGGACGCAGAAGTACGACGTGGCAAATGGGACCGGGAAGGCAATCGGGGATTGGAACTCGAAGGTAAGGTAGTGGGCATCGTAGGTTATGGCAATATGGGAAAAGCCTTTGCCAAAAAACTAAAGGGCTTTGATGTGGGGGAGGTTATTTGTTATGATATCAAAGGCGGTGTGGAGGACGAAAACGCCAGACAGGTAGGCATTATGGAATTGCAGCAAAGAACAGAGGTCTTGAGCCTTCATGTTCCCCAGACCGAACTTACCGTGGGTATGGTAGATTCGGAATTCATAACAAAGTTCCATAACCCCTTTTGGATCATTAATACGGCTCGGGGCAAGTGTATTAAAACAGAAGATTTGGTGGAGGCATTAAAATCGGGTAAAATCCTTGGGGCGGGCCTGGACGTTCTGGAATACGAAAAATCATCGTTCGAAAACATGTTCACGGACAACGAACTGCCGGAAGCTTTTCAATATTTAATAAAAGCGGACAATGTTATCCTTTCTCCCCATGTTGCCGGTTGGACGGTAGAAAGCAAAGAGAAGTTGGCCCAAACCGTTGTAGATAAGATCCGGGCAAAGTTTTGCTAAATTTAAGCCATGAAGAAGACGATCGTCATCTTTGGCCTGCTGATTTTAGCATTGCTCCTGTTACTTCAAATTAGCACCTATTCCCTGATCAACGGCAACATTACCATAGAGTTGACGATAGCCATGGTCGCCATTGTTTTCTTCTTTGCAGGCATTTATCTCCATAAAAAAAGCCTGTATAACAAAGAGCTTCCCACGGAAGCTATCGATTTAAAAAAAGTTAAGGAACTGGAGCTGAGCAAACGGGAATATGAAGTCCTTAAGGAAATTGCTTTAGGATTGTCCAATAAAGAAATTGCCCAAAAGCTCTTCCTTACCGAAAGTACCATTAAGACCCATGTTTCCAACCTACTGGTAAAACTGAATGCCAAAAGGAGAACCCAGGCCGTTCAAATTGCCAAAGAACTCCATATCATCTAAAAAAGTTATTTTCAAGCAAAGTACCGTGAATTTGGTACTTTAGTATGAATGTTTTTGGCCAACTCGGAATTAGCTTGACCGTTATAATCCAAACACTTATCATACAATGCAAAATACGGTATTAAAATTTGGGGGCTACGGGTTCCTTTTAGGTTCTGGACTCTTCATGCTAGGTCTTTTGCTCATGAAGGATATAGATGTGTCCGTTGGAGAAGTCATCGGTTATGCAACAATGATCGTTTCCCTATCCCTTATTTTCTTTGGTATAAAGCATTTTAGGGATAAGGTAAATAGCGGTACTGTTTCATTGGGAAAAGCTATAACCATTGGCGTATTGATTTCTTGTTTTCCGGCGATTGGCATTGGTATTGCGGATTTCATATACACCTCTTTTATCAATCCCGATTTTTTTAAGGAATATGTGGAAATGATGGAAGCACGGGGCCATACGGAACCCATTCCCAGATGGAGCAACGGCATGATGGCATTGGTCATGTTTTTGACCGTAATGATCCTTGGCTTTATCATTTCCTTAATTTCGGCATTATTATTACAACGTAAAAACTAAATCATGGACCTAGGCAACTTTTCAATTAGCTTAAATGTCAAGGACATCAAAGCATCAAAATTATTTTATGAAAGTCTCGGGTATACCGTTTTTCACGGTAATCTAGAGCAACATTGGCTTATCATGAAAAACAAAACGTCCACCGTTGGATTGTTCCAGGGGATGTTCGAAAAAAACATTTTGACCTTTAATCCCGGATGGGACGGGAATGCAAAAGCATTGGAATCTTACACGGATATCCGTGAATTACAGCAGCAGCTTAAAGACAAGGGTATCAAAATAGAAACTGAAGTGGACGAAAATACCACCGGGCCGGCAAGTTTTGTGGTAATGGACCCTGATGGAAACCCTATTCTCATTGATCAACACGTTTGATTAAGAAAGACAATTTTTAAGATAGGGATAATACCTTTTTTTGTTAATTTAATACTGAACAGACCATAAAAACCGGCCCTATGAAATACGAAGCAAATTCTCCGGACGAATACATCGCCCAACTGCCCAGGGAAAGGCAAGAGGTCATCTCCAAGATAAGAGGGGTCATCCTCAAAAATATTCCTAAGGGTTTTGAGGAACAAATGAGCTATCATATGTTGGGTTACGTAGTCCCCCACTCTATTTATCCCAAAGGGTATCATTGTAATACCAAACTCCCATTGCCTTTTATCAATCTGGCTTCCCAAAAAAACTTTGTAGCGTTATACCATTCCGGAATCTATGCGGATAAAAAATTGTTGGATTGGTTTGTTGGGGAATATCCAAAACACTGCAAACGCAAATTGGATATGGGCAAAAGTTGTGTCCGTTTTAAATATATGGATGATATTCCCTATAAATTAATTGAGGAACTGTGTACAAAAATGTCCGTGGATGAATGGATAGCCCTCTATGAAAAAAGTACAAAATGAATTTGTTTAAACTTCAGTATTCCCATAAGTTGGAAGTAACGGGCATGAATCCAATTGGTTGACCGTAAAAGTACTTTTGGCCCATTTCTAAACCTATTGATTTATTTGTTACATTTAGACTGATATAACCACCAAAAACGATTAACATGTCAGAAGAAAATAAAGATTTGGGAGACAAGGCCAAAGAAGCGGCCAATGATTTTGTTGAAGACGTTAAAGAGACTTTTGACCCTAATAACTCAAATAGTGGAAAAACCGTTGCTATTCTGGCACATATCACTCTCATTGGATGGATAATTGCTATTATAATGAACAGTCAAAACAAGAGCGAATTCGGGAGTTATTATATTAGACAGACTTTAGGGATTTGGATATTTGTAATCGTACTTAGTTTTATTCCTATAGTAGGTTGCTTCGCTTCTTTATTGGGTCTTGTACTGGTCATTATAAGTTTAGTGAACGCCGCTAATGGAAAAATGGTCCCAACTGTTGGTGTGGGTCATTTATTCCAAGATTGGTTTAAAAGTCTATAAGGGACAAAGTCGGGACAAATTTTGTTTCGACTTTTTAATTCAAGTCGTTATTGTAATATCTAATTTTAGATAGGGGCAATTATCATATTACCAAAGTTAAGAACATTACTATTGGCGGTGTGTGGTGTCGATCAATATCGCTCAATTTGATTCCATCCCCTCAAGAACGGTAGTGCCATAATCTAGAGGGAGTAAATCCCCTACTCTTGATTTCCCCATTTCCCCACCAAAGAGTATACGGTCCGGTGGTGAGTGGTTTCCGTATTCATCAATATAAAAGGTTGTTCCCTCAATCTCTATAGATGATTGTTCAATATTTTTATATAGAATACTAAGTTTTTCCGTATTCTGGGAAATTTCAGTCAATGGGTTTGCTTTTTTAATATAAAATTCCGAGTAAGGTTCAACTTGAAATTTGTCCTTAAAAATTTTGAATCCCTCTTCAACCAGATGTTTTTTTGAAAGTGCCCGCATAAAATGAAGGATTGATCCGGAATATAATTCCTCTCGTCTTTTAGCATGTTTTTTCTTCAGTTTTTTAGCGTTCAATTCCGAAAAGAAAACTATACCGGCCATATAAGTAGAATAAGGTAATCTAAGTCCGGACAATGTATTTTGAAAAAGCACCTCGAAATCATGTAAACCATAGGTTAATCTATAACCTAAAAAGTCATTCTTTACACGAATTGGTTTAACTGCATAGGCATATAATTTATTCTCATCCTTATTGTAATATAATCGTATATCATCTTCATTCAAAATTTTACACTTTAAACTTGCCGATGTTTT
Source organism: Maribacter spongiae (assembly GCF_047345125.1). Taxonomy (NCBI): domain Bacteria; kingdom Pseudomonadati; phylum Bacteroidota; class Flavobacteriia; order Flavobacteriales; family Flavobacteriaceae; genus Maribacter; species Maribacter spongiae. Next base: position 437,455 of record NZ_JBLFEQ010000001.1, on the reverse strand, counting down.
ACCAAGGAACTCCCTTCTAAAAATGGCAAGTTTCTTTTCTCGGCTCCACGTATCAGGTCTCAAGACCACTTCGTCCAAACGGAAAACCTCTTCCTTTAAAAGGATGTTCTCCAAAAAGCCGGTCTTGCTTCCTTCTAAAACCCGGGTTTCATAACCAATATAACTAATGACCAAGTTAGTGGTCATCAATTTTGGGGTCTCCATTTTAAAAAAACCGTTTTCATCCGTAATCGTTCCAATAGTAGTTCCATCATAAAATATTGATACACCTTGCAACGGTTCATTAGAAATAGCGTCCAATATATAACCAGTAACCGAAAATTGGGAAAAACTTATATTGGGGAGGGCAAGCAACAAAAAACCTAAAAAAAACCTAACTCTCATTTTGCTGAAGTTTACGTTCCAACTCGGCCTGAAACTCTTCCATAACGGGTTTTACGGTACTTTCGGGTAAATCTGCAATTTTAATGTACATAAGACCGTCTACCGAGTTATTAAATAGCGGATCCACATTAAAAGCGACTACCTTCGCATTTTGTTTAATATATTTTTTAATCAGTACGGGCAGCCGTAAACTTCCCGGTTCCACCTCATCTATCAAACGGTCGAACTTGTTCAGATCGGACTGTGTCTCATCAAACACAAACTCCTTGTCCGCATCCTTGAGTTTTACCTTAAACTCTTTTTTCGGCCTGATATATTGCGCAACATAGGGATCCCAATAATGGGATTTCATAAACTCGATCATCAGGGATTTGGAGAAATTGGAAAATTGATTGCTGATACTTACGCCTCCGATCAAATATTTGTGTTCCGGGTGTCTTAATGTGGTATGTACAATACCTTTCCAAAGCAAAAATAGCGGCATGGGCCTTTGCTGATATTCCTTTACAATATAGGCTCTTCCCATTTCTATGGAATTCTTCATCATCCCGTACAGTTCCGGTTCTACCCGGAACAAATCCTGCAAGTAAAAACCATTGATCCCGTATTCCGGGAAAATTTCCGAGCCCATACCCATACGGTACGCCCCGACAATACACTGTTCTTCATCGTCCCATAGAAAAAGATGATAGTAATAAGAATCAAAAATATCCAGATCAATGGCATTATTGGTTCCTTCACCAATGGCCCTGAAGGTTACTTCCCTTTGCCTGCCAATTTCTTTGAGTATAAAGGGCATATCCTTCTCCTGGGCCAGGAAAACCTCATAATTCTTACTTTGGAGCAAACGACGGTCCTTTTCCCGCAGCTTTTCTATTTCCCCACATATTACCTCCTTACTTATGGCAGTTGCGATTTTCTTAGGAGGTTTTGGAATTTTCAGGGAAGTGGGTAATTGATCGATCAGGCGTTCTTTCTCATAGGCATTGGAAAGAATATAAGTTTTCTTCCTGAGCAGATCCGTATACTCTTCAAGGCTCTCCTGATCCAGTTGTGCCTGAACGGATATAGGTTGCCCGATCCTAATTTTAATAGGCCTGTTTCTTTGAGAAAATACCTGCGAAGGTATCATAGCGGTCCTAAGGACATCGTTTATTTTGGATAGCCTGTAGAACAGCTTACTATTTTTGGCGTGGAAATAAATGGGGACTACGGGAACCTCTGCCTTACGGATCAGTTTTAGGGCCGCCACCTCCCATGGCTTGTCCACAATTAGTTTATCATCTTTATAAGTAGAAACCTCCCCGGCAGGAAATATTCCCAAAGGGTGGTCGTTTTTTAGATGCCGCAAGGCATTCTTAAAACCTGTTATGCTATTTTTTGCGTCTTTGTGTTCCTCAAACGGGTTAACAGGCAAAATATAGGGCTTTAAAGGAGCCATCCTTTGCAGTAAAAAGTTCGCCATGATCTTAAAGTCCGCTCTTTGTGAGAACATGAGCTTCATCAATAACAGCCCGTCAATGGCACCGAGTGGATGGTTACTAATGGTTATATAGGCTCCGTCCTTGGGCAGTCTTTTAAAATCTTCCTCCGGAATTTCAAAATCCACCTCAAAGTGATCCAGGATGGCATCTACAAAATCAACTCCGTTTAAATGGGCATTTTTATCGTAAACGGAATTTACGCCGGAAATTCGGGTAACTTTCATCAATACCCAGCCTACAAAAGTCCCCAGAAAGCCGTATGTGGATAAATTAATGGCTTTTGCCACCTCTTTTGCGGTTACTAAACCCATAGAAACAATTGCTTAAAGAGCGGTAAATATAGGAAAATGCCCGTGGAGCTTTGGATTTTAACCTTATAAAAACAAAGTGATTTTATTTTACCACCAACTGTACCGTTTCTTTCCCGCGTTGCTCCAACAATACCTCATGACCGTTTTGCATGGATTCCAAGGCCTTAGCATCAAAATGTCTAATGGTATACAATGAAACATCGGTATGGTAGACCACTTTGAACTTACTTTTCAATTGATCTAATAAAGCTTCCAATCCGTTAAATTTATTATCCAAACAGACCGAAAAACTAATGGCGGAATTCTGTATAAGGTCTACTTTCATCTTGTGATCGTGAAACAATTTGAAAATCTCACTAATATTATTCTCTACGATAAAAGAAAAGTCCAATGATGATAATTTTATCAATACCTGGTTCTTTTTGACGATAAAACAAGGTACCTCGGGTTCGATCCCCATTCCTTTCCCTACCGTAGTCCCCGCTTTTTTGGGATTGATAAAAGATTTTACATGCAACGGTATCTCCTTGCGTTGCAAGGGCTGTAATGTCTTTGGGTGAATTACGGATGCTCCGTAAAACGCCAGTTCTATGGCCTCTCTGTAGGAAATATTGTTCAATAACCGCGTTTCCTTAAAATGACGTGGATCTGCATTCAACACCCCGGGAACATCCTTCCAGATGGTAACACAGGTCGCATTAAGGCAATAGGCCAAGATAGCGGCCGTATAATCCGAACCCTCCCGGCCCAGGGTAACCGTAAAATTATTGTCGTCACTCCCCAAAAAGCCCTGGGTAATGTTCAAAATATTTTTATCGATCCCGGAAATACGTTCCTGCGTTTTTTCCCAATTGACCATGGCATCCCTATAGCTGTCGTCCGTTTTAATATATTCCCGTACATCCAACCAATTATTCTCGATCCCTATTTCATGCAAGTAAGCACTGATTATGGTGGTCGATATCAATTCTCCATAACCCACTACTTGATCATAGACAAAATTATAATTGGGTGATTTGTTCCAGGCCAGAAAACCGTTCACCTCATCTACAAGGAGCTTTACCCTATCATACACCACATGCCGGGGGTCAGGAAACAGATCCCTGAGTATGGCCTCATGATACGTAACCATTTCATTAACGTTTCCGGCCAAACCGGACTTATCCCGAAAGTAGGAATCCACAATAGCCTCCATGGCATTGGTGGTCTTGCCCATGGCCGACACCACTACGATGGTATTTTCATGGCCGACCTCATTTAAAACCTTGACCACGTTCTTAACACCTGCCGCATCTTTGACGGATGCCCCTCCAAATTTAAAAACTCTCATAAATCCGAAACAAAATTTATATACTCGCCCTATCTATAATTAAATAGGTTGGTTTATATTCTTAATATAATTAGCTATTCCTTTTTCATCTAAATGCACCACATCCCAATCGCGCATAACATTGGCACCTTTGCTTTCATAAAACGATATGGCGGGATCGTTCCAATCCAGCACTTCCCAACATATCCTTTTCACGCCCAAGGTATTTGCATAGGTCACAACACGGTCCAAAAGTGCGGTCCCCAGACCACTACCTCTCATTTTTTGGGTAACGATCAAATCCTCTAGGTGGATTACAGGCCCCTTCCATGTAGAATAGCGCGGATAGACCAACGCCATGCCCACAATTTCATCCTTATATTCCCCCACAAAACACTGAAACAGGGAATCGGCACCAAAACCGTCCCTTACTAGATCTTCCACGGTTACCTCAACGGCATCCGGTTCCTTCTCAAAAGAAGCCAGCTCCTGAACAAGTTGCAAGACCCTGGGCATATCTTTAGGAAGAGCCTTTCTTATGACAAAATCCATGTTGTTACAAATAAAACACAAAGTTATAAATTTAAAAAACGAATATAAAACGAAAGGACATAGTTTCACAAAATACCCGATATTTGTGCTTTAAAACCAACATGAAATATCAATGACAGCTAAGCAAAATCAGACTTTAGGAGAGTTTATTATTGAAAACCAGGCCTCCTTTCAGTATTCCTCGGGCGAACTTTCAAAGCTTATCAACGCCATTCGTTTAGCGGCCAAAGTCGTAAATCATGAGGTAAACAAAGCAGGTCTCATAGATATTTTGGGTACGGCGGGCGATACCAATGTCCAAGGTGAAGACCAGCAGAAATTGGATGTTTTTGCCAATGAAAAATTTATTCGAACATTAAAGAATCGGGAAATCGTTTGCGGTATCGCTTCCGAGGAAGAAGATGATTTCATTACCATAAACAGTAATGATGAAAAGCACCAGAATAAATACGTTGTCCTGATAGATCCTTTGGACGGCTCCTCCAATATTGATGTAAATGTATCCGTAGGTACCATTTTTTCTATCTATCGCAGGGTAACACCTATTGGAACACCGGTAACCCTGGAAGACTTCTTACAGCCCGGCCATAAGCAGGTCGCTGCCGGTTATGTAGTATATGGCACATCTACCATGTTGGTCTATACGACCGGTGACGGTGTAAACGGGTTTACGCTGAACCCTGCATTGGGAACGTTCTATTTATCCCATCCCAACATGCAGTTTCCCGAGACCGGAAAAATATATTCCGTAAACGAAGGAAACTATATTCATTTTCATCAAGGGGTCAAGGACTACATCAAATATTGCCAGCAAGAAGAAGGGGACAGACCTTATACCTCCAGATATATCGGTTCCCTGGTATCCGATTTTCATAGAAATATGATCAAGGGCGGTATTTATATGTACCCAAAAAGCAGTATTACCGAAAGCGGTAAACTCCGGTTGCTTTACGAGTGCAATCCAATGGCCTTTTTGGCAGAACAGGCCAATGGTCTGGCCATTGACGGCAAAACCAGTATTTTGGATATTGAACCTACTGAATTACATCAAAGAGTTCCCTTTTTCTGTGGAAGCCGAAAAATGGTCCAAAAACTCCAGGAATTTTTAAATAAGTATCATTAAAAAAGAATTTTGAATTCTTTTTCAGCATTTATAAGGCAAAAGACTCATATAAACTTTTTATTCGGCCCGACACAAAATCAATAATTTCGCCTTAACCCTAAAAGTTTAAATAGATTCAAAATGATCAGCGTTCCAAAAGATACTTATAATCATCAAAATTTATCTTACCGCTAAAAATAGCAATAGAGCGTTCTATTACTGTATGGGCATGCTCGCCCGAGAATCCAAGACCAATGGCATATCGCTTCACCAACACCATTTCCTCATCGTCGATCACGTGATCTACAAAAACAATACGGAAAAGGTCATATAATCTTTCCAAACGTTTTTCCGAATTCACGGGAGGCTCGATCGGATATTTATTCTCCGGGTTCATCACCTCCTTATATTCAGTTTCGGAAATATTCAATTTTCTTGCAAAACTATCCAAAAGCCGCCGCTCCTCCTCGTTCACCATACCATCCGAGACGGCCAACGTTGCCATGGCCGCAAAATGGGCTAAATTCCTTTTGTGCTCGGGATTTCCGTATAAATCTGTAAATGACATAAATCGTGTTTAAAAATAGGACACAAATATAATTTTTTTAGAGGTCTTTGCAGACTATCCCCATAATTATTTTGGCGTTCCCTTTACTCCGAAAATTATCGGGTAAAGGTCGTGCTTTCCACTACAAATCCTCGTACGGCTCCCGACTATCATCGAGAGCCATACTCCGGGTTTTTCGTTGCAATCACTAACGCGAACAAGACCACAGGATTTAGCGGGATTTCGCAACTTGGTACAGCTATAAAATCGCTTTCGGAAATAAAAAAACCAAGACCTGTTAAACTATATGTCGGATCATAAAAGTTCTCTTTGACAAAAAGAAAAGAACATCTTAAAAAGACCGGGGCAAAAATGTAAAACTTCTTTTGCCAACCTCTTAACTAGAAGGTATCTTTGCAGTTCAAAAAAAATCCCGAAAAAAAATCGGGATTAGTCCGGTCACCTGATCTAAACGAACCTTCTAAGATTAAGGTTTACAGATTACGGCGGCCTTATTAAAATATAACGGTTGACGCATTCCTCCATTCAACAACTGTTTTCACAATCTCCCAAAACCGGGAAATTGAAGGATTCTATTGCCTATTCCGACCCTTCGGGTATTTCAAAAATCCAGACAAAGGGCCTTGTAGGTTCATCCCTCTCTTTTGTTTTGGCAGATGCATTTCAAAATACGGAAACACCGTTTCTCTTAATTTTTAACGATAAGGAAGAGGCTGCTTACTATTTGAACGATCTGGAACAGCTTATCGGGGAAAAAGACGTCCTTTTCTATCCGGGCAGTTACCGCAGGCCCTACCAGATCGAGGAGACCGATAATGCCAATGTACTCCTAAGGGCAGAAGTGCTTAACCGCATCAATTCCAGAAAAAGACCGGCTATAATCGTTACCTATCCAGATGCACTTTTTGAAAAAGTGGTCACCCGCAGGGAGCTGGAAAAGAACACCCTCAAAATAAAATTGGAAGATACCCTTTCGCTCGATTTTCTGAACGAAGTACTTTTCGAGTACAAATTCCAACGGGTAGACTTTGTAACGGAACCCGGGGAATTTTCCGTTCGGGGCGGTATTGTGGACGTATTTTCTTTCTCCCATGACCAACCTTACCGTATCGAGTTTTTTGGGGACGAGGTGGACAGCATTAGAACTTTTGATGTAGAAACGCAACTATCTACCGAAAAGGTTAAAAAAATCACCATCATTCCCAATGTAGCGGATAAATTTTTAGAGGAAAAACGCGAAAGTTTTTTAAAATATATCGCTCCTAAAACTGTAGTTTTTGCTAAAAATACAAGCCTGCTTTTTGGAAGATTGGACGATTTTTTCAGCAAGGCGAAGGAAACTTTTAAAAAACTGTCCAAGGAAATAAAACATGCCCGGCCAGAAGAACTTTTTTTGAATGCCGAAGCTTTTAACGCACAATTGAACGACTTCCCATTGATCTCTTTTGGAATTTCCGATCCGGCCAATGCCCAAAACAAGATCGTCGAATTCAATACCAGACCCCAACCTTCTTTCAACAAGAAGTTTGACCTGCTCATTGATGACCTTACCGAAAACCATTCCAACGGATATTCCAATTATATATTCTGTGCATCGGAACAACAGGCAAAGCGGTTCCATGACATTTTTGAGGAAGTAGATCGGCAAATCCATTACAAGACGATCGTTTTTCCGCTATATCAAGGTTTTATTGATAACGACCTTAAGATAGTCTGCTATACGGACCATCAGATTTTTGAGCGTTATCACAAATTCCATTTGAAAAATGGTTATGCCAAAAAGCAGGCCATCACGCTAAAAGAACTCAACAAACTGGAAATCGGGGATTATGTTACCCATATAGACCACGGTATCGGAAAGTTTGGCGGACTTCAAAAAATAGATGTCGAGGGGAAAAAGCAGGAAGCCATAAAATTAATGTACGGCGAACGGGACATACTCTATGTAAGCATTCATGCCCTTCACAAAATATCCAAGTTCAACGGTAAGGACGGTGCTCCGCCAAAAATCTACAAACTAGGTTCCGGTGCCTGGAAAAAAATCAAGGACAAGACCAAATCCCGTGTCAAGAAAATTGCCTTCGACCTTATAAAGATCTATGCAAAAAGGCGATTGGAAAAAGGGTTCCGATACGATCCGGACAGCTACTTACAGAACGAACTGGAAGCCTCTTTTATCTATGAGGACACCCCAGACCAAAGCAAGGCGACCGAGGACATTAAAAAAGACATGGAAAGTGAACGGCCTATGGACCGGCTCATTTGCGGGGACGTGGGTTTTGGAAAGACGGAAGTGGCCATTCGTGCCGCTTTTAAAGCTGTAGACAACGGCAAGCAAGTGGCCGTTTTGGTACCCACTACCATTTTGGCCTTTCAGCATCATAGAACCTTTGGCAAACGTTTAAAAGATATGCCGGTAAACGTGGATTACCTGAACAGGTTCCGAACGGCAAAGGAACGCAGGGAAACCCTGGAAAGATTGGAAGCCGGCAAAGTAGATATTATCATTGGAACCCACCAATTGGTCAATAAAAATGTAAAATTCAAGGACCTGGGACTTCTGATCGTGGATGAAGAGCAGAAATTTGGGGTGGCCGTCAAGGATAAATTAAAATCCATCAAAGAGAACGTAGATGTCCTTACGCTCACTGCCACTCCCATTCCCCGAACACTTCAATTTAGTTTAATGGCCGCCAGGGACCTCTCGGTCATAACTACGCCCCCACCGAACAGGTATCCTATTGAAAGTCAGGTTATCCAATTTAACGAAGAAACGGTTCGTGATGCCGTAACTTATGAAATTCAGCGTGGCGGGCAAGTTTTTTTTATTCATAACCGCATAGAGAATATCAAAGAAGTTGCCGGCATGATCCAGCGTTTAGTCCCGGATGCCAAAATAGGTATTGGCCATGGGCAAATGGAAGGCAAAAAACTGGAAAGCTTAATGCTACGTTTTATCAATGGAGAGTTTGATGTACTGGTCTCCACCACAATTGTTGAAAGTGGGCTGGATGTAACCAATGCCAATACCATTTTTATCAACAACGCCAATAATTTTGGTCTCAGCGACCTACACCAAATGCGGGGGCGTGTTGGGCGAAGCAACAAAAAGGCTTTCTGTTATTTTATAACCCCGCCCTATGCTGCAATGACCACCGATGCCCGTAAAAGAATCGAAGCATTGGAGCAATTTACGGAACTGGGAAGCGGATTTAATATTGCGATGAAGGATTTGGAGATTCGAGGTGCGGGAGATCTGTTGGGCGGCGAGCAGAGTGGATTCATCAACGAAATAGGATTTGAGACCTATCAGAAAATATTGGCAGAGGCCATTGAGGAACTCAAAGAAAACGAGTTTAAGGAACTGTATGAGGAGGTAGAGGGCAAGACCGATAAAATCTTTGTAAAGGAAACCCAAATAGATTCCGACTTTGAACTGCTCTTCCCGGATGATTATATCAATAACATTACAGAACGCTTAACACTCTACACCCATTTAAACCAGGTAAAAAACGAAAAAGGCCTTCAAAAATTTGAAAAGGAACTGGTAGATCGCTTTGGGGAACTACCATCGCAAGCTGTGGACCTGCTCAATTCCGTACGTATTAAATGGATCGCCAATGGCATTGGTCTGGAAAGAATAATCATGAAAAAAGGGAAACTGATCGGTTATTTTATTGCGGACCAGCAATCGGATTTTTACCAAAGCCCGGCATTTACCAAAGTGCTACAATTTGTGCAGCATAACCCCGGACATTGTAAAATGAAGGAAAAACAAACCCGTAATGGGTTACGATTATTATTGACCTTTGAAGGAATTGCCAATGTAGAAAAGGGATTAACGGCATTAGAACCATTTCGGGAAAAAGCCAAGGTAGCCCTCTAGATCAGATTTAGATTTCCCACAGGGGATTCTCTGGAAGAAGTTGCAAAATCGATATAACAAAAACACCCTTAAAAACAATATTTTAGACCTGTGGCCCAAAAACCAAAAACTTATTTCAATTGGAGTTCCGGCAAAGATTCCGCATTGGCACTTTATCATATACTGCAACAAGGTCAATTTAAAATTGATCGTTTATTGACCACGATTAACGCCCATTACAATAGGGTTTCTATGCACGGCCTAAGAAAAGAGGTCCTAGAGGCCCAAACCGCAGCGATCGGTATACCGCTCGATATTCTGGAAGTGCCCGAAAACCCCAGTATGGAGGACTACAATATCTTAATGGGCCATAAAATGGAGCAATTAAAATCAGCAGGGTATTCACATACCGTTTTTGGTGATATTTTTTTGGAAGACCTAAAAAAATATAGAGAGCAAATGCTTTCACCCCACAATATCAAGGCCATTTTTCCTATATGGAAAAAAGATACACGTTTGCTTATTCAAGAATTTTTAGCATTAGGATTTAGAGCGGTCATTGTATGTATAGATAATTCAAAATTGGAGAACTCATTTCTAGGTCAAGAGCTATCGTTGGAACTTATAGATAAACTGCCTCAAAATGTTGACTCCTGTGGTGAAAATGGAGAGTTCCATACGTTCTGTTTTGACGGCCCTATTTTTAATGCTCCCATTGCACACGAAATTGGGCCAACAATTTTTAAGACTTATGACAATCCATCGGATAAAAAGAATCCGATTCAGTTTGGATTTTGTGACGTTGTACTCAAAACCTGAGATTTCCCGCATTCGTTCGAAATGACCAAAAAATACCAATCGTCATTTCAAAGAAACAAAGCACGGGCAACGAGAAATCCGGGAACATCGTTACAAATCTGCCAAAAGCAGCTAAAAAAACCGTTAAGTTACATGCTTATCGTAAAAGCAACGGTACTATCTTTGTAGCGGCCAACAGGTTTGATAGCCCAAGAAACCTTACATTTGGCTTAGTTTTTGAACCTTGTTATTTTATGAAGTCCCTTTATTCTATAATCGCTTTTTTCTCGTTGTTCGTACTCAACGCACAACATACCATTTCGGGCAATTTTCACCCTGCAAAGGATTTTAGATGGCTAATGGCCTATGAACTTACTTCCGGTGGTCAACGCTATGTAACGAATACTGCGGTAAAGAATGGGTACTTTAAAATGAAACTCCCCACAAATGCGGTAAAAGGCACTTACCGCCTTGTTTATGCCGTACCACAGGATGAATGTTATATTGACGTACTTTATAACGGACAGGAAGATATTGAGCTCAATTTTGATTTGGAAGAAGGAGTACATTTTGTCAAATCCGAGGAAAACAAATTATTGAACGACTATTTTACAAAAATCAGTACCGTAGAAAATAAGCTTTTTGATTTTTATCAAAATGGAAAAACGGCCAAGAATGAGTTTATGGCCATAACAAAAGAGCTATCGGACACTCAATCTACTATGGAGGCCATACAGAAGCAATCTATGGCCCATCAATTTATAGTTTCCAACAAACCCTATGTTCCGGATGGTTTTGAATCTGTAGAAACGTATCTATCCAATAAAAAACTTCATTATTTTGATGCAATCGATATGAATAATGGGGTTTTACAGGCTTCAAACTTTCTATCGGACAAGATTACCCATTATGTGTTCTCCGCCCTATCTCCCGACCTGGCTTCCCAAGCTGCTATGGAGGCCGAAATAAATACCAATGTGGATACCGTAAAAGAGAAGGCGGGGACCACACCGGAAGACTTCCAAATTGCAATTTTTTATACCCTTTGGAAATTGGCCAATGATAATAACTTAAATAATGTAGCAGATTACATTTATGCATCCAATCTTAAAAATTTGGCCCTTAAAGCAGGTAAACATGAAATGGCCAATGAAATTGAAACGACTACAAGGTTGAGAATGGGTGAAAAATCCCCGGAAATAACCTGGGAGAAAAACGGTGTAACAAAAACGCTGTCCGGTCTAGAAACGGCAGACCATTATATTTTGATTTTCTGGAGCAGTACGTGTTCCCATTGCCTAACAGAACTCCCTCCTTTACATAAGGAGCTTCAAAAACGGCAAAACATAAAAGTAGTTGCGATAGGCCTTGAGAGTGATCAGGAAAACTGGGTAAAAGAATCGGCCAAATTCCCATTCTTTGAACACGCCATTGCCCTTAAAAAATGGGAAAGCGAATACGCCAAACTCTTTGCCGTTCATAAAACACCCACCTATTTCATTTTGGACCGGGACAAGCGTTTTACGGCCAAACCGGAATCTGATAAAGAAGTGGTAGCGTATTTAGAAAATAAGTAAAGTACTTCTGCAAAAATTAGGCTAAAGCGATTTTAAATCCTTAATGGTCTTAAAGGCAACATCTACCTGATCGTCATTGACCAAAATGGTAAATTCATTAGTCGTGGAAATGACTTCATAAAGTACAATGCCTTCCCATGCCAATCGTTGAAAGATGAAATAATAGATTCCCGGAACCGATACATTTTCGGCAGGCAACTTTACCGTAATCGAAGAAAGGTTGTCCGCTTTTTGGGTACATTTTTCACTTTCGAACAATTCCTCAACGGTATCGTCCATAATGTCGCTTATAACAATATTGATCTCATTTACCCCTCTGGAAGAAGTGTAGAATATATCCTGGTTGTTGTTTATCGCCTCTAGCAACTTGGCCTGTTTTACCAAAATATCATCGGATGCCAAAAAAGTATAATCGGTAAGAGAGGAGCGCACCGTTATTTCTCCAATGTTCTTAAGGACCTTAATGATCTTATGGGTAGCCCTAAACTCCAAATCGTCCGAAAGACGTTTAAGCGCCATGACAATGGCACCGTTACGAATATCTTTTCCAAGTTCTTCCTCAATTTCCGGCCTAACGATTCTGGATAAAGAGGTAAGGTTGATAATTCCCTGCGCCAAAGCGCTCTGGAGAAAAGGCTTTTTTTTAATGTACTGTTCTACGACTGATGAGATTGTTTTCATTCTATAGGAGGTTGACGCCACAAATATAACAACTTGTTATAAATAAAACAAAATGTTTGGAAGATTAATCCAGTAATTTAATAGGGTTTTCAAAAATGATAGAATGCATTCTCCAAATGTTCCAGTTCAAAACGATTTTTATTCTTTAAAATGGTAATGATATCAAAACGCACCTCCACCTGTATATCGGCCTTATTTACATAATGATCGGCCGCCATCACCAATAGTTTTATCTTCTTGGGAGTAACGGTATCGGCTATATTTTCCAAAAAATCCGAACTTCTGGAGCGAACCTCCACAATGGCCAAAATATCTTCTTTTTGGGCAATTATATCTATTTCGGCCTTTAAATAACGGTAATTCCTATAACAAATGGCATAGCCTTTTTTTGCCAGAAAATCTACCGCTATTTGTTCTCCTTCCTTACCAAATTCATTATGTTTTCCCATAAAATTGCTCTAAAACCATGCAGTTCATCGAAAATACAGGCAACTTGGCGGATTTTTCAAAATTTAGCACGTACTTTCGAGTGTCAGTTAACGAAAATAATCGGATTAATTATACTAACCCAAATTTCGTTACGTTAAATAGAAGCCCCAACTCTATGAACGTATTTACTAACGCCCATAAAAGACTATGGAATATTTCATTAATTGTAATACTTCTACTCTTGCACCTTATAACGCTCCCTTAGATCAGACCAGAGCTTCGCATTTGTACAGAAGATTAGGATTTAGTGCATCCGTTGACACCATCAATCAAGCCGTAGGACAAAATGCGGGCACCCTTGTGGATGCCTTGGTAGATGAAGCCTTGAATATGGCCCCGTTACCCGCTCCCACCTGGGCCGATTGGACCAATGCGGACTATCCCGCCGACGAAGATGCCGCAAGGCAACTGCGAAATCAACAGTTTGCCCAGTTTAGATTGGACTATGCCAATGGCATGCTGAACAACAACCTCCGTGACCGGCTAAGCTTCTTTTGGAGCAATCACCTTGTAACGGAATATGATGTTTATGACTGCAACTCCTTTTTATACTACTATATAAATTGCCTACAGCGAAATGCCATTGGCAATTTTAGAACATTTGTCAGTGAAATTGGTTTGACCAGTGCCATGCTCTATTATTTGGACGGCGTATATAACAACGGTAACAATCCCAACGAGAACTATGCCCGTGAACTGTACGAGCTTTTTACATTGGGAGAGGGCAATGGTTATACGGAACAGGATATCATAGAAACGGCCAAGGCATTGAGCGGTTATGTAGAACGTGGAGAAGAAGGCTGTACCCAAGTGACTTTTAATCCCGAAAGGCACAATACCGATGCCAAGACTATATTAGGACAAACCGGAAATTGGGGTTATGATGATGTCATCAATATTCTTTTCCAAGAAAGACCTAATGAAATAGCGGAATTCATATGCAGAAAACTGTATGAATTTTTTGTGCACCCGGATTCCAAGGATGATGCCGGCAATGCACAGATCATAATTTCCGGTATGGCCACTACTTTTGTTTCCAACAATTTTGAATTGGCCCCCGTTTTAAGACAATTATTCAAAAGCGAGCATTTTTTTGATGATGAGGCCATTGGCGTAATCATCAAGAGCCCGTTCGACTTCTATTTCAATACATTAAAGGAAATCGGTTTTACCTATACGGATACCACAGTAGATGAAATGGTAAACTATAGCCGATTGTTGAGCCAGGAGCTGTTTGATCCTGTTGATGTGGCCGGATGGCAACGAGATCGGACATGGATCAATACCAATTTTATTATTGGCCGTTGGCTGACCATTGAAAGTATGTTGGAGGCTTTCTACCAGGCCGATAATGAACAATTCAGGACATTGGGTCTGGCAATTACCGGAAATATTGGATTAACAAGCAGTAATCCCGATGAAGTATCTAGACCTATTATTGATTTTTTCCTTCCCAAAGGTCTTTTGGACCAGGGAGAGTATGATAAAGCCTATACCATATTTAGGAGCGATGTAGACGATGTTTACTATGAAGGCGGAAATCAAGAATCATGGACTTTGGCCACTTGGCAACAGGCCCCTTTTCAGGTGTATTTGTTACTACAATACCTGGCCAGACAACCTGAATTTCAACTAAAATAATACCTACTATGTGCTATACACATCACCACAATACACCTCACAAAGGCTTGGAACACGAAGGCCACGATCAGGAACATCAAATTTGGAGCCGTCGCTCTTTCTTACAGGCCTTGGGCATAGCCGGTTCCGGCTCTATGATGCTCGGCACCAATATGCTAACGGCTTCCGCACCTTCCCCGTTATCGGCAGGTATTGCGGATGCGGAAACGGACAATATTCTAATATTGATACGCCTTTCCGGTGGAAACGACGGATTGAGTACCGTTATTCCCATGGAACAATACGACGATTATGCGAATGCAAGGCCCAATATCTATATTCCTGAAAGTAAGGTTTTAAAATTGACCGATGAATTTGGCGTACCTTCCTATATGGGTGCCCTGGAACCCATGTGGGGCGAAGGGCAATTTAAAGCCGTTCATGGTGTAGGCTATGAAGGCCAAAGCCTTTCCCATTTTACCGGATCGGACATCTATGCCAATACCGATTTGACCACAACAGGTTTTAGTGGTTTAAATACCGGATGGATGGGCAGACATTTTGAAAACTGTTTTCCCAACTACTTAATGGAACCGCCTCCAGCACCGGCCGCCATACAAATAGGCCAGTTCGGGAGCTTGGTATTCCAGGGAGAAGAAACCAATTACGCCTTTGTGACCTCCAATATCAATCAGTTAGAGGAAATTGCGGAGTCCGGTGTAGTATATGGTTTGGACGATGCCCTGTTCAATGACTGTATGTACGGTGATCAATTAAAATTTTTAAGAGGAGTGGCCAACACTACTTATGAATATTCCGGCCTGATCCATGAAGCCTATGAAAGAGGACAAAATCAGGTAGAATATCAAGACAACGGTTTTGCAAGGCAATTGGCATTGTTGGCCAGATTGATAAAAGGAAACCTGGGTACCAAAGTATATATGATCTCTATGGGAGGTTTTGATACCCATGGCAACCAGCCATTGGCCCATGAACGTTTAATGACAAACCTGTCCGTTGCCATAAACAATTTTTATGATGACCTGGGTTTTACCCAACAAGATGATAAGGTACTGAGTATGACCTTCTCGGAATTTGGACGTCGAATCTTTGAAAATGGCTCCAACGGTACAGATCATGGAAAAGCGGCACCTACCCTATTCTTCGGTTCGGGCTTAAATGGTAGTGCCTTTGTAGGGGACCACCCTACTTTGGACAATCCCGATGGCCGTGGAAACCTGGAATACACTATGGATTTTAGGGATTTATATGCCACCGTTCTGGCAGAATGGTTATGTGTGGACATTCCCTTGGTGGAACAACACCTGTTAGGACATCCCTATGCCCCGGTCAACCTCGGGTTCAACTGTAGCGGTATAGACTTTCCGGACATTGTTTATAGTGATGGTCCCGTGACCCCGCCAACACCACCGGGCGAAGATAGTACCGATCCAAATCCGGATTTATTGAATGCCATTGTGCACAAACCGTTCTATCCTACGGATGGCGCTCCCCATATTTACCTGGAAATGCCCTTTACGGCACAAGTGGATATTCAATTATACAATATTCTTGGACAACATGTAGGAACCGTCTATAATGAAATGATGCTAGAAGGTTCTACGGAAATCAATATACGAGAGCGCATGCCCAAGCATTTATCGACTGGTAAGTACATTTATCGTATAAGTGTACAGAACCAGAAGATGAGCAGGTCGGTCATGGTCGCCTAAACTGTTTCCCCACTATGTAACTTGACCTTCGGTCGTGCCTTTTTGGCACACCGAAGGTTTTCTTTTGTAATTGAGGGATTCCGCCCTTCTAAAAATCTTTATTTTTGTAGCTTAATTTATTTTGATGTCTATAAAAACCTCACCTTCTCGATATACCATAACCGCTGCACTGCCATACACAAATGGCCCTATCCATATTGGTCATTTGGCCGGCGTATATGTCCCGGCCGATATTTATGCACGTTATTTAAGAATAACGGGGAAAGACATCATCTTTATTTGTGGTAGCGATGAACACGGTGTAGCCATTTCAATGAAGGCCAAAAAGGAAAGGGTTTCCCCAAAAGACGTCATTGATAAATACCATGGGATCATAAAGCGGTCCTTTGCCGATTTTGGAATTTCCTTTGATAATTATTCCAGGACCTCCGCTCCCGTTCATCACGAAACGGCCTCCGATTTTTTTATAAAATTATATGAACAGGGTGATTTTATCGAAGAGACCACGGCGCAGTTATATGACGAGAAAGCCGAGCAATTTCTGGCCGATCGCTTTGTTGTGGGAACCTGTCCAAAATGTGGAAATGAAGAAGCGTATGGGGACCAATGCGAAAATTGTGGATCCTCTTTAAATGCGACCGATCTCATTAATCCAAAATCAACGATTACCGGAACAATTCCCATTACAAAAGAGACCACACACTGGTTCCTTCCTTTGGACCGTTATGAGGATTTTCTAAGAAAATGGATTTTAGAAGACCATAAGAATGATTGGAAGCCCAATGTGTACGGTCAATGCAAATCATGGATAGATGGCGGTCTGGAACCCAGGGCCGTGACCCGTGATCTAGACTGGGGCATTCCCGTTCCCGTTAAAGGAGGCGAAGGAAAAGTATTGTACGTCTGGTTTGACGCCCCCATCGGGTATGTGTCTTCCACAAAGGAATGGGCAGTGCGCGAAGGAAAAGATTGGGAACCCTATTGGAAGGACAAGGATACCAAATTGCTTCATTTTATAGGCAAGGACAACATTGTCTTTCATTGTATCATCTTCCCTTCGATCTTAAAAGCCCATGGGGATTACATCCTTCCCGAAAACGTGCCGGCCAATGAGTTTTTAAACCTTGAGGGGAACAAACTTTCCACTTCCAAAAACTGGGCCGTATGGCTGCATGAGTATTTATCGGATTTTCCTAACATGCAGGATGTATTGCGATACACCTTGACCGCAAACGCCCCGGAAACAAAGGACAATGATTTTACCTGGAAAGACTTTCAGGCCAGGAACAACAATGAACTGGTAGCTATTTTTGGAAATTTTGTGAACCGTGTGGTAGTCTTAACACAAAAGTATTACGGTGGACAGGTACCACCTGCGGGAAATCTATTAAAAATAGATACGGATACCCTTGAAGAATTACGAAAATTCCCAAAAATCATTACTTCTTCCTTAGACCGTTATAGGTTTAGGGAAGCGAGCCAGGAATTAATGAACTTGGCCCGTTTGGGAAATAAGTATTTGGCCGATGAAGAACCCTGGAAAGTCATAAAACAAGATGAGGAACGGGTAAAGACTATTATGTACGTGGCTTTACAGATCGTTACCGGTTTAGCGATCCTAAGTGAACCCTTTCTCCCTTTTACATCGGAAAAACTCAAAAGCATCCTGGCCATCGGGTCGAGTGGGATGGCGACCTCTTGGAATGAAGTCTCAACCAAAGAAACCTTACTTCCTACCGGTCATCAAATCAATAAAGCGGAACTCCTTTTTAGAAAAATAGAGGATAAGGAAATACAAGCACAATTGGATAAATTGGAAGCCGTAAAAAAAGCGAACGAATACGAAAACAAAACGATCATGCCACAAAAAGATACCATAACTTTTGATGATTTTTCTAAATTGGATATACGTGTAGGTACCATAGTTGAAGCGGAAAAAATGGCCAAGACAAAAAAATTATTGGTCTTAAAAGTAGATACCGGTCTGGACACGCGAACTATAGTTTCCGGTATTGCGGAAAGTTTTTCCCCGGAAGAGATTATAGGCAAAAAAGTAACGGTCCTGATAAATCTCGCCCCAAGGGCCTTGCGGGGTGTTGAAAGCGAGGGCATGATCCTTATGACGGAAAATGCGGAAGGTCAATTGGTTTTTGTAAACCCCGATACTTCGGCCATATCAAGTACCGGAGAGAATGGAGTTGACAATGGATCCACGATCAGTTGATGTCTATTAAAACAGTCATTTCCCCCATCTGTCTATCAACACAAATAGCTCGGTCGTCATAAATCAAAATATACGGACATTCCCAACGTTTTAAAAAACAGAAAACATTCTCGCAATGATGTATTTTATATAAAAATTAAAGGAATCGTGTTCATTTAATGTATGGCCCGATTCTCAAAATGATTCTTTTATACTTAGATTTAGGCGATTTAAATGTACTTCCATTGAAATATTTCTTTTTATTACTTCTTTTTACCACCTACGCTATCAACGGACAAAGCATAAAAACGGATTCCATTACTACACGATGGGAAATGTTCGCCTATGATATGGGCAATGTTCTTAAAGGAGTGGGACATTCCTATACAAGGCCATTACATTGGCAAGGCAGGGATTGGGCAACCTTTGGTTATACCATAGGAGGCACGGGTCTCGCCTATCTAGTAGATACGCCCGTAAACGATTACTTTGGTGGGATTAAGGACGACGTTCCCAAAGTAATCCGTGATTATGGTTTCAAATATGGCAGCCCAACGAATAATTATATCATAACGGGGCTTGTATACCTGACGGGGCTGACAACTAAAAATGAGAAACTGAGACGAACCGGGGTGCTGTTAGTTTCTTCCGCATCCTCTGCCGGTCTGTTGCAACAAATACTAAAATCGGTCGTAGGAAGGGCCAGGCCGTTAAGCGGTTTAAATAAAGATACATATAATCCATTCTGGTCGGGGGACAAGGATTTTCATTCCTTTCCCTCCGGCCATACCGTATTGGCCATGACCAATGCCCATGCCATTGCAAAGCAGTTCAAGAACATATGGGTCAAAACGGGAGTTTATACTTTGGGTGCCATTCCCGCTATTTCAAGATTATGGGAAGGTAAACATTGGTTTTCCGATGTGGTACTGGGTGCCGCTATTAGTATTTTTACCGTTGAATCCATTGATCGTTATTTGGATTCCAAATACGATAAAAAATACAATGACAACCCAAAGAAATTAAGTTGGAACCTTAATTTTGGGCCGGGGCAGGTTGGACTTAATATACGGTTCTGAACTTAACGATCCAAAAATGGATAAAATTTGTTTAGAAAAAGTGCAAATAAATACCTTTTGAGCGTGTTCAATTAGAGATAATATAGAATTTCGTTTAAACCCGTTCAAAACAAAAGTCATGTAAATCAACCTAAAACCAAATTATGAGATATTTAATTTTTCTTTTTTCGTGTTCCTTTCTTTTGCCCATTGGAACTACTTCCATTTCCGCCCAAAAGTACAAGGCACTTGATGGCACTATCAAAAACCTAAAAGGTATTACCAGTTATAACTTGGTCTTTGATTATTCCGATCTTGAAATTCCAAAATATGACTCCGAAGAGGATTTTTTAGTGGATAAAATGCAGAAACGAGAAGAAAAAGAAGCCGGTCTAGGGGAAAAATTCAAGAAATCCTGGTTTTCGGATAGGGAAGAATTCTATGAACCAAAATTTATAACATCTTTTAACAAACGTTTTGATGGAACCATTAAAGTAGGTAAGGATTTGAACGGTGCCGAATACACTATACTAATACATACTAATTTGATTTATGCAGGTTACAATGTGGGGGTGTGGAGGCAAAATGCCAAAATTGATGCTACCATAACTGTTTACGGGACCACCGATCCAAATACTATTATCTATTCGGGAAAATATATAGATGTTC
Source organism: Maribacter spongiae (assembly GCF_047345125.1). NCBI lineage: Bacteria > Pseudomonadati > Bacteroidota > Flavobacteriia > Flavobacteriales > Flavobacteriaceae > Maribacter > Maribacter spongiae. The sequence goes on along the minus strand of NZ_JBLFEQ010000001.1, from coordinate 417,052 downwards.
CTGGTTCTGGTGCCATGGGTTATGATTACAATTCTGGGTATCGTATTTCAGAAGCGTATGCCAAACTTGCAAAATCGTTCGCTACATTAATAAGGAAAAAGGCGAAGTAACCTATTACGCCTTAGCTGATGCTTCCTTTTCCAAATCTGTGATATGGGCCACCGTTCCGATCAATCTGTAATGATTTTTAACGAACGGATTGGTCTTGTCCCATACATACCCGGCCAACACCGCACATATCTGAGATTTTATAACGGTATTCTCCGTGTCCGCAAAGAAAATCTTCTGGAGGTTTCCCGCATACCATTCCTTAACATAGGAAGAAAATACGTTTACCCCTTCCAATATATATTGGGAATAATCCTTTTCCCAGTCCACGATCTCCCCTCTTAATTCCTGAGCGATCATCCTTGCGGCCAAATGTGCGGATTCCGTTGCAAAAGCTACACCCGAAGAGAAAACGGGATCTAAAAACTCCGCACTATTGCCCGTAAGTACAAAACCATCGCCATAGAGCTTCTTGGCGGATTTTGCCATATTCTTGATCATACGGGGTTCAAACTCATAAGGAAGATCCTCAAAACGATCCCTATAATGACCGGACAGTTTTATCATTTCCCGTAACCTGCAGGTACTGTTACCCTCAAAAGACTCCAAATATTCGGTGGGACCTACGTATCCAATACTGGTATATCCATTGGAAAAAGGAATGACCCAAAACCAGGTTTCACGGCTTACAATATCAAAGGTTATACGATATCCTTCCCACCCTTCCGGTCTTCTAACGTCCCTAACGTGCGTGAAAATAGAAGAATGTCTGGGAATTTCGGAAGGTTTTTCCAAATCCAGCAATCTAGGCAAGACCCTCCCGAAACCACTGGAATCTATAATATAATCCGCTTCGATCTGTGATGGACTCCCTTCCTTGTCCAGAATGGTGGTCATTGATCTCCCATTCATGAATTCGACCGCCGTTACTTCCTTTTCAAACGCTATATCCACCCCACGTTTGGTGAGCTCATCCGTCAGGGTCTTATCAAAATCCGCGCGGGGCACTTGCCAGGTCCAGTCCCACCCTTCCGTGTGTTTCTTACTAAAATCAAATTCACAGGTTTTGCCTCCTTGAAGAAATCTTGCCCCGGTCTTCACCTCAAAATTTTTTGCTTTTAAGCAATCCATTAATCCCACGGCCTCAAAATGATCCATGCATCTGGGAATAAGGCTTTCTCCTATTACAAACCGTGGAAACTTGTTCTTTTCCACGACTTTTAAAGAAAATCCCGCATTATGAAGGTATGAAGCGGCAACGGAACCAGATGGTCCCGCTCCAATTATAAGCACATCTACTTTCTCCCTTTTCATACGTTTATTTCCTCTTGTTCATTATCCTAATTCGGTAATTATTTTAATTTTGCGAATCAAGTTGCTTATTTTTACGCACTAAGGTATTATTAATACCGAATAGAATCAACCATACATGCCAGAAATTAAAGAAAGGTTAGGAATAACGGAGTTTTATGATGTAATTTTTGACGGAAAACCCATTACGCTCAATCAAGAATTATTAGATAGAGTGCAGAAAAGTTTTGATTTTTTAAAGGATTTTTCCAAAAACAAGGTCATCTACGGGGTAAATACCGGGTTTGGCCCCATGGCCCAGTATAAAATCAAGGATTCCGAGACCGTACAATTGCAATACAATCTTATTAGAAGCCATGCTTCTGGTACAGGTAACCCAATTCCACCTAAATATGTAAGGGCCGCTATGCTGGCACGCTTAAATACATTAAGCCTGGGAAATTCCGGGGTCCATATTTCCGTAATATCCGTAATGTCCACATTGCTCAATAAAGATATTATCCCGCTTATATATGAACACGGAGGTGTAGGTGCCAGTGGCGATTTGGTACAACTGGCCCATTTGGCATTGGTGCTTATTGGAGAAGGCGAAGTCTTTTATAAGGGCGAAAGAAAACCTACAAAGGAAGTTTTTGAACTGGAAGGTATCCGACCCATCTCTGTTGAACTTCGGGAAGGCCTTGGCCTGATCAATGGAACTTCGGTCATGACCGGAATAGGCATTGTAAACACCATTTACACCAGGCGATTATTGGAATGGGTCATCTGTTGTTCCTCTGCCATCAACGAAATAGTGGAAGCTTATGATGATCACCTTTCCTTTGATCTGAACCAGACAAAAAAGCACTTGGGCCAACGTGAGATAGCACGCTCAATGCGAAGTCACCTTAAGGACAGTTCACTGACCAGAAAACGCGAGCATCATTTATATACCGATAATAACGGGGTTTCGGTTTTTGAAGAGAAGGTCCAGGAATATTATTCCATACGTTGCGTTCCCCAAATACTGGGCCCGGTACTTGATACCTTAAACCAAGTGGAACGCATTCTGATCGAAGAGGTAAATTCGGCAAATGACAACCCGATCGTTAATGTAGAAAAGCAACATGTATATCATGGCGGCAATTTCCACGGGGATTATGTTTCCCTTGAGATGGACAAGCTTAAGATCGTGGTGACCAAAATGAGCATGCTGGCAGAACGACAATTGAATTATTTATTAAATTCCAAGCTCAACGATATCTTGCCTCCATTTGTAAATTTAGGTATCTTAGGGTTGAATTTTGGAATGCAGGGCGTACAGTTTACGGCTACCTCGACAACGGCCGAAAACCAAATGCTTTCCAATCCTATGTACGTGCATAGTATACCTAATAATAACGACAATCAAGATATTGTAAGTATGGGTACCAATGCCGCCCTTATCACCAAAAAGGTCATTGAGAATGCCTTTGAGATTGTGGCGATAGAAATGATCACCGTTGTGCAGGCCATGGAATATCTTAACGTTAAGGATAAAGTATCTTCCAAAACCAAAAAAATGTACGATGCCGTTCGTAAAATAGTTCCCCCGTTTAAAAAAGACGAGGTCATGTACCCGTATGTAAATGAAGTAAAGAACTATATTATTAACCATCAAAATAAGAAGTCATGAAAGCATTTTTTACATTTTCACTAACGCTTTGCCTTACTTTTTCCTTTGCCCAGGAGCTAGCACTGGTCCGTGAAGACGGACTCTTCGGATATATAAACAAATCGGGGGAGTATGTAATTAAACCACAGTTCACCAAAGCCAAGAGCTTTTCGGAAGGCTATGCAGCGGCCCAAAAAGGAAAATTGTGGGGATTTATCGATCCCTCCGGAAATTGGACCATAGCACCGGAATATAATAAGGTAAAATATTTCAGCTCCGGTTATGCCCTTGTCCTAAAGGATGACCAATGGCATTATATCGATTCCTCTGGTAAAAAATTGGAAACAGCGGCGACCGAAAAATATTATGATTTTCAGAAAGGTGTGGCCCTTATCCGCCAAAATGACAAAATCGGGATTATTGGCACGAACGGGAAAGTGATTTTGGAACCCATATTTGACGAGATCAAAAAATTCAGAAACGGGCATGCCAAAGTGCGGAAAGGAGAATTGTGGGGCATGATCAATAATCAAGGAAAAACGGTCATCCCTATTGAATATGAAGAAATAGGCAATGCCCTTAACACATCCGGAGTCTATGGTAAAAAAGGAGGAAGTTTTGGTATAATCCACAACGGCAGCTTTAATACAATAGAGGGTGCGGACAAAGTTTGGAACTTCCATGGAAATTCTGGACTAACCTATGCAAGAAAGAACAAAAAGACGGGTTTTGTCAATTCAAAAGGAGAATGGGCCATTGCACCCACCTTTGATAAGGTCCGGGCATTTTCCAATGGGTTGGCACCAGCCGCCAAGGGAAAGTCCTGGGGGTATATCAATACCAAGGGAGAGATCGTCATAGATTTCCAATATAAGGATGCCGAGATCTTTGCCGAAAACGGATTGGCCCCCGTAAAAGAAAAATATTGGGGCTTTATAGATACATCGGGCAATATGATCATTCCTGCGGAGTACAATATCACCGCCGGCCTTGCATTTCTTTCCGGAAAGAACGAGAAAGGGTTTCTAGGAGATCTGGCCCGTTTAAAATCTAAAAAAGGATGGGGGTTTTTTAATGCCAAAGGAGAACTTCTGGGCAATAAATGGTATCAGAATGCAGAGCCGTTCGTGCATATAAAATAAGTAAGTATCCATTGGAAAAGGCCAAGATTCATACATACGGACAAAAACGAATATCCATCAAATGAAGTAATCACGTAAAAGAATTGTGGAATAAGGAATGAAAGAGGAAAAAAGAAAATACGCATTAATAACGGGGGGGTCCAGGGGAATTGGCCGGGCTATATGCATCCAATTGGCCAAGGATTTGAACTATAGCTTATTGATCAATTACCGAGAAAATAAGGAAGCCGCCGAAGAAACCTTAAAAATGGTCATTGCGGAAGGCGGAACCGGAACACTGTTACAATTTAATGTGACCGATACCGAAAACGTAAAATCTACCTTGGACAACTGGCATGAAAACAATAAAGATGGAGTAATCGAGGTAGTAGTAAACAACGCCGGAATTACAAAAGATGGCCTTTTTATGTGGATGTCGCCCGAGGATTGGTCGTCTGTGATCAATACCAGCCTAAATGGCTTTTACAATGTAACCAATGCCCTTATACAAAAGTTATTGGTGAATAAATATGGTAGGATCATCAATATGGTTTCGGTATCCGGACTCAAGGGAATCTCCGGGCAGATCAATTATTCCGCCGCCAAGAGCGGTGTAATAGGGGCCACTAAGGCATTGGCACAGGAAGTGGCAAAAAGAAACGTTACCGTAAACGCTGTTGCGCCAGGATTTATAGCTACCGATATGACCTCAGAACTGGATGAATCGGAATTAAAAAAAATGATTCCTTTAAACCGGTTTGGAAAAGCTGAAGAAGTAGCGCACGTAGTTTCTTTTTTAGCATCTGACAAGGCCTCTTATATAACGGGAGAAGTAATTAACATCAACGGCGGGATTTATTCCTGATCATAAGAAGATACATGAAGAGAGTCGTGATTACGGGCATGGGCATTTATTCCTGTATTGGCAAGAATCTGGACGAAGTAAAGGAGTCGCTATACAATGGCAGATCTGGTATCATCTATGATCCCATCAGGGCTGACTTTGGCTTTAGGTCCGCATTGACGGGCTTTGTTGAAGATCCCGATTTAAAGGGTCTCCTCTCAAGAAGACAACGCATTAGTTTGGGCGAAGAAAGCAGATATGCCTATGTCGCTACTTTGGAAGCCATGAAAAATGCAGGGATCGATCAGCATTTTTTTGACACCCAAGAAGTCGGCATTATCTACGGGAATGACAGTACGGCACTTTCCGTAGTAGAATCCATAGACATCGTTCGAGAAAAAAAGGATACTACATTGGTAGGTTCAGGAGCTATTTTTAAGGCGATGAATTCTACCGTAACCATGAACCTTTCTACCATATTCAGGCTCACGGGAGTAAACTATACCATAAGTGCCGCTTGTGCCAGTGGCTCACATTCCATTGGCATGGCCTATCATTTAATAAAAAGTGGCCTCCAGGATTGTATTATTGCCGGGGGTGCCCAAGAAATAAATCATATTTCCATGGCGAGTTTTGATGGTTTGGGCGTATTTGCCATGCGCCAGAAAGAACCTCAAAAAGCCTCCCGCCCTTTTGACAACGAAAGGGATGGGTTGATTCCCAGTGGAGGTGCGGCAACCGTTATTTTAGAAAGTTATGAATCGGCCATGGCACGAGGTGCCACTATTTTGGGGGAGATTATTGGCTATGGGTTTTCCTCTAATGGCGCACATATTTCAACACCAAGCGTAGATGGGCCGTCCAGGGCCATGGCCAAAGCCCTGAAAAGTGCGGATTTAGAAGCTTCGGCAATAGATTATATAAATGCACATGCCACTTCCACACCCGTTGGCGATACCAATGAAGCAAAAGCTATTTTTGAAGTTTTTGGAAAAAAAGGACCACTGGTAAGCTCTACAAAATCCATGACCGGACATGAATGCTGGATGGCGGGTGCCAGTGAAATCGTCTATTCCATGTTGATGATGAAAAACGGGTTCATAGCACCCAATATCAATCTGGAAAATCCAGACGAGGATTCGGCAAAACTCAACATAGCACGAAAGACCATAGATAAAAAAATTGACGTATTTTTGTCCAATTCATTTGGATTCGGTGGAACAAATTCCGCCCTGATTATAAAAAATTGCTGACCTAGATGATGACCAAAGAAACCATTATTGAAAAAACGAACGACTTTCTAATTGACGATTTCGAGATAGAGGAACAAGTCTTGGAACCCAGTGCCAACCTAAAGGATGCCATAGGTCTCGACAGTTTGGATTTTGTGGATTTAGTAGTAGCCGTGGAAAGTAATTTTGGTGTAAAATTAGTAGGAGAGGATTTTACGAACGTCGTGACCTTACAGGACTTTTATAACCTTATACAAAGCAAATTGGATTAACGCAATCCGCAGTACCTATATCAATGGCGACCGAATGGGAAGGAAAATCTAAAGGAACGCTTTTAGGGTATAAACTTTATATTTATTTTCTCAGGACTTTTGGCATAAGTACGGCTTATTTTATACTTCGCTTTATCGTTGCCTACTACTTTTTGTTTTCCTTTAAGAGTTCCAAGGCTATCTATTTTTATTTTGGGAAAAGATTGGGATACTCAACACTTAAAAGTATAGGCTATATATACAAAAGCTATTATATGCTCGGAAAAATCCTTACGGATCGAATGGCCATTTCAACCCAATTCAAGGATAAATTTGAATATTCCCATGATGGCATTGAACATATAGACGAACTGCTGCGGAAAAACGAAGGAGGTATTTTGATCAGTGGGCACATCGGTAACTTTGAAATTGCACATTATTTTTTGCAAGACAGATATTCCGTTTCCAAAGTCTTTATGGTAACCACACATGAGGAACATGAAGATATCCAGGAGTATTTGGATGGTATTGTGGCAAAATCGACCATGAAATTCATTGTGGTACAGGATGATATGTCCCACATCTTTAAAATTCATGCGGCACTGGAACAAGGCGGATTAGTTGTTTTCACAGGAGATCGTTATCTTCCGGGAAACAAAATCCTGACCGAACAATTCTTAGGTGCCGAAGCCGATTTCCCCATGGGTCCCTATTTATTGGCATCACGGTTAAAAGTGCCCGTATTGTTCGTATATGTTATGAAAGGCCCTAAACGCCAATATCATCTGTATGCAAGAAAGGCCAGGGCAAAGGCAAGGGACGCACAGGCTTTGTTAAAGGAATATACCGAAAGTATGGAATGGGTTTTGCAAAAATATCCATTGCAATGGTTTAATTATTTTGATTTTTGGAAGGACGGCACTAAACAATGAAAGAGGTTCTCATTATATACTATTCGCAAACAGGACAATTGTTGACCATTCTAGAAAACATGGCCAAAAAAATTGAAGGGGACGGTATCCAAATTTCCTATTATGAAATCATTCCCGAGCCCAATTATGGTTTTCCATGGAAACAAAGGGGTTTTTACGATAGTTTTCCAGAATCCTTTCTACAAATTCCTTCTGGTTTTAAAGCTCCTTCCCCTACGGTACTTAAGAAAAAATATGATTTGGTCATCTTGGGATATCAAGTCTGGTATCTAACACCGTCCATACCAGTTAATTCATTTTTAAAATCGGAATATGCCAAGGAATTGCTTCAGGACACGCCCGTGGTAACGGTTCTGGCCTGTAGGAATATGTGGATCCAGGCCCAGGAAAAAATGAAACGGCTATTAAAATCCGCAGAGGCCCAACTTGTAGGTCATATAGCCCTGGTAGACCGTCATATCAACCACATTAGTGTTATCACCATATCACATTGGATGTTTTCCGGTAGAAAAGACAGGTATCTGGGTATTTTTCCCAAGCCCGGGGTCTCCGATAAGGATATAGAAGATGCAAAAAGGTTTGGGACACCAATAAAAGAGGCCTTGCTCAATACTGATTATTCGGGTCTACAACAAAAAATAATTGAACGGAAGGGTGTTAAGATAAATCCGTTTTTAGTATTGACGGATAAGCGTGGTAATGTCCTTTTCTCAAAATGGGCCAATCATATTATCAAGAAAGGTGGCCCGGGGGAACCGGAACGATTAAAATGGATCGGTTTCTTCAGATATTATTTGTTATTTGCGATATGGATCATAGCTCCTATCGTTTTTGTCGTATTTTTGCTGACTTATTTCCCGAGTTACGGTAAAAGAAAAAAGGAAAAAGCCTATTATTCTTCCGTAGTACTAAATGAAAATTGATGAAGGACGTATTTATAACCAGAATAGCCAAGTTTTTACCCAACCATCCTGTAACCAACGAGGAAATGGAGGAAAAACTCGGTTATATCAATGGCAAAACATCCAAGGCCCGCCGTATTGTACTCCGTAACAATCAAATCAAAAAAAGATACTATGCCATTGATGCCAATGGCGAGGTCACACATAACAATGCACAATTGACGAAGGAAGCTGTCCATCAATTGTGCGATAAGGATTTTACCGTTAAGGACATTCAACTTTTATCCTGTGGAACTTCCAGCCCTGATCAAATCCTTCCCTCGCACGCCGCAATGGTACATGGTTACCTAAAGAATGGGAACCTTGAGATCAATTCCCCTTCAGGTGCCTGTTGTTCGGGCATGAACGCCTTAAAATATGGCTATCTTTCCGTTAAGACAGGACAGGTGGACAATGCTGTCTGTACCGGTTCTGAACGCACTTCTTCCTGGATGAAATCCGATGTTTTTGAAAATGAACTGGAGCATTTAAAAGAACTGGAAGACAACCCTATGCTTTCCTTCAATAAAGAATTTTTACGATGGATGCTTTCAGATGGTGCGGGAGCGGTACTATTGGAAAACAGTCCTAATGGCCACCCTTCCTTTAAAATCGAGTGGATGGAAGGTTACTCCTACGCCCATGAAATGGATGCCTGTATGTATGCCGGTGCAGATAAAAAAGAGGATGGCCACCTAAAACCATGGAGCGAATTTCCTGCTGAAGCATGGGGCAAAATGTCCTTGTTCGCTATGAAACAGGATACAAGATTACTCGGAGACAATATTCTTATCAAAGGTGTGGACAGTTTAAAACAGGCTTACGAAAAACACCATATAGGCCCGGAAGATGTGGATTACTATTTACCCCACATTTCTTCTTATTATTTTAAGGACGGACTTTACAAAGAGATGGAAAAACAGGGGATTCCCATGCCCTGGGAAAAATGGTTCCTAAACCTGCAAAATGTGGGCAATATAGGTGCGGCGTCTATCTATGCGATGTTGGAAGAATTGGCGAATTCGGGAAAGCTTAAAAAAGGAGATCGCATTTTATTACATGTGCCGGAAAGTGCCCGTTTTTCATACAGTTATGCATATTTAACCGTACATTAAATGAGTTTGTTGGTACCACCCATAACCGAAGCGCTTTTTATCATCGACCTGATTCCGCAAAAGCAACCTTTTGTCATGGTGGACAAACTTTACGAATTTTCGGAAAATCGAATCACCTCCGGACTTACCATATCCAAAAAGCACCTATTTACGGAAAACGGCGTGTTCAATGCCCCCGGGCTTATTGAAAATATGGCCCAAACAATTGCCCTGCACAAAGGGTATACCTACTACCTTAAAAATAGACCGGCACCCGTTGGGTATATCGGTGCTATAAAAAAAGTGGAGATTTTGGAGCTTCCAAAAATTGGCCAGGAACTAAGAACCACCGTTTCCATTTTACACGATATAATGGGCGTAACCTTGGTAGAGGCCAATATCCACTGTGAAGGAACGATCATTGCCTATAGCGAAATAAAAACTGGCCTAGCGTAAGATGGAAGAGTACCGGCAACAGATCGATATTAAAAAATTCTTGCCGCACAGACCGCCCATGCTCATGGTAAGTTCCATGCCATACATAGATGACACCTCCGTTATCACCGAATTCCTAATAGACGACCAATGTATTTTTGTAAAAGAAAAAGTCCTGACGGAACCGGGCCTCATAGAAAATGCCGCCCAAACCTGCTCTGCCATTGTAGGGCAAAGCTATTTTCGAAAAGATGATCTTGAAGGCACCAGCAATCGTCTTATCGGTTATATCAGTGCCATCAAAAAGGTCCGGATACACCTACTCCCAAAAATCGGTCAGACTTTGGTTTCAAAAGCTACATTGATATCCCGTTATGATACCGATGAATTGAGTATCTGCACTATAAACTGTTCCTCTTTTACAAATGACGATTTAATTGTAGATTGTACCTTGAACTGTCTTATTCACGAAATTTAAAAATGAAGAAGGAGGAAGTACCTCAGGATAAAAGCAATCTGGCATCCGCAAATATCAGGGAAATGGTATATGCGGTGGATAAAAACGGAGAATATACCACTACCTTAAGTTCTGGCTGGAATCCAAAGACCATAGCTCTGGATAATGCCCTTAAGGATATTGAGGAGCGTACGGCAGGGGCCAAACAAAAAGTATTGTCCGGCCAGACCAGCCCGATAGAGTATTATATGGAACTCAACAAAATGGACCTTCCCGTTCTTGCAAGCTATGTAGGGCTATGGCAATGGCGGGTAAAAAGACATTTTAAACCTGCCGTTTTCAACAAACTCAAGGACAAAACATTGCAAAAATATGCGGATGTCTTCGAGATCAGTATTCAAAAGTTAAAAAATATAGATGGCTGAAACCTTAACGATAGATTTTACGCATAACCAATCTGCACATTGTGAAAATGGTGTAGTCTCCAATTTAATGAAACATAACGGTTTTGATATTAGTGAGCCCATGGTTTTTGGTATCGGATCGGGGTTATTGTTCAGTTACCTGCCCTTTCTCAAGGTAAACCATGCTCCCGTTTTTACCTATAGATCCATGCCGGGGTCTATTTTTAACCGGTTTGCCAAAAGGGTCGGAGTGAAAATGAAAAGGGAAAAATTTAAAAACCCCGTTAGGGCAAAAGCCAGATTGGATGAAAATTTGGCCAAAAACAACCCCGTAGGATTACAGGTAGGTGTTTATCATTTAATTTATTTTCCAGATGAATACCGCTTTCATTTCAATGCACACAATATGGTGGTCTATGGTAAGGAAAATAACCGTTATCTGATCAGCGATCCGGTCATGGAACAAGTGACCAGCCTTACCGAAAAAGAATTGGAAAAAGTGCGCTTTGCCAAAGGTGCCTTTGCCCCAAAAGGCCATATGTACTATCCTATCGCTTTTCCCAAAAAGCTGGAACTGGAAAAGGCCATTGTAAAAGGTATTAAACAAACCAGTCGGGACATGACGGCCCCGGTTCCCGTTGTTGGGGTAAAAGCCATGCGTTGGGTAGCGAAAAACATCAGGAAATGGCCTAAGAAATTAGGAGCGAAAAGAGCCAATCATTATTTGGGTCAAATTGTGCGTATGCAAGAGGAAATAGGTACCGGAGGCGGAGGTTTTCGATATATTTATGGAGCTTTTTTACAAGAGGCAAGCGAAATCTTAAGGAATGACGCACTAAGGACACTCTCTAAAGAAATTACCGAAATCGGAGACGCATGGCGGGATTTTGCCGTAGATGCCTCACGTATCTACAAAAACAGAAACACTCAAAGCGAAGGTTATGAAGATATTGCCTTACAACTGGAACATATAGCAGATCGAGAAGAAGCTTTTTTTAAAAGATTGAAAAAAGCGGTATAAAACATAATCAAATTTCACAAAAAGCACTTTTGGTGAATATAATCATCAAAAATACGTATATTTAGTGAATATCATCACAGGATTTACATGATAAGAAGGGTGCTTAAAAATAAAATAGCCGCCAAAATCGATAAAGGAAAGGCTATTATACTCATAGGTCCAAGGCAAGTTGGCAAGACTACCCTTATAAATTCATTACTTGCAAATAGAGATTTTTTATTTTTAGATGGAGACGACCCAACGGTAAGAAACCTTCTCAATGACCCCAATACCCAACAACTCAAAAACATTATTGGGAACAATCAAATAATATTTATAGATGAAGCCCAGCGCATCAAAAATATTGGACTTACACTAAAATTGATCACCGACCAGTTTAAATCGGTACAATTATTCGTAAGTGGGTCATCCGCAAATGAGCTCTCCCATAACACCAATGAACCTTTAACGGGCAGAAAATGGGAATATCAACTTTTCCCTATCTCCTGGAAAGAACTGGAAGAAAGCAAGGGTTTTCTCCAGATGGAACAAGAACTGGAGCTTCGCATTTTATACGGCATGTATCCAGATGTTATTAACCATCCCGGGGAAGAACTGGAAATTTTAAGAGAACTGGTCAATAGTTATTTATATAAAGACCTATTGGCTTTTGGAGGTATAAGAAAGCCAGAAATTCTAGAAAAACTTCTCCAGGCCCTGGCATTACAGTTAGGAAATGAAGTAAGCTATAATGAGCTTTCACAATTATTGGGTATCGATAAAAACACGGTAAGTTCCTATATAGATATTCTGGCCAAGGGATACGTTATATATAAATTACCCAGTTTTAGTAAAAATCTTAGAAATGAGATAAAGACCAATCAAAAAATATACTTTTACGATACCGGAATAAGGAATATGATTTTGGGTAATTTTAATGCTCTGGACCTGAGAACGGACAAAGGGGCCCTATGGGAAAATTTTTTAATAACGGAACGCATTAAAAATCTGTCCTATGAAAAATCGTTTGCCAAATCCTATTTTTGGCGAACCACAAGGCAACAGGAAATCGATTATGTCGAGGAAACGGCCGGTATTATAAAAGGCTATGAATTTAAATGGAACAAGAATGCAAAAGTTAGATTTCATAAACCCTTTCTTGCAGCCTATAATGCGGATATTACGGTAATCCATCGCGAAAACTTCCGGGATTTCATTCTTTAAACACGTTTAGGCACCTATGATTCAAATCGACCAACTTTCCAAAAAATATAAAGGCGCAGAAGGTTTTTCCCTTTCTGGTTTCGATTTGAAGATCAACGAAGGGGAGATTTTTGGTTTATTGGGCCCTAACGGTGCGGGGAAGACCACATTGATCTCTATTTTATGTTCGCTTTTAAAGCCTACGTCTGGCACCTTCCGAATAAACGGATTGACCTATAAGGAACATAAAAGGGAGTTACAACAGACTATCGGTATTGTTCCTCAGGAATATGCACTTTATCCTTCACTCACCGCAGTTGAGAACCTTACATATTTTGGAAGCATGTACGGCCTTAAAAAATCTCACCCGTTAAAAGATACTATTGCCGAACACCTTGAAACACTTGGCCTGTCCAATTTTGCCAACAAGAAAATAAAAGCCTTTTCAGGAGGTATGAAACGGAGGGTCAATCTTATCGCTGCAATTTTGCATCGTCCAAAAGTTTTGTTTTTGGACGAGCCCACGGTAGGTGTAGATGTGCAATCCAAGACCGTTATTATGGAATACCTGAAACAATTGAATGCCCAAGGCACTACTATTGTCTATACCTCGCACCATTTAAACGAAGCTGAACAATTTTGCAGGCGTGTCGGGATTATCGATCATGGAAAATTAGTTTGTGCAGGCACTCCAAAAGAACTGATCATGGCCCAAAAAGGTGCCGATCATTTAGAGGATGTCTTTTTAGGATTAACGGGAAAAGCATTGCGAGACCATGCATAAACTTTGGAGCGCCACCTATAAAGAAATGCTACTCCTGATCAGGGATGCGGGCGGGCTTGCCGTATTGTTCATCATGCCCTTATTTTTGGTAATTACCATTACCATGATCCAGGACAATACCTTTAAGATCATTCAGGAAAACAAAATACCTGTGCTATTGGTGGATTTGGACAAAGGTGATGTCTCCGGTCAAATAACCGAAAATCTATCCCGATCAAATTTATTTGAAATTATTTTACAGAATGATGAAAGCATTGCCGAAACCCATATACAAAAAGGAGACTACCAATTGGCCATTGTACTACCCGAACACCTAACAAAAGATCTCAACACCAAGGTTGCCCAAAATGTGGAAGGGATTCTAGCTCGTTTTCTGGCAGAAGAACCCGCCAAGACTACAAGAACAAATATTTCTCCTAAAGAAATTCGACTATATTTTGATCCAGCCACGCAGCAGTCCTTCAAAAATTCCGTTAGGAACAATATTGATAAAATGGTAGCCAAAATAGAAAGCAAGGCTATCTATAGGGCTTTTCAAGAAGAACTGGGGGAAGACGACCCTATTTTCGATACGGAAAGCTTTATCACTTTCACCGAAATCATACCCAATACAGGGAAACAGGCCGCCATACCCAATTCTACCCAGCACAATATTCCCGCCTGGACCTTATTTGCCATCTTTTTTATCATTTTACCCTTATCCATAAATATGGTCAACGAAAAAAATCAAGGGATTTTTGTGCGCCTGCGTACACAACCTGTTCCTTATGCCATAATCCTGGGGGGAAAAACCGTGGTATTTTTGTTGGTTTCCTTAGTACAATTTGGATCTATGCTTTTGGTAGGCATTTATTTATTCCCATTGTTAGGGTTGCCCAAATTGGATATTTCAGGACGTTTACCTATGCTTTTTACGGTTGCTTTTTTTGCAGGGTTGGCCGCCATAGGGCTAGGGCTTTTATTGGGTACCATTGCCAGATCACAAGAACAATCAGCACCTTTTGGGGCAATTTTTGTAGTTATATTAGCCGCTATTGGCGGGGTTTGGGTTCCCGTTTTTGCCATGCCCGGGTTCATGCAAGCACTTTCCAATCTATCCCCGATGAATTGGGGACTAAATGCCTTTTATGATGTATTTTTGCGCAATGTAGGTTTTGAGGAAATCATTCCGGAAACCCTGTTGTTGTTGTTGTTCTTTATAGGAACTACCTTAACTGCCATAATATATAATGAAAGAAAAAAATCGGTCTAGCAGCTCCAAAAAAGAGATAAGTTTTACCAGCAAAGTCCGTGTACGCTTTACGGAAACCGATCCTTTGGGGATTGTATGGCACGGGAATTATATCCAATATTTCGAAGATGGCCGGGAAGCCTTTGGTAGACATCATGGCATTTCTTATTTAGATCAAAAAAAACATAATTTTTCCACACCGATCGTAAAATCATCTTGCGAACATAAATTGCCTTTAAAATATGGTGATGTTGCCGAAATAAAAACGACTTATATAAATTCGGCCGCTGCAAAAATGATTTTTAAATATGAAATCATGAATCAGGAAGGGAAGGTAGTATGCACGGGCGAGACCGTTCAGGTATTTGTGGAACTTCATGGGGATCTCTCGTTAATGATTCCCGAATTTTTTATGGATTGGAAACGTAAGGTCGGGCTGTTGGATGAATAACGTTTACCTCTCACATAACAATATTGTTTCTGGCTACGGATTTGATAGTTTTTCGGCCATAGAAAATATCGAAAAAAAAGTTGCGGCCCTCCAATTGATAGCAAACAAAACGGTATTGCCCCAACCCTTTTATGCATCCATCATAAACCAGGACATACTTCAGGAAAAATATGATCAATTATGCCCATCGGAGAAACATACCAGATTGGAACGGATATTATTGGTATCCCTTGCCCGTACTATGGCCAAGGCCCGTATAAAACTTACCGATCGTGTAGGCCTGATCATTTCCACTACCAAAGGGAATATCGATGTCCTGGAGGACAAAAACCCTTTTACAGAAGAGCGTTCCTATTTGTCCGTTCTTGGGAAAAAAGTGCAGGAACATTTTGGTTTTAAAGATCAGGCTATCGTACTTTCCAATGCCTGCGTTTCGGGAGTATTGTCCGTGGCCATAGCCAAACGTCTCATACGCCAGGGAAGATACGATCATGTTTTTGTTGCGGGCGGGGATCTGGTGACCCCATTTATTCTTTCGGGTTTCAATGCCTTCCAGGCATTGAGCAATGCACCTTGCAGGCCTTATTGCAAGAACAGGGCAGGGATCAATATCGGAGAGGTAGGCGCCAGTGTTTTGGTCACAAAAGAAAAAGAGCTACTGACTCCCGAAGCAGTGAAGGTTTTAGGGGAAGCTTCTTGCAATGATGCCAATCATATTTCGGGGCCTTCAAGAACGGGGGAAGGATTGTACCGCAGTATAACTTCATCCCTATCACAATCTGGTATGAAACCATCCGACATCGATTATATTTCAGCTCATGGCACGGCAACCGTATTCAATGATGAAATGGAGGCCGTTGCTTTTAATAGGTCGGGTTTGGAAAGTGTACCGCTCAATAGCTTAAAAGGATATTTTGGCCATACATTGGGAGCTTCCGGATTGTTGGAAACTATTATCGGCATGCATTCCTTACATCGGAATACCCTGTTCGCCTCTTTGGGTTTTGAGGAATTAGGGGTTTCAAAACCTTTGCATATCATTAAAAATACGACTCCAAAAGAAATCAATACCTTTTTAAAAACGGCCTCGGGCTTTGGTGGATGTAATACAGCGGCAGTGTTCCAAAAAATATAAGTTTTATAGTAAATCTCGATCATGTTAAATTCGTCGTTCAAATCGGTCCAGAATCAAAACTTAACAGTTACAGATGCGTTTCAAACCACCACGATCATAAAAAGACAGGGAGTGTTCGATCATGTTTTTGACAACAACGCCAGAGGAGGGGTTTCCTTATTGAAAATATCCGAAACCCCCGAGTTAACGGAATTGGTCAACACCGCAGGGTTAAAGGCAAAAGAAGATATTGATCTAGGGAGAATTTTACATGCTATTTTGTTCGTAAAAAAGTAATCTATTGGAAAAAACCTTTTACATACAGGACTATTGCCATATTAGAAAGGGAACGATTTCCAGGAACGGAAAGACCATTTTTAAAAGTTCCGACAGCGATTTTAAGTCGGTTATGAAATCGGCCTATAAAAAACTGGACATGGATTATTCCAAGTTTTTTAAAATGGACAATCTAAGCAAGCTTGCCTTTATGGCGGCAGACCTACTCCTGGAAAAAGAAGGGGAAAAGAATATGGCCTTGATTTTTTCCAACAGTTCTGCAAGTCTGGATACGGACAGAAAACACCAGCGATCCATACAAGATACCGCACAGTACTATCCGAGCCCGGCAGTATTCGTATATACCCTGCCCAATATATGTATGGGAGAAATTAGTATTAAGCATCAATTATATTCGGAGAATAGTTTTTTTATATTTGAAGCGTTCTCCCCCCATGTTCCGCATGACTATGCCAACTGCCTTCTTACTGAAAATAAGGCGGAAAAGGCCTTGTGCGGTTGGGTGGATATGGACCATGGAAAATATGATGCATTTTTGTATGTTGTAGCAAAGAAGGGTACTTTTGTACATTCCATTGCCGAAATAAACCGATTATACCACACCAATGAGCAATTTAAAACTAGAATTAAAGGAGAAAATTATTGAGCAACTAAACCTGGAGGATGTTTCCGTAGATCAAATTGCGGATTCCGACCCGCTTTTCGGTGACGGTCTTGGATTGGATTCCATAGACGCTTTGGAACTCATTGTAATGCTGGACAAGGATTACGGTATAAAACTGGCCGATCCCAAGCAGGGCAGAAAGATTTTTGAATCCGTGGATACCATGGCCGCTTACATCACTGTCCATAAACCTTAGATCTGCCCTCTAAACCTATTGGTAGAAATTAAGTCTCTTTTTAAATACGATCCATGAACCAACAAGGTGTTGCCATTACAGGAATGGGCGTGATTTCGGCCATTGGAAACAATGTCAAAGAAAACCACACTTCTTTGGTCTCGGAAAAAATAGGTATTTCCAGGATTTCGCAGATAGATACCGTACATAAGAACGAGATCATGGTGGGGGAAATATCCACTACCAACAGGACTTTTGAGTCCCAACTCAATCTTTCCGAAAACACCTATTCCAGAACGCCTATATTAGGCATCATAGCTGCCAGGGAAGCCATTGCACAAGCGGGGATTCCCAATATCAACGATTACCGTACCGGGCTTATTTCAGGTACTACGGTGGGTGGTATGGATAAGGCCGAGCAATATTTTTACGATTACTTTGAACGGGATACGCATTGGATCCACATCAATGCACTCCATGCGGGTGATTCCACACAAAAAATAGCTGAAGCGATCGGGCTAGAAGAAAGTTTTGTAACCACCATTAGTACGGCTTGTTCCTCTGCTGCCAATGCCATTATGTTGGGGGCCAGAATGATAAAATCGGGAGAGTTGGACAGGGTCATTGTTGGCGGATCGGACAGTCTATCCAAATTCACCATTAATGGTTTCAAGACCTTGATGATATTTTCGGATACCTACAGCACTCCTTTTGATGAGGAGCGAAAAGGGCTTAATTTAGGGGAAGCCGCTGCTTTTTTAGTATTGGAATCCGATGAAGTGGTAACCAGGGAAAATAGAAAAGTCCTAGCTTATGTAAAAGGGTATGGCAACGCCAATGATGCTTTTCATCAAACAGCATCTTCCGAAAACGGGGATGGTGCCGTTCTGGCCATGGAAAGGGCGTTAAAGGTTGCGGGAATATCGCCCGGGGACATAGATTATATTAATGCACATGGTACCGCTACACCAAACAACGATTTATCCGAAGGCAGGGCTTTATTACGGGTGTTCGGGGAAAATAATGTGCCCCCGTTCAGTTCCACCAAAGCCTTTACGGGACATACATTGGCCGCGGCCGGAGGTATAGAGGCCGTATACTCCGTATTGGCGTTACAACACAATGTAATCTATCCCAATCTCAATTTTAAAACGCCGATGAAGGAATTTGATTTGATGCCCGAGGTCACCTTGGCAAAAAAAGACCTGAAAACGGTATTGTCCAATTCATTCGGGTTTGGCGGAAACTGTTCAACCTTAATTTTCTCAAAGGAGCCATGAAAAAACCCGTTTATATAAATAGCATCGGTTCCGTATCCATTCAGAAAACATTCGATAATTCCGAATTTTTGGAAGATATTATACCCCATTCCGAATCTTGTCTTAAAGTAGTGGATCCCAATTATAAGGCATACCTTCCCCCGGCAGCGGCCAGAAGAATGGCCAAAGGGATAAAAATGAGTATGGTCAGCTCCAAAACCGCCATGAAAGAGGCACAACTGAGCAATGTTGATGCCATCATAGTGGGTACCGGATTGGGCTGCTTA
The DNA here is from genome assembly GCF_047345125.1 of Maribacter spongiae. Lineage (NCBI taxonomy): Bacteria > Pseudomonadati > Bacteroidota > Flavobacteriia > Flavobacteriales > Flavobacteriaceae > Maribacter > Maribacter spongiae. The sequence continues at coordinate 397,884 of NZ_JBLFEQ010000001.1, read as the reverse complement.
GGCGATTCTGAGAAATTTCTAAGCGATATTATAGACAATAACGAACAATACCTTACCCCCACCCGATTCATACAATCCTCCCATAATACCGTTGCCGGACAAATTGCATTGGACATGGGCTGTAAAGGATACAATTATACCTATGTTCATGCCACAGTCTCTTTTGAATCCGGTCTTTGGGATGCCAAAATGCAGTTGGAACTGGGTGAAGCCGAAAATATTTTAGTCGGTGGTGTGGATGAATTGGTGGACCACCACATAGATACCCATAAACTCATAGGCCATATAAAAGAAGAACCCCAGGCACCCGAGGAACTTTTAACTTCGGTCACCAAAGGAAATAAAGTTGCGGAAGGTTCCCACTTTTTTGTGCTTTCCAATCAAAAGCGATCATTTACCTATGCCCGGTTTTTAGGAATAGACACCTTCAATGCGTTGACACCAGAACAGGTACCATTAAAAATTGAAGATTTCCTGAAAAGACAGGAAATGGAATTATCGGATATGGATTTGGTCGTTCTCGGGTACAATGGCGATGTGGAATACGACGGTTATTACCATAATTTAAGTGCCGGCATTTTGGCGGATATCCCACAGATCTATTATAAGCATGTTTCGGGCGAGTTTGATACGGCGACCGGTTTTGCATTTTGGATGGCCAATCAAATGCTCAGAACACAGCACATTCCCGATGTTCTTAAAGTAAACGGAAAAACCCCCGAAAAAGTAGAGACCATACTGCTCTATAACCAATATAGGGGAAAGAACCACAGTATCGTATTACTTCAAAAATGCTAAGGCGAAAACCCATAAACCTATTATTCGCAACAACGCTTGCAACGTTTACCTTACTCTATTTTTCAAACACGGCACCAATATGGTCGGTTTTTTCCATAATTTTTATTTGGTTCCTGATTACGCTGTGCGGATCCTTTTTCATCCGGTGGAACTATCATTTAAAGGCACTACATTCCAATAAGAATACGGAGAATGACCATATAGCCCTTACGTTTGATGATGGGCCACACCCCCAATTCACCCCCAAAGTATTGGCGTTATTGAAAAAACACAATGCCAAGGCCACCTTTTTCTGTATCGGGAAGCAAATAGAAAAACACCCGGATATTTTTAAAAGCATTATTGATGCCGGTCATACAGTGGGCAACCATACTTTCTCCCATTCCAAATCCTTTGGTTTTTTTAATACCGAACATGTAACGGCGGAATTACGGGCGACCACAAAATTGGTGACGAAAAAAATGGGGTTTGAAATGAAGTTCTACCGACCTGCATTCGGGGTAACCAATCCAAGCATTGCAAAAGCGGTAAAAAATTTAAGATTGAATGCCATTGGCTGGAACGTTCGCTCTCTGGACACCACTGCCAGAACGGACAATACGGTCTTAAAACGAATTACCTCCAAGGTTTCTAAAGGAGACATTGTCTTACTCCATGATACCAGTGCGAAAACAATCCGTGTTTTGGAACGGTTATTGTTATTTTTGGAACAACAAAAGTTGCGGTCCGTTACCGTGGATGAATTACTTCAGATAAAGGCTTATGCATAAAATACTTTTCCTTTTTTTAATTTTAACCTGTAATCTGACGGCCCAGACCAGAATGAGCGCTACCGAAGCCAAATCTTTACGGGCAAGAGTAAAGGAAAAGGCAAAGAACACCCATACCATTACAAGTGATTTCGTTCAATACAAACACCTGGATTTTTTGTCCAATGATATCGAGTCTGCCGGAAGGTTGGCCTTTAAGGCACCCGATATTGTCAAATGGGAATACACAAGACCTTTTTCCTATTCCGTTCTTTTTAAAAACGAACAGCTTTTTATCAATGATGATGGAAACAAAAGCAATATGGATTTGGGTTCCAGCACGACCTTTAAACAATTAAATGGATTAATTACGGCCAGTATTAGCGGGGATATGTTCATTATGGAACAATTTGATATTTCCTATTTTCAAGAGGCGGGTAAAAGTATGGTACACTTTAAACCAAAAGACGCCCAACTTTCGGAATTCATAAAAGCGTTTCATATTGTCTTTTCAGCATCGGGAGCGGTTACGGAAGTAAAAATGGTCGAACCCAATGACGATTATACGCAGATCGTCTTTGGCAATAGAGTAGAAAACCAAGCTATCCCCGATGCGGTTTTTGCTCAGTAGTCTTCTGATAATTATAGTAGGATGTACATCCTATCCCAAAAAAATGGGTTTTGAAGAAATCGCCATTCCGAAAAAACATATCCTGAACCCCTATTTCTCGGATAGTTCAAAAGACTATGTTTATAAGGCCGTTATAAAAATTCATAAGAGAACATTTGGAGGGGTTTTGGCCATCAAAAAAATTGCCTCCCAAGAACATCGTATCGTTTTTGCGACCGAAATGGGAAATACCCTATTCGATTTTTCCTTTAAGGGCAATACGTTCAAAATCAATAGGATATTGAAAGAGATGGATAAAAAAATACTGGTTAACATTCTTAAAAAGGATTTTGAAGCACTGATCAAGGAGAAACCTGTGGTTATAAAATACTACAGCGATCAAAGCAACATCTTGATTGAAACAAAAATCGGTAAAAACAGTCATTTCTATTCTTTCGGGGAAGAACGGTTAAAGCAAATTATCCGGGTCGGCCCACAAAAGGAACAGGTCATTTTTTCGTTTTCGGAAATAAATGATAACATTGCACAACATATTAAGGTTTTACATAAAAATCTAAACCTTCAAATAACCCTAAATGCCTTTTAAATGAAAAAATCGGGTTTTGTCATTATCCTTTGTATGGGGCTTCTCCATACAAGCCTATATACCCAGGTTAGACCAGGTATTAAATTAGGCTGGAACAACAGTGCCATAAGCAAGACCCTTTTGGAACACAAGCAAGGGGTATATATTGGGGGGATTCTAGATATTCCACTGACCGATCGTTATACACTCCAGCCAGAACTTTATTACTCCGGCCAGGGAGGCGAATCCCGTTCAACGGAGTTTGGTGATGTCGAAATCGATTATTTATCCATAGCCGCCACAAATAAGTTCTATGTGGATACCAATAAAGGATTCCATTTTATTTTGGGAGCAGGGTTGGACATTAACATCAAGAACAACTTTGTAGCCTTTTTCAATGGGGAGGGAGATGGTGAAATTTCCCCTTTTGATGTTGTGGTATTTGGCGGCCTAGGTTATGAATTTAATTTTGGGCTCATCTTAGAAGCACGCTACAAACAGGGAACGGTAAGCATTGATTTCTTTGGAGCGGATGACCTGTATGAAGAGAACGGCAGTAATCTGAACGAGGTTTTCCAAATCGGGGCCGCTTATAAATTTAAAATTTGAACAAATGTTGATAGAAGGTCTATATGAAATCCTGAATTTTCTTTATAAAGAACAAACCGTTGAAGCTTCTATTAAACTGAACAAAAACCATGAAATTTTTGGAGGTCATTTTCCCGGTCATCCGGTTTTGCCCGGAGTCTGCGTTATTCAAATGACAAAGGAACTGGCCGAAAAAGCATTGGAAAGGAAATTATTGCTTACTATGGCTTCCAATGTAAAGTTTATGACGGTCATTAATCCGGAGAAAAATGACACCATACACTTTGTATTGGAGCTTTCCGAGACGGAAAATGAAGTCAAGGTGAAAAATTCGGTGAAGTTTGAAGATACCCTGGCATTAAAATTGAACGCTACTTTCAAAAACAGGAACTAAATGAAAGTATGTATTCTCTTATTGCTATTGGGTGGGTTTCTGACGGAAATCGATTTGGCGGAAGTCCGTCAAAAATATAAGCAGGCATATCATAGTCCCGAAATTACCCATGATCTAAATACGATGCTGTTGGAAGTATCGGCAACGGACAAGCCCGTTCTAATAGGCTACAAGGGCGCTTTATTAACCTTAAAGGCAAAACATGCCAAAGGCATAAAAAACAAAAAAGCATTCTTTAAGAAAGGAATTACATTTTTGGAATTGGCCATAACAAAAGAACCTTCCAATATTGAAATCCGGTTTTTAAGATTAAGTGTTCAGGAGAATGCCCCAAAAATTGTTGGTTATAAAGGTAATCTGAAAGAGGACAAATTTTTTATCCATAACAATTACGAAAAAACCAAAAACTCCGCTGTAAAAAGCCTGATAACGGATTATGTGGCTTCTTCCACCCTTTTTACCACGGCCGAAAAGCAGTTGTACTAGGCACTTCCTTATGCTTATCTTTGTACATTAATTCCATCAAGACCTTGATAAAGGATTACACAACAGATTCCGACATTACCGTTCATGAGAAAATGCAACGGTTAAATTGCTGTGTCATCATTCCTACTTATAACAATGCCAAAACATTGAGTGGGGTATTGGACGGCGTTATGGCATACTCTTCGGAAATTATTGTTATAAACGATGGTGCCACGGATGAAACGGCTTCTATTCTCAAGAATTACCCCCAAATACTTCAAGTTCATTTATCAAAAAATGAAGGGAAAGGAAAGGCATTGCGAACGGGGTTTAAAACGGCATTGGAAAAAAACTATGATTATGCCATTACCATTGATTCGGACGGCCAGCATTTTCCGGAGGATATAACGGTCTTTTTGGATGCCCTGGAAAAGGAAGGAACCAAAAACGTCCTTTATATCGGTGCCAGAAATATGGAACAATCCGATGTACCCGGCAAAAGCAGTTTCGGAAATAAATTTTCCAACTTTTGGTTTTGGTTCGAGACGGGAAACTGGTTGACGGACACCCAATGCGGATATCGTATGTATCCCCTTAAAGAAATACAGAAGCTAAAGCTATTTACTCCAAAGTTTGAATTTGAAATTGAAGTAATCGTAAAAGCGGCCTGGGAAGGGACCTTGGTCAAAAATATTCCGGTAAAAATACATTATGGCGATGCGGAGCGTGTATCCCATTTTAGGACTGTGCCGGATTTTACAAGAATCAGCATCTTGAATACCTGGTTTGTCCTTGTTGCCATTTTCTATATAAAGCCACGGGAACTGTATAGAAAGCTAAGAAAAAAGGGGGTGAAAAAGTTTCTTTTGGAAGATTTGCTCGGTAGTACGGATGCCCCTATCAAAAAAGCCCTTTCCATTGCATTGGGCATTTTCATCGGGCTAAGTCCTTTTTGGGGGTTTCATACCCTATTGGTCTTATTTCTGGCCTTTGTTTTTAGATTGAACAAACCTATTGCCTTTGCCTTTTCCAATATTAGCCTACCCCCGTTCATCCCTTTTATCATTTTTTTCAGTATCCGAACGGGCAGCTGGATCTTAGGAGAGGAACTTATATTTTCAATTGAAAGCAACATTACAGACTTTAACTTTCTCACCAATCTAAAAGCTTACATTGTAGGGAGTCTGACCATTGCAAGTTTGGGTGCTATTTTATCCGGAGGAATAGGTTATCTTATCCTTACATTTTTTGGCAAGCGAAAAATGGTGGTAAACAATGGGTGATATTTTTCACGGCACATACCGGTTCATCAATAAAAACAGAATAACAAGTATTATTGTATTTGTTGTTCTAACGGGCGTACTTGCTTTTTTTGCCTCTAAAATTAGATTAGAAGATGATATTACGGCCTTAATCCCGGCCAATGAAGAATCCAAAAGAGTACAAAAAGTCCTGAAATCCATTTCGTTTACGGACAAGATTATCGTAAATATCCAAAAAAACGAAAATACCTCTATAGCGGATTTGACACAATATGCATCCGATTTTATTGATAGCATCAGGCAGAATCATGGGGAGCATGTTAAAGACATACAAGGGAAAATTGATGATGCCGAAGTTTTAAAAACCTTCAATTTTGTTTATGAAAACATCCCCTTATTCCTAGACAAAGTAGATTATGCCTCTATAAAGCATAAGCTTTCAAAAGACAGTATTGCCAAAATTATGGGGCAAAACTACCGGACGTTGATCTCACCTTCGGGTATCATGGCCAAAAAAAGCATCCTGAAGGACCCTTTGGGACTATCGTTCATAGCCCTAAAAAAATTACATCAACTAGGCATTGCGGAGAACTTTAAACTAAAAAATGGGTTTTTGGTCAACAAGAAGGAAACAAATATTCTTCTTTTTATCACTCCTACCTTTCCATCGAGTGCCACGGTAGAAAACAAACCATTTTCCGATGGCCTGTATAGGTTAAAGGAGAAACTGAATCAATCATATGGCAGTAAAATAGACATTTCATTTTTTGGTGCGGCCCTCGTTGCCGTTGCCAATGCAGATCAAATACGAAAAGATATTCTGTTTACCGTGAGCATCACCATGACATTACTGGTGGTACTACTCATTCTTTTTTATAAAAAACCCACCCTACCGTTCATCTTATTTGCGCCTACCGTTTTTGGGGCATTACTTTCTTTGGCCTTCTTATTTCTGTACAGGGAACGGGTTTCCGTTATTTCCTTGGGTATCGGTTCTATTTTGTTGGGGATAACCCTGGATTATGCCCTACATATTCTAACACATATCCGAAATGGGAAAAGTGTTGGGCAGCTATATAAAGAGGTGGCCCCATCTGTTCTGATGAGCAGCCTTACCACGGCCTCGGCCTTTCTTTGCCTTTTGTTCCTGAAATCCCAGGCCCTTCAAGATTTGGGTATTTTTGCTGCCATTAGCGTAACGGGAGCTTCCTTTTTTGCATTGATATTTATTCCACAGGTATATCGTTATAAAAAAGATCCGGCTGTCAAGGGAATTTTTTTGGATCGCATTGTTTCCCATGGCCTTCATAAAAATAAGTGGGCACTGGCACTTTTGATCATTGCTTTTATCGTGAGTATTTTCACTTATAACAAGGTTGGTTTCAATCAGGACATCAACGATCTGAACTATAGGTCCGATGCGCTGATAGCGGCCCAGGAACACTTGGAAAAATTAACGGATATCGGATCTAAATCCGTTTATCTATCCACTTACGGTTCGGATAAAGAAACGGTATTGCAACGCAACGATTCCATTTATGCGGAATTGGAACAATTAAAAAAGGACAAGGTTGTCGTAAGCCATACCGCCATAGGCAGTCTGGTAAAATCACGCAGGGCACAACAAAAAAAAATAGCTGCCTGGCAACATTTTTGGACTTTGGCCAAGAGAGACTCCCTAAAGAACAATTTAATATCGTCAGGGACCGAACTCGGGTTTAAAAAAAACGTGTTCGATGATTTTCATAAATGGCTACGGACCGGTTTTCAACCGATAACGGTGCAAGATTACGATAGTATTCCGGCCCTATCCGTTAAGGACTATATTATTACCGATCAAAATGGGACAACGATTACATCACTGGTCAAAATTGAGGAAGATCAACTAAAAACGATCAAAGGGCATTTCAAGGACAAGGAGCAAACCTTGCTGATCGATCGGCAACAGGTGAATGAATCGTTTTTGGGTACTTTACGCAATGATTTTAACCGCTTGCTGATCTATTCTTTGTTTGCCGTAGTTTTTATACTGCTCTTCTTTTACAAAAGTATGTCGTTGACCTTGATTACGGGAATACCCATTTTTTTGACCTGGTTTTTAACCGTTGGAATCATGGGGTCGTTAGGGATGCAGTTCAATATCTTTAATATTGTTATCTGTAGTTTCATTTTTGGTTTGGGAGTGGATTACAGCATATTCATTACTCATGGTCTCTTAACCCGGTACAGAACGGGAGAACGCAATTTACCGACCCACAAGACCTCCATTATACTATCCGTTATCACGACCATTGCCGGAGTGGGTGTATTGATTTTTGCAAAACATCCGGTACTTACCGCCATTGCCAAAGTATCCTTGATCGGAATATGTTCTGCGGCTTTTGTAGCATTTACGTTCCAACCCTTGTTGTTTCGGCTTTTTATCGGTAATACTAAAAAGCGTCCTATTTCCCTTCGCTATTTTATACATTCCGTCCTCTCTTTTTCTTATTTTGGCCTGGGTGGTCTTTTGTTTTCCGTTTACGCCTGGATCGTTATAAAATTCGACCCCAAACGCATTGAAAAAAAGAACTTGAGTTTTCATAAAGCGGTTTCCAAATTAATGGGTTCCGTACTCTACACCAATCCTTTTGTAAAAAAGGAAATCCAAAATCCGTACGGGGAACATTTTAAGAAACCGGCCATGATCATTGCCAATCACACCTCTTTCCTAGATATTCTCTGTATAGGTATGTTGCACCCCAAAATCATCTTTTTGGTGAATGATTGGGTGTACAATTCCCCTATTTTTGGGAGTGCCGCCAAATTGGTGGGAGCCTATCCCGTAAGTGGAGGTATAGAAAACGGTGAAACATACCTGAAACAAAAAGTGGAACAGGGATTTTCCTTAATGGCCTTTCCCGAAGGTACCCGCTCTACGAGCAATAAGATAAAGCGGTTCCATAAAGGTGCTTTTTATTTGGCCGAACGGTTTAAGCTGGATATCCTTCCTATTTTGATACATGGTAATTCCGAAGTACTGCCCAAAGGAAGTTTTGTGATCAGGGACGGGGGTATCACCATTAAAATTTTACCTAGAATATCCCCAAAAAATACAACCTTTGGTGAAAATTACTCGCAAAAAGGGAAACTTTTGGGAACCTATTTCCGAAAGGAATTTCGACGATTAAGAAATGAAGTGGAAAATACGGCCTACTGGCACAAGGTTATTTTGGAACATTATCGGCACAAGGGTACCCGTCTGTACGAACAGGTCCGGAATGACCTAAAAGTCTATGGCGACAGTTACACGGAACTGCTAAGGAACATCGATACAAAAGAAAACGTTCTTCATATTTCAGAGGATTCCGGGCAGCTGGACTTTCTCCTGGCACTGGATGGTATAGATCGAAAAATAGTTGCCTTTTTAACAGATCCTTCGGACAATCAATTATTGCGAAATAGCTTTTTGACCCATCAATACGGTCATATTTCCGTTTTGGATTCCCTTGATGAAAGTACAGACCCACCGATCAATGTGCTGCTGCTTAATTATGAGGGTATCGGTCTAGAATATATCGAACGGCACATTGCACAAGGGGTCACTACGATAATATTATTGAAAGCAAGCAGAAACTTCGATTTTAATACACTTTTGAATCTTGGTTTTTCCATTAGCGTCCAAAATGATAATTTTATAATACTTATAAAAAACATATCCGATTGAAAACGTATTATGATGTTGTTATCATTGGCAGTGGTATGGGAGGATTGGTAGCTGCCAATATCCTGGCCAGGGAGGGCCGTAGTGTCTGTGTTCTGGAAAAGAACAACCAATTTGGAGGCAATTTACAGACCTTTGTCAGGGAACGGACCATTTTTGATACCGGAGTACATTATATAGGCGGACTTTCCAAAGGTCAAAACCTTTACCGCTATTTTGAGTATTTGGATATTTTGGATGGCCTACACCTTAGGCAACTCGATAAAAATGGTTTTGATGTCATTACATTTGACAATGACGATACCGAATATCCCCATGCACAGGGATATGGAAATTTTGCGAAACAGCTCATACGGGAATTTCCAAAGGAAAAAAAAGGAATAGAAGCTTATTGCAACAAATTACAGGCCATATGCGATAAATTTCCGTTGTACAATTTAGAGGAAGGAAAACCGTATGGAAACGACCCGGAAATATTCCAAACATCCGCAAAGACTTATATAGATGGGCTTACCGAAAACAAAAAACTGAGAGCCGTTCTGGCGGGATCTAATTTATTGTATGCCGGCGACCCGGACAAAACCCCGTTATACGTTCATGCGTTATCCATCAATTCTTATATTGAAAGCGCATACCGCTGTGCCGATGGGGGCAGTCAGATTACCAAATTGCTCGTCCGTAGACTAAAAGAGCTTGGCGGGGATGCTTTTAAGCACAGCGAAGTTGTGGATATTACCTGTGAGGACAAAAAAATAAAATCGGTCTCGTTAAACGATGGCAAGGTGGTTTTGGGAGATTTGTTCATCTCCAATATCGAGCCAAAACATACCATTAAAATGATAGGGGAGGAACATTTTAGAAAATCCTACAACTATCGTATCCAAGAACTGGAAAATACCATTTCCGCTTTCAGTATCCATATTGTTTTAAAGCCCGGGACATTTCCCTATATCAATAAGAATTACTATCATTTTAAAGATTACAAAAGTGTTTGGGAAGGCCATAGGTACACTGAGGAAAGCTGGCCGGAAACCTATATGGTCTCTATGGGCGTGCGTAAGAACCAGGACGAATGGGGGGAACAGCTTACGGCCATTACCTACATGCGCTATGACGAAGTAAAAGCATGGGAAACCACCTTTAATACCGTTGCCCATAAAAATGACAGAGGACAAAGTTATATCGAATTTAAAAAATATAAAGCTGATATATTTATCAAAGAACTGGAGAGAAAATTTCCCGGCCTTGGCCAATGCATACAATCCATTTACACCTCAACGCCTTTGTCATATCGAGATTATATTGGCTGTACCCAGGGTTCCATGTATGGCTACATAAAGGACATCGAAAATCCGTTAAAGGCCTTTATATCTCCAAAGACTAAAATTCCAAACCTGTTTTTTACAGGCCAAAGCCTAAATATGCACGGTATTTTAGGAGTAACTATAAGTGGTGTGGTTACCTGCTCTGAAATTCTAGGAGGCTCATATTTAATCAAAAAAATCACCTCTTCAAGCAATAAGGCCAACGAAAAAACACCTGTCTGATGGGAACATTCAAAACGACCCCGATTACCGTTCTGGAACAAATCTCCAAAGCCGAATTCATTGAACATTTTTACAAACCGCAGCTTCCCGTACTTATTAAGGGAATGACCAAGAATTGGCCCGCTTATAAAAAATGGTCCTTGGATTATATACAACAAAAGGCCGGTGACCAAATAGTACCCTTGTACAATAATGAACCGGCAAAGGGCAAACAAAGTGTTTATGCCCCGGTCAGGAAAATGAAATTGACGGAGTATATCGAAATCTTAAAGACCAAACCAACGGACCTGCGTATATTCTTCTATGAAATTCTAAAGAAGATGCCGGAACTCACGCAGGATTTTGAGTATCCGGATATTGGTCTAAAATTCTTTAAAAAGCTCCCCGCCCTTTTTTTTGGTGGTGGAGAATCCAGGGTATTCATGCACTATGATATTGATCTGCCGGATAGTATGCATTTCCATTTTGATGGCCATAAAAGCGTTACCCTTTTTTCGCCCCGGCAAACAAAATATTTATACCGGGTGCCTTATTCCATCCACAACCTGGAGGCCATAGACATGGACGACCCGGATTTTGAAAAATATCCGGCACTCCAATATGTTGAAGGTATCACCGCCCAAATGGAGCATGGTGATGCGCTCTTTATGCCCAGTGGTTACTGGCATTACATCAAATACTTGGACGGCGGTTTTTCGATGACGTTAAGGGCGCTCCCGAGAAACCCAAAAAGATTCGCCAATATGCTATACAATGTATTGATCATGAGGAATTTTGATAATTTTACGAGAAAATACTGGGGGCAGAAGTGGCTGGATCATAAAGATAGACTGGCCATACGCAAAACCCATAGAAACCTGGCCGATAATTGAACTCCGTGCAAAACATATACCGCTTTCTCAAAGTCTCTTTTCTTGCACTTTTTATAGTATCCTGCGGGGTAAAAAAATCGCTCAGGGACCGGCCCGAAATTGCCCGGTATACCACGGATATTGCCGAACGTATCCAATTAAACGACTCCACATTTACATTGGAGGATAACTTCCTGCGCAAAAATCGTCAGGGGCTATGGGAACTGTATGTAGATGGAAACCCATTGGAACTCGGGTTAAAAACAGGTAAACTCACCCAGGAACTTTTTAACGAACAAGAGGATATTTTTATCCAAAAGATCAATGAGCTGGTACCCTCCAGGGGATATCAGAACCTATTGCGAAAATTCCTGGCCTGGTTCAATAGAAAGATGTACCTGAATATAGACGAACAGTACAAAACCGAACTTTATGGCATTGCACAATACGCCTCTCCCGATTACGATCATATAGCCAAACCCTATCAACGGATCATGTATTTTCACGGTGCCCATGATATAGGTCATGCACTTCAGGATTTGGCATTGGTGGGCTGTTCTTCTTTTGCCGCCTGGGGAGCGCAAAGCAAGGACGGTAAACTCGTCATAGGCCGAAATTTCGATTTTTATGCCGGAGATGCCTTTGCCAAGAATAAGATCATCGCTTTTGTAAAACCGGATATGGGCCATAATTTCATGTCGGTTACCTGGGGCGGAATGATCGGTGTGGTTTCGGGCATGAACGATCAGGGACTTACGGTAACCATCAATGCCGGGAAATCCAGGTTTCCTTTGATCGCCAAAACACCCGTTTCACTGGTCACCAGAGAAATATTACAATACGCCTCCACCATTGAAGAAGCCATCGCTATAGCAAAAAAACGGGAGGTATTTGTTTCGGAATCTATTTTTGTGGGCAGTGCGAAGGATAAAAAAGCGGCCATTATTGAAGTTTCCCCTAATAATTTTGGAGTATATGAGGTAGCGAACAGCGGTCAATTGATCTGTGCCAATCACTTTCAAAGTAAAGCGTATGCCCAGGATAAGAAAAATAAAAAGCACATTTTTGAAAGTCATTCCCAATACCGGTATGACCGTATGACGGAGCTTTTGGAAAACACCGAAAAAGTAGGTCCCGAAAGGGCAGTTATTATTTTAAGGAACCGAAAGGGCCTGAACGAACAGGAAATCGGATACGGTAACGAAAAAGCCCTGAACCAATTATTGGCGCACCATGGTATTGTTTTTCAACCCGAAGATCTTTTGGTCCGGGTCTCCAGTAACCCGTACCAATTGGGTGAATTTGTGGCCTACGATCTAAAGGAAATATTCGGGAAGGCCCTGGATCCCAATAAAACTATTGCCAAAAGTGAACTAAATATCGAAAAGGATCCCTTTTTAGAAACAAAGGCCTATTCCAATTACGAAAAATACAGGGCGTTAAGAACTGAAATTGAAAATGGGATCGCACAAAAAACGCACCTCAATAAGACGGTATTAGATCAACTTATACAACTGAACCCGAATTTTTGGGAAGGATACTATTTGGCGGGGAAATATAATTATGACCGGGGATATGAAACGGCGGCTCTCCCCTATTTTTTGAAAGCTGTTAAAAAAGAAATAACTACGGTACCCGATCGGAAAAATGTAGAGCGGTATATTCGTAAAATAAAAAGGAGATAACACTATGACCGCGAAAATTGAAATGGCCCCGGCCGAAGAAATTAAACGGCTTCAAGAAAAAAGACTCAGGGAACTGGTCGTTTATTTGGCAGAAAAGTCCCCTTTCTATCAAAGGCTCTTTAAAGCGGCCAATATTGACATTTCCGATATTAAGGGCCTAAAGGACCTAACTCGGATCCCAACGACCAACAAAGAGGACCTACAACAATATAATGACGATTTCTTTTGTGTGCCCAAAACGGAAATCATAGATTTTGTAACCACTTCCGGTACATTGGGAGACCCGGTCACTATAGGTCTAACGGATTCGGATTTAGAGCGTTTGGCCTATAACGAGGCTATTTCCTTTGCTTGTGCAGGTGTGCAAAAAAACGATGTTTTACAGTTGACCACCACTATAGATCGCCGTTTTATGGCAGGTCTTGCCTATTTTCTGGGTGCAAGAAGGTTGGGTGCGGGAATCATTCGTGTAGGTGCCGGAATACCGGAATTGCAGTGGGATACCATTTTAAAATTCAATCCGTCCTATTTGATCGTAGTGCCCTCGTTCCTATTAAAATTGATAGAATATGCGGAATCCCATGATATAGATTATAAAAACTCCGGAATTAAAGCGGCGATCTGTATCGGTGAAGCCCTCCGCGATCAGGATTTTGGGTTGAATGTTTTGGGACAAAAAATAAAGCGTAAATGGGGTATCGAGCTCTATTCTACCTATGCCTCTACCGAAATGAGTACGGCCTTTACGGAATGCCCGGAACAACAGGGCGGACATTTACATCCCGAGCTGATCATTGCGGAAATATTGGATGATAAGGGAAATGAAGTTCCCGAAGGTTATCCGGGGGAACTTACGATTACCACGCTCGGTATTGAAGCGATGCCGCTCTTAAGGTTTAGAACGGGTGATGTAGTAGTCGCACATCGATTGCCTTGTAAATGTGGCCGCAATACACTTCGTTTAGGTCCCGTATTGGGCCGCAAAAGACAAATGATAAAATACAAGGGCACTACCCTTTATCCGCCTGCAATGGACGATCTATTGAATGATTTTAACGAAGTACAAAGCCATACGATAGAAATTTACCATAATGACATTGGCACGGATGAAATTAGGATAAAGATTGCCACAACGTCCATTTCAGAGGAATTGTCACAAAATATTAAAGATCATTTCAGATCCAAGTTACGTGTATCGCCAAAGATTGAATTCTGTAAAAAAGAGGAGATTCTAAGACTTCAGGCATCCAAATTGGGCAGAAAACCCATTAGAGTTATCGATCATAGAAAAAAATAAAAAATCCCATGCGTTCCAAAGCATGGGATTTTAATATCTTGGAACAACTTACTTGCCCAACATTAAAAGTTCATTACACCTCACCTCCGTAATATATCGCTTTTCACCTGCGGAGGTCTCATAAGAGCGGTGCGTTAATTTCCCCTCTATGGCGACCTGTTTTCCCTTGGTCAAATAATTTTCCACGATTTCGGCGGTCTTGCCCCAGGCAACTATATTGTGCCATTGGGTATCTTCTACTTTTTCGCCACTGGCATTCTTATAACTCTCGGTAGTGGCAATTGAAAATTTGGCCAATTTACTTCCACTTTCAAGGGCTATTATTTCTGGGTCCTGACCCAAATTCCCAATCAACTGTACTTTGTTTCTAAGTGCGTTCATAATATTTAATTTATCGTTAAACAGTTAATACCATCAAGCCTCCCTGACTTGACACTGCAAACCTAGAACACACTTTAAAGGTTATCCGGTTAGAAAATATTTACTTTCGTTTGTAATCATTTGTAGTCGTTTAAAAACTTTTATATAATTCATAATCAGTATTTTACATATAAATTAAAATAAGGAAATAAATTCTCGGATGTTGGACATCCATTTTTCAGCAAGTTTAGTACTTCATGATCGTACTGCCACTGGTTCGACAGGCAAAGCATAAGGAGCAATCTACTAAACACCTTTTTCATTTTCAGGAACAAACTCACTCGGTCGATGTGTTGACCCCAACCTACGACGTTAGATAACGATATGTTATTTTTTTGGGAATGAATATTTTAAATGCATCGGTCAAGAGTAGTGTTGATTTTTCAACTTCTTCTTGCATTTCTGGAGTGCTCCTTTTTCTTTTTTGAATTTCTTCTCTGACACGACACAAAAATAATCAACGTCAAACCGATATTTTCTCACAATTTTAAAAAACTTTAACATATTGTAAGAAAATACTATATTAGTGTGCCTCAAACCCAAACTTTTAAATCAAATTTCATATGTTTTGTAATTTATGGGAATGGTTAAATTCCACTAATGGTGTTTGGACCGGGCTTGTCTCCGCTTTTTCTTTTCTGTTTATTGTATTTTTTGCCTTTCGGCCTTGGTTTTATGTTTCAAAAAAAATCAGTAAAAAAGATGGTTCTTATAAATTTAAAATTATCAATTTCACTTTGGTAAAATGTTGGGATGTTAAGGTTTACCTGCGTAAAGTAGAAGAAAAACACGCTTTTCCTAAAGGAAAAGATTTAACATATACTAAAATAGACCTTAAAACAGATAGTTACGTTTATATATCAGGATCTATTACAGGTATAACGAGTATTGATAGACCCAACTGTATACAGGCAAAGGTTGTTAATGAGGATTTAAAACAAATAGTTGACGAAGATAACGTTTATTTAGAGTTGATAGTTACGGGAAGACACGGTCTTTCTGGTTTGCAAAAAGCCAAAAAGAGAACATTTAAACATGTTAGATATGTTAAAGATGGTATGTTTGAATCCGGTTTTAGTACTAAAATTGTAACTTAAAGAGCGTATTAACGTCTAATTAGACAAGAAAAAGAGGAAAATGTAAGAAATGGAATATTTTTTGTAATATTACGTTATAACATAATAAACTAAAACTCATTTATCATGAAACAAGACGTCCAAGGATAATAAACAGAATAAAATATAAACTAAGCCCTCAAAATCGAGGGCTTTAATTTTTATATACGCTTCATGAGAAGATTATAAGGCAAAACACTTTGCCCATTGTAAATTGACCGAAGTAGATTTTACCGAAGCGAACCTGACCGAAACCGTATTTGACAACTGCGATCTGGCAAGGGCCATTTTCGATCAAACCAATCTGACAAAGGTCGATTTAAGATCGGCCTACAACTTTAAAATAGACCCGGAAAAGAATACCATTAAAAATGCGGTTTTTTCAAAAGACAATCTATCGGGGCTTCTAACCAAACACCAGCTTAAAATCATTTAGCCCATCAACACAGGAGCTTTTATTTAAATAGATCATAACAGTTGCAAGAAGGGCAATCATAATACTGGAGTCAAAAAATCGGCCTCTTTTATTATAAGAATGTAAGGTTTTATTAGTTTTACCGCCAAAAGCTGCAAAATAATCCCGGATTTCATTATTGTACTTCAGGGGAAAAATAAAATCAACGTTCCGTTGAGCCAACGGCATTACTACTTTCTGAATTGCCTAATTCATAGAAATCATACAAAAACGACAACTTATCAAATCTAGACAAATGAAAAACACATTAACCATTTTAACACTACTATCGTTCGCATATGCCGTCTCGGCCCAAAATGCCAAAATAGATAAAATTATCAAAAGGGACTATACAATAATCGATGCGATCATCACCAAAATGTCAGAAAGCAATATAGAATATACACTTCCTAACGAAACCCTGGTGAACGTCATGGAAATATCCAAAATTGCGCGTATCGACTTTGCCAACGGGAGAAAACAGAGTTTTCTGGAAACAAAAACGGTTCCAGGTGTAAATGAGGAAGTGTCAAATGCTCCATCACAAAAAAAGATCCAAGAATATAGCATTAGGGAATTGGAGCAAAATACAATTGCCGTTCTGCCAATTCCTTTTGTGAATTCGGAAACTCTTTCCAGTTCTCAAGAAATGGCAAAATTTGCCCAAAATGATGTGTACGGCCAATTAATCAAGAGAGCATCCAATATATTCCCATTAACCGTACAGGATTTAAGGGTTACCAACAGTTTATTAAAAAAAGCGGGGATAGACTATAAAAATATAGATGAGATTTTAATAGAAGACCTCCAAAGTATTTTAGGCGTGGATAATATTATAGCAGCAAAGGTTTCTTATGACATAGAACATTCCGAAATCTCCACAACTTATGGAAGTACAGAACTAAAAGAAAAAAAAGATAGGGTCCGGGAAGATGATTTTAGCGAGTCGAGTACCTATGAAGAAAAGAATTATAATTACACCCTCTATTTTGATCTGTATAAAAATACCTCAAAAATATATACAAAAACGCGCCAGCCTTTCTTTAATTTAAAAGATAGTTGGATCGATTCCATGACTTACCTATTAAAAAGGTGTCCTATATATTCTAAATAAGACCCAATTGAAAAAAGACCGAGTGGAAATTTATGAAAAATAAATTGTAGTCGTTTGCAATCGGATAATTTGTATCTTGTTGCGAACGACCATTACCACATGAAAACTTTTTTGCCAATTTGCCTTTTGTCCGATCCAAGCGAACCAATACAAAGCACATTGACCTTTATCAAGAGTGCGACCTTGCCAAAGACCGATTTATCCGTTGCTAAATGGATGACCGATTATACGGGATACAGAGCTTTTGAAAGTATCGTAGAAAAAATCGAGTATCGTTATAAAAGGGAATAAATGAAAAGGGAATGTCTGGAATGTGGAAGGGATATCATTGGGCGGATCGATAAAAAATTCTGTAATGATTACTGCCGCAATGCCTATAATAATAAAGTAAATAAGGATAGTAAAAACTTGGTGCGGAATATCAATAACCGTCTCCGAAAAAATTACCGCATCCTGGATAGTTATAAACTAACGGATGGAAAGACCAAAACCACTCGTACCCGATTATTGGACAAAGGCTTTGATTTTGACTTTATCACCAACCTGTACACTACTAAAAAAGGCACTACCTACTATTTTGTTTATGATTTAGGCTATTTGCCTTTGGACAACGATTATTATATGATCGTAAAAAGGGAGTAAACCTCATAACCCAAGCTTGTTCTATAACCATGTTCAATTTTTGCCAGTTTTAATTGCGTGTTATATCTTTTTATTATTGAATTTTCAATAGGCCAAAAAATGGTCCTTTTGTTCCTTAACCTTGTCATTTTTTCCTTCCCTAGCGAATATCATGATTTTTTAGTGGCGCTCCATTTCGCGGATGAAAACCTTTTGTGTAGATCTGCTATCAAGGCTTTATTAAATCTAAATTTTATAGGAACGATATTCTTGACCCGATGCTCGGAAGGCTCAAAAGAATATTTTAAAAAATCCATACAGGTATTTTGTATAACATTTCTAATAGTTTTGCTTAACCTGTTATATAAAATACCTGCATAATTCATTTTATACAACCTCTTATACTATAAGGGGTAGCGAATAATTCTTATTTTTGGAAAAACGGACATAAATACAGAGTTATTTATGTGTTGTGCGTCATTTGAACAAAAATGGAACTGAAAGACGAACTTATAAAATCTTTTCACGAGCAATTTGCTCAGAATCAAAATCATCATCAGAAATTATTCTTTCAGATTCTTTCTGTAATTGTTACTGTAACAGTTGGATATAGTTACGTTTACACAATGGGTGGAGAGATTCTAACTACGGATTCTAAACCATCTATTTTTTTGTTATCTCTTGCACTAATTATTTCAACAATTGTTTTAGGGTTAAGTTTAGTCCTTCTTTCAAATATGGCATATGGATTTAGAAGAGACCAATTTGTAAATAACCGAATTAGAAAACGAGCAAAATTAATTCACAATAAAGATAAATCTGACGATATATTTCCAAAATCCTATGACCCTGCTTGGGGTTTTAATAAAAAACAAAAGGATTATTCAGAAAGGCTGAAAAGAATGTCCATTCAATTAAGGATAACTTATGGAGTTTGGATTTGGATTTTAAAAAGACTATCGTGGATGCCAAATTTTCATAATTCATTATTTTTTATGCTAGTATTAATTCAAATCATTTTACTAGCAAGTTATATTTTCAATCCATTCGACAATATCCAATTATTTAATTTCGACCTTTCAATTGATTGGACATTTATAGCAACTATTGTCATTTGGTCAATTTTAAGTGGACTTGTTTTGAGGTCTCAATCTGTTTTTTATAGGAAATTAAAAAAACTATTCGCTTAAAATTAAAGCCTATTTTCTCTTAACTGTCGAGTAAAATTTCTGTTTAAATTCACTCATCTCATCTTTCAATTTCTTATTTGCATTGTTAAGCAATTCATTTTGAACTTTCATTATAGCCAAAAGGTCATTCATTGCATTTAAATTCTCTAATTGAGTAAAAACTATTCTCTCCAAATCTGCTTTCGTATATCTATTCATAGTAAAAAATTACACATTAGTATTGATTTTCTACACAAATGTATTCAAAATATATCCAAAGTAAAAACAAAAGTTTAGATTTTTTAAACAATTGGAGTTATTAAGTATATTTATGTCTAGAAATTTGATATAATAATGACAGGATTAGGGTTATACTTAACTAAAAAATCAATTAACAAGGCTGAAGTTTCGAGACGAACAGGAATAAGCAAATCTCGATTAAGTCAATTAAGTGCGAATGAGTCTACAAAACTTCGGGCTGATGAATTGTACCTAATTGCATTGGCGATTGACATCGAACCTTGTGAAGTTTTTGAAGAAGTTTGTGGACACTTGGATTTGAAAAATAAAGAATAAAAACGAACGCACAACAATGGCTATAAGTAATTGCTTGTTCTCACCTACTTCTGAAAATCCTCGCGGATTTTCAGTTTGGTGTGTACTTGCTAAATTAGTTGCTGAAACACGCAACTACTCATAGCCGAGACCGTTGGCAACAATATGAAAAAGCTTTTTCCATATATAATCCTCGCCCTAATTTTAAGTTGCTGCAAAAGCAATGGAAATGAGACTCAAAAATCCGAAGTTTTAGAGCAAAAAGAATCAAACCCAGTCGAAGAAGCTAAAATTTCGGAAAAAATCATACTCCAAAACCAATCGGACACAATAGCTGAAACCCAAGAATCAGAGAAAAAATATGTTGCTGCGGAGAACGGACTTACAATTCGAGATAAACCGAGTATCGATGCTGTCAAAATTGGAACTTTGAGTTTTGGAACTGAAATATCAATTGTCGAGAAAACTGACATCCAACTTAAAATCGAAGACGAGGGAAAAACAATAAACGGGCAATGGGTCAAAATAAAAACAGGCGACCAAAAGAAAGGTTATATTTTTGATGGGTTTTTGACAGATGAAATTAGGTCTAATCTTTTTATGGTTTCCTACAATCCCAAATGGAAAGGAATGGAATTAAAATTGAGTTTTTCAAAAATTTCTGACACAGATTTTACTTCACATAAAAATAACTACGATTCAAAAATCACCAAAGACTCAACAGTAAAACAGGATTCTAGTTTTTTTGCTTTTAAAACTTCTGAAACCCTTTATAAACTATACAATAATCGGACAACTGGCAATCCGAGATTTGATTATTTCGGGTATCTTGAGCCACTAAATTCACAAATCATTGGGGGTGGTGGAGATGGAATTTATGAAATGTTCCTTGTAGAAATGGAAAGGGATTCTGTCGCTCACCTATTTGCTTTCAGTGATTCCAATTCCGATGTTCCCGTAATTTCACCTGATAACTCCAAACTAATATCATTTCAGTCGGCACCAGGTTCAGATTTAGAATCATATATTGCCTTATATGATATCGCGGAAAACTCGCTTTTAAAAAACTATATTACATACGAAACGTCTGAGTGGCGAATAAATGAAATCGTTTGGATTGACAATAAATCCATTGCTTTAAAAGTTTACGACAACTATCGAGGAAAGGACAAAAACGGAGAAAAAAAGTTTGAGAATGAACGTTATTTCAAAGCAACGATGGAATAAATACTGTTGCCAACAATGGCTATAGCAAATAGGGCGAAAAGTGCTGTATCCATTGGCTTGGGCGTGTTTTCCAAGTCCGCCATAGCCGAGACCGTTGTAACACATTTCCCGAACGTGAAATTTAAGGACTTCATAAATTCTATAAAAACTTACACTTTATTTGCAGTCGTATATATTGGATTTCTTGCAATACTCGCAGGACTTGGTTACCGAGGCAAATGGAAACCTATAGGAGACATAAACCCGTACTTTGTTGCTTTCGGAATTGTCTTAATTACTCCACTCCTTTACTGGGTAATAAAAACAAAATTGGAGGAAAGAGCTAAGAAATCGGAAAACGAAAAAAGAATTGAAAAACTTAAACAAAATGGACAAAAAGTTGAGATAGAACTAGACAAGGTTAAGATAAATTCAAGTTCGTGGCAAGAAAAAATTATTACAGATAACACGCGATATGCTGGACTTAATGAGGTTGTGGGGCGAGGAGATAGAAATTTTAAATTAGTTGATAGGACTTTAAATCAAATATCGCTAAAAAAAAACTTTAAGGGGAGAACAATAACCTATAGGGAGTCAATTAAAATGGACACGGACAACTTAAAAATTCATCTCGCTTTAAAAAAGAAAACTTTTCTATATATCGACCATAACGACAGGAAGAACATGTATTTGGACTTAGAATTTTTAAAATAAAAACGTGTTACAACAAAGACTATAAATAATACGGGTTCTGGCGTTTAATATCTAAAGCTGGTATATCAGCTATTACCGCCAAATCTTTTGGATTTGGCTTTTAAATAGAAAAAATAAAAACAAACAAAAAGATTCGGCTAATCGCTTAAACGGAAACAAAAGCACACTTTTATTCCCGTACTATTTATAGCTAAACTGGTATGCCATTACGGAAAAACCAACCACTCTTTAAGAACATTTGGACAGTAATCACTTTGATTTTCTGCTTGTCGGATATTTGAATTGTTGCTCTTTGAATTGACCAATCTCTTCCCTAAGTGTTTGGTTAATATTTTGAATTAAATCATTCTGAACTTTCATAATACTCAATAAATCGTGCATAGCGTTTAAATTTTCTAATTGCTTGTAGACAATTTCTTCTAAATCAGCTTTGGTATATCTTTTGCTCATAATTGTATGTTTTTAATATTCAAAAAAAACCTTAAGAGGCTTATTTGAACCTTTAAAAGCACAACAAAGATATTAAAAATATTTAATTGAATACTAAAAAGCATAAAATAATGCGAAAAACATCTTAAATGAAGTTACTATATTTGATTTTTAACGATAATAATTTGTCATGAGCAAGGAAGTATACAATCGCATTAAGGCAGTTTTAGCAGAACAAGGGAAAACCAATAATTGGTTAGCAGATGAATTGGAAATGAATCGTACAACAGTTTCAAAATGGTGTAGAAACGAAATGCAACCAAGAGTTGAAACTTTGTTTCACATTGCTAAAGTGTTAGACATTGATGTGAAAGAACTACTTGTCAGTAGCAAAAAATAAGAGATAGTATAATGGCATCAAAACGCAATCATATTAAAGTCTTCGTAGCTTCAACAGTCTACAATTTTCAAAGTGACCTAAATCGTATTTATAATTTATTAGATGGTTTTGGTTATGATGTATTGATGTCGCATAAAGGAACTATTCCTCTCGACAGTAGTAAATCTAATGCTCAAATTTGTACGGATGGAGTTGAAGAATGTGATGTGTTTCTGGGTTTTATCAGACCTGATTATGGCTCTGGTGTTTTAGAAAAAGGCGGTAAATCAATTACACATATGGAATTTCAAACCGCAATGAAAAGAAACATTCCTCGATTTGTATTAGGCGACTATAGAGTTGCATTTACAAGAAGTTTATTTAAAGACAGTTTCATTATTGAAGACAGTACCAAGAAACAAATTAATTTCGATACTATCTCATTTGACAACTGTGATGTAATGGACACTAGATGCGTTAGAATGTACAATGAAGCAATAAAAGACAAAGAAAGGCCTGCTTCAAAAAGAACTGGAAATTGGGTTCAGGAGTATTATGACTATGATGCAATTAAGATGCACATTGAAAGTCAATTTAAATATTCAGAGAGAATTCAAAAACTAATTGATAATTCAAAGAAAAAATAAAATGGAAACTCAATCTTTTATACAAGAGTTATTGAAACGAAAAGGTGAGCTAAATTTAGCATTTCTTCAAGAATTTGATGTCTCAGTAATTCTTCAAAATATTTGTGGCTTACTTAATTCAGAAGGCGGTTGGGTGCTAGTTGGACATAATGGTAAAAAATTTGTTCATCTAGAATTGAGTGATGCTACTATTAACAACCTTAGACAAGAAGTAAATACACAAATATCTCCACAACCATTAGTTTACATTGCCAAGGACTTAGATGGAAACAATGATGTTGTATTAATCAATGTATTAAAAGGCTCACGACAACCTTATACATTAAATAATATTTACTATGTATTTGCTGGAGATTCTCCAGTAGTAGCGAATCAAGATGAAATTAGTTTATTACTACGTTCTTCTAATGAATACACTTCTACTTGGGAAAAAACAACTGTCATTGATTGTTCTATAAAAGATTTAGACCAGGATGAAATAATTAGAACAATCTCTGAAGCAGAAAAAATGAGCAAGGGAAAGGTTTTACCAAACACTCCTGAAGAATTCTTAAATTACTTTCAATTATCAGACTATGGAAATATTAAGAATGGAGCTTTAGTATTATTTGGTATAGACCCAATACGTTTTTTGCCACAATGCAGAATTAGGATATCAGTATTGCCAGAAGGTAAAACAGGGGATAAATTCGAAGATATTGAATTAATAGAGAGTAATTTATTTGATTCTTTTAACCGTGCAAAAGATTATTTTAGAAGATACAACCCACTTATCAGCTCTTTTAAAGAAAATGAATGGGACAGAGATACACAACTCAAATTTCCTGATGATGCTTTAGATGAAGCAATTGTCAATGCAATGGTTCATAGAGATTATGGAGACGTCTCAGGAGAAATCACCATTAACATTTACCCCAATAAAATTGAGATTACTAATTCAGGCGAAATCCCTTCTGACATAATTAAAGGAAAGAATAATATTAAGCCACATCACTCTGTATTTAGAAATCCTGCAATCGCACATATGTTTTATTTAAGAGGTAAAATGGAAAAATTGGGTCGTGGATTAACTCTTATTCGAGATAGCTTCGTGAAGGCTGGTTATCGCAAACCTGAATGGACTTTCCAAAGCGGCTATACTACACTAACATTATTTAGTAAGTCAATAAAGATTCAATTAAACGATAGAATGATAGATTTCTTTGCTGGTTTTAAAGAAAATGTATTTTCAAGACAGGATTACGAAGATTTTTTTAAAGGCACCATAGCGGAGAAAACAGCACGAAATGACCTTTCAAAGTTAGTTGAAAGCGGTTTTCTAATAATGACAGGTAAAGGGTCATTAACAAAATATAAAAGAACAGAGAAACAATTACCGGAAATTACCGGATGAGTTTAGTAATGAGTATCAATTTTTACCGGAGGTTACCGGAGGAGGGATTAAAAACCTCTTTTTGGAGTGTTTTTGGGCTTAATCAATTACCGGAAGTTACCGGAGGGATAAAAAATAATTTAATTCTTTTATGAGACATTTTACCGGAAATTACCGGAAACAAAAAATAAAACGGCATACAACAAGGTATAAAAAACATAGCCACTCTACGGGATGGCAACGTTTCTTATACTAACCGTTGTAAAACATTAAACAGAACCTCGAAAGAAAAATAATAAGTTGAAAATTATATATTATCGGAACAATTTACATTATTTTTTATGCTCTAATTAACGTGTTTTTTAATTGAATTTAACATTTGTATTATTGAAATATGATAGGTTTGTATTGAACTATTTAACAATCTATTTAATAAAAAAAATTTTAATAATTACAATTCTATTTTCTATTTTCAATACTAATGCACAAACCAAAAATGAAATTAAAGAAAATCAATTAGAAAGGAAAAATGAAATAAAACTTAACGCTTATTTTACAGCCTTGGGACTTTTTGAAATGACTTATGAAAGGAGTTTAAATAGAAAATCATCTTTAGGAATAACTGGATTGTACACTTTTAATAAAAAATACGATGAGGATACAAATTTTCTAATATCTCCTTTTTACAGAAGATACTTTGGTAAGAAATATGCTTCAGGTTTTTTTACTGAAGGTTTTGCGACAATAGGCTCAGTTGATGGAAAACAATTAACTGATATAAATGGAAATTTAACCTTAAATGAAGGTCCTGATGTAATTGATTTATCACTTGGTTTAAGTCTTGGATATAAATGGACTACCAAAACCGGAATTACTTTTGAAGCTATATTTGGAATGGGAAGAAATTTATTTAATGATGATAAAACAGACCATAATATTATTAATCGTCATGCAGTAAGCATAGGTTACCGATTTTAGTCCGAATAAAAAACGTTTTACAACAACGTTTATAATTCATTGCTAGTGCTCGCCTATTTACGAAAATTCTCAAGGATTTTCAGTTTGGTGCGTACTTGCAAAGTTAAGTGCTAAACCACACAACTACTCATAGCCGAGACCGTTGTAAACAATTAAAGAAGTGATGAAAAAAAAATTACTTAATGCTACCTTTTGCCTGATGACCTTAAGTTTGTTAGGACAAGTAAAAATGAACTTAATATTAAAAAATGGAAATATTAAGACAGGGACTTACAAAATCAAGGACAATACCCTAGGCTGGGCAACAAAAACAAAAATAATCTCGAAGAACACTAATGAAAAATATAATCTAAAAGATATCCGAAGTCTTGTTATGTTCATTAATAGTGATTCAATAAGATATGAGGTTATAAAAGTTAAGAAGTATTCTGATTCAAAAAAAACTGAATTAAAACTTGGGCAAGTTGGACTAAAAGGTAATAGAATAGAACTTTTTTATGTATCAGAATATGTATATCAAGGTGGTGCAGTTTCAAATATTACCACTGTTGGCTCTTACAATGAAATATACCTAAAAAAGAAAAATGCTCAAATTGCCTATAACATGGGTTATATTTATGGTGCAGGTCAAAGAGGGGTTAAAAAAAGAGTCCGAGAATTCTTTAAAGATTGTTCGTTGTTAATTGAAAAGGTGGATAAAAATGAAATTCCTAAAAAAGAAACAATGGAAATAGCTTTATTTTATGAAAACAATTGTAAAAAATAACTGTTCACAACAACACCTATAAACAATACGGGCTTAGTGTATAATCGCCGGGTTTGTGTATTTTTATGAAGCCCGCAAAATCTTTGGCCCCGACGCTTCGGGGTTGCTTACGAAAGGAAAAAATAAATCAAAACAATAAGATTTCGCTATGTGCGTGGCGGAAAGAAAATGCTAGTTTGCTCCTGTACTGTTCATAGCTCAACCGTTGTAGCACATTTTGCCCCGTCCTGAATAAAGGCTACATAATTTTAAACATTATGTACAAAAACGACAAAATGATCAGACGGTATTCAGAACCTTTTAAACTGAAAATTCTGGACGAACTTACCACAGGCAGACTTAACAAGTATCAACTCGGTAAACTTTATGGTGTTGCTCCTACCACCATTAACGAATGGATTAGAAAGTATAACCGCAAAGACCTAATGAACACCAGAATTAAAGTGGAAACCAAAGACGAAACAACACGTATCAAAGAACTTCAAAAGGAAATCGAACAACTTAAAAAAACTCCTTTTAAAAAAGGATTTAGATGCACTAGTATTGGACTCCTATCTGGAAGTAGCCGCTGAACGGTTAGGTTATAAATCTGTTACCGAACTAAAAAAAAGCTAAATATCCAGCCTTAATAAAAGCCAAGGACAAAGCTAAGGGATTTGCTTCTTTAACAACTATAACCCATTGTTTTGGACTCAAACGTGATGCATTCTACAAGTATAGGGATAGAGCGGACAAACGCTTGGAGTTAGAACAACAGATTCTAAACATAGTTGGAAAAAGACGCAAATCCCTTCCTGGAGAAGGCGTGCGCAAACTCAAAAAATCATTGCATGACGAGTTTAACAAAGCCAGCCTTAAAGTCGGTAGAGATACATTGTTCAATGTCCTTAGAAAACACAATATGCTTACTCTTAGAAAGAAATACAGCTCCAGAACAACCAATTCGTTACACAGGTTCCATAAGTATAAAAAACATCATTAAAGATGTAGAGGTAACCATGCCTAATCAAGTTTGGGTATCTGATACTGCCTATATTAGAACTGTAAAAGGGTTTTGTTATCTCGCCCTTGTTACGGACATGTATTCTAGAAAGATCGTTGGTTATGGCCTTAGTGATAGCTTAGAACTTAAAGGATGTGTTAGAGCGCTTAACAAAGCACTATATCAATCCAAAGATGTCAAAAAGCTTATTCATCGTTCGGACAGGGGCATACAGTATTGTAGTAATCAATACACACAGGTCCTTAAAAGAAATAAGATAGATATCGGTATGACCGAAGAAAATCATTGCTGTGAAAATGCTTTGGCCGAACGTGTAAACGGCATCTTAAAAGACGAATTCTATCTCGACCAAACCTTTACCGACAAGGTTCACGCAAAAAGAGCTACAAAAAATGCAATTAATTTATATAATGAAATAAGATTACATTTATCTTTAGACCATAAAACACCAAATATGGTATATTTAAAAACAGCGTAAATCATTTTTTAACCTGTAGCCATATTTCAGGACGAGACAGTTTGAAAAACGAAACTTTTAATTATCGAATAATATTAATAATCAATAAAAAAACAGAAATGAAAAAAATAATATTGTGGATTGGGTTAATAGGAATTAATATCACACTAAATGCGCAAGAAACTGTTCAAGGAATTAATTTTCATGCAGAACACGCAAGTTATAACTCTTCTGGGGTTCACGATTCACACTTAACTCAATGGGATCGGTTATCATTAGCCCTTAAATCAGAAAATAATTCATTTCGAATTGAAGACTGGACTTTAGGAAGTAGTAATGTTAAAACAATATTCTCTGCAAATGCTGATGGTATGGTAGGAATAAATACTAGTTCGCCTAAGGAAAAGTTTCATGTTAAAGGAAATATATTAATTGATTCATATAGTTTGGGAAATGACAATGGGATTTTTTTTAGAGAGAATTTTAGTTCTGGGAACAAGTACAATATGTCAATTTTAACTTATGACCATTCAAATTCAGGAACAAGTCCAGACGGACTTAGCTTTAATGCATTTGATGGACTTAGCTTCTCTACAGGTTCGAATAATCGTAATGAAAGGATGAGAATAGATAAAAATGGAAATGTTGGAATTGGAACTACTAATCCTGGCTCATGGAAATTAGCAGTTAATGGAAGTATTAGAGCAAAGGAAATAAAAGTAGAAACTGGTTGGTCTGATTTTGTTTTCTTTAGCGATTATAAATTATCAACATTGGAAGAAGTTGAAAATCATATTAAAGAAAAAGGACATTTAAAAGATATCCCTTCTGCTAAAGAAGTCACAGAAAATGGTATTTATCTTGGGGAAATGGATTCCAAACTTCTTCAAAAAATAGAAGAGTTAACTCTTTACACTATTCAACAAGAAAAGAAAATAAAAAAACTTGAAAAAGAGAATCAAGAACTGAAATCCTTATCTAATCGATTATCTAAAATAGAAAAACTACTACTAGAATCGAAAAAATAAAAGCTTATAACAAAGGTAGCCGTGGCACAAGCCCCTAAAACCCGAAAACGTAAATCAGTATAAGCTCTTTTGCGAGGGCTTTCTTGGTTTATATCTGCTCTGATCTTGCCAAAAAAGGAGGGTCGAAAAGCCCCCAAAACGGCTTTTATCGGGTCTTTTATGGCGAAAAAGTCAAAAGACAGGGACTTGGCCCCGTTCTTGGCTTTTTTCATGGCGTATTTCAACAGTTTTTTCAGATTGTAGGCAGTGGCGGCCATATGCATGCATTCGTTGGCCTGCCTTATGCCCAAAGTATAGATCTTGCCCATACCCATGAACTGGGCCAGGGTTGAAGGCTTCCCTGTTTTTCGTACAGTTTAAAAATCAATTATTTTTAGATTATGAAGAAAAGCAGATTTACAGAAACACAGATCGTTGCGATGCTTAGGCAATACGATTCGGGAATGAAGGTCACCGACATCTGTCGTGACAAAGGGATCACCACCGCCACTTTTTATAGTTGGAAGCGCAGGTACGGCGGCATGGACGCCCAACAGCTCAAGGAACTCAAGTCGTTACGGGAAGAGAACAGGCGGCTCAAGGCGATGTACGCCGATCTGAGCCTGGACCACCGTATTTTAAAGGACATCATCGAAAAAAAGCTTTGAGGCCTTGCGGGCGAAGGGAACTGGCAGAGGGTATCGTAAAGGAGGAGGGCCTGAGCATAGCAAGGGCCTGTACGATCGTATGCCTCTGCCGTTCGATGTGGTACTATCGTAGCAGGCGTGACGATACGGAAGTAATCGACAAGTTGACCGAACTGGCCGAGTCCAAGCCCGATAGGGGTTTCGATTGGCTCTATAACCGCATCCGCAAGCAAGGCCACAAGTGGAACCGTAAACGTGTATTGCGGATCTATCGCCTATTGGGCATGAGGTTAAGGAGAAAAACCAAGAAACGGCTGCCCAAACGGATAAAGGAACCCTTGGCGGTACCGGACGCGCCCAGGGAGGTATGGAGCGCGGACTTCATGTCGGACAGCCTTGTAACGGGACGGAGCTTCAGGATATTCAACCTGATGGACGACTTCAACCGTGAAGCACTCTGCATGAAGGGGAACTTTTCCATGCCGGGAATTCGGGTGGTAGGATACCTCAGGGAGGCCATAGAGGTTTACGGCAGGCCTATGGCCATAAGGGTGGACAACGGACCTGAATTTTTATCCAGGGTCTTTGTCAACTATTGCGAGGTAGAGGACATCGAGATAAAATACATACAACCGGGCAAGCCGAATCAGAACGGTTATATCGAAAGGTTCAACAGAACCTACCGTGAAGATGTACTGGATGCGCATCTGTTCAGGGATATCGAGGAAGTGAACTTGGAGACCGAACGATTCAAGGAGGAATACAACCGCTTCCATCCGCATAAAGCATTGGGAAGAAGCAGCCCAAAAGAATATTTGGAAGAATTTTCAAAGGGGCATGCCCCTTTGAAACATCATTTTGTTTAATTTAACCCCTGTACGAAAACGGGTAAGTCTTCAGGGTGCCCGGAACGGGTTCCACCGTGCTTTGCTTTTTGGCCTTCATATAACGCCCCAATGGGCTGTTGACCCATTTGTTGTTGCGTTCGTATTCCCCGCGGTAATAGGTAACGCCGAACTTCTTCTCCTGTGCGCTCTTGCCAAGGCATCGGGCCCTGACCGGGCAATCGACGCAGACATGCTTCCTTGCACGGTATTCCTTCTTCTTGGTACCGGTCCGATAATCCCCGATTACCTTGGTAAATGGAACCACCTTTCCTTGGGGACATAGGCAATGGTCTTCACCTTTGACATACACAAAACCTTCCGGGCCGCCCTTGTAGGTGCCGTGGGGAGGGATCAAGCTCTTCAGGCCAACTTGTTCCAACAAAACGTAGTTCTCCCCGCTGCCGTAACCCGTATCGGCGACAACGTTCTCCCACATCGGACCTTCCCGCCAAAGCCTCCTGCCTACCCGGCCTACCATATCGGGCAAATGTTGGTTGTCCTTCCCAGCTGATACGTACGTCGGGGTCCACGGGACTGTAATGCGTCTTGTTACTGGTGTACTTGCTCCCCCAGTTGCCCGAACCGGGACGTTGGTCCTGGTCCTTCGACCATTCCTTGTTGCGGCTTTTTACGGCCCGTAGTTCCTTGTCTTTGGCCGTTACCTTACCTTGGTTACCGATCGACCTATCGTTCTTTGCCCTGCGAAGCGGCCTTTCCTTGTCAACGGTACTTATATGGCGTACCTTCCTCAGGTGGGCCTCCAAATCCTCCCCCAGCACCTTTAGCTCCAGACTGTCCATAGAGGCGTTGGCCTTCACAGGGGCCGAGTCCATCACCTGGGTATGGCCACTGACCAGGCCGCTTTCCACACAGAGCGAGAACACCTTGGTGGACACCTCCTCAAAAACATCCTCGGGAAACAACTGGCGCGTACGGCTTATGGTTGAATGCCATAACCCAAAAAGTACAGGATGTCCAACCGCATACCGCAATGGCCGACCAGTTTTCTGTCGCTTGCGATATTCTCCAGATACCCCACCAGACACAGCTTGAAGAACACAACCGGGTCGATGCTCTTTTGACCGCTGCTCCCATAAAAACCCTTGGTCAGCCGATAGAGGAAATCCATATCGGCCCCTCCCTTCAAACGCCGGTAGAAATTGTCCTCGCGAACACGGTCGCTCAATCGGAAATCCGTAAACAGTTTTTCTTGGTAATCCTTTTTGCCTTGCATACCTAAAGATAAGATCATTCGTTATCTTTAGAAAGTTGTGCAACAGGCACAAAGTGTAAAAATAATTGCTTAGTTCCAGCCTACTTCTGAATCCCGATAGTTATCGGGACTTGCGGATTTTCAGTTTGGTGTGTACTTGTAAAATTAAGTGCTAACCCACGCAACTATTCATAGCCGAGAACATTACCCACGATTTCAAATCACTATCTAAAATTTGGACAAAATACCATAAATTGGTATATTTGAAATAAAAACCCAAGATGGCGAAAAACACTTCCATTTTATTAGGTGATTACTTTAACAATTTCATAAATGAACAAATTAGCAGTGGCAGATTTTCTTCAGCAAGTGAGGTTGTTAGGTCTGCATTAAGATTATTTGAACAAGAAGAAAGTAAGAAAAAAGAGCTGATTAAAGAATTGATTAGAGGGGAAAGGTCTGGATTTTCTGAAAACTTTGACAAAAATGAATTCTTAAAGAAAATGCACAAAAACGCATCCATATAAATGGACTTTAAAATAAGTATCGAAGCTGAAAATGACTTGGAAAAAATCTGGAACTATACTTTTGAAACCTGGTCAACAGAACAAGCTGATAGATATATTAACCTAATCTTTGAAGAAATTGAATATATCTGTGAAAAACCAAAATCTGGAAAAGACTTTAGCTATGTAAGGAAAAATTATTTAGGAACTAAAGTCAAGTCACATTTCATTTTTTATAAGGTTAATCAAAAAGAAAATGGAATAGAAATCATCCGTATTTTACACCAAAGAATGGATATTGAAAATAGGTTAAAATAAAGCCGTAGCTAACAATGTTCCTATAATTCATTGTGGTTTTGTGCCACATCAAAATAAAAATCAAAGGCTGATTTTAAGCGGAATAATCCTGACTCGCCTGCACGCCAACTCGCCCACTGCTTCGCAGACATTATCACAATGAAATCATAGCTGGAAAACCGCTAAAGCAACTATAGAAATTTCTTGAGAAACCCTTTTTTTAGAAAATCGGACAGGGTTCTATTTCCAATTCTGCCCGCTTAATTTTAGTGCGGCAATTACAACATCTTTTCTACTTATTTGCCCTACCAGCAATCCGTTCTTCATAACGGGAAGCCTTCTTCTGTTGTGTTTGTCAAATATACCGGCCGCATCAAAAATAGAGATATCGTGAGGAATGGTCTGCACGTTTTTTGACATGTATTTCTCCACACTTTTATCCAAAATAGGTTGATTAAAATATCGGCTTTCGGATATTCGTTTCATACAGTCCGCTTCTGAAATGATTCCCACCAAAAAACCATTGTTGTCCAGTACCGGGCCGCCCGAAATATGGTGTTTCGCAAAGGCCTCCATAACTTCCAAAATGGACTGTTCGGGATTAAAGGTCACGAGCTTTGCAGTCATGTAATCTTCTACCAAAATAGGTGCTTCAAACTCCTTTTTAACGGCTTTTCGGGCCCCTTGAAAACTTTTGATCCCCATGACTACGTAATTTATAGATTGATTACTAAAGATAGGAAAAAATGGCCGATTTTTTTAAAAAACTCGATGTAATGTGTCAACTTATCAATATTTCATAATTTTAACATAGATTCATAACCTATGAAAAGAACGACCTCCATACTCACTTTATCGCTTTTAATTTTAGCAGCTTATTGGAGTTTTAAAGTGCTAATGCCCTCTTATGTTCCGGACAAAACGGCATCTGAAACTTCCTTTTCTACCGATAGGGCCTTGACACATGTAAAAGCTATTTCCCAAGAACCTCATGGTGTGGGTTTCGCCGGCCATTCCAAAGTGCGTACCTATATCCTATCGGAACTTGAAAAACTTGGAATAGAAGCCTTTACCCAAGAAGGTTATACCGCCGGTGATTCGGAAAATATGAGCAAAGCAATAAATATTGTTGCCCGGATAAAGGGAACGGGCAAAGGCAAGGCCCTTCTGCTTATGAGCCATTATGACAGTGACCCGCATTCCTCCTTGGGAGCCAGCGATGCCGGCAGTGGAGTGGCTACGGTCCTAGAAGGGATAAGAGCATACATGGCCCAAAAGAAACAGCCAAAGAACGATATCATCGTTCTTATTTCGGATGCCGAGGAACTAGGCCTTAACGGTGCCGATCTTTTCGTGAGCGAACACCCCTGGGCCAAAGACATTGGACTTGTCCTTAATTTTGAGGCCAGGGGAAGTGGCGGTCCCGGGTTTATGTTCATAGAAACCAACCAGGGGAACGCAAATTTAATCAAGGAATTTATAAAGGCA
Organism: Maribacter spongiae; assembly: GCF_047345125.1. Taxonomy (NCBI): domain Bacteria; kingdom Pseudomonadati; phylum Bacteroidota; class Flavobacteriia; order Flavobacteriales; family Flavobacteriaceae; genus Maribacter; species Maribacter spongiae. The sequence goes on along the minus strand of NZ_JBLFEQ010000001.1, from coordinate 363,905 downwards.
TCCCCAAAATATCCTGTGGCCAGTTCACTCATATACAGTGTCTATAAAATGTTGCCAAATGAAACCGATCTTACCATTTTTAGGGAGAAAGGGGATATTGAAGGGTTTAACCTTGCTTTTATAGATGATCATTTTGATTACCATACCGTCAGGGATACCTATGAAAATTTGGATCGTAATACACTGGCCCATCAGGGAAGTTATTTGATGTCATTATTGCATCACTTTAGTGAGGCAGACCTGGGCAAAATAAAAAGCCCTAACGATTCCGTGTATTTTAATATGCCATTCTTTACGATGGTCTCCTATCCTTTTGATTGGATTTGGCCCATGTTAGGGTCGGCCGTCCTATGTTTTATATTATTGATCGTACTCGGATTCAGGAAAAAGATCCTAAATGGAAAGGACATCTTAAAGGGATTTATTCCCCTGTTTTTTTCATTGATCATCAACGGTCTGGCAGGTTTCTACGGTTGGACACTCCTTAAATGGTTTTACCCCGCCTATACGGACATACTCCATGGTTTTACCTATAACGGCCACACTTATATTTTGGCCTTCATCTTCTTTTCTGTAGGGATATGTTTCTACACATACCACAAATTCAAGGTGGTAAAAACCCCTAATCTTCTGGTAGCCCCTATTTTTATTTGGCTGTTAATTTGCACATTGATATCCCATTATTTGCCGGGTGCGGCATTTTTTATAGTTCCCGTTTATGGAATACTGGTCGCTTTTTACATTCTCATCCATCAAAAAAATCCGAACGCTTTTCTATTGGTTTTTCTCGGAATCCCGGCCATCTTTATCTTTGCGCCCTTAATCCAAATGTTCCCGATCGCACTTGGATTAAAAATGATGATTACCGGTACGCTCTTGACCGCACTCACTTTTTTTCTGCTTTTGCCCGTATTTACAAGATATAAAAACAAAAGGAGTCTGGCCATATTGAGTTTTTTACTGGTTATCGGGTTTATGGTATCCGCCCATATAAATTCCGGGTTTACGGAAGAACGGCCCAAACCCACCAGTTTATTGTACGTTTTAGATGTAGACGAGCAAAAAGCACATTGGGCAACCTATGAAAATGTACTTTCGGAATGGACAACGCAGTACATCCCCGAAAACAAAAAACCGCTCCCGGAAACTTTATCCAAAAATACGGTTTATAGTAAATACAGATCCAATTTCACTTATACGGCAGATGCTCCCCTGAAAAAAGTACCGGCCCCTGAAATCAAAATCCAGAAAGACACTTTGATCAATGAAAATAGAGTTTTGGAAATTTGTATTGTTCCCCAAAGAAATGTGAACAGATTGGACGTTTTTACGAATAAAACAGACATAAGAAACGCCAGTTTTAACGGTGTTGCCCTTTCTGGCCAGTACCTTAAAAATAGGCGTAACCGAAATTTGATTACCCATTATATTACCGATAATATGTATACTGAACTGTATTTGGAAATTCCGAAGAACGCCCCTTTGGAATTAACGGTCTATGAAACGTCCAATGATCTATTGGAAAACGAACGGTTCAGCATACCCAAAAGGCCCATAGACCAAATCCCGATGCCCTTTGTGCTCAACGATGCCATTGTAACCGTTCAAAAAATCAAGTTTGACTAAATCGGTCGGAGTTATAGGTTGCGGATGGCTGGGGTTCCCACTTGCCAAAAGTCTCATTAAAAAAGGATATTCCGTTAGTGGTACCACCACTTCGGAAAACAAATTGGAATTACTTGAAGAAGCAGGTATATCGCCCTATAGGGTCCAGCTTTCAGAAAATGATATTTTTGGGGATATTTCGGCATTTCTTAAAAATTTAGAAGTGCTTATTCTTAACGTACCTCCCCGACTAAGAGGTAAGGGCGAAAAAGGGAACTATGTAAAAAAGATGGAACTACTCCATCGGGAAATCACCAATTCACCCATAGAAAAGGTCATTTTTATAAGTAGTACATCGGTCTATGGTGATATTTCGGGCACGATTACCGAGGAAACGGAACCCAGACCCAATACCGAATCGGGAAGGCAACTGTTACAATGTGAAAAAATATTTCAAAATAACGCTCATTTAGAAACTACCATCATACGCTTTGGTGGACTTATCGGACCCGGTCGGCATCCGGTGACCATGCTGTCCCGCCGTGAAAATCTTACCGATGGCGATGCCCCGGTAAACCTTATTCATTTGGACGATTGTATCGGGATCATTACTTCCATCTTAATGTTTGATCAATGGGAAGAAGTTTTTAATGGGGTATATCCGTACCATCCTGCCAAAAGGGATTATTACAGATCAGCAGCGCTTAAACGAAACATAAAAATTCCTGATTATCAATTATTTAAATCCATAAAACATAAAAAAATAACTACTTCTAAAGATTTTCTCCTTAATTTTTATGCCTTTCAAACATCAATAGATCAATAGTTCGTTGTTTGGATTCTATGCCCCATATGTCAAAAGTTTTTACCAACACAACGATTTCACGACCATTGACCTGGATTTAAAAATTAAGAACGGTTAAAAGGCATTTAGTGTGCCTTTTTCTTTTTCTGGCATTTAAAGCTTTCCTTAACAGCTTCATACGGAATATTTTAATAGTTTAGCGCACCAAAAATCACTGAACAATGAAACCGATACGATTAAGATAATCCTAAATATGCAAGACAATGATTATTTTAAATCATCAAAAGGTGACAGTCGATCATTAAAAAACAATAAAAATAAACACATGAAAAAATTACTTTTTGCGCTTCTTTTACTTATTGGATTTTCTGGAATAGCACAGACCAAAAGCGAACTACAAAAACATTATGAGGCCTTTTACAACCAAATGCGCTTACAGGGAGATGTGGACGGTGTTATCAATGCCTTGACACACTTGAACGTACTATCGCCATCACAAGAAAGAAAGGACACCCTGGCCTATATCTATGCCAATGACAACAAACACCTACAGGCACTAAATATCATAGGTATCGAAAAGGTAGATACGGATTCCGATTTGGCCGTACAGGTAAAGGCCATTTCCTTAAAAGCATTGAACCAGCCCAAACGTGCCCTGGAGCATTTTGAGGTATTGAATACCAGAAACCCCAATGCATATCTAGCGTATGAACTGGCCGACCTAAAAATACAGACCGGGGATAATACCGGGGCCATGACAAACATAGATTATGGCATCTCCAACGCCAAAGATGATATGAAATATGCATTTTATGAGCGCCAACAACCTTATGAAGTTCCATTGAAAGCCGCTTTCTTTCATTTAAAGGGATTAGTGAAATTCAATATGGATAAAACCAATAATATCGATGCGGCCATAGCCATTATGGACGAAGCATTAAAAATAGAACCCAACTTTAATTTGGCCAGTTTGAGTAGGCAGGCATTGATTACGAGAAAAGAAACCCCGGCCGAAACAGAGACCAAAGAATAGAGGAGAAATACATCTTATTTATCGAAAGAGCGGACATATGTCCGCTCTCTTTGTTTAGGCCTAAAGGTGGTTTTTGACTACGCGGAGAAACATGACCCATCCAAATATGCAACTAAAAAGTTGCACAATAAATATTATTCACTATATTTGCAACCATATAGTTGCGTATTAATATATAAAACAATCCGATCATGAAAGATGTAATCACAAAAGAACACGTTTTCAATCACCCTATCCATAGCGTATGGAATGCCATCTCTAAAGGGGAGGAAATCTCCACATGGTTTATCAATGCCGATTTTAAGCCCGAAAAGGGCTATAGGTACACCTTTACGGCAGGTGAGGAAAAAGGATGCACACAAATTACCGGAGTAGTAAAACAGGCTGAGCCCTATACATTGATCTACACCTGGATCGTTGAGGACACCAACGTTGAGACTACGGTTAAATGGACCTTAAAAGAAGTATCGGGCAAAACCCAACTGGTTCTGGAACACTCGGGAATATCCAATTATTCCGGTGATAATGCCGTTACCATGTTCGGCCACTTTAGTGCCGGATGGGATAATTGTGTTTCTTTGCTAACAGCGTATCTAACCCAGGAAGTACATGCAAGATAAAGTTACAACTGTATTAAAAGCTATTGCCGACCCTACCAGACGTGAAATTTTTCATGTACTGGTAGTGGCGACCACGGCTATGCCGATAACCGAAATATCCAATCAGTTTAATATGACCCGCCAGGGCATTACCAAACATCTACTAACGTTGAACGAAGCTGGCCTTGTAGAGATCAGCAAAAAAGGAAGAGAGCGTTTTTGCAATGCCAATACCGGTCCCTTAAAGGAAATACACCAATGGCTCAATTTTTACGAACAATTTTGGGACGATACGCTTGGCAAACTGGATGCTTATCTAAAAGATAGAACTTAGGTCGTAGTGTTGTGCTTTTCGCTAATAAACTGGGCAAGACCATCAATGGCGTTCCGGGTATTTCTTTTGAAAACCCTTTTTACGAACAAGAAAATGAACAACCGCTTGATAAGGGATTTGGTTTCCCAATATGTTTCAACCCTTAAAGTACTTGATTTTTCCGTTATGGGGGTTATAATATAAAATTGATAAAAGATATTTACTACAGGAGGGCTACTTGTCATTTCACCATAAACCAATTTACCGGACGCTACCTCTTTTGTTACCGCTACAAAGTTCAGATGCTTACCGTTCACCACGCAAAGATGTTCCGTTCCCAATCTGGTGACTTCATGCTCATTGTACTCAAATCTATCCACTCCTATACCCCAATAATGGCGATAAGTGTAGTTTGTAATATACTCTATTAAAAGTTTGCCCGAAACGGGAATATCCTTTTCAAGCACCAGGTCGGGCGGTCTTTTGAATACTAATTTCTGCCCTTTGGGAAAGGTATTCAATACAAGTTTTTCCGGATCTACAACAGAATATATATAACCTACTTCCCGATTATCGTAAACATCCTGCCCTTCCCTAAATCTAAAGAGTTTGCTGTAATAATATATGGGCAGTTCTATGGTGCTGGCCAATTCTTTGCTTACCAGGGCATAATTATCGCTCTCAACGGAGTTTTTGAGCAATCTATGGGCTTCTATGACCTGTTTTCCAAAAGGCTTTCTATTACCCTGGACCGCTATAAAACTGAGTTCCCCACAGTGTGCCACAATTTTTAATTGCAAACTGGCGGCGGTAGCGCAGGCGGTACAGGAACATATCCTATTGCGTTCCAAAAGCCTTAAATGGCTATAAAAGGCCGTGTACATGGTTTCAAACTGCGCCAACAGTTTCTCCTGTGAAAGCACCTCCTCTTCTTTATAAAAGAAAAGGGCATCCCCCTCTATTTCCGCAAGTTGTAGCTCGTGTGTATTGGATTCTATAAGAACCTCGAGCAGTTCCGCTATAACATGCTGGCTATGTTCTACCTCCGTAGTCTGCACAAAATTGGTGAATCCGGAAATATCCGGAATAAAAAGGAGTGACTTTGGCATAATCCAAAACTACTAAAAATAGTATCATAAATTTCCTCGATCCCAACAAGACGAGCTTACACAGGATGGTACAAACGGATATTAATTTCTGTTGAACCGGGACAGCAATAAACTATCCTTTTCTTTTTTAATGGCGATAAGCTCCCTCACATTTTCATTGGGGACGGCGATGGAAAGTACATAGTGCGCAATTTTCCATTCACCATTGGATCTATGGAGTACCCCTGAACCCCTGCAAAGCTTCATCTGGGTATCCAACAACTCATCGAACCAAGCAATATCCCCCGTACTACTTATATAAATATTACGCTCTACGGCCGTAAAGCTCCACGCCCTCCCCTTGTCAAAATGAGGTTTGGCATATGCTTCAAATTCCGGGCGTGGCCAGTTTTCCATAGCATCCGTACCAATAAATACGGCATCCTTCGTCATTAAGTCAAAATAGCTGTCAAAATCGGCTTTGGAAGCGGCCAAGTGCCATGCGTCCATCGTTTTATTAATCGCGTTTTCAGGGGTCTGGGCAAATAGTTTCGCGCTTAAGAACAGTAATATGATATATTTAATTTTCATCGGAAAGTAAATCTTCAGGCAAAATATTGTTTACGGTTACGTTGAATTGCTTTCGCAATGCATTGAACGCCCCTACCATTTCTTTGATGGATTCCTCGGGATTTTGACGGTATTCCAAATCGGCCTTAGTTTGTAAAATAAAGGTTTTCAGCACCTTTTGTCTACCCTTTACCTGAGGAATGTCAAAGGTCGAAGGATATACCGAAGCTTCCCACGTCTTTTGTTTTTCCACCAAATCCTCGATAGTCAATATAAAATCTTCACGAAACTCCGCCCTGTACATACTGTTAAAACTGGTTTCAAAACCCCTATATTCCACCCATTCGGATAAAATAGAGGCAGCCTTTGCGTTTATCACAGCAGGTTTTGGTAGATTGGACAATTCCACGGCCCAACCGGAATCCTGAGCTCCTACATTTTTGGATGTTTCATCCCTGCAAGCGTTCATTGAAAAAATGACCAGCAAAAAAAAACAGAATTTTCGCATAGGGCGAATGTACAAATTTTAAGAAAAGGTATCTTTACACCCTCGTGTTTTAACTTCAATTTTTGATGGAAAAATATATACTTATTATTGGTGCCTGCGGGCAGATAGGAACAGAACTTACATGGGCACTTCGTTCAAAATACGGTAATGACCGTGTGATTGCGAGCGATATCAGGGAAGGTAGCGAAAGTTTAATGGAATCCGGACCGTTCGAAATCCTGGATGCCACTGATTATAATGCCTTGGAGGAGGTTATTGCCTATTATGAAATTAGCGAAGTCTATCTTATGGCGGCCATGCTGAGCGCCACGGCGGAAAAATTTCCTATGCGCGCCTGGAACCTGAACATGGGGTCCCTTTTCAATGTTCTGAATTTGGGCAAAGAAAAGAAAATAGATAAAATTTTCTGGCCATCCAGCATAGCCGTTTTTGGTCCGAATACCCCAAAGGAAACCACACCGCAAAATACTATTATGGAACCTAGCACGGTGTACGGCATTAGCAAACAATCCGGTGAACGTTGGTGCGAATATTATTTTAACAAATTTGGGGTAGACGTGCGGAGCATCCGTTATCCCGGTCTGATCAGTTGGAAGACCATGCCCGGTGGCGGTACTACGGATTATGCCGTGGACATCTACCATAAAGCATTGTCAGAAGGCACGTATACCTGTTTTTTAAAAGAGGATACCAAACTTCCCATGATGTTTATGGACGATGCCATAAGGGCCACAATACAGATTATGGAAGCCGATACCGAAGCGATTAAGGTACGTTCCGCCTATAACTTGTCCGCCATGAGCTTTACCCCCATCCAAGTGGCCAAAAGCATTCAAAATCATATCCCCGACTTTAAAATTTTATACGAACCCGATTTTAGACAAGCCATAGCCGATTCCTGGCCCAGCAGTATTGATGACTCCGATGCACAGAACGATTGGAACTGGAAAGCGGAATTTGACCTGGAAAAGACGACCAAAAAAATGCTCAAGCACTTGAAACCCTAGTTCATCTTTTTTGTAAATTGTATATATCGGTAGGACCTCCGATTTGATCGCCCGTCTGGAATTCCATAATTCCCGAACAAAAAATACCGGGACCACCAGATCAAAGATTCCATGGGCCTATTTTTATACGTTGGAGGTAAAGGGTCCAAAAATCGCCGGAAAGATCGAAAAACACATCAAAAAAATGAAAAGCAGGGCGTATATCCACAATTTGAGGCGTTATCCCGAAATTGCCAAGGAACTTATTAAAAAGTATTCTTAAATTCGCTTCGGAATTTTAAATGGCCCCGTAGTTCAATGGATAGCCCCGATAGCTATCGGGGGAAGTTTCCTTGAAATATTGACAAAAAGATGCACTTTGCATATGTCATACGGTCCAAAATCGACAACAGCTTTTATATCGGTAGGACTTCCGATTTGATCGCCCGTCTGGAATTCCATAACTCCCGAACAAAAAATACCGGGACCACCAGATCAAAGATTCCATGGGACTATTTTTATACGTTGGAGGTAAAGGATCCAAAAATCGCCGGAAAGATCGAAAAACACATCAAAAAAATGAAAAGCAGGACGTATATCCACAATTTGAGGCGTTATCCCGAAATTGCCAGGGAACTTATTAAAAAGTATTCTTAAATTCGCTTCGGAATTTTAAATGGCCCCGTAGTTCAATGGATAGCCCCGATAGCTATCGGGGGAAGTTTCCTTGAAATATTGACAAAAAGATGCACTTTGTATATGTCATACGGTCCAAAATCGACAACAGCTTTTATATCGGCAGGACCTCCGATTTGATCGCCCGTCTGGAATTCCATAATTCCCGAACAAAAAATACCGGGACCACCAGATCAAAGATTCCATGGGACTATTTTTATATGTTGGAGGTAAAGGATTCAAAAATTGCCGGAAAGATCGAAAAACACATCAAAAAAATGAAAAGCAGGACGTATATCCACAATTTGAGGCGTTATCCCGAAATTGCCAGGGAACTTATTAAAAAGTATTCTTAAATTCGCTTCGGAATTTTAAATGGCCCCGTAGTTCAATGGATAGAATAGAAGTTTCCTAAACTTTAGATGCAAGTTCGATTCTTGCCGGGGCTACTTTTTGACTTTCAGATGATTCCAAAAATCACTAAAATATTGAAAATTAGATATTAATATTCTACCTTATTTATCAACTGCTTTCATAATTTAGAAACCAATCTATTATATAAATGGTTGACCTTCTCCAGTTTCACACAATGATTTAACGCTATCCAAAATCTACTCCGATGATGATTACAAAATCCTTGGAATTCGGTTTCAATCCATTCCTTATCTCAATAAACACATCTAAGAGCTTTAAACCGAAATGAAGGTTTAGAAGAATCAAGAATAACCTTGACAAGACTAAAAAACACTAATCAGAGAATTTTGGTGTTGGCATTAAAAGTATGCAATGCAGATGACCCAATACAATTAATTTTATTGTATACACAAGTGTTTATTGTGGTTACACAACAAATTTTTAGCAGATTTCCCAACGTGGTATACATTGCTGATAAATTTAAAATGTCATATGCATCGACTATCCCCCAAGTCTTTTTTAAAACCCTTTTTTTTCTTTCTGTTATTCAATTTCAGCCTTCAAGCTCAAGTGGATATTACCATTGAAGTTAATTGGCCCAATTGGTCATCGGACAATAGGGTAACTTTCCGAAATCCTTCGAACATTCAAATAGGAGCTACAATATGCGATCCAGTTAATTGTTTTAATGCAGCGTCCAATACTTCTTATGACAATATAGGTAGTCGTGAATTGTATAGCAGTGTTTTAGAAGGAACGGGATATTCCATCGAACTCGAAGATGCTTTTGGAGATGGTTGGAACGGAGCAGGTTCATATGTCAGGGTATACCAAGATGGTGTTTTGATAGTGGATACAGATTTGACAGGTGGCAATTCGTCTACAGTCACCTTTGATATTGTAACACTGGTAGATACCGACGGAGATGGGGTTCCGGACGATACAGATTTGGACGACGATAATGATGGTATTCCCGATACCCTGGAGTATTGCTCCACTATTGAATTGCCCAATTTACCTTCCATAAACGCTGGAGGCGCAAGAACAATCACATATACACATACCGATACGGGATATTTGGAATTTGACTTTAACACATTGGATAATTCTTTTCAATTATCCGTTAATGGCACCAATATACACAATAGGATAATACAGTTTGAGAACGGTGCCCATGACCCGGCCACAGAAGTGTTGATGAGAACAGTTTCAGGAAACGTGTTGATAAATACCCCATGGGTTGCCAATACTAATGGACTACCAAGAATTAAGGTAATAATCGATGAAAATGGAAATGTGTTTTTATATGGGACGAGAAATACAACATCAATCAGCCTTGAGCCTTTGGGAACTAACGATTCAAGTACTTTCAATTCCTTGCCATGGATACCTGGCAATACCAACACCTTTGTCATTACCAATCCAGATGAAGGGGGCCCTGAAGGACTATCGGGAGATTTATATTTAAATGACATTTGTGATTCCGATGGCGATGGGGTATCAAATCGTTTTGACCTGGATTCCGATAACGATGGAATTTATGACATTGTCGAAGGTGGTGCCTTGACCGTGGCCGGAGTGATCGATGCCAACAATGATGGAATTATTGACGGTGTTGGTACCGACTTTGGCACCAATGGCCTTCATAATAATCTGGATGATGTGGAAACACTTACCCCAGTACTGCAATATTCAATAATGGATTCGGATTCAGATATGGATTATGATCCATACGAACTGGATTCCGATAATGATTCCTGTAATGATGTCATAGAAGCCGGTTATACCGATGATAATGGAGATGGCCTTTTGGGACCTTCGCCACAAACCTTTGATACAAATGGGATGGTCACAAGTGGTTCTGATGGTTATACAACACCTGATGACAACAACGGAAATACCGTATACGACTTTCAAGAAGTGGTTACACCCACTGTTACGGTACAACCAAGCAATGTTGGTGTATGCGGGGGCGGAGGAACAAGTTTTGCCGTTACCACCACAGATACCGACGCGTACCAATGGCAGGTAAGCGTCAATGGCGGATTGAATTTTAGTGACCTTTCCAATGGAGGAATCTATTCAGGAGTTGACACCGCGACCCTAACACTTTCAAGTACTTCGATATCGGAAGATGATAATCAATACAGAGTAATGATAACCAATAATGCCTATGTATGTGGAAGCAGTACCATGTCCAATGCCGCCATTTTAGATGTACAAGAGAATCTTGCTGTGAATGCAGGTGCGGACGATAGTCTTTGTTCAAATTCAGTATATATCTTGGACGGCAGGGTTTTAAATGCCTCAACAATAACATGGTCCGGAAGTACGGGCATAAGCAATACTGGCATTGCCAACCCTACATATACCCCCACTGCGGCTGAAATTACAGCAGGAACGGTAACTTTGACTTTGACAGCGGAAGGTATAGGGGCATGCTCGACAGGTCCAATGGCCGATACGGTAACTTTGACCATAGAATCGGGTCCTACCGTCAATGCAGGGACTGACGATACTTTTTGTGCTGACGGCACTTACAATCTCGATGCTACCGTTACCAATGCTTCTGCGATATTATGGTCGGGGAGTTCAGGAATCAGTGATACAAGTTTAGAGGACCCTATATATACCCCAACGGCCGCAGAGATTGCAGCGGGAACTGTGACTCTAACCATGGGAGCATATGGTACAGGAGGATGTAATCCCTTAGGAGTGCCTAACTATGCTTATCGAAAAAAAATTACAGTAGACTCGGATAGGGTCATAGGCAGCTCTGATTTTACAGACTACGCACTTTTGGTAAATACAATCGATCCGGATTTGAGAACAACTGCGAACGGAGGAAAAATTGAAAATGTAAATGGGTATGATATCGTTTTTACAACTTCGGATGGTACTACCTTGCTTTCGCACCAATTGGAGAAGTATGATGAAGTAACGGGCGAACTGGCCACTTGGATCAGTATCCCAACCTTAAGTACAACGACGGATACGGTTATTTATATGTATTATGGGAATGCGGGGGCAACAGATACTTCAACCAACGGAATTTGGCCGGCAAACTATCAAACCATATTGCATTTAGGGGAAGACCCAACGGCAACGGCCCCTCAAATGGTGGATGCAACAGGAAACACAAATTCGGGTATCGCCAATGGCATGACCTCGGGCAATACGGTGGCAGGGATTATTGGGGATGCATTGACCTTTGACGAGATCGATGACTACATTAGGGTCCCTGATTTCGATTATACAGGTTCAAATGCCTTTACGATATCTTTTTGGTTTAAGATCGCCGATAACACAGGGTCATCATACCAGTACATGTTCGGGCATGGAGGGTTTAGTACAAATAATTCCATGAACGCCTATTTGGGAGAATCAGGTGTTGCACCAGGTACAGGGGAGAACACACTGCGTACAGTATTTCAAGATTCCAATGATGCGACAAATTTAAATGGATTGGATGCTGGGACATCCTATATCGATGGTCAGTGGCATCAATATACGTTCACGACCACATCATCTGGTAATCCAAGAGTTTATATTGATGGAATCGAGAGATCGGAGATTACCTTTAACGGAGGAAATTCCTATAACCCCACAACAGATATATTTATTGGATCACGGTCCGATATTTCAGCTGCACGTTTCTTTGGAGGTGAATTGGACGAAATAAGAATTTTAGATAATGCCCAATCAGCCGATTTGATCATTACGGAATATAACAATCAGAGTGTCCCTAATGATTTCTATCATATTGGGGCCGAAATAGATTTGACTCCTATAACCGATACAGTGACACTGACCATTGAACCTGCCCCTACAATTGATGTTCATCCCACAGGTCAAACCGCCTTTGCAGGTACAAATACAGTCTTTTCAGTTACGACCAGTGATGCTGACACCTATCAGTGGCAGGTGAGTATCGATGGAGGTGCAAGCTTCAATAATATAATGGATGGCATGGATTATACAGGTACGCAGACGCAATCTTTAACGGTGATCAGACCGGATATTGATAAAAACGATTATCGATATAGAGTACAAGTATCAAGTTCGGGCACATCCTGCATATCGGTGACCTCGAACCAAGCAATTTTGAATATGAGGGTTGCCAGAGTATTGACGAATAGAAGAATCACGTACAGGGTCAAAAAGATATGATTGATAACTGTTTCTCAAAATAACTTTTTGGGTCGAGTTTTACTAAGCTTCAGTTAAGTAATATAAAAATTATTCGTCTGCGGTTCTATTTTCTTTATTTTAGAGTTCCTATGTAAACATAACGATCAACGCTTAGAATGTCACACCCGACCGTCACTCCATTTCCCATCATAAATTCCAGATTAAGGCCTTTTATAAAGCGTATTTGTCTTGTTGAAAACACACTTGCCTCTCCACTGACACAGCAGGTTCCCCCTATTGGGGCGATTGGACTTACTTTTATCTTGAAGAAAGGAATTGAACTTTATATTGACGGACAGAATATTCCCTTGAACAAGAGAAGTTATATCATAGGCCATGTTACACGTGAAGGAATTTCCGTCATACATGAAGGTGAGGTGGCGCAAATGGTCATAGACTTCACTCCAACGGGCTTTTATAGGATGTTCAAAAAAAACTGCCGGACCTTTAATAATAGACTGGGCGATTTCTCGGAAATAGATGCCAAACCCCTTGAAGTGGCCCTGGAAAATAGCTCATACGACCACAAGGAAATCCATAAGATTTTTGAAGATTACCTTTCTTCCAAAATCGAAAGTGCCTTACCAGAAGTGCCTTTTGTGGAAGAAGCGTTGGCGCTAATGCACCAAAATTTATTGGAAAACCATCGTATTGAGGACATTTCCAACAAGGTTGGCATAGGCCAACGCCATTTGTCGCGCATGTTCACAAAAACCGTGGGAATATCTCCAAAAAAATTCTTTAGAACCTTACAATGGAACCATATCATGACCATAATAAGCATGAACCAAAAGGATTCAATGACAAAATTGGCCCTTGCCTGTGGTTTTTATGACCAGCCTTCTTTTACTAATGAGTTTAAACGGTTTATGCAGATTCCCCCCAGAAAGTTTATCAACGGACGGCTCCAATTGGCCCAATTGATGCTTAAAGAATAAACTCTTCAACTTTAAACAGGGAGGGATCGGCTTCAAGAAATTCTTTTATTAAGCTTTTAGAAAAGTCTGAAAGTAATATTGAATCCATGAATTGAGTAATCGTCAACATTTTTTCTAGATTCAACAAAGGCCCTCACCAAGTTTTTCAACGTTTTAAGGTAAATAAGAAAATGTCCTGATTTTTTGAATACAAAAGAAATAGGACTTTGCATGCTTGAGGTGGCAGTAGATTTGAGGTTTTTTAACCTTAAATTTTACTTGAATATGACACCTACAAAATATTTGTTCGTTATGGTTTTAACTGTCATGATTTTCAATGCATGTTCTACCGATCCTTCAGATACCGGCCTAGTGGATTGCAATGGAAACCAAGTCGAGACTTTGGTTACAGAAATTGAATTGGATCAATCCCGTATCAATTTAAAAAAAGGAGATGTCCTTTTACTTTCTGTAACTACGGATATTGGAGATGATTCAGTTACGTGGGTAAGTGACAGTCCAGAAATAGCCCAAGTCGATAACCAAGGTGAAGTCACCGCATTAAAATCAGGTTCTGCCATAATTACTGCAAAAACCTGTAATGCGGAAACTACGGCCACCTTATCCATAGACCCCGATATTTATATTACAGGCAGTGAAATTATGACTACAGAATCATTTTCGGGATCATTGGCCACGTACTGGAAGAACGGTAAAAAAGTAACCCTTAGCAATCTTGAACAATCTTCAAATGCGCATAGCATTTTTAAAGAAGAGGGCACTCTATACGTGGCGGGTCAGCAACGATTTGGATTGTCATCACAAGCAAAATATTGGACACAGGATAGTGAAACATCGCTTACAAGTGGAGAAGGTTATGCCATAGCCAGATCAATTTTTGTGGACGGAGGGGATGTGTATGTGACCGGTACGGAAAAATTTTCTTCAGGTAATACAATAGCGAAATACTGGATAAACGGCCAAGAATTTCCACTTACCGATGGTTCAAACAGAGCATTTGTATCCTCTATTTATGTTGCCAACGGGGATGTGTATGTGGCAGGGACGGAGCAAAATGGGGCGACCCCAAATAGATACGTGGCAAAATATTGGAAAAATAACCAAGAGTTCATCCTAACTGACGGGACAGATGATGCCGGGGTAAGGGATATAGTTGTTATCGGCAACGATGTCTATGTGGCGGGCACTGAAGGAAGTGTGGTAAAATATTGGAAAAACGGCGAAGCGGTTTCCCTTTCCGATGGATTTGAAAGTGCCGCAGCGCATTCAATCCATATAGATGGTGATGATATATATGTGGCTGGATATGAATATGGAAACGGTTCATTTCAAGAAGCTGCGGTATATTGGAAAAACGACGAAAAATTTGTACTCACTAACGGGGTTTATCGTTCCTATATAGCCGATATTACCGTGCACAATGGCAATGTCTATGCCGTAGGGGCAGTACAGGATAGCTCATCAGAACCAGAACTCCCAGTATATTGGAAAGATGGAGAACGCAATACATTACCCGTTGTTTCTGGTGGTCGAGGGAATGCAGATTCTATTTTCCTTGATTGACATAAGGATTTTTAATAAGATCCAAATTCTGACATGAAACAAGAAAAATCCGTTGAAACATTCAAAATCATCCGTTTATGTCTTGATTCCAAATTAAACAATCTATTATGTAAAAAATTATATGTAAATACAATTGATTCCTCCTATGGGCAATTGGATCTATTTTCTTCTTGAAAAAAAAATAGGACACTATATTCTGCTATATACCTCGATTCCTCGATTAAAATGTAGTGGAAAACGTTGTGTGTGCAAAAAGTCCGTTTTTTACAAGTTTTTAGAAAAAATCGAAAGTAGTTTTGATCTCTTGATTTGGGCTAACATTTGTATTTCCCAAATCCAGTTGGTTTCGTTAACTCCATAAAAGCGCAATTTGAGCTGGAACATCTACAACGGCACAATATTACTTCTCTCCCTTTTTTTGATAATCATGGCGTTGCTCCAATTGATGCAATTAAAGGACAATCACACGGCCAAGTATTTTTTTGGATTCATTGTTTTGGCAAACCTTGTCATTCTTCAGGTAATTCTTATTGATATTGGGGTTACTAAAGCCTATCCTATAATTTTACTGTTTTATTTACCATACCAGTTTCTATCGCCCACAATTTTTATGGCATTTACCTGCTCTTATATAGGAAAGGCAAACCTTTACAAGCGCTACAAAAAAGCATTGCTTTTACCTTTTGTACTGGTTTTTTTGGCATATACTTTTTTAAAGATCAATCTAATATCGGATTACGCATTGCTATCAAAAGAAACGGCCAAATATATCAATGCCCATTACGATGAAAATCTGGCTTTGGCTTTTGCCATGCTCATGGGTGTATGGGACTATTGGATTATCAAGAACTATGAAAACCGGATAGGCAATCTGTCATATCATGTAGTCAAAAAAAAGACCAAATGGTTAAAGATTGTATTTGTTACATTGATTGTGCTTTGTTTTGTTTGGGCCAGTGTCATTCTCTATATCCATATCACCCCTGAAGTGGAAACCTCAAAAATATACTACCTCATTTTTTTCCTATTCTTGGGATTCTATCTCACACTTTCCTTTTTGGGGCAAAACCATCTCAATAAAGTCAAAAAACGCAAAGAACAGGAAAGGATATGTACCGAGACTATTGCGAACGAATTCCAAATAAAAGGATTGAACAAAATTTTCTCTGTTGAAGAATTGGAAACCAGTCAATATGAAGCCACCAATATATTGAGCTATTTTGCAACATCACTTTTTGACAAGAATACTAAAGATAGCGTACTGTGGGACATTTCCAAGAATTGCATCTCACTTTTAAATCTCGAGGACTGTGTTATTTACACCTTGGACCCCAAAAAAAAGATCCTAATTCAAAGTGCAGCATATGGAGATAAGAAAAAAGACGACAAAAAAATATTGAACCCCATTGAAATTCCTTTGGGGAAGGGTATCGTTGGTACAGTGGCATATACCAAAAAATTGGAAATCGTATCGGATACCGCTTTGGATAGCAGATATATTGTTGATGATAAAGAACGGTCGTCCGAGCTGGCCGTTCCCATTGTCCATGAAAATAAACTGTTGGGGGTCATTGATTCCGAACACTCCGCAAAGAATTTTTTTGAAGAAAAGCACCTTTTTCTCCTCCAGCTCATAGCTAAACTTACTGCCGCCAAACTACAACAGCTTTCTTGTAAAGGCATCCACAGTATTACCAATGACAATGCCTATTTTAAAGAGTTCTGCATACTGCTCGACAAAGATAAAATATATCGAAATCCTGAATTGAGCCTTGGAACGGTCGCCAAAAAACTCAACATCAGCACCAATTATCTTTCCCAGATGGTCAATCGTTTAAGTGGTTCCAACTTTTCGGATTTTGTAAACACGTATCGGGTTACGGATGCAAAACAAAAATTAATAGATCCACAATTTTCAAACTATACTGTACTTTCCATTGGCTTAGAGTCTGGGTTCAATTCAAAATCCGTGTTCTACGCAGCTTTCAAAAAACATACGGGCATGTCTCCCACCAAGTATAAAGAGGCAACAGTAAAATAGCTTGGTGTCCTGATTCTTTTAAATCATAAGATTTGGGACTTTCCCACAGGCCCCAAGTAGTAGTTTCGCCAAAGTCAATTTTAAATCTTATCAAAAAATGAAGTTTACAAAAAAGTTATTAGGATTATTTATTGCGGTAAGTCTTTTAATGGCCTGTTCCGCAGAGGACGGGGAAGATGGAGCTATTGGCCCTTCTGGATCTCAAGGGGAACAAGGTCCCGCAGGCCCTCAAGGAGAACAAGGGGACCCCGGAACCGCAAATGTTATTTATTCCGGATGGATTGGACATGGATTTGGCAATAGCCCGGTAGAAAGTTCAGCGGCGGGGTTTGATATTGAGGCTCCCGAAATTACCAATGCTATTCTAAACAATGGGGTTATATTAGTGTACGGTAGAAGGTTAAACAATGTAGCCGAGGAGGCCGATCTTACATATTATCTATTACCGTATACCTTTTATGGAAGCTTACAGGTAGAATATCGCTATAGGATCGAACCTCCAACAGATAGTTCCAACGGAGTAATCCGGGTCCAAGTTCGGAAATTGGACGATACCGATTTGAATGCGGATGCCACCTTGATTTCTGGGTATCGATATGTTATAATTCCCGGTGGAACCGAAGCTGGCGGAAAATCTTCAACAGCCGTGGATTATTCCAAAATGTCCTATGAAGAAATTACTTCTCTTTTCAAAATAGAAGATTGATATTCGTATAGGTTCTCCCAAACCATCAGTTTCCTGCCCGTAATCACATGGGCAGGAAATACGTTATAAACTTACAATGCCATATCCCGATACTATGAATATGTATCCTAGGAGTTTATTCAAAAAGCATCATTTTATCATACATGCATGGTCAATGACACTTCTCTTTGTGTCCATGCTATTTTCGCTTTCTTGTTCTTCCGGCCAAGACCCGGAACCTGAGGAAGAAAATGAGATTCCTCCGAATCAGTTAACGTTCAACGGAATACCTTGGACATTTTTTAACAAAGAGGTTTTTAGCGCTGAAGAAACAGAAAATGGAATTCAATTGGATTTGGAACAAAATGCCCTTTGGTTTCAGGCCAGTAGTGGCGGACTTCTATACCAGACTGTTTCTGGCGATTTTACCTTTTCCGCAACAGTGTCGGTTCGTCGAAAAAGTAATGGTTCCCTTGCTCCCAATTGCAATATTTGCCTCGGTGGTTTAATGGCACGAAACCCCAATGCGGATGGTGGTGAAAATTATGTCCATTTGGTTTCCGGCAATACTCCTGAAGAAACAAATGACGGAGTTGATGAGTTGGGCGTGGAACACAAATCGACCCTCGATAGCGTTTCATTCTTTAATACACTTCCGGACGGGCTTTCAGATCATGGACTACGCATACGGAGACAGGGAAGTAATTTTTCCCTCTATGTCAAGAACATCGGGCAAAGCCCATGGCAATTACTACATACCTATGACCGCCCTGATCTTCCAACGACCCTACAGGTTGGACTCAATATTTATACCGCAGTCAATGGAACAACTGCAGATTTAAGGGTTATTTATGAAGACATTGTACTCGAATAGGATAATTATTTAAAATCAAAAAAATGGAACCCTGTAAAATTTAGGGTTCCCAAAATCAAGTTCGGTTCTTGCCACAGCACTATATTACTTTTCAATGCTCACATAATGTCCTTGTAACTTTAGCAATTGCCTGTACTACTGGTATTACTTGGTTTTGCAACCTACTTTCTTTAAGGTTCCAAAGGTCTTCCATGCCATTTAATGGACAAAACAATTTTTAACAAAATATGGGCAAAATGTAATGGATTCCCAAAGCCTGCCCAATAGTATTAGGATTTTATTAAAAAGGAGGGGAAGTTATTTCATTTTTATTAGCTTAGCACATTGACCAAAAATATAAATCAACCTAAAAATCATTTAATATCTATGGAACACATAAATAAGAATAGATTGTTTATTGCTTCGTGCATGGCACTACTTGTGGCAGGATTATCCTTTGCCGTTAGGGCAAGATTGGAAACAGTTTTTGGACCGGAGGGAATAGGCCTAACATTAGAACAGTTGGGGTATGCCCTAGGGCCTGCATTTTGGGGCTATACGCTGGCCGTGGTTATAGGGGGGCCTTTGGTTGATGCACTTGGTATTAAAAAAATCACTTGGATCGGTTTTATCATCCATCTTATCGGTATCATATGGTCTATTGTGGCCGGAGATATGACCGCATTGTTTATGGCAACCCTGTTTATTGGTGCCGCCAACGGATTATTTGAAGCCGCGTTGAATCCTATGGTCGCATCCATGTACCCTAACGAAAAAACCAAAATGTTGAATAAGTTTCATGTGTGGTTTCCCGGAGGGATTATTATTGGTTCCATACTCGGATGGTTAATGATGGACGTTATGGGCCTAGGCTGGCAGTTATATGTTGCTGTTTTGTTTGTGCCGCTTATCGTTTATGCCCTACTATTTTTTGGTCAAAAATTTCCGGTCACTGAACGGGTTCAAATGGGCATTAGTACAGGCAAGATGCTATCGAGCCTAGGAAAGCCCTTGTTCATCTTTATGGTGCTTTGTATGTTTCTTACGGCCGCATCGGAACTAGGAACTACCCAACGCATTGAATCCCTGCTAAAGACATCTGGGGTAAATGCTCTTTTGGTACTTGCCTTTATTAATGGCATAATGGCTTTGGGCAGGGCATTTGCCGGTCAGGTGGTACACAAACTACAGCCATCCGGTATGCTATTGTTCTCGGCAATATTTACTTTTATCGGTCTTTGGTTAATGACCGTTACCAGCGGAGCAATGATTTTTGGGGCAGCGGCCATTTTCGCTATTGGCGTGACCTTTTTCTGGCCGACCATGTTAGGTTTTGTTGCAGAATATCTCCCGGAAACAGGGGCCTTGGGGCTTTCAATCCTTGGTGGGGCCGGAATGCTTTCCGTTTCATTGGTTTTACCCGTTATGGGGAACTTAATGGATAACGCCAGTCCGCTTGAAGCATTGCGGACCATGTCTTTATTACCCGCAATATTGATTATTGCTTTTACGGGCCTATACTTTTATATGAAAAAAAGAGCTTCTTAAACATAGGTAAGATCAAAACCGATTTACAAAAATAAAAAAGAGGCCGTCCAAAAAGACGGCCTCTTTTTTTACGGTTTAAATCACTTCCGGGTATATCATATATCATCTACACAGGCTTAAAAGTATTCTGTACGTCTCTTAAAAACCTATATTCCTCCCGCAAGATAACGGTCAATGCCATTAAATATATTTTTATTTAGTATTGTTGATCAAGACCAACTGGGAATAACATCCATAGGTTATTAATGGAACCCCAGGTTATGCCGAAAAGTATACCCTCAAAAGAATAAAAACCGAACACTCCAAAATCTTATTGTAATAATCCCTAAAAAGGTATCCGTAGCCATTGGTCGAATCAATATATAGTTACCCAAGATAAAGATGTGGGTAAAAAATAAAGTATAAACCCAAACCCATGAAAAAACTTATCCTGTGAAACAACATAGGGAATAATAAAACAAACGGGGAATTCAACCCCAAGGAATAACAGTATATCTCCCTGTGCTACTTATACCCATAAAACATATGCAGAACAATCCGCCAATACCGGAATATGACCGACCTCTAATCCGTTTTTATCAAATCAATAAAAAGTTGCTCTTTTGTCCTCAATATCGGCCGCTTCCTTTAATGCTTTGTAAACTGCGGAATTAACCCTATTTGCAGCATTGTTCTTAAGTGTATTGGCGTACGTACTATAATTATTCAACTCTGTGGCCGGAGTTCTTTTGGTTATCTCAATTTTAAAAATTCCAGAATTACCTTCAATAAGGCCCGAAGTTTCATTTTCTTCCATGCCATAAGCTATTCCAACGACCACGGGCTCATTACCCGCACCGGGAATTGTTGGTGATTTTACGGTCAGGGCAGAAGCCGTAGAAACCGTTATCCCATTATCCTTTGCAATATCTTCTAGGGATTTTCCTTTATTGGCCGCTATTATTTGAGCAGCTTTTCGCTCTTTTCTGATTCTAGGTAGTACTGTTACCGAGGCATCTTCGGGGCTCATTACTCCTTCCTTATAACTTCCGGTCAATTGGACTACGGCATATCCGTTATTGATATTGAACCGTTTGATATCCCCAACTTCCGTATCATCGTTAAAGGCCCATTGTACAATATTGCGTTGGGCGGAAAGGCCCGGAAGGTTCTCGTCCAATGCTTTTATCTTATTCACAGGACGCACCACATACTCACTTTTCTTGGCAATATCTGAAAATGAGGTCTCATCATCTATGGTATTCATCTCAAACTTGGTAGCATCCGTAAAAAGGGTATTAACGGTCTCCTCGGAAGGAACGACCTCTCTGGATAAAGTAGCTATTTGCACAACATCTTCTTTATCAACGATCCTAATGATATGGTATCCAAAATCGGTCTCTACCAAATCTATCGCCCCTATGGGATTGGAAAAAATAAACGTATCAAATTCTTCCGCCAGTCTTCCTTGTTGAAAATACCCCAGGTCTCCACCTTGTTGAGCGGAAGGTCCATCTGAGTTATCTTTCGCATATTCGGCAAAACCATCGACATTATTTTTTACTTGTTTAAAAAGTTCGTTCGCCTTGGTCTCGGCCTCTTCTTTGGTTCTTGTTATTTGAGGATTGGCACGGGTAGCACCTTTATAGGTTATAAGTATATGGCTGGACTTTACGGAGCCGTTTGCACGCCTTCCCACCATTTTAGAAACTTTATAGGAACCCCCATCTTTATATGGCCCATAAATCTCACCGGATTTCAATGCCATTAAAGTATCGGCAACGGCAGCCGATAAATTCTTTCTGGCTTTATAAATGGTATCGAATTTAGTATCCGAATTACGGTCTAAAAAAGCACTGACATCGGTAGTATTCCTAAAACCTTGAAGGGTGTCATTTTGATCTGTTTGGGAATTGTATTCTATTGTATCGTCCAATAATTTTGTAATGGTCTCCTTAACACTGGCATCGTCGGTATTGGAAGGTTTTTCTTCAAAATATACAAACTGGATATCCCGTGCGGGGTCTTGCTTAAACTCTTCCTTATGTTCTTTAATATAAGCGGAAATTTCACTTTTAGTAACCGTTATGGTAGTATCGGCAACAGAAGTAAAGGGTACACGAACGTATTTGATGTCCATTTTTTCATTGGCCAATCTATAGTCCAATTCTCCTTCTTTAAGTGTAGCGCCCACACCTGCTTTCACCAAGTTGAAATAGGTCTGTTCTTTGGCCAGTTGGATTATTTCCTGTTCCGTTTGCAACCAGACATCGTACTGTGCAGGGTTATTGGTCTTCCAATCCGCAACGGTCCGCTTAAAAATATTGGGGTCAAAAACCCCATTTTCATTCTGAAAAGCAGGATTTTGTGCATAACCGGAAGTTTTAATAAAATCTACGATTTGATCTTGTTCAATGCCAATGCCCAAATCGTCGAATTGCTCACTCAATATAGAACCCCTAACTTCTCTTTCCCATACTTGATTTACCAATTGCATGGAAGAAGTCGTTGGACCTGTTCTCCTGGATATTGTCTCTACTTTTTGCCTAAACTCGTCAATGGAGATTTCATTGCCATTGATTTCCGCAACGGACGAACCTACTTTTTCACCGCCAAAATTGCTACTGGTAAAAACCCCTGAAATTACAAATGCAAAAAGTGCCAAACCAATTATCAATATCAATACGGTCGTACGTTTTCTAATATTTTCTAAAACTGCCATCCTATTAATTCGTTAAATCATCCCGATAGTTATCGGGAGGCGAAATTACCATTTTTAATTGAAATAATAAAAACTAAAAACAAGTGATATACAGTAAGAAACGGATCTAATCCTCTGCTACGAGTTCAAGGGAAACCAAGTCTATTTTCGTGCTTGAAACTTCTAAAATGGTAAACTTGAACCGATCTATGACAATCTCCGATTCTCTCTCGGGAATCTCCCCCAACCGATGTACCAATAGCCCTCCCAAAGTCTCATATTCATCGCCAATGGGCAAATCAAATTTATAGTTCTCGTTCAAATGGTCCACCTCAAGCCTGGCCGAAAAAAGAAAATGGGTTTCATCAATTTGCTCGTCCCTTAGGTCCGTACTGTCATGTTCATCCTCTATCTCCCCAAAAAGTTCCTCCACAATATCCTCTACGGTCATTAATCCAGAGGTTCCTCCATATTCGTCCAAAACTACGGCAATACTTTTTCGTTTTTTGATCAATACGTTCAATACATCTTGAATGGGCATGGTTTCCGGCACGAACTCTACAGGCAATAAGATACTCTTTATGTTTCTCGGCTTTTTGAAAAGCTCGTAGGAATGCACGTAACCGATTATATCATCTACCGTATCCTTAAAGATCAGAATTTTTGAAAGCCCCGTTTCCGTAAACAGCTTGGCCAGGTTTTTAAGTGTCTCATGTATCTCAACGGCAACAATTTCCGTTCTGGGTACCATGACCTCTCTCGCCTTTACTTCGGAAAATTCCAATGCATTTTGAAAAATCTGTATTTCGGAATCCACTTCGTCCTCTTCTTCAACGGTTTCCATTTGTTCCGTAATGTAATCGCCGAGCTCTATTTTACTGAACGCCAATTGCACCTCATCTCCTGAGGTACGAAAAATGCGTTTTAGGATAAAATCCGAAACCCCGATGACAAAATCGGAAATAAAGGAAAAAAGGGTATAAAAAAGATATGCGGGAACCGCAAATGCCTTTAATAGGCTGTTGGCATATATCTGAAATAATACCTTGGGCAAAAACTCTGCCGTGATCAATATGACCAGAGTAGAGATGATGGTTTGGGACAACAGGTTAAAATCTGTCAACATAAGGCCTAAAAAGGCATTATCGGGAGAAAGGCCAACAAACCAATCCACAAGCAATTCGCCCATAAACAAACCATAGATCACCAGGGCAATATTGTTCCCGATCAACATGGTCGCAATAAATTTAGATGGTTTTCTTGTGAGTCGGGCAAGGACTTTTGCCAAAAGGCCATCTTGTTTCTTCTCAATCTCGATATGGATTTTATTGGCCGAGATAAAAGCAATCTCCATACCTGAAAAAAAGGCGGAAAAAATAAGGGAAAGTACAATGACGACTATCTCGCTATCCACTATCTGTCCTGATTTTCCTTTCGACGTTTTTCAAATTTCTTCCGGTAACTTCTCCTAAAAAAGAACATGCCCGTTGAAACTATTGCAAAGAAAACGAACAAATAGGCCATGGAACGATCGGTGTTCCAATCTGTAAAAATCCTATAGCAGGAAAAAGCGGCCACTATAACATATAGGTATTCCGTATATCTTAATATCTTAATCATCCTTCTTTTCTTTTATAAACATTAATCCATAAGTTTTATGTGCGTTCAAAAAGCTTAAATCTTTTTTAATATCCATTCCTTCACCATCCATCACAGAATTATCTTCCGGGTTGGTAAACGTAAATTTTTTCTCCGTAAACGCCCATTCATTGGTTCGATCATAGTATAACTGTGGGGTTTCCAGTTTTTTACCGTCATGCCCTTGGATCACAACGTTCCCCTCCAAATCTACGATAGAGGTAGTGGAATAATAGATCCCGTAATCTGCCTCAATAGTGGTCTTTTCATTGTTCTCATTAAAAATTTCGATCAAAAGCCCTTTTGGAAAAGTTTGATAGGGAAACTTTAAGTTGTCAAAATCGTTCCTTATTGGTCCGGACATAACGGCCAAAACCTTGGATGAACCTGTAGCCTCGGCATTTATGCGTTCCGGGGATTCCGTATAGGTAAGGATAAAATTCTCGGCGATCCCCTGAGGGAAAATCTTCTTTTGCGCCTCCTCTCCCACTCTTTTGTAATTGTCCTTACAACAAAAAAAAAGCATCGCCATGGAACCCGCCATAACAATGCTTTTTAACTTATCTGATAAATGTTTTGACATTTTACAAATTAGGAACTTTTACGCTACCTCCTACCCAACAGGAGAACGATACTGTCTTACCGGCCATTCCGGCGGTAAATATCATTTCTTTTGTAGGTGCCTTTGCATTATAACTTGCTGCAGATTTGCTGGCCCTACCTCTTAAAGAGGGGTCTACCCTACCTGCTTTTCTGGCCATTTCCGCCGCTTTCCAATAAATGGCACGTTTCTCAAAAGGTGTACTTCCACATGCATTGGCACTACTGGCGTACAAGCTTGCGATCAATAAATAGGCCTTGCCGTTTGCCCGATTGGCATCAATGGCTTTTTGTGCATAATTTCTAGCTTGTGATTTACTGTTTTTACGGATTATAGTAGCTACCTTATATAAAATTTTAGATCTTTTAATATTATCGGTCTCCAACTCTTCCGCCTTATTAAAAGATGCTATCGCTTCTTTAGAATTACCTGCTTTTAATTTAATGATACCATCATAAAAGAACGCATCCGCAGAAGGGTCCAATGCCAATTGGGCCTCAAACAATTTTTGAAACATGGGGTCATCCGTACAGTCTTTGCTAAACATTCTGCTAACGGCACTTTTCACCCAATTTACATTATCCTTTTTCGCATCAAAATTCTTTTGATATAGGGGAATCAAATTTTCACAGTCCGCCAGTTTTCCCAACTTGGCATCTATACTTCCCGTAATCTTACCATAATTCTCGGAATATGAATTGTAGGATTTTAACAATCTCTTTTCTTTGGAGGTCAATGAGTTATCTTCTTCCTTGGGTAAAAGTTTGGCGATTTTATCCGTTAATTTGTTGTTTTCTTCCTCTATTTTCCCGGTAACTTTATCATAAACGTCAAAAACCTCTTGAAGTTCTTTTTGCCCTGCATTATGCAAGTTTACCAGACTGGAGAAATAAATATATAATGCTTTAGGATTTGTAAAGTTCTTTTTGTCCTTGGTAAAGGTTTCGCTCAACATATCATACATTTCAGCATCCCCGGCCATTTTGTTGTCATATTTCAACATGGCCTTGTTGACCATAGTTTTTCCCAAACTGGTCTTGGATTTGAAATATTTTAATTTATCATCCAACAAATTCATCATATCCGTAATGAAACCTTCCTTCTCGGTTCCCGAGGATTTTTTTATCTTATCCTTTAAAATCCTTTCCCCATACACGTATATGGCATTATTTAACTGAGGACATTTTTCATAGACCATTTTCCATGGTTCATAGGCCGCATCATAATTTTTAACCTTGGCGTGTTCTGAAAATATGGACAAATTCGTCATACATTCCGGGTCTTGTGCCTGCGCATTACTTACTCCCACCATTCCAAAGAGCATAACCGCCGTGAAGTAAAGTTTCAATTTCATCTTACTGATTTTAAAGTGGTTAATGTACTAATTTTTTATCAATTTATTTTTCTTTTCCGGAACCACTGATCGTTCAATGATAGCCCGATATTTATTTTAAAATAGTTCTCTTCTACTAAATTGGCCCTTGTGGTACCGCGTTTTCCCAGTTCAAAACCCAAATTAAGATTTGAATACCCGGCCAATGGCAACCCAAGACCAAAAGTTATGCCAAAGTTATTTATATCCACATCATTGACCACCATTCCGCTTTTGTCCAAACGAACACCGGCCCGATAGGTGATTCTTTTTAAATAGCTCGAAAAAGAAGTATAATCCGGCGTATAAAATCCACCCAAAGCATAGGAGCTCGCATCTTTATAAGCTATGTTATCTACACCCAAAAACGGATTTTCAAAGGAACTAAGGCCTTGAAAACTGTATTCCGCACCTAAAAACCATTTACCGTCCCGACCATATCCCAGTCCCAACGTGGTCGTAGTGGGTATCTTAAACTCTGTATTCCTTAAATTATCGGCATCCAAATTTACATTTACCTCTTCAATATTTCTTCCGGTAGCCACTGAAAAAGAACCGATACGTCGTTCATTCTTTGAAACGAGATTACCCTGCGTATTTATCCTTACAGATGTATGAAGTGTATATTTATCCTTAAAAGTAGGGGTGTAGTTTAGGGCATAATTAAAATCAAAACCGTTTACCTGTGAAAACCGTCTATCAAAAGTACCGAACTGAACATCCTCTATTTGCTGCAAACGTTCACTTTGTAGATTTCCATAATTAAAATTGATGGTTGCCCCTATGCTTAAATTTTTGGCAACCTCATATCCAATGGTATAATATACTCTATTGATTCCGCCATCACCTGAAAAAATATTGACCAAAGAGGAGCCATCCGTAGTCCTTTCGTCCCTTAGGTTATATCCCACAGAGGAATAGGGCATAATACCAAAACCCATTCCAAGGCCCTTTTTTACACTAAACGCCAATGACAGATAATCCAGATTGGTCACGGAACTACTTTCTTCCTTAGAAAAACTCTTTAATCGGATTTGTTTATTGGAAATTCCTGCCGTGTATACGGTTACCCCGAAATCACCTCCATAATGCACGCCCAAATTGGCATAAGCCGCAGGGTTCTTTAGGTTCACATGAGTACTATCGGCAAAAATGGCTATACCTCCCATCATGTTATTTTCTACCGTACCGGCATTTCTCAAATCGCCAATACCGAAAAAAGAATAAGGGGAAACTGTTCCATCTTGAGCATACAATCCTATTGTGAATGTGTATACTATTACAATTACAAGTTTTTTGACCATCTAGTGCTTGTTGTATTCCAACAAATAATTAAGTCCTTTCAGGAGGAATTTGGAATCCGCAAATATGGTATTTTTTAGCCGTTCTAACAAAAATTGGGCATCACCGCCTGTTAAAATAACTGTTAAATCTTTAAAACGTGATTTATATTGCGCAATGGCCCCGTCAATTTCATTGCAAACACCGTTAATTACACCGCTGTGCATACAGTTCTCGGTTGAATTGCCAATATAATCCATCAACTCTGTTTTTTCCAATAAAGGGAGTTGAGAAGTTTGTTGGTTCATTGCCGTATATCTCATTTGGACTCCGGGTGAAATAGCCCCCCCCAAATACTCGTCAAAATCATTGATGATATCATACGTAATGCAACTACCGGCATCTATAACAAGATTATTGCTATGGGCCCTTTGGTAATATAACGCCGTAACCAGGGCAATACGGTCAACACCCAATGTTTGTGGCGAAGTATAAGAATTTTTAAATGGGATTTTAGAGGCATGCGATAATTCATGTACTTTGCAATAAAGACGTACCATATCCACATGCGCCTTGGTCAAAAGGCCCACACTGGACACTATGGCGCAGTTTATTTTAGGATAGCTTTCAAAAATGGATTTAATCCCTTCCCGAAAACCATTCAAATCTATGACCCTGTCATCAAGGATGACATTTTTTTGAAAAACGGCCAGTTTTATCCGAGAATTACCCGCATCGATTATCAGGTTCATTTTACAAAGATCATAAAATGTCCAAAACAAAATGCTTTTTTTATGATTTAGTTTGTATATCCTAAATTTGAAATTATATTTGCACCCGCTTATACAATTCCATCATACGTATTCGTTAAGCGGCCTATTTTGTAAAAAAGAGGTTTAAAAAATAGGGTACCTTAGCTCAGTTGGTAGAGCAACGGACTGAAAATCCGTGTGTCCCTGGTTCGATTCCTGGAGGTACCACAAGAAAAATCCGTAACAAACTATTTATTGGTGAGTTGCGGATTTTTTGTTTTATAGAGTTTTGGAAAAAGCTATTCCACCTCTACGATCATTTCAATCTCCACGGCAATATTACCAGGCAGTGATCCCATACCTACCGCAGCACGGGCATGTTTTCCCTTTTTCCCAAAAACCTGCACCATTAAATCCGAATACCCATTGATCACTTTTGGATGATCGGTAAAATCCGAAGCGGCATTTACCATGCCCAGCACTTTTACAATACGCTTTACCTTGTTCAAATCACCAAGTTCAGCTTTAAGCACGGATAACTGGTTGATGGCGGTTACCCTGGCGGCATAGTACCCTTCTTCAATGGTCAAATCTTCACCTACTTTGCCGGTGATATTTTCCCCATTGGATTGCAAGGGGCCCTTTCCGGCCAAAAAAATCAGGTTTCCGGTACGCACGGCATTTACATAGTTGGCCACGGGAACGGAGGGGGTACTCAATTCAATCCCTAATTCCTGTAGCTTGGCCTCCGGATCGTAATCAGAGGTGTTCTTTTCTTCAATAACATCGTCTTTGGTCGCTTCTTGCTTTTTTTCTTGTGATAGTCCACAGGACACCACCAATAGTAAAAGAAAGATTCCCTGAAATAGGATTTTCATGGTCAAAAATTTATAGGGTTTGTATAAAATTAAGCGTTTTCCAATACTTCCTTAACCCTTTGGGCAACAATCCTTTCCTGACCGGGAACCATCATCCATGTTGTAATCCCTATGGTATCCTTATCTCCCACGGTAGCAATGGACGGATGGCCTTCCTTCAATTTCTTTCTTGCTGCCTCGGCAGTAATTTTTACCACGTTTTCATCCCATTTGATCTTTAGGGAAGGTACGTGATTGGCATGCGGTGGTACATGGATATCCGTTTCCACGCCTTTTACGGACAAAGCACTATCACTGATCAATTTTATCTGGCTTTCCCATAGTTTCCATTCCGCATCGTGATCTTTCTGCAAATAGGTTTCCAGGGCTACCAACATCCCCAATACCTCCTCCTTATTCACTTTCATGCCCCTACCAATCGTAGTTCCCCTTGGCGGAGTGTGCAATCTTGCCGCTTTTATGTATTTGCGTTTGCCCAATAAAAGACCAGCGCTTTGTGGTCCCCGAATTCCCTTTCCTCCTGAAAACGCAACAAGATCAAATCCCATTTTAGTGAATTTGAACAAATTTTCAACCGGTGGTACATCGGCAGCACAATCGATAAAAGTTGGGATTTTGTGTTTTTTACCCAAAGCCACAAATTCTTCTCTTTTAATCTCACCTTCCTCTGTATTGGCGTTTAGAAACCATAGCATAGCCGTATTCTTGTTGATGGCTTTCTCCAACTCCTTCGCCGTTTTTACCCAGACCAATTTTGCCCCAACATTGGTCAATGCCTTTGAATATCCAATATTATGGGCTTCCTGAAGGATAATCTCATTTTTAATCCCAGTTGAATCCGGTAGTCTGGCCACGATTTCCTCGTCCATTCCACTAAGTACCCCGGCGGTACCTATGGACATTGCCCCGAATGCCCCCGAGGTCACCGTAGCATATTCACATTCCAGTAACTGTGCAATGCGCTCCCCAACGCGATCGTGCAGGTCATCTAGATCCACGTACTCCGTGGCTCCAAAAGTAATGGCGGACAATACTTCCTTGGGCATTAAGGAGCCCGTCATCGAAGTATAGGTCCCCGCCGCATTGATAAATGTCCGTAAACCCAATTCCTTAAAAAAATTACGGGATACAGGTGTTTCTACCGCTGCATGCATCATCTGCGGGGTAAGCAAGCCTGTTCCTACCAATCCTCCAATAACGGGCAGGCCGGAAAGGGTCTTTAATAGTTTTCTTCTAGTAAGCATATCTTGTGATTTTTGTTTTCAGTTTAGTCCAAAGCGGCGATACAATCAATCTCCACCAACGAATTTCCGGGAACCCCACCATAAACGGCCACGGTGGTCCGGACCGGAGGATGCTCTCCAAAACGCCCCCTATATACTTCGTTCATTCCGTGATAATCTTCCAAGTCATGCAGATATACATTTACTTTAAGTACCTTTTCCATGGAAGAGCCATTCTTCACCAATTCTTTTTCTACCTCTTTAAGTACATGATCCGTATGCGATTTGATATCCCCTTTAAAATGGGCTCCTTTTCCAGCTATATATAGGGTGTTCCCATGCTTTACCGCTCCTGAAAACAACGGCAATTTTTTATCCTGTACAATTTCGCCCACTACTTCTTTTTTGGGTTTAGCATCCTTGGCCATAACCTTTACCGTACCAATGCCCAATAAAGCCGCAAGACCCATTCCCATTTTTTTAAATACCGACCTTCTATCTGTTTTTTCCATTTTTATACTTCTTTAATTTATGTTTGTTTTTTGTCTTCTTACATTGAGTTTTTACCACATTCGCTTTTTCAATAGTTCCCTGACCTGTTCTTTCGGAACCGGGAGTTCATCTATATGATCTTTTAGCCATTGGGAGAAGTCCTTTTCTATTTCCTCGGTCCATTTGCTGTCTATTTGTCCCGGGGTGTATTTGCCTTCTTTCAACCGACCGATTCCAAATAAATCCCGAAGCCGGACCACTTCCGAGGTCACCACTACTTTTTCGGCCAGATGGGCCGGAATGAACATAACTCCCTCTTTTTTGGCCAATACAATATCACCGGGAAGTACTGTAGCCACACCCATACGTATAGGTGTATTGATGCTGAGCAACATCACTTCCGTAAGATAGGATGGATCCCACCCCCGTACAAAGGCATTGAATCCTTCAATTTCGGACAGCCCTTCCATATCTCGACTGGATGCATTAAATACGACACCATTTTTTGATTTGGCATAGATGGAGTTTCCTAAATTATCCCCGATCAATGTACCGTTCACAATTTTTCCAAAGGCATCCGCCACATAAACATCCCCTTCTACCAACATGTCTATGGGCCAAGAATTGGTATTTCCTATACGTCCATCGGCTTTGCCTTTTTTCTTTATTTGATCCGATACGTCAGGTCGGTTGGGCATGTATTGCACGGTAAGCGCACGACCTACAATAGGCACATTATCATGCAAGGGTTGCCAACCGCTTTCAAACTGGTTGTGGTACCCTTCATTCCGCAATACGCCCCATGCCTCTTCTATAGTGACCTTTTTCATCCGTGCCAGAACATCATCGGCTACTTTTGGCCTGCCATCATCAAATCGTTCCCCGGTCCATTGTGGAGTAAGGAACACCATTTGTTCTTTGGTCAAGGTTTGGGCCGTAGTGTTTCCAAAAGCAAGTAGTAAAATGCCCATGGAAAATAGTGATCTATAAATTGATTTCATTTTTAAAAATTTGATTGTGTTCATCTGACGTTTACGTTTCTTTGGATTCATCAATGTTTTTTTCAGAATCTTTGTCCCGCCACCATGTCGCTAGGGAAGAA
Organism: Maribacter spongiae; assembly: GCF_047345125.1. Lineage (NCBI taxonomy): Bacteria > Pseudomonadati > Bacteroidota > Flavobacteriia > Flavobacteriales > Flavobacteriaceae > Maribacter > Maribacter spongiae. The sequence continues at coordinate 331,471 of NZ_JBLFEQ010000001.1, read as the reverse complement.
CCTGAAATGTTCATCCACGGGCCGAAGACTGCCGGTGCCAATCCTATGGTAGCCACTTTACCCATTTCCAGGGCAATTCCAGAGGCCAATCCTCCGTTTTGCATACCTACTTCCAATGCAATGGTACGGCAATCCTGTTCTTTCATTTTTAAGGCTCGACAGGACCAATACCCTAAGAAATATCCGGCTATGTTGTGAATGATCGCTGCCAGGACAAGGAAAAGCCCGATGGTGAGCAAACTATCCCTGCCCGCCGCTGTAATTATGGCGATGATCAATGCAATACCTGCTATGGATATTACGGGCATGGCTTTGTCCAACCACTTGGCCTTACCATGAAAAAAATAGTTGAACAATAGGCCAGCGATAATGGGCAGGATCACTATTTTTACAATACTGAGCATCATCCCCCAGAAATCTATGGGAACAAACTGACCTGCGAACGTTTCCATGAGCAACGGGGTCATTAAGGGTGCCAATACCGTAGAGACCGCTGTTAGCGTAACGGACAATGCTAAATTGGCCTTGGCCAAATAGGCCATTACATTAGAGGCCAATCCGCTTGGAGAAGATCCGATCAATACCACTCCTGCCGCAATTTCTGCTGGAAACCCAAATAAACTTGCAATGGCAAACCCCAAGATGGGCATAATGGTAAACTGGCAAACCAGCCCGACCAACACGCCTTTGGGCATTTTTACTACACCGGCAAAATCCTTTATACTCATGGCCGTTCCCATTCCGAACATGATCAATTGCAATAGGGGAACTATCAACGATTTCAACTGAAATTCGCCAATACTGGTAAAATAGGAAGGATAGAACATGGAAACACTTACGGCCGCAAACACCAATACGGTAAAGGAGAAACCCTTAAATTTTTTATGACCTCGGATCGCCAATGCCAATAAAAGAAGGAAACATATGATGGCCAGACCCGTTTGCTCCCCATACCCCAAAATCAACATGATGAGTGTTATCGTTAAACAAATTAGCGAGGCAATTAATAAAATTCGGTATTGTTTCTTCATTGGTTATCGGTGTTGCTTATACGTAATTCTATAGGATAGTTTATTCGGATTATTCGTTCCATAGGGAACTGGCCATCCCATTAAGGTCCCACACCACTTTTCCCTCACGAATGGTCAATTCGCATTCCAGTTTTTGGTCGCCCTTCATTTTTTTTCCTTTGGTATCGATAAAGCCAAAATCCCCTTTTCTAAGATTCAGGATGGCAACATCGGCCACTGCCCCTTCGGATAAATGTCCCAAATCTTCTCTTTTAATGATTTTGGCAGGATGCCAAGTGGAACTCGCAATAACCTCATCCAAGGGCATATCCATATTGATGAATTTGGACATCACGTTAATAATATCCTTCATTCCCCCGTTCATGCTCCCAGTATGTAGATCGGTACTTATGGAATTGGGTTTAAACCCTTGTTTCATGGCAGGAATGGCCTGTTCGAACAAAAAGCTGCCTCCACCATGGCCCACATCAAAAATCACCCCCCTTTTCTGGGCATCAAAAACAAAATCCCTTATTTTTCCTTTCTCGTCCACAATCGGCATCCGCCCATTTACATGGGCATAGGCATGGGTAAAAATATCCCCCGGCCGTAGTTTTTCCATGAACAGTGTCTCGATCGACAGTTCTGGATCGCTGCCCCCAAAATCTATCATAACCGGAATATCGGCCAATTCCCCTGCTTCAACGGCACGCTCCGTAGGTGTCCAATCAAAACCATGATAATGGGCCAGTTTCACTCCAACGACAACTCCTGGGTATTGCTTTGCGACCATGGCGGTTAGTTTGGGGTCCATATCGGCCAAATTTTGTTCGATGGCACCACCTTTCATCCCTGATCCCACGATATTTAAAAAAGACAACACTCTTGTTTTGGAACGATCGATGGTCTGTTCCTTAAACTGCCTGAAGTTTCTCCACCCTGCACCACCTGCATCCACAATTGTGGTTACACCGCTACGGAACGAAAACCCATCGGGCGGCAACGCCGTGTCACTATTGCTCAAATAGGCATCGGGTTCCGTGCCATGAAAATTATGACTGTGGATGTCCAATAGGCCCGGAATCACATAAAACCCTTTGGCATGGATTACTTTTTTTGCCTTTTGCTCTGAGATTCGGGTATCTACCTTCACTATTTTCCCATCACTAATGGCCACATCCATGACTTTGTCAATTCCGTTTTTGGCATCTATTACATGCCCATCATTAAGCAACAAATCATAATCCTGGGCAGAAATCCGGTTCCCCATAAGCAAGGTCAAAACAACTATGAGAGTATTGTACATTTTTATTTTCATATTTTTTGGTTTTATCGGGCAATTAAATTTGAGTAAAGCTCCATTGTTCTTTTGATTATACTATTGATTATCAGCTTGTTGCAATCACTAATGTACAATTTATAAGTCTTTCCTGATTTTTTCCACTTCTTCCACCTCAATCGCACTTGCCCTATTATTAAAATTTGAACGTATATAGGTCAGCACTTCGGCAATCTCTTTATCTGACAGAAAACCATGTTGGGGCATAACCCCATTGTACGTTTCCCCATGCACCTCTATACTACCTTCCATTCCTTCAAGAACTATTTTTATTAATCTTTCCTTGTCTCCCGTTACCCAATCGGTATTTGCCACAGGGGGAAATCTTCCGATAGCCCCACCTCCATCTTTTTGATGGCATGCACTACAGTAGGTATAATAGGTTTTTGCTCCGCCGGAAATATTGTCCTGCATCAAATTGTCCTTGATCTTATCCGGTGTACGGATGTGGGAGAGTTCTTTTCTTTTTTCCATCTCGGCCAATTGTTCCACGCCAAATGCATCCTTATCCCCGATATAGGTAACTTTCCATATTTTACCTTTTACGGAATCCGAAATGTACATGGCCCCATTTGGACCAAAGGCGATTCCCATAGGGCGGTATACAGCATCATTAACACTTTCCAAGGGATCCACCGCTGCAAAACCATCCACAAATACCTCCCAATCACCGGAGGGTTTGCCATCTTTAAAGGGAACAAAACCAACAAAATATCCCGATTGGGGATAGGGAGCCCTATTGGTGGAACCATGGAACGCTATAAAAGCACCATTCTTATAATGCTCTGGAAATGCGTCCCCATCATAAAAAACCAAATCGTTCGGAGCCCAATGCCCGGGGAACCCAACGATAGGGTCATCAAATTGATCACATCGTCCTACAATTTCACCATCTCCACCATATTCAGGGGCCAATACTTTTTTCTCCTGTATCTGATCATAATAACAATAGGGCCAGCCAAAATTGGAACCTTCGGTTACTTTAATAAATTCCTCCGATGGAAGAAGGGCACTTTTCCACGGGTCATATATATTGGGGAACAATCGCAACAGATCGTCCCTGCCATGCATTACCACATATAAGTTATTATCTGCTGGGTTCCAGTCCATGGCCACCACACTTCTAATGCCCGTGGCATATTTATAGCCATCTTTTTGGGTCTGACCCAATTTATTGGCATCAAATCGCCATATCCCCCCATGATCCTCCAATTCTGGACACGGATCCAAACCAGAGGCACCCGGTATTCTTTTAGGACTTTGACAGGCATTGGAGGGTGCACCAAAAGGTATATACATATGTCCCTCATCATCAAAAGCCAAGGGCTTTCCAATATGTTCATGCTTGCCATGGGGGTGATCGTCCGTAAACACTATTTCCATCTCGCCTTCGGGCACCAAGGTTCCGGGCTTTAATTTATACCGATACACCACCAGTTCCGAACTAAAATAGAGGTATCCGTTGTAAATGCGTATGGCCGTAGCGTAACCCAATCTCTGGTTGGTTCCATAAGATCCGAAACGCTTTATCTTATCCGCCCCGCCATCTCCGTTTGCATCCTGAAAAACCGTTATTGATCCTTCCGAATTTGAATTTCTAAGTTTTGCATACAGGTATCCATCTTCGGAAACGGCAATGTGCCTCACTTTTCCCTCCGTACTGTCCACTACAACTACAGCTTCAAAACCGTCCGGAAGAAAAAGCCCTCCGTTGGGCGGCTCACTTTCCCTTACGCATTGGACAAAACAAACGATTAACATCAAGGAGAATGTGATCGACTTTGCACAGGACACAAAATTCATGAACACTATTTCATAATTTGTTGCGTGGCTCAGTTGGTCTTCCATGATTTTTGTCAAATAAGCGTCTCGAAATTTCCAAATATAGGATCGGCTTGAAAACTCCTCAATTCATATTACTGTTAATCAATATGTTAGGCTTTACTACTTATATGACTTCAGAAATTGATAAATGACATCAAAAAAATCCGAAGCACTTTTGATATTAATTTTATGCTTCCGGGCATTTATTCGGACAGCATAGATCGGTTTTACTAAATCTATAACCTTAACTCTCTAAAAACAAAAGATTTAGACAGAAGAGTAGCTTAAGGTAGCTGTTCAACGGTATTTAACCCATCAGGGCAATTTATAATCCTTATCGATCGATCAAATCAATTGTTGAAAGTTGAGCCTTACGATGTTTTTTATTCCGATCAGGGATGGTGAATCCTAAGATTATTCAAATATCAGTTCACCGAAGAATTCGGGACGATGAAAATCCGGCTTTTTCGTATCTATTGGATTCCAACTCAAATAATGCGGTGTAGAAGTAGCGTCACCGCATTTATAAAAATTGGCCCTGGATTTTAGCCCTTTCAACTTAATTCCCGGGTCATGTGCAAGGATTTCAACCGGAAGAACAATAGTGACCTCCCATTTGTGCCCCCCCTTCTTTTCAACAAAAGAATTTTTCCCCAAAGACGACCCTACCTTTACAAGGTGTTCTATGGTTTTTGGAGTAATATATTCACGTTCTTTTCTTTGAGGGCCATAGGCCAAAAGGGTCGTGCCGATGCAATTGAATTCAAAATTGTAGTAGTTTCCGTCTCCCAATGGGTCAAAAAAGAATTCAACACAACTGTCCATGGAAACTAATTGGTTCGTCCGTGTTTTTTCGGCCAAAACAGTCTCTTCTTCCACAATATATTTTAGCCATATCTGATTGTTGTTATGGGCCATCTTAAAATGCACTTGAGGTTTATATGGGAAATTTTTCCAATTTATTTTCTCTATACTATGGGTTTCCACTTGCTCGTCCAACAGTTGAGAGACCTTTTGAAGGTCTGCAAGTCCTTCATATTCAATTTCCTTTACGACAAGTATCTTGTTCATATGGGTCGTTTTGATATTGCAGGAAGTAATTACACTCCATATTAAAAAATAGTATAGCCTTTTCTTCCACATGGGCAAAATTGAAATATCTCTTCTAAAATACAAAATGCTCTTTTACAATAATTGAAAGTTAATCTTATTTGGCCCATGCGGCTTTATCTTCTTGCTTTTAGAATTTAAAAACCGAAGCGTTCGGGGAATACTGGATAATATATTCTTTCCGTTATTCAAACCAAAAAAGAAACCGTCATGCCCTTTACCAATTTTGGTAACAATACAAGGTTCGTAAGCGTGAACTAAATACGAGCAAGTGCATAACGGCTTGGTTGAAAACACACTTCCATGAAGATTTGCAGGAAGACATCTACACATATCATTGTCGATGCCCCATAGATTTTAGAAAACCTTGAATATAATTTTAAAAATATAGGTTCAGTAGATGAAACCTTTAACCACTTGAAAAGGGAATATCGAAAGATATTTTGCGAAGGTTGTAAAATCACCTACAGAGAGGGCAAAACCAAGATTTATATAACAAGGGTATTTGATACCAGACAACATCCGAGAAAAAACAAATAGGCTACAAGAAACAATAGTCCTTTCAAGTCACATTATTGTGTTCCATTTTTTTCCTTCCTTATGCCATCCACAAGGCAATTTTCACCATTTACATCTTTTTTTCTACAATTAATGAAAATATAAAACTTTTAAGTATTCGTTTTCAGTACTTTAGAAAAATAAATCAAAAATCTCAACCAAGAACAAATACATTTTACGATGAACACTTTAGAAGAAAAAATGGGCTATATTTTTTGGTATGCAATGATCGCTTTTTCCGTATGCCTGCTTATCAATAACATTTATCATTATATTTTTTAAAGACTATAAACCCTGGGCTTTTTAGGAAATCGTCAAAGCCTTTATGCCCAACGGTTTCTCATTTTTCCAAATACAAATGATACTAAAAAGGGCTTCATAAAAATATATAAAGCCCTTGTTTTTACGTGAACCGGTTTTATCCTTTTATTTCGAGAATCTGCCGTATCATTTGATTGGTAAACCCCCATTCGTTATCATACCAGGTCATTACCTTTAATAAATCACCATCTACCACTCGGGTCATTGCCAAATCTACTGTTGAGGCATACGGACTTTTGATGATATCCGAAGAGACTATGGGTTCATGGGTAGTGTCCAAAACTTTCGCATAACGTTCCGTTTGGGCTTCTTCTTCAAGAATTTGATTTACCTCCTCAGGTGTAACCGACCTTTCCGTCACAAAGGTCAAATCGGATATGGATCCCACTGGAACGGGAACCCGTATGGCAACACCATCAAATTTCCCTGCATATTCCGGCATGGCTTTGGTCGTGGCAATCGCTGCCCCCGTTGTGGTCGGTATCAGGTTCTGGGCACCTGCCCGGCCCATTCTAAAGTTCTTTTTTGAAGGTGCATCTACCATGCCCTGGGAAGCCGTATAGGCATGCACAGTAGTCATGATCGCTTTCTTGATCCCCACCCTACGCCCTAAAATCTCAACGACCGGACTAATATTGTTCGTAGTGCAACTGGCACAAGAAAAAACACTGGTATTCCCATCCTGATTATTTACCCCATGTACTATTGTTGGTGTATCTACACTTTTGGTAGGAGCGGAAATAATCACCGTTTTTGCCCCTGCACTTACATGTCTCTCCGCATCTTCGCCCGTAGTAAAAACCCCTGTACTCTCGATCACCAGATCTACATTGTACGCTGCCCACGGCAGATCTTCTGGGTTTCTATGGGAAGAATAATGAATTTTCCGCCCATCTACGTTTAAGGTGTCCGCTTCATGGGAAACCTCTTTTTCATAAACCCCGTAAACGGTATCATATTTTAATAAATATGCCGTGTTTTCTATGGAAACGATATCATTCACCGCTACTACTTCAAGCCCGGGGGTTTCATTGATCACTTTTAAAGCAGCACGTCCAATACGACCCATTCCGTTAATTCCGATTTTCATTTTGATGTTCTTAGATTATTATGTTTTTAAGTACTATTGGTCTGAAAACCACTCATTAAATTACAAAAGAAAAAAGAAGGTGGACCTATTTACGATAGTATATAAATTAGAACGAAAAAGTACATATTTTTGGTAAGTATTGAAGTGCTACCTTGACCAATGCGCAAAAAGGCATCGCACATTAAAATATAAACTATTGAACAAAAAAAAAGACAGCTTACTCTTAATCTTTACCCGCAACCCGGAACTTGGAAAGTGCAAGACACGCTTAGGGGCCACAATTGGTGATTCCGCAGCCTTGGAAGTTTATAAATTCCTTCTGGACCATACTGTTAAAATAACCGCAGACCTGTATGCCAAAAAAGTAGTTTATTATTCGAAAGAGATTTGGGAAAATGATATTTGGGACAACGCAAGGTTTGAAAAACGCCTACAACAAGGAGCCGATCTTGGGGAACGTATGGAAAATGCCTTTTGGGATGGCTTTGAACGGGGTTTTGAAAAAATTATCATTATAGGGAGTGATATATTCGATTTGACCCTCAATGATTTGGAAAACGCTTTCGAGGCCCTGGATCAAAACGATTTTGTAGTGGGCCCGGCACAGGATGGCGGATATTACCTCTTGGGAATGAAAAAACTGAAAACGGTGCTTTTTAAAAATAAGGACTGGGGCAATGAAACCGTTCTTGAAAGTACCCTGAACGATTTACAACATGAAAAATATAAGCTCTTAGAGGAGCGAAACGATATTGACCATTATGAGGACATTAAGGATAATGTAATCTTTGATCCTTTTTTAAAACATATGTAGAATGACAGAAAAACAGCTCCAAGAATCCGTAAGTTATCTAACAAATAAGGGATTTGACAAACCCGAAATTGGTATTGTCCTTGGCACGGGACTTGGCAAATTGGTACATGAAATCAAAAATCCCGTAGAAGCACATTACAATAATATTCCGTTTTTTCCATTGGCCACGGTAGAATTTCATACGGGAAAGTTGATCTTTGGTTCCATTGCGGATAAAAAAGTGGTCGTCATGCAGGGACGGTTCCATTTGTACGAAGGCTATGATTTTCTGGACATTACCTATCCTATCCGGGTTATGCATATGCTCGGGATAAAAAGGCTTTTTATATCCAATGCGGCGGGAGCCATAAATCTAAATTTTAAAAAAGGGGATATGATGTTGATCGAAGATCATCTTAATCTTCAGGGTGGCTCTCCTTTGGCCTTTAAAAATGTGGCCGATTTTGGCGAACGCTTTGCCGATATGTCCGAACCCTATAATCCGGATATGCGTCAAAAGCTAATACAAATTGCCAAAAAATATGATATATCCCTCCAAAAAGGGGTTTATGCCTCGGTAGTAGGGCCCCAGCTGGAAACGAAAGCGGAATACCGAATGCTAAAAATTCTTGGTGCGGATGCCGTAGGTATGAGCACGGTTCCCGAGGTTATTGTAGCAAATCATTTAGGGTTGCCCGTCATAGCTGTTTCCGTGTTGACGGACGAGTGCGATCCGGACAATTTGGAACCGGTTAACATTGCGGAAATCATAGCCATTGCCGGAACGACCGAACCTAAAATGGTAACCTTGTTCAAGGAACTCATAAAATCCCTATAATACCAACAAATTGTACTAAAAGGAATTTTAAAGTTGTAAGCTTTTCCAATACCGACCTACTCATTGGATTACAATAGCTTATTAATGCGTTTAACTATTATGGTAAAAATAACGGCAATTTCATTCTCATTGATCCTAGGTCTCTATTTTCTTCTTAGAAACGGTGACTTACCGGAATCTGAATTTAAAGGTTATGAACATGCGGGGAACATAGATCATTCTCCCTGGAATACTTTATTGGGAAAATACGTGGATACCGATGGAGACGTTGATTATTCAGGTTTTAAAAAAGATAAAAAGGCACTTCAGGATTATTTGGATTACCTGTCCGCTAACGAACCTGTCAATAGTTGGTCCAAGAAAACCGGTTTGGCCTATTACATTAATTTATACAATGCGGCAACGGTCCTTTTAATATTGGAGAACCACCCTTTGAGTAGTATCAAGGATATTAGCAGCCCCTGGGGCAAAGACCGCGTCTCCATCGGTTCAAAAAAATACTCGCTTGGTGCTATAGAACACAAGGTACTCAGAAAAATGAACGAGCCCCGGATTCATTTTGCCATTAATTGCGCTTCCTATTCCTGTCCAAAATTATTGAACGAAGCTTATACAGCCCATACGCTAGAAGCTCAGTTACAAAAGGCTACAAAAGATTTTATAAACGATACAAAAAGAAATAAGATTACAGGAGATGCGCTTCAATTGTCCAATATTTTCAAATGGTACAAAAAAGACTTCACGGAAAATGGTTCACTAATAGATTATATAAATCCGTACACTCAAATTAACATAAGTCCAAAAGCGGATATCGATTATTTAAAATATGATTGGAGCCTTAATGAAATTAAATAGCCCTAAAATAAGTATCATAATTCCGGTGCTGAACGAGGCCGATTATATTGGTAAAATCATTCAATACCTAAAGATAAACAGTTCGCCTCAAAATATACAAGAGATTCTAATTGTGGATGGGGGCAGTACGGACAATACCGTTAATGTAGTACTTGATACCGGTGTATCTGTCTTGCATTCCGAAAAGGGAAGGGCAAAACAATTAAATCTTGGGGCCAAATATGCACAAGGGGAAATTCTTTATTTTTTGCATGTAGATACCCTGCCTCCCCGAAATTTTGATGAGAATATTATTCAAGGCGTATTGGAGGGAAACCATATGGGCTGTTTTAAAATGAAATTTGATAGTAACAGTCTTTTTTTAAGGTTTTTTGCCTGGTTTAGCCGTGTAAACCACAAACTCTGCCGCGGAGGGGATCAATCACTTTTTTTGACCAAGCGGTTGTTTGAAAAATCAGGAGGGTTTAACGAGGACTATATAGTGTACGAGGACAATGAATTCATCAACAGACTGTACAAATTAGGCCCGTTTAAAGTTTTGCCCAGGCATGTCAAGACCTCGGCCCGTAGGTATGAAGAAAGGGGGACGATACCATTACAGTGCCATTTTGGGATGATTCATTTAAAGCATTATTTAGGTGCGGCTCCTGACGATTTGCATCAATATTATCTTAAGCATATTGCCGTGCGGTCTTACTCCAATTCTTCGTAGTCCAAAAGGACCCCTTCGGATATCCATTTGGCCATAGCTTGCCTATTGTCCGGTTCCAAAATTCGCTTTTGATCTTTTTTGTTCTGGATATTCCCGATCTCGATATACGTCATGGCAGGATGGGTCTTCCTTACCAAATACAGGTCTGTACGATCCTGAAAAGTTCCCGTATAAGTTCTATTGGGTTGGTACTTTTTGTATTTTTCCCTAAAGGTCGTATGTATACTTTCCGCTAATTTTTTCCCGTTTTTACTTTTTTCATGATGATAAAAGAAGACATCTATGTTCTGCCCTACCTTTCTGCTGTCTATATGGGTCACGATAAGACGTTGATATTTTCCCTTATTTTTTTTGTATAGTCCGTTTACGATTTCTACACGCTGCCTTAAACGTCGTATTTGGTTCAGGGGAATGGCCTTGTCCGGATACGCTACTTCGTCCCTATCAATTTCTAAAATACGCTCGTCCCGTATTCCATCGTCCTCGTCCCTAATAATGATATAGACCATGGCTCCATGTGCCAAAAGCTCTTTTGCCAACCGTAACGTAATGTCATAGGCATACTCATCCTCGGCCAATGAAGCTCCCGCATAATGCGCCATGGCTCCTGGATCCGGCCCACCGTGTCCGGATACCAAATAGTATACCGCACCCTTTAAACGCTTACTTTTAGCATACACAGCTTCGTGATCTTCTCCGAAAATGGGAAAGGTCTTACGCTCAATTTCCTTTATTTCCTTAGGCTGTTCTTGAATGGAATCCACAATGGAAACGGTATGCCGTTCTATCCTTGGCACCAGATATGGTTTTCCTTCATAGAGATGGACGCTATCCCTGAGGTTATCAAGATTTAAAGAAATAAACAGGTCATAATATTCATAGGGATTTACCCCTTGCCTGCGCAATAAAGATAATATCCCGTCCCCTTTTTCAGCGGTAACCGTACGTAGCGAATCTTGTGCCAAAAGACCAAGACTTGAAAAAAGGACAAGGATTATATGTGTGAAAAATTTTGGCATTGCAGAAATCAAAAAACAAAATTCGTGCCGAATATTCCTTTAAAAAATGTAATCATCGATCTTCAAAATCCAATTTGGAATAGTCCAGAAGTATCCCTTTTGTAATCATTAACGGCAACCTTTCTTTACTGGTTTTCATACGAATGTCACTTTTGGTAATTTCAGAAATATCATTAATAGCAATGGTAGTGACCGGCGGTAAAATGTTTCTGGCAAAAAAGATACTTGCTTCATCTTTAAACGGAACACCGTTATTTTTTGCACTCCTTTTGCCCAACGTATTCTTAGTGAGTATCTCCCGCAGGTTTGCGGCCAACTTTTCCCCCTCTTTGCTTTGTTCGTAATGGCGGACGGACAATGTATAATTCTTATTGTTCATATTTTGATCTTGAATGACCAAAACACGTTGGTATGCACCATTATGCGTTAAGTATTTTTTATTGATGATGGTCGCAAATTCTCCCAACCTGTATTTTTTTTGAGCTTCCAACGGTATTGTTTCCAAACCGTCTTCCAAAATATAGGCCCTGGCCCCTTTTAAAAGCAGTTCCCTTGCCATTTTAACCAAATTCCGATCCCCTTCCTTCTTTGGGGTTTCCACGGTAGGGTTCTTAAAATGGATTAAATAATAAACCGTGTTTTGTAGCGTACTGTCCTTCAGCACCATTTTATTAAGTTCCCGATCAAAGATGGGGTGTTCCTTTCCGGTATCTATATTAATGCGTATCCCCATTTTTTTAAACGAATCGGGGGCATCTGGCAAAATATATGTTTTACCGACGATCAATTCGCTGGCATTACGGATATTTTCAGGATTCAATTTCAAGAATTCCCCATAATATTTAATAGGATCTATACCCGATTTTCGCAAAATGGAAAATATACCGTCTCCCTGCTGCGCCACCGTTGTGGAAAGTGAATCTTGACTACATAAAAACTTAGGGGAAAGGAGAAGAAAAACAAGCGCAAAGAATCCCAACCGTGTAGTCATAAAAATCTATTTATGCCTACAAAGATGCTTAAAAATATTGTCCGATACCAAAAACAATTCCTCGATCTCCGTCTTTTGTAATGCCGTAACCATAATCTATTCTAAAAATAGCATTAAAAATACGTTTATGAATAAATCGCAACCCAACACCGGGATAGATCCTAATATTCTGATTGTCACCAAAATCCCCAAAATCACCTCCCGGATTTCGCCAAGAACCACCGTCTATAAAAACATTACTCTGCAAAACAAACCAATCCTTATCAATAAGCGTATGCCTATACTCCGTATTAAGAATAATGGCTCCCGTGCCCCGATCGATAATATTTCCTACACCCCTAATATTCAGGTTATTGTCAACGGTAAAGGGCGCAAAAGGGGTATCTACGTTGCTGGCCAAGCCCAAGCGGAGCCTGCTCGCCCAATTGCCCCTTTCCCCTACCCGAAAAAAATAGGCAAAATCATTAAAGCCGATCCAAAAGTCCGGAAGGTTCGCATCCGAACTTCCCACATATTGCAGGTTCAAAGAACTTCTGAAACCGGATAGGTATTGATAAAAATAATTTATGCCATCAAAATTATAAATAAGTTTAAAAAGGTGTTTATCTACTTTTAACGCCTGGGGTACATTAGGATTAGTGGCTCCGAACAAATAGCTATAATCTTCCGTAAAAAAGCTGGTTCCCAGAGCAATTCTGTTCTTAAAGTTTATTTCATAAAGCCCCAAGACCTCCACGGCTTCATTATTATAACGGTAATCCGCTTCGCCCTCATCTAAAAAAACAGGCTCTTGTGTTGTAATATCATGATAATTTATGGCCAGTCCCAATTTGCTGGAGAATAAATAGGGAGCCTGTATGCTTAGGCCGTAGGAGTTGAAAATATCATATTGATAAAAACCGCCCAATGTTATGTTCCTGCCCAAAAGATTAAATTCCTGCAGGCCGACCCGAAAAGCAAAATCATCATTGGAAGAACTAAAAAGATTGGCAAAGGGTATTAAAGTAAAGTTTTCTTCTATATTATAAAAGACATTATGTCCGCCATCCTTGGATGGAAAGACCTGATAATAGGCATGTGCCACCGAAGGGAGCCTTTTTAACCGGGTCATATCCCGCTCCATAAGGGTGGAGTCCAGGAGCATGTCCGGTTTCAGTTCCACTATTTTTTTAATGAAGGATGGTTTTGTTCTTTTTGTACCCTGTATTTTAATATCGACCACGGTACCTTCCTGGGCCAAGGACAATGAACTCTGTAATACAATCACAAATAAGAAGAGAATTCTTGAGGTCATTTACCATGATTTAATAGTCAAAAATAAGATATACGGATAACGAATGTATCACAAAAACGCCATTAACTTTAATCGGGACTAAAATCAAGTGCTGAAAATAGATTGACCCAATTATCTTCACTCACCGCCAAAAGTGTAAATCCGTACCTCTCGTTGGAATTTAATCCTGAAGGAATGCCCGGGGTAATGTTCAATACCACGTTGTCCAATTCATAAAATTGAAATGTCCTGTCAAAAGTATAAGTGCCCGATATCAAATTATTATCGGCATCCGTTACTACCTGAAAGTATATTTTGGTGTCATCGTACAACCCATCCTCCCACCTGAAAACCGGAGTGGTCGTATTGGATGTTATGGCTACATTCGTGGAAAGGTATTCCGTAGGTTTGCTTTGGTCTTTAATGCGAATGGGGTTGGACACATGCACTTTCCCATCTTCTTCAAAACTTACGATTACCCATTTTTCCGTGGTTATGGCTACTTCAAACTTTTTCAAAAATCCGTTAAAAACGTCCAATAAAGGGGCTTCTACCAAGGAATATCCATCAAAATCGTTTTTGTCGCTATTGCCGTTGTTCGCTTCATAATATCGTATATTGGTAGCACCTTCCCTGGGGTATAAAAAAACGCTGACCAAATTATCGTTCTCGTTACTGGCCGCACAGGCAATTACATTGTCTAAAACAACCTCTTTGCCGAAAACAAAAGACGCTAACGTATTCCTCTCTTCCAGATCATTGGAACATCCAAAAAGGATCATCCCCGCAAAAACCAGTACTTTTTTCAATGTTCGTACATTTTATAATGGTCTACAATAATCTGTTGTGCCGGTTTATTCTGCGGTGTAAACCTGTTGTCATTTTCCCCGCCGGATTTTTCATGTTGTATAAACCATTTCCAAACGTAGCCTCCGGCAAACCAGGTTTCGTTCCAAAAGGTTTCAAAAATGGCCTTAGTAGCATTTGCCTGGGCTTTTAGGTTTACATTTTCATCATTCCTATCCACCAACCATGGCTTTTTTGCCGTATAATCCATGCTTCGGTAACCAAATTCGGTAAAAAGTACCGGTTTGTTATTCGTTTTTGATATTTCGGCTATTTTCTCCTTCCACGGTTTCCAACCCTCTTTCAATTCTTCCACTGATGGCATGGTCGATTCCGACAAGGGAAAATAAGCATCGATTCCTATATAATCCAATTCGCCCCAAAATGGAGTCCGCTTATATTCATCCCAATTGGCCGCATAGGTCAATTTCCCCTTATAGATCGTTCTGATACGCTGTATCAGGTCTTTCCAATATTCCGGTCTATTTTCCACAAACTTTTCCAATTCCGTACCTATACACAGTACAGGGATTTTAGTTTCTTCCGCCAATGCGGCATAGGTCAATATGAACTTGTCATATGTTTCTTCCAATTGTTTCCATTCTGCTTCGGAATTCATTACGATCGTTCCCGTAAACTCCCCTCTCCAGACCCATATCTGGGGTTTGAGCATTACGGCAATACCGTTTTTTTTCAACAGCTTTATATATTGTTTGGCCCCTCTTTTGGTCTCCCCGAACCATTGGCGGTCCGTATCAAAAATAATTTGGGGAGAATTAATATCCCTTATAAATCCAAAGGGCATAATCGCTGCGCTATTGGCATATACCTTAATGACCTCATCCACATGATTTTGAGCAATCTTTTCCCTAGAAGCTACAACACTTACCCCATTTATTTTTTTCTGTGCTTCCCCGGTACAGGAAAATTGGATAAGGCTTAAAAAAAGGAGTCCTATTTTTTTCATATTGAATAATTATGGGACTCCCAATTTAAGGCTTTTATGTACTTTTCTTAAAAAATACCTCGTAATCCTATGTTAAAGGTTTGTCCAAGACCCGTATTTGAACCCCTCACAAAATTGGTGTACAGGAATTCCAGGTTCAACGGTTGTGATAATTGGAATTTGACCCCACCTCCTACAGCGGTAAAATTCTGTTTAAAATCATTGCCCAGATCCAAACGCTGGGAGTGTTGTACCAATCCTAAAATAGTAAAGTTGGAAGTCGGGAAATAGCTCAAGAACAATCCTGGATTGATATTTAAACTGTTGTTGGCAAAACTTCCTTCTATACTATCAAAATTAGCATCCTGGACTAAATCCTTACCAAAGTTAAACTCCGAAGTAAGTTCTGTAAACAACTGCCATTTATCACCTGGGAACGTATAATCATAAAAGAGGCGATTTTGCCACACAAAACCATCCTGCTCTAAGAAAACCCCGGTCTCCGTCTCATTATCGATCAATGGAATAAATAAGGAACTCTGAATAGAAAAGTTACTGAGCGATGCGATCGGGACAAATTTTATGGAAGGTGCTATGGCCGTAAGACCGGAACGGGCCGTTCCTTCCTCGCCATCAAATTTAAACACGTCCAATGCATCCCTATCCGAAACCACGTTGGAACGCAATCTGGCGATAAATCCTAAATTGATCCTTTTATTTTGTCCAACACCGGTATAAAATTCAAAGGTGGAAGTAAAAAAGGTCTGCCGTGGTTCGTCACCATCCGTAAAGGTACTTTTGGTCTGGGTATATAGGTTATTGAACCATTTTAAATCTACCTGCCCTTTCCCGACCAATTTAGAAGGCGTGTATTGTTGAATATTACTTTTTTGTTGCAAACTGTCCTGCGCCAAACCTGTAAAAAAGGTCAATAAGGTTCCTGCAAGAAATAAATTTCTTTGTAAAGATTTCATTTTCAAGTTTTTAAAGTTATTGTTGTTTTATTTGACCTCGTTCAAAGTCCAGTCATAAGGGTAATAGGAAACCTTACTCTTTTCAGATAATTTTTCCTTTTTATATATATTTAGATAATCCACTAAATTCTTGCCATTTTGTGTGAAATCACCTTTATACCATTCAAATATTTGGGATACTTTCACCTTGTTTTTGTTCACCTTAATAAAATTGGGATTATTAATGGCCTTTACGGTTTGCTGTTGTAGTTGTGCATCTAACGTATTTGGTTTGTAGGCCGAAGCAATGATGGGAGGGCATCCCAAACCGGCACATACCAGAACAAAGTGAAAACGGGATTCCGAAGGAAAGTTTCCCCGTAACAACTTGTTCTCAATATCGTTTAAGGTAATGTTCTCTCCACCAACTTCATGTTTCTTCTTATCAAAAAACCCGGCTACGTCCAATGGTGATTTTAATGGGTAATTGTTTACAATCCCATTAATGACCAATAAGTTATATGTATTGATCCAAAAGGCTTGATAGGTATTTTCATCCGATGTTGAAACGGTAATATCCTTCGCTTTTTTCAATAATTCATGCAAGGGTGCTGGATCGGCCTTTATATCGGTATAGGCTACTCGCCCATTGGTTACGTTCGCCTTAAAGAAACGATCGGCCTTTAAAAAATATTCTTGGGTATTCTGCGCTTGTACAAAAACAAGGCTTGTTAAGAATATAAGTGTAATTGCTTTTTTCATTTGTTGTTATTTATTGATTTTCAGTCGTCTCAAACTTTCCGTTAGGTCGAAAGCATTTTAACAACCCTACAACCAAACCATATTTTTTATGATTTTTTTAAGATATTGGGCCATCCCATTTTAATCTTTACCTATAATAGTAATCGAGCTTTTTTAACGAAGTAAAATTCTGGTTAATTTATTACAGATCGGTCACAAATTTATATTCTTTCTAAATAAAAAAACTTGTTAAGGTATTATCTTTAGCAACGACACAACAACCACCAATACATAATTCATGGAACATATCGTCATCATAGGTAATGGAATCTCTGGAGTGACCGTTGCACGACATATTAGAAAACTCTCCGATAAAAAAATAACCATAATTTCAGCAGAAACAGATTATTTCTTTTCTCGCACTGCACTCATGTACGTATATATGGGACACATGAAATTTGAACATACACAACCTTATGAAAACTGGTTCTGGAAAAAGAACCGCATAGATCTGATCAAAGCATACGTGGAAAAAGTGGATACCGGGGCAAAAAAACTCCAACTTTCAGATGGCCGATCCGTAACCTATGACAAATTGGTCATAGCAACAGGTTCCAAATCCAACAAGTTTGGATGGCCCGGACAGGATTTGGACGGTGTTCAAGGTCTATATTCCAAACAAGACTTGGACAATCTGGAAAAGAACGCCCCGGATAAGGACACTTGCAAAAGAGCTGTTATTGTCGGAGGTGGCCTAATCGGTATAGAAATGGCGGAAATGCTAAGAAGCCGGGATATTCCGGTTACCTTTTTGGTAAGGGAAAGTAGTTTTTGGAACGGGGTGTTACCGGAAGGAGAATCCGCCATGATCAACGAACACATTTTAGAACACCATATAGATTTACGCCTAGGTGCCAATTTAAAGGAAATCCTGGCCGATGAAAATGGAAAGGCCCGTGCCATAGTCGTTCAGGAAACCGGAGAGGAAATTGCCTGCGATGTTGTGGGGCTCACGGCAGGCGTATCCCCCAATATAGATTTTTTAAGGGAATCGGGTATTGAGCTAGGCAGGGGCGTTAAGGTGAATCGGATGTTGGAGACAAGTGCAAAAGATGTGTATGCCATAGGGGATTGTGCCGAACAACATGAAGCTATTGGTAGCAGAAGACCTATAGAAGCCGTTTGGTATACAGGGCGTATGATGGGCGAAACACTGGCACAGACTCTTTGTGGCAACCCAACGGAATACAAGCCGGGGCATTGGTTTAACTCCGCCAAATTCTTGGATATGGAATACCAAACCTACGGTTGGGTGTTTAGTGATCAGAACAAGAAAAATCATGAAGAGCATTTTCACTGGCGGCATGTTTCAGAAAAAATATGCATAACAATAGCTTTTCATAAAGAGACGAAATTATTCTTGGGAATCAACACTTTTGGTATCCGTATGCGTCATGAAATATTTGATAAATGGTTAACGGAAGGGCGTACCGTGGATTATATTATGGAGCATTTAAAAGATGCCAACTTTGATCCCGAGTTCTATACCCCGCATGAAAATGATGTTGTTGCCAAATACAATTCCGAATATGGAGCGAACATTTCCCCCAAGAAAAAAAGCTGGCAACGAATATTCGCAAAAGCATAATTAAATCATCGTACCCTAAAGCCGGTTTGTCATAGGGCAAGTTTTAGGGAATATATTATATAAATGATAGTAAAAAAATGAAAACAATAAAGAACATAGGATTAATAATCTTTTTAGCAGGTCTGGCAATTTTCACTGCCTTACCGGTCATTGGCACTTTTAAGGTAACTTCAGAAGTTTTTCAGGAGTTCGTAGCCCAAAAAGGTGTAAAAAGTGACTTGTTCATAGCCGATATAGAACAAAATGTAGTGGGTAAAAGTTTTGATGGCATGCTATCCTTTGCCCCTAACATCACAAAAGCTCTGGAAACGGCCAATGCCCAACATCGCAAAAACAAAGAATATAAAAAGATCATCTATACCAAGCCGCACGATATGGCGGCAGAACTGGGAAAAAAAGCAGGTAATGGTTTTATCGTAGAAAACAAAGGCCTTATGTGGTTCCTAACCTTTGGGCTAGGAATTATCGGCGCATTGCTATTTATTATTCCCAATGTAGTTTTATTAGGTCAAAAAGGAATTAAGAACGACGGTATATATCATGAGAAAAGCACCAATAAAGGATGGATAGCCTGGTTGGTATTCATCTTTTTGGTCGGTTTTTATTTAATCCTCTATTTTAGATCTGAGTATGCCGTTAACTGGACCTATCTGGTGGACCCCATTAGCGAGGGTTTAAGTGGTAACCCGGCCGGGCATTGGTTCGTATACGGCTTTATGTATTGTGTGGTCATGACCGTTATGGCGGTACGCATGTACATAAAATACAGGCATAATATGTACCAGATGGTACGTACGACTTCCGTGTTGTTTTTTCAGATCGTATTCGCATTCCTAATTCCAGAGATTATGGTACGGTTACAAATGCCGTATTATGATTTTAAAAACGCATTTCCGTTAGATTATGATTTTTTCTTTCAATGGAATTTAAAATCACTCATAAATAGCGGAGGTATCGGAATGTTTATTTTAGTCTGGGGAATCGTACTTACCCTCGTAATAGTTCCCGTAATGGTCTATTTTTTTGGAAAAAGGTGGTATTGCTCCTGGGTATGCGGTTGTGGAGGACTCGCGGAAACCTTGGGAGACCCCTACAGACAACATTCCAGCAAATCCTTATTTTCGTGGAAAGTAGAACGTTGGTTGATTCACGGTGTCTTGGTATTTGCCGTGGTTATGACCGGAATGACACTTTACAGTTTCTTTTCCGAAACGGGGACCGTACTTGGTTTCAAGACCTCCGGTGTTCAAAATACCTATAGCCTTATGATAGGTTCTGTTTTTGCAGGGGTTATCGGTACCGGATTCTATCCCATTTTTGGGAATCGGGTATGGTGCAGGTTTGGTTGCCCATTGGCCGCCTATTTAGGTTTTGTACAACGTTTCAAGTCCCGTTTTAGAATTACCACAAACGGAGGGCAGTGTATCTCCTGTGGCAACTGTTCCACCTATTGTGAGCAGGGTATAGACGTAAGGGCCTATGCCCAAAAGGGAGAGAACATAGTACGGTCCAGCTGCGTAGGCTGTGGTGTCTGTTCCGCGGTATGCCCCAGGGGAGTACTCAAATTGGAAAACGGCCCCGAGAAAGGACGTATTAACCCTACCCAGGTCTTATTGGGCAATGATGTTGATTTAATGGATTTAGTGAACAACAAATAAAATTGTAATCAACAAGCCCAGATCGGTGTAGAAACAATTAATCGCCCATTGAAAAAGAATAATACATGAACGTCATTACCGTACTTAACTCCTTAGGTCAAATGATTAAACCAAAGAACAATACATGTCGATAAAAATTCTTTTCCTATTTTCTTTTCTGTTCGTGGTTACGGCTCCCACAAATGAAGATAAAACATACCAAAAAACCTATTACGACAATGGAAAATTACGATCCGAAGGGTGGGTAAGGTTCAATATAAAGACAGATTATTGGAAATTCTATCACAAAAACGGTCACATTTCGGCACAAGGCCATTACGCCTACGATAAACGTGAAAAATACTGGTATTTTTACGATGAAAACAGTGTTCGCACCCAAGAAGGTCATTATAAAAATGGAGAGAAAATAAATTGGTGGCTCTTTTATGACAAACAAGGGCGCATAAACCATAAATGCCAATTGAACAAAGGCGTTAAGAACGGATATTGTTTGAAGTATAAAAACGAAAAATTAACGTCTGCGGAAAAATATAGTGATGGTAAGAAGATTAAGGAATGGACAAATTTTGTCGATTTTAAGCGAGAAAACAGTTTATCCGATCTAAAATAATGGTGGATATCAAAGTAATTATTCCGGCCTTTAATGAAGCGGATTCCATTGAGCAGGTCATTAAGGAGCTTCCCGATAGCGTATCCGAAATAATTGTCGTCAATAATGCCTCATCGGACAAGACGGCTCAAAACGCCCAAAATGCAGGGGCTACGGTACTTACTGAAAACAGAAAAGGTTATGGCTATGCCTGCCTCTGTGGTTTGGATCATGTAGCCGGACAATCCAAAACACCGGATATTATCGTATTTATTGACGGGGACTACTCCGACTATCCGGAAGAATTGGATAAAATAGTAGCTCCCATTTTGCAGGACGGTCTTGATTTTGTTGTTGGGGCCAGAAGAAAAAATTTACGGGAAGAAGGGTCTATGACCCCCCAACAGGTCTTTGGGAATTGGTTGGCCACATCTTTAATGCGATTGCTCTTTAGAGCAAAGTTTACGGATTTAGGACCGTTTAGAGCCATTAAATACGAAAAGCTCAAGGCATTGAAAATGGAGGACAAGACCTATGGGTGGACGGTAGAGATGCAATTGAAAGTTTTGTTAAAAAAAATGACATATACCGAAGTACCAGTACGTTACAAAAAAAGAATTGGTATTTCAAAAGTATCCGGTACGGTAAAAGGTAGTATATTAGCCGGCATAAAAATACTAGGTTGGATTTTTAAATATAGCTTAAAATAATATGGCACTAACAGTCTCTTACATTATCATTGCGATTTATAGTATATCGTTAGTACTGATTTTCTTTTACAGCTTGGCACAATTGAATCTTTTGATCAATTATCTGGGTCAAAAAAGGCAAAACCGGACCGCTCCAAAATTCAATCTATTAGACCCCAAGGAAATTCCTTATGTGACCATCCAACTTCCCGTTTACAATGAGGAATATGTAATGGAACGGCTTTTGGAAAATATTTCTAAAATAGAATATCCAAAAAGCAAATTGGAAATTCAGGTATTGGACGATTCCACGGACGATTCAGTAGAAGTAACGGCAAAAAGGATCGTGGAACTGAAAGAAACCGGTTTGGACATTCAGCATATCCGCAGGGAAAATCGTATAGGTTTTAAGGCAGGGGCCCTAAAAGACGGACTTAAAATAGCCAAAGGGGATTTCATCGCCATATTCGATGCCGATTTCCTACCCTCTTCAGATTGGTTAAAGAAGACCGTTATTTATTTTAAAGATGAAGAAATTGGCGTGGTACAGACCCGTTGGGGTCATATTAACCGTGAATATTCTACGCTTACAAGAATACAGGCATTTGCCCTGGATGCCCACTTTACCTTAGAACAGGTAGGCAGAAATACCAAAGGACACTTTATCAACTTTAACGGTACTGCCGGTATTTGGCGTAAAGAATGTATTTTGGATGCCGGTAATTGGGAAGGGGATACCTTGACCGAAGATTTGGACCTGAGCTACCGTGCCCAACTAAAGGATTGGAAATTCAAATATTTGGAAGATGTAGAAACACCTGCCGAACTTCCGGTAGTTATAAGTGCGGCACGTTCACAACAGTTTCGATGGAACAAAGGCGGTGCGGAAAACTTTAGAAAAACCGTCTGGAGCGTTATCACCGCCAAGAACATATCCTTTAAGACCAAATTTCATGGCGTAATGCATTTGCTGAACAGTTCCATGTTCCTTTGCGTTTTTATTGTAGCCCTATTGAGCATTCCCATGTTGTACATCAAAAATACATATGGCCATTTGGGATGGGTTTATGAAGCAACCAGCTTCTTTATCATAAGCACCATTATCCTCTTCATCTGTTATTGGTTTACGTATAAAAGCATACAGGGAAGTGGTTTTGACAATTTTGTGGATTATATCAAGCTCTTCTTTACCTTTTTTTCGGTAGCACTCGGTTTCTCCCTGCACAATTCCATTGCCGTTTTAGAAGGCCACATGGGCAAGCGCAGTGAATTTGTACGTACCCCAAAATTCAATATCAGCAACCTTACGGAAAGCTGGAAGGGCAACAAGTATTTGGCCAAAAAACTTTCTCCCAATATGATTCTGGAATTCGCCCTAATGGTCTATTTCCTATTTGGAATGTACAGTGCGATACCCTTGGACGATTTTGGGTTGTTCCCGTTCCACTTTATGTTGTTTCTAGGCTTTGGCTTTGTGTTCTTTAAATCCTTGACCGCAAGGGCATAAATGCTCCTTTTCCAATAAATGAACGGCACGCTAAGAATAGTACTGAATACCATACTGGTCCTTTTTACATTTAGTGGAATTTATTTGGCCAATGCAACGGTCAGGAGGTTTGGGCTTTTATTGCTCATTATCGTTACCGGAACTTTTCTATTTAATTTCATTAAGCAAAAAAAGCTAGCTATTCCCTATTATTTTATAGGTTTTATCGCCAGTAGTTTTATCCTTTTTAAAGCGGTGGTCTTTTTGATCTATGCCGAGCGGGAAAGAAGCAAGTTCGATATTCCTACAGCTGTGGTTTTTGAAACCCTTGATTTTGACGCATCCCTTTCAAAGGCAAAAACTATGGAGAAATTTGTTTTTATAGATTTTTATGCCAGTTGGTGCGGTCCTTGCCTAAAATTCACCAAAAACGTTTTGACCGATGCCGATGTGGGAACACATTTGAACAGTACTTTCATCAACCTAAAATACGATGCGGAAAAAGGAGAAGGCAGGATAATCGCCAAACGCTATGGCATAAAATCATATCCCACACTCCTTATTGTTGATGGGGACGGAAATGAGATAGAAAGAGCGGCCCGCGGTAAGGCCCCAACAAAAGCTACCGTTATAGCATTGTCCGAGAAATATTCCCAATAGGGGCGTATCCAAAAACAATCGGTCTGGTACCTCAAACCAGGCGAAAGGAGGACAAATACCAACAGGTAAAATATCCGAAAAATAAATAAATATAGGCCTTGCGGTTTTTAGACTTCTAGAACTCCTAAAGAAGTATTATTTTTTGTTTCTTAGTAAAAATTTACGATCCGTACATTGCCGACAAAACTAATGTCCTATTGGAAACTGCACCAGTACCCACTTCTTTTTGTTTTGGGCTCGCTGCTCCTTTATGCCGATTTTGCCCACAATCTGGACCGAACGGATTTCTTGAAATTTCTTGCACTTTTTTCGGCTTTATTTTTTCTGTGTTTTAAATTGATTCGGTTTGAAAAATGGAATTTCAGATTTTTGCTGATAGCGGGAATTTTGTTCAGGTTGGTTTTTTTAAGTACCGCACCCAACCTTTCCCAAGATTACTTTCGTTTTATATGGGACGGCGAAGTTATCCTTGCCGGAATAAACCCCTATCTATTTGCGCCGGACACGCTCATGGAACAAGGGAGTTTAGCCCTGGCCAATATGGAAACCCTACATACCCATATGGGCTCTTTAAGTGCCCGGCATTTTAGTAATTATCCGCCATTAAATCAAATTTTGTTCGCTGTTGCCGCATTTTTCGGTGGAAAGAGTATCTGGGGAAGCATCATGGTCATGCGGGGTTTTATGCTACTGTCCGATCTGGGCGTCTATTATTTTGGGAGAAAGCTCTTAAAAGAAATGAACCTGTCTCCCTACTTGATATTCTGGTATTTTTTAAATCCGCTGGTGATTATAGAGCTTACCGGGAACCTTCATTTTGAAGGGGTCATGCTCTTCTTTTTCGTATGGGCGATCTATTTACTTGCCATCAAAAAATGGCAATGGGCAGCCGTAATCTTAGCCTGTTCCATTTCGGTAAAATTAGTTCCTTTATTGTTTCTTCCCCTTTTCATAAAACATTTGGGGTTAAGGAAAAGTATTCTTTTTTATGTGCTTATAGGGGCTACGTGCTTATTGCTATTTGCTCCATTCTACACCTCGGAATTTATTCAAAACTATTCCAAGACGATCGGCCTGTGGTTTTCCAACTTTGAATTTAATGCAGGCCTGTACAATGTCATAAAAAAGTTAGCGGTGCAGTTTGATGCAAAACCCTGGGAGTTGATCAAAACCTATGGCAAAATCACACCCTATATAACCATACTGATCGTATTGCTCTTCACATTCTTTAGACGCAATCAAAAACTCCCCATATTACTTTCTTCCATGTTTTGGATACTGACCTTGTATTATTTCATGTCCGCAACGGTGCATCCGTGGTATATTATTTTTCTGATCGTTTTAGGCATTTACACACAATTTCGCTTCCCCTTATTGTGGTCCGCAACTATTGTTTTAAGCTATTTTGCGTACTCCCAATCGGATTTCAAGGAAAATCTATGCCTTCTCACTATTGAATATTTATCAGTTTATGCCTTTATGATTTATGAAATCATTGCCCATCGTAACAAAACATGAAGTTTTTGTAAAAAATTTTACACTTTCTAGGCCAGTTCCACAAAATTTGTACTTTTGATTCATCATGAACGTACAGAACAACATATTAACTTCTTTGGGCATTGCTCCTCTTCGTCCGTTCGTGCGTCGCCGTCGCCCGTAAGGGTACTGCTATTCTATTGGAAATAGGTGCGTCCATTTCCGCAAAATCCACAGAGACATTTCAAAATTCAATATCCATTAAAAACATTTAGCAATGGAAATCATTGTTGCTAACGGGTCACATCTTAAATACGCAAGGATTATAAGCGATACCATTACGGAATCCGCAAAAGTACGTGGTACGGGAATCGCTCAGCGAACACCTGAATATATTGCCAAAAGGTTGGAAAACGGCAACGCCGTTATTGCCCTGGACGGCGATACTTTTGCAGGTTTCTGTTATATAGAAGTCTGGGGCAACAAAGATTTTGTTGCCAACTCGGGTTTGATCGTACATCCCAGGTTTAGAAATCAGGGATTGGCCAAAAAAATCAAGAAAGCAATTTTTGAACTTTCCAAAGAAAAATTCCCCCAGGCAAAGATCTTTGGTATCACAACCGGTCTGCCCGTAATGAAAATGAATTATGAATTGGGTTATAAGCCCGTGACTTTTTCTGAATTGACCGACGATCCCGATTTCTGGAAAGGGTGTCAGACCTGTAAAAATATTGACATCCTTACCCGAACGGAACGGAAGATGTGCCTTTGTACCGGAATGTTATATGATCCCAAGGCCCAAAAGAAAAAAAAGGATAAAATAAACGGTAAGGCCTTTAAAAGATTAAAAAGTATAAAAGAAAGTTTGTTTTTAAAGAAAAATAGAAAATAGATAAAAGTGGAACGTTATGGATCCTAATTATTCATAGCCTTAAACTTATAATATATAGAAATCGTAAATCATGAAAAAATTAGTATTGGCATATAGCGGTGGACTGGACACCTCATACTGTGCAAAATATTTATCCCAGGAGAAAGGATTTGAAGTACATGCCGTAAGCGTGAACACCGGTGGTTTCTCCGATGAAGAAATTAAGGGCATTAAGGAGAAAGCCATTCAATTGGGAGCTACTTCCTATACTTCGATCAATGCCGTACAGACTTTTTATGAAAAGGTAGTGAAGTACCTTATCTATGGCAATGTCCTAAAGAACAACACCTACCCCCTATCCGTTAGTGCGGAACGTATTGTACAGGCCATTGAAATTGTAACCTATGCCAAAAAAATAGGTGCGGCGTATATAGCCCATGGGAGTACCGGAGCCGGAAATGACCAAGTACGTTTTGATATGATCTTTCAGATCATTGCTCCGGAAATAGAGATTATCACCCCTATACGGGATAACAAACTGGCCCGTGAAGAAGAGATTGCATACCTACAGGAAAATGGGGTAGATTATCCTTGGGAAAAAGCCAAATATTCTATCAATAGAGGACTTTGGGGAACATCCGTAGGCGGTGAAGAAACGCTGACCTCCGAAAAACCATTACCCGACTCGGCCTATCCGAGCCAACTACGGGAAAAAAATCCTATGGAAGTAACGCTTACATTTGAAAAAGGGGAACTGATCGCCATTAACGGTGAAAAAGACAATCCCGTTGCCAATATTGAGAAGTTAGAGGCCATGGCCTCCAAATATGCCATTGGTAGGGATATTCATGTGGGCGATACTATAATCGGCATTAAGGGGCGGGTCGGTTTTGAAGCTGCCGCTCCTTTGATCATCATAAAAGCGCACCATTTGCTAGAAAAACATACTTTGACCAAATGGCAGCAGTTCCAAAAAGAACAGCAAGGGAATTTTTATGGGATGCTCTTGCACGAAGGAAACTATCTGGATGCGGTAATGCGTAATATTGAAGCTTTCCTGACCGATACACAAAAAACGGTTTCCGGGGATGTTTTCATAAGCCTTTACCCATTTCAATTTCGATTGAACGGAATTTCATCAAAACACGATTTAATGAACGCTTCTTTTGGAAGTTACGGTGAAATGAACAAAGGTTGGACCGCGGACGAAGCAAAAGGATTCATAAAAATACAATCCAATACCGGAAAAATATATAACCATGTAAACCAAGATCATGATTAAAGCAGGGATTATAGGAGGTTCCGGGTATACGGGAGGAGAGCTCATTAGAATTTTAATGAACCACCCCGGCACGGAAATCGATTTTGTGTATAGCACGACAAGGGCGGGAAAAAAAGTTTCATCGGCCCACCCAGATTTATTGGGTATAACGGATATGGCATTTACCGGAAAAGTGAACCTTGAAGTAGATGTTGTTTTTCTCTGTCTGGGCCATGGAAATTCCACAACCTTCTTACAAGGAAATTCGTTTTCCCCAACTACAAAGATCATTGACCTAAGTAATGATTTTCGTCTGCAGGCGGATGCGAATTTTAATGGAAAGGAATTCATATATGGATTGCCGGAATTGAACCGCACCTCAATTGAAGAGGCACGGTATATTGCAAATCCCGGTTGTTTCGCTACGGCCATTCAATTGGCATTGTTGCCCCTTGCGGACAAAAAACGATTACAAAATGATGTACACATCAATGCCGTTACGGGCAGTACAGGGGCAGGTGTTAGCCCGTCCGCCACATCACATTTTAGTTGGCGGAACAATAATATTAGCTGGTACAAACCCTTTACCCATCAGCACTTGGGGGAAATCAATGAAAGTCTGCACTCGCTTCAAGAGGATGTTGGCCAATTATTTTTCCTTCCCAATCGCGGAAACTTTACCCGGGGTATTCTGGCAACGGCGTATACGACCTTTGAAGGTTCCATAGATGAGGCAAATGCATTGTTTAAAAACTTTTACACAGATGCCTTATTTACAAATATCGCCGAGGAACCCATTCACCTAAAACAAGTGGTGAATACAAATCAATGCCATATTCATTTGCACAAGCATGAAAATACCCTGTTGGTGACATCGGCCATAGACAACCTATTAAAGGGAGCGTCCGGACAGGCGGTGCAGAATATGAATCTGATATTCGGCTTTGAAGAGGATTTGGGGTTAAATTTAAAAGCAGGTGTATTCTAAAAGAACGAAGAAAGAAATAAGGGGTATAAAGTGTATGGCCTATTTGTTTAGGATTATAAGTTGCAAGCCTCAACCGATATAAAATAGTATAGAAACGGATTTTCATTTTAAAGGAGAATAACGAAAAATAAGATAAGCATGAAAATAGCCATCATAGGATCGGGGAATTTAGGTTTGGCCATAGCCAAGGGCATACTGCATAGTAGCGGTGCCACCAGTATGTATATGACCAAACGAAATACGACGTCCATAAAGGACTTTGAAAAATACGGAAACGTAACCGTTACTACCGATAATTCGGAGGCCGTACAAAATTCCGATATCCTGATTTTTGCGGTGCAGCCAGGGCATTTTGAGGGAATCCTGAATGATGTAAAACATTTATTTACGGAAAATCACGTCATCATAAGTGTTATTACCGGTTTTAGCATCGAAAAAATGGAAACCATCATAGGTTCCGATCATTGCATTATTAGAAGCATGCCCAATACCGCCATATCCGTTGGTAAATCCATGACCTGCATCTGTGGCAATGCACAAGGTAAAAAACGTATTGATCTGGCCAAGGCTATTTTTGACCGAATGGGGCATTCCCTGGAAATTCCAGAAGAACAAATGCAGGCCGCAACGGTCATCTGTGCCAGTGGTATCGCTTTTTGGATGCGTTTGATCCGTGCCACTACCCAAGGTGCCATACAATTGGGATTTGATGCCAAGGAAGCACAGGAATTGGCCATGCATACCTGTAATGGGGCCGCCGGTCTGTTGATAACTTCCGGCAATCATCCGGAAGAGGAAATAGATCAGGTTACAACACCCATGGGCTGCACCATACAGGGGCTTAATGAAATGGAACACCAAGGATTAAGCTCATCGCTCATACAAGGCATAGTGGCATCCTATGATAAAATAACCGAGTTTAAAACAAAATAAAAACACAAGTGCAATTACTAGACCGTACATGTGCATTGAACCTGAATTTTGAAGTATGAAATTATTTGACGTATATCCGCTTTATGACGTTACCCCCGTTTCCGCAAAAGGAATTGAGGTAATCGATGATCAGGGTGAAACTTACTTGGACTTTTATGGTGGCCATGCCGTAATCTCCATTGGCCATACCCATCCGCATTATATAAAACGCTTAAAAGACCAGTTGGATAAAATAGGGTTTTATAGCAACGCCGTACAGAACCCGATTCAGGTAGAACTCGCACAAAAATTGGGGAAGCTTTCCGGTTGTGAAGATTACAATCTGTTTCTTTGCAATTCTGGGGCGGAAGCCAATGAAAATGCATTAAAAGTAGCATCGTTCCACACGGGAAAGTCAAAGGTCATCGCCTTTAAGAACGGTTTTCACGGAAGGACCTCAGCGGCAGTCGCCACTACGGACAACCCTAAAATAAATGCCCCTATCAATCAACAACAAAAGGTGACCTTTTTGCCTTTTAATGATTTTGAGGCTTTTGACGCCGCCGTGCAGTGCGGGGAATATTGTGCGGTAATCCTGGAAGCTATCCAGGGCGTTGGCGGATTGGACGAACCCTCTACCGAGTTCTATCGGTTTATCGCTGAAAAATGTAAAGAACACAATGTTATTATCATTGCGGACGAGGTACAGTGCGGTTTTGGCAGAAGCGGTAAATTCTTTGGGTTTCAGCATCACGGCATCCAGCCACAGATTATCTCCATTGCCAAGGGAATGGGGAACGGATTCCCCGTTGGCGGAATATTGATACACGAGGATTTTAAGGCATCCTACGGACTTTTGGGAACCACGTTTGGAGGGAACCATTTGGCATGCGTAGCTACCTTGGCCGTTCTGGAAGTTTTGGAAAAAGAAAATTTAATTGAAAATACGGCGAAGTTAGAAGCTTATTTTAAAGAAAAAGCTGCGGAAATACCTTCCATCAAAAAAGTAAAGGGAAGGGGATTAATGTTAGGGATTGTATTTGATTTTGAAGTTGCCCCTCTAAGAAAAAGCATGATTTACAATCAAAAAATATTCACGGGCGGTGCCAAGGACAAATATGTACTTCGGTTCTTGCCGGCCCTAAATATATCCGAAAAACACATTGATCTATTTTTTAATGCCCTAAAAGCCGAATTACCATGAGCCTAGTATTGTCTTTGGAAAAACGAAATGCCGTATTACAGCGAATGGCGGAATTGGTGATAGAAAAAGCCCCTGAAATTTTGAAAGCCAACCTGGCCGATTTGGAGGGTTATAACGGCAAAGACCTGGCCATGGGAGATCGGTTAAAGGTCGATGACGAAAAAATCAACGGTATGGTACGATCACTGGAGGAACTGGCAGGCCAACCCGACCCCATTGGTGTGGAACGTTACGCCTTTAAACATGAAAATGGTATGAAGGTCAGCAATAGAACGGCCTCTTTTGGCACCGTTATGATCATCTATGAATCCAGACCGGACGTAACCATAGAAGCGGCAGGAATCGCTTTTAAATCCGGGAATAAGATATTATTGAAAGGGGGCAAGGAATCGCTGCGCAGCAATCTGGCCCTGATAAACCTTTGGCATCGGGCATTGGAAGAAAATGAATGTTCAAAAGAGTGGATCGCTTACCTGAACTATACCCGACAGGAGACCCAGGAGTTTTTGGCCCAACCTACCCAAAAAATAGATTTGATCGTACCCCGTGGTGGCGAAAGGTTGATCCAATTTGTAAAGGAACATGCCAAATGTCCGGTCATTGTAAGCGGCCGTGGGAACAATTTCTTATACATAGCTCCATCCGCAGATGTAACCATGGCCAGGGATATTATCATTAATGCCAAGACCACAAAAATATCGGCCTGCAACGCTTTGGACAAAGTTTTGATCGCCGCCGATCTGCCGAACAAGGATGAATTCTTGACCCGTTTGGCAAAAGAGCTCCGATCCAAAAATGTTGCACTTTACACAGATAGCGCATTGTCAAAAATTGAAGGGGCACAGACCGTTACGAACGAGCATATTTGGGAAGAGGAATTTTTGGATTATAAAATTGTTTTGGGCGAGGTAGAAGGGTTAAATGCCGCCATTGAAAAAATAAATACGAACAGCGGCGGACATTCCGCTACGATCGTTACATCAAATGAAGAAGAGGCCAGTTCATTTATGGCTTCAGTAGATTCCGCTGCGGTATATCACAATGCATCTACCCGATTTACGGACGGTGGTCAATTTGGTCTTGCCGGGGAATTGGCGATCAGTACGGATAAATTACACCAGAGAGGGCCCATCGGACTGCAACATTTGGTGACCAATAAATGGTATATAAAGGGTAACGGGCAAATCAGATAAGATGAAAAAGCGCATACTTATAAAAATCGGTTCCAATACCTTGACCAAAGAGACCAATCAGATCTCCAGGGGCAAGATTGAGGATATAGGCAGACAAATAGCCGCATTAAAGGATGAATATGAATTTATCCTGGTATGTTCGGGAGCTATTGCCGCCGCCAAACAATTTGTTCAATTGGAACATAACGGACAGGGGATTAATGTAAAGCAAGCACTGGCGGCCATTGGTCAACCCCGGTTAATGCATATTTTTCAGGAGAATTTCAGGGAACTCGGCCTTTTTACCTCGCAATGCCTCTTTTCCTATGCCGATCTGGAGAATGAAAATGCCAAACTCAATATAAAGAATACGATCAATGTGCTTTTGGCCAATGATGTGGTTCCTATAATCAACGAAAACGATACCGTGGCTACGGATGAAATCCAGTTTGGCGACAATGATAAATTGGCAGCGTTGACAGCGGCCTTTTTACAGGTAGATCTATTATTGATCGCCACCAATACCAACGGAATCTACACCAAACGATCCTTGCAAATGGAACGGCCGGAAACTATTAAGGAAGTTACCTCTATCAAAACTTTGGAAAATGAAGCCGATACTACCAAATCCTTGCACGGTACGGGCGGTATGCGGTCAAAAATAGAAGCCGCTACCATTGCCCAAAATTCTGGAATAGAAACTTGGATCGTCAACGGTCTAAAGGATAATTTTATAATCGATAGCTTTAAGGGAAATAACCATTTTACAAAAATCAAAGCATGCAGCACTACCTGAACATAAAAGATGCGGGCGATTTGGAAACCTGTGTTTCCGAAGCCATTGCATTGAAACAACATCCCGTTAAATTCAAGACATTGGGACAGGGCAAAACCATTTGCCTATTGTTCTTCAACAATAGTTTACGAACGCGATTAAGTACTCAAAAAGCGGCCATTAATTTGGGTATGGACGTTATCGTGATGAATTTTGGCAGCGAAGGCTGGCAACTGGAATATGAAGACGGGGTTGTAATGGATCAGGGAAAATCGGAACACATTAAAGAGGCCGCGCAAGTAGTCTCCCAATATGCGGATATAGTGGCCATTCGTGCTTTTGCAGGATTGGTGGACAAGGAAAAAGACGAGGCGGACATGGTCCTTAACGGATTCAAGCAACATGCGGCCATTCCCGTAGTGAATATGGAAAGTTCCGTAGGTCATCCATTACAGGCCTTGGCCGATGCCATAACCCTGGCCGAAAACAAAACTATCGAAAAACCAAAAGTAGTATTGTCCTGGGCGCCGCACCCAAAGGCATTGCCCCATGCGGTTGCCAATTCATTTGTACATATGATGAATTTGCAAGATGCCGAGTTTGTAATTACACATCCTAAAGGATATGAACTCGATCCCAAGATCACGGAGGGTTGTGAAATTATCAACGATCAAAAAAAAGCATTGGAAAATGCCGATTTCGTATATGTGAAAAACTGGAGCAGTTATACAGATTACGGCAAGGTACTCAGCCAAGATAAAAATTGGATGATGACCCAAGGAAAATTGGGTAATGCCAAATTTATGCATTGCTTACCGGTACGAAGAAATGTAGTTGTTGAAGATGCCGTTCTGGAGAGCGATCAAAGTCTGGTCATAGAACAGGCCAATAACAGAACCTATTCTGCCCAGATCATATTAAAAAAACTTTTGGAAACCCTGTAAAGGAAAATTATGTCTCAAAAGCTAAAAAATAAAGTCTGTATTATAACCGGAGCTACCAGTGGTATGGGCAAGTCCATTGCCGAAACTTTTTCCGGGGAAGGCGCAAAACTTATACTCTCCGGAAGGAATATGGACGAGGGGAAAGCCATGGCCGAAACTTTGCCCAATACCGTTTTTATTCCCGGAGATGTTTGCGAAGTGGACTACAATAAAAAATTGATCGAAGAAGCCCTGTCCCAATTTGGCAGATTGGATCTATTGTCCGTAAATGCCGGAATCCTGGGGTTGGGGAATGTGGTAGACCTTTCAATAGATGAATGGCACAAAACCCTTAATACCAATCTCAGTGCCATTTTCTATTTGTCAAAATTCGCTATTCCACATCTTAAAAAATCCCGGGGGACCATTTTAATAAACGCATCTATTGCCGCTTTTAAGAGTTTTCCGAACCATCCCGCCTATTGTGCATCCAAAGCAGGGGCCGTGGCGATCATGAAACAAATAGCCGTAGAATACGGTCCGGAAATCAGGGTAAACGCCCTGTGTCCCGGCCCTGTGGACACCCCCTTATTATGGAATTCCGCCAAAGCATTTGAAAATGCGGACAAAGCCGTATCCGATGCAAGGGAGAAAACCCTGTTAAAGCGATTGGGAACGACCGATGACATTGCAAAGCTCGCCCTTTTTATGGCATCCGATGATGCCTCTTGGATAACGGGAACGACCGTTAATATTGACGGAGGAATACTAAACGTTTAAAATGAAACAAAATCTTTCCATAGTAAAAATTGGTGGTAACGTCATTGAAAATGAAGCGGAACTCCAAGTATTTTTGCAATTATTTTCGGCCATGGACGGTTTAAAAATATTGGTTCATGGCGGTGGAAGAAAAGCCACTCAAATGCTGGAAAAATTGGGATTGAAACCTAAAATGATCAATGGACGCCGAATAACGGATGCCGAAAGTCTGGATGTGATCATTATGGTCTATGGTGGATTGACCAATAAAAAGATAGTGGCACAATTACAGGCCAATAACTGTAATGCCATTGGCCTTAGCGGAGCGGACGGGAACACCATCCAGGCACATAAAAGACCTGTGAAGGAAATTGATTATGGCTTTGCCGGGGATGTGGACGGCATAAACGAAAAAACCATATCCGATCTCTTGGGGGCGGGTTTAACTCCGGTATTCTGTGCGCTTACCCATGATCTTAAAGGTCAAATTCTAAATACCAATGCAGATACCATAGCCTCCACACTCGCTATTGGATTGAGCGAGATATATGAAACCACGCTCTATTATTGCTTTGAAAAAAAAGGGGTCTTGATGAATGTTAATGACGAAGGTTCCGTAATAAAGCACATCGATTCAAAAAAATATGGGCAATTGTTGCAGGACGGTATTATTGCAGATGGTATGCTCCCTAAACTGGAAAATTGCTTTAAGGCCTTAAACAAAAACGTACATAAGGTCTGTATCGGAGATATTTCCATGATAGACCCCACATCCAAACTTTTTACCACGATCACGTTATGAAAATAGAACAAACAACATTGACCCAAAAGGCAATCGACCTGTTAAAACAACTGATTTCCATCCAGTCCTTTTCTTCGGAAGAGGACAAAACGGCAGAGGCCATTGAGCAATGGTTCATGAATTTTGATATTCCTTTTGAACGCATTAACAATAATGTTTTCGCCAAAAACAAATATTGGGACAATGCGAAACCGACCCTCCTATTGAACTCCCACCACGATACCGTAAAGCCCAATAAAGCATATACCAAAGATCCGTTTGATCCGCATATAGAAGACGGGAAATTATACGGTCTGGGGAGTAATGATGCCGGGGGTGCCTTAGTTTCCCTAATGGCAACTTTTGTGCATTTTTACGATGCCGAAAACCTGAACCATAATATTTTAATAGTAGCTTCCGCAGAAGAAGAAAATGCAGGGAAAAATAGTTTGAGAGGCCTGTTGTCCAGTTTGCCCAAAATAGACGTGGCCATTGTGGGGGAACCTACGTTAATGCAATTGGCAATTGCCGAAAAAGGTTTGGTGGTATTTGATGCCGTTGTAAAAGGCACACCTTCCCATGCCGCACACCCTAATGATA
Organism: Maribacter spongiae; assembly: GCF_047345125.1. Taxonomy (NCBI): domain Bacteria; kingdom Pseudomonadati; phylum Bacteroidota; class Flavobacteriia; order Flavobacteriales; family Flavobacteriaceae; genus Maribacter; species Maribacter spongiae. Next base: position 295,800 of record NZ_JBLFEQ010000001.1, on the reverse strand, counting down.
ACAATGCCATTTACAATACGATAGAAGTATTGGAATGGTTTAAAAATTATGGGTTTAAGAAAACCTCGGAAACTTTAGGCGATGTTAAAATGACCGTTACACAAATAAATGCCGGAAGCCAACACAATGTGGTTCCCGCACAAGTTGAACTGGTGGTAGATGTTCGTGTGAACGATCAATACACCAATAAGGAAATTGCCGACCTATTAAAATCGGAAGCGCCATGTGAGTTACAGGAACGGGGATTAAACCTAAATTCGTCCAAAATTGACAAGGGGCATGCTTTGGTACGATCGGGAATAGCCCTGGGCAGAACAACGTATGGCTCCCCTACGCTATCCGATCAGGCCGCCCTTACATGTCAGTCCCTTAAATTGGGGCCTGGCGATAGTACCCGTTCCCATTCGGCGGATGAGTACATTTATGTTCGTGAGATTGAAGAAGGAATACACCTGTATATTAAAATTTTAGAAGGATTCTTAACCAAATAAACATAAATGCAAACTCAAAAATTTATGTTTGAACTTGATACTTTACTATTATGAAACTCTGGGACAAAGGTTTTAGCACCGATCAAAAAATAGATCATTTTACCGTAGGGAACGATCGGGAACTGGATTTACATCTTGCAAAATATGATGTCATCGCTTCTAAGGCACATGCCAAAATGTTGGGTAAAATAGGTTTATTGACCGCCGAGGAAACCTCGGCATTAATAAACGAGCTGGATGCCATAGGAACATCCATAGAAAGAGGGGAGTTTAGTATTGAGGATTCTTTTGAGGACATGCATTCCAAAATTGAATTTATACTTACCGAAAAATTAGGGGACACAGGGAAAAAAATACATACGGCCCGTTCCAGGAACGATCAGGTCCTGGTCGCCATGCACTTGTATCTAAAAGACGAACTTGCCCGGATAAAATCCCAGACCAACGCTTTATTCGACTTGCTGATCAGTTTAGCCGACACCTATAAACAAGTACTTTTGCCCGGTTATACACACTTGCAAATTGCCATGCCTTCATCCTTTGGGCTATGGTTTTCCGCTTATGCGGAAAGTCTTATAGACGACCTGTATTTTGTTGATGCGGCCTATAAGATAGCCGATCAAAACCCGTTGGGAAGTGCCGCAGGTTATGGAAGTTCCTTTCCCATAGACCGAAATTTCACTACCCGGGAGATGGGGTTTTCTACCCAAAAATACAATGTGGTCGCCGCTCAAATGGGAAGGGGAAAGGTTGAAAAAGCCACTGCTTTTGGCATGGCCGGTATTGCCGCCACCTTATCTAAAATGGCGATGGACATTTGCCTATACATGAGCCAGAATTTTGATTTTATATCCTTTCCGGATGAATTAACGACCGGCAGCAGCATTATGCCACACAAAAAAAACCCCGATGTCTTTGAACTGGTACGGGCCAAATGCAATAAACTTCAATCCATTCCCAATCAACTGACCTTGGTCATCAATAACCTTCCCAGCGGTTATCATAGGGACCTGCAATTGGTCAAGGAAATTATAGTGCCCGCCATTCAGGATATGAAAGCCTGTTTGGAGATTTTGACCTTCAGTCTAAAGGAAATCAAAGTCAACCAGGGCATTCTAAAAGACCCTAAATATGACTACCTCTTTAGTGTGGATACCTTAAACGAACTGGTCCAAAACGGCATGCCCTTTCGGGATGCCTACAAGAAAATGGGAAAGGAAATCAATGAAGGCACATTTGTTCCAAAGCGTGATATTCAACACACCCATGATGGCAGTTTAGGAAATCTTTGTTTGGAAGAGATCAAAGCTAAAATGAAAAAGAGCTAGACAACATCCAAAGTTTTGGGTAAACGGAATTTTGGATATTGTCTGTCTTATCTTAAAATTCGTAATGCTGGTCTATATTTAAATGTTTTTTTATTGTAAACCCTGACCGTATTATATATGGTAATGATTATGTTATATCCATATAAAATCATCAAAGGGATAAACATTGTAAATATTCCAAAATTCCAATTTGGCAGTATTCTACCCAAAATCCCTCCAAACATTCCAGTTAATAAAAACATATAATACAAAAACAATAATAGGGTCCACGATATTTGAAAATTCAGCATTGATTTCCCCAATTCATTTACATTTTTTAGTTTGTCTTTTTTAAAAATCCACATTGTCAATGGAATAATAATTCCGAGCAAAGGAAAAAACAAAAAACCAAGTGCAGAAAGGCTCATTAAAGTCAAATAGTTTTGGTCTTCTTGTATTTTCCAATCCACTATTTCATCTGGTGAAGTGTCTAACGCAATGGCCAATCTTTTTAAAGTATCTCCTCTAGGAACTGTTTCGTTGTTTTCAATTCTCTGAATAGTTCGTAAGCTCAAACCAGATTCCTCTGCCAACATTTCTTGCGATATTCCCTTTCTATTCCTTAATTCTTTTACTTTTTGTGCTAAATTCATATTGTTCATTTTAATATAATTTTAATTTGAAGCAAAAGTATTCTGGTTTAATCCTATTTGATAGCGTCTTTACCATGTCATTCTTACGTCATTAATGTCATAGCCTTGTTTTTGGTATGACACACAACGGTGGTCTTTCTCAAAACTAAAATCATCTTTCCAAGAACAGCGTATTTGAGTTTTTCAAAAACACCTTCCAAATACATTCCTTATAACAAGGAGTTCTCAAGCAATCTGATGGTTTGCGCAAAATGCGTTGCAATATATTTTACATCTTATCATCTTTCGTTTTAATCCTCTTTTTCTTGGTGAAATATCCTAAAATATTATTTTTTAATGAGCGTAAATTCCGTAAGGTTTCTTAAATGTTCTTGGGGCAGATATGCACTATAGCTAATATAAAAGGGCATTAAAATGCTCCCTTTATATTATTGCATAGCATTTTTTATTCAAATTGGTATACAAAAGTCAACAATTGCCTTCCTTTCGGGATGTTCATTAAAGTTGTTATGATAAATCTCAAAAGGTTCTCTGTCTGCCTTTTTATATCCGTTTTCGTTCATCCAGACAAACAGCCCTGTCCACGATTTTTCAAATTCGTTCGGTTCAATTTCAAAACTACCAACGATACATTTCCCAGCTTCTATGGTTGTCAGTCCAATTTCCCCTTCCGCCTCAACAGGTTTATCGAGCAAAACGGAAGCACTCATTCTAACCTTGTTGGCTTCCGTTACCTTAAAACTGTCATGATAAACCGTTAGCACCTTTGTCCGTTCGTTCATTAACCCTTGAGGCATTGCCCATTGAATTAACTTGTCAAAAGCATTTTCAAGATTTTGAGATCCCATACAGGACACGTAGGCCACATTCATTTTTGGCATTTCCTTAATTTCAATTTTTGCATTCATTTTTATCCATTTTTTAAGATTATCAATAATGCAAATGTATTTTTCATAAGGAGGATACTCTTGACCATTCTTGCGCTCAAGTTGGCGAATCTTGCTATGTCTGTTCGGGTTTTGTCTTTTAAATTCCGTTGGACTTATTTCAAAATACTTTTTAAATGTTCTAGAAAATGAAGAATTATCGGCAAACCCATATTTGTGAGCTATTTCCGTTGTCGTAATGTTTTTATGTAGCAAGTCTAAGGCCGATTTTTCAACCCTTTGTCTGGTAACATATTGATTTAAGGTTTCGTCTGTAACGAACTTGAAAACTCTATGAAAATGGAAAGGGGAGAAAAATGCAATTTCAGAAATCGTGTTCAAGGATAAATCAGAGTCCAAGTTTTGGTCAATAAATTCAAAAACCCGGTTAATTCGGTTTTTATAATCTGCCTGTATTTCTTCATCTATTATCTTCATTTTCAAATTAAACGCAACGATTTTCTATCAAACATAGTGTGTAAAGTTGTAAACTTATTTCAGGACGGGACAGGGAACTTGTAATTTCTGCTCATGAAACTAAAAATACAAATGCCATGATCGAATACCATAGCTTTGTTTGATTATCCTCTGCGTACTCGTACCACCACCAGTCACAGATTGGCGGTAACGGAGGAGGAGCAGGGGATGCCAAAACTCCAATAATTTTACATGAAAATTTTCTTACAAAGATACTTGTCTATATATTTGTTTTCCCATCATTTTAAGAATCAAAAATAAATACATAAATGAAAAAAATAATTTTTATTTCAAGTATAATAATCAGTCATATAGGGTTTGGTCAAACGGCTGAATTAAATAGAAATAATCAGGCGGCTATATCTTTTTTACCTGGAAACGGAAATTCTATTTTTCATATGAGCCATGGCTTAAATAACGATTTAAATGTTTCCCATGGCTCCAACGTTGGTGCAGCAAATATTATGACCATTAAAAACAATGGATATGTTGGAATCGGTACTACGGGGCCAGCTAGTCAACTTGATGTTCGTACCTCAAACGGTAAAGGTATTTGGCTTAATTACAATAATGAATCAGCCGTTACTTTTAGACCAAATAACGGTAATTCTATATTTCATTTAAGCCATGGACATGACAATAGGCTACATATATCTCAAGGAGGAACAGTAGGGGCCGGTAAATTAATGACATTTGTAAATTCTGGTAGTGTAGGTATTGGTACAACAACACCTTCAAGTAAATTGCATGTTTTTAATAGTGGAAACCAAAATGGCTTAATAATTGAAAATAGCTCAGCGTCTATGGCAAATTATGGGCTAACCGTTAATAATACTTCAACTACCAGTGGATATTTACTTAGATTAAGGTCTTTTGCTGTTGATAGAGTCACCGTGTCCGGAAACGGAGATGTCGGCATCGGCATCACGGACACCAAAGGATTTAAATTAGGGGTTAATGGTAAAATAGCCGCCACAGAAATAAAAGTAGCAGCCTATGCAAATTGGGCAGATTTTGTTTTTGATAACAATTACCGGTTACCAACTCTTAAAGAAGTAGAACAGCACATCAAAGAAAATGGTCATTTAAAAAACATTCCAAGCGCAAAAGAAGTAAAAAAAGAAGGTTTCTTTTTAGGGGAGATGGACGCTAAGTTACTACAAAAAGTAGAGGAATTAACACTATATCTTATTCAGCAAAACAAACAAATCAAGGCATTGAAAAATAGAATAAAAGAACTGGAAAATAAATAGTTCGCTATGTTGAGGCCCTTTTTGGTTTTTCCGTATGTCTTCAAACGAATATGAACCGGGATAGTGTCCCAAAGTTAAGTCACGGTTTCAATTTTTGAATTTGCTACGCTTTCCTTCTTTTGAACATTCTTCGTTCTTTTCTTTATCAATTTACGGTTTTCCAATGATTTGGTGATACTTCCCGTCGTTATAATAGCTGAAGGCTTCCCTGTTTTTGAAGACTTACCCGTTTTCGTACAGGGGTTAAATTAAACAAAATGATGTTTCAAAGGGGCATGCCCCTTTGAAAATTCTTCCAAATATTCTTTTGGGCTGCTCCTTCCCAATGCTTTATGCGGATGGAAGCGGTTGTATTCCTCCTTGAATCGTTCGGTCTCCAAGTTCACTTCCTCGATATCCCTGAACAGATGCGCATCCAGTACATCTTCACGGTAGGTTCTGTTGAACCTTTCGATATAACCGTTCTGATTCGGCTTGCCCGGTTGTATGTATTTTATCTCGATGTCCTCTACCTCGCAATAGTTGACAAAGACCCTGGATAAAAATTCAGGTCCGTTGTCCACCCTTATGGCCATAGGCTTGCCGTAAATCTCTATGGCCTCCCTGAGGTATCCTACCACCCGAATTCCCGGCATGGAGAAGTTCCCCTTCATGCAGAGTGCTTCACGGTTGAAGTCGTCCATCAGGTTGAATATCCTGAAGCTCCGCCCCGTTACAAGGCTGTCCGACATGAAGTCCGCGCTCCATACCTCCCTGGGCGCGTCCGGTACCGCCAAGGGTTCCTTTATCCGTTTGGGCGGCCGTTTCTTGGTTTTTCCCCTTAACCTCATGCCCAATAGGCGATAGATCCGCAATACACGTTTACGGTTCCACTTGTGGCCTTGCTTGCGGATGCGGTTATAGAGCCAATCGAAACCCCTATCGGGTTTGGCCTCGGCCAACTCGGTGAGTTTGTCGATTACTTCCGTATCGTCACGACGGCTGCGATAGTACCACATCGAACGGCAGAGGCATACGATCGTACAGGCCCTTGCAATGCTCAGGCCTTCCTCCTTTACGATACCTTCCGCCAGTTCCCTGCGCCCGCAAGGCCTCAGAGCTTTTTTTCGATGATGTCCTTCAAGATCCTATGGTCGAGGCTAAGGTCAGCGTACATCTGTTTGAGCCTACGGTTCTCTTCCCGTAACGACTTGAGTTCCTTGAGCTGTTGGGCGTCCATGCCGCCGTACCTGCGCTTCCAACTATAAAAAGTGGCGGTGGTGATCCCTTTGTCACGACAGATGTCGGTGACCTTCATTCCCGAATCGTATTGCCTAAGCATCGCAACGATCTGTGTTTCTGTAAATCTGCTTTTCTTCATAATCTAAAAATAATTGATTTTTAAACTGTACGAAAAACAGGGAAGCCTTCAAAACGGGTAAGTCTTCATAGCCAAGAACTCTTGCTCTAACCTTTCCTTGAATTCCCCCGCTACTGCCAGTTTGCAACTGATCGTCCCAATACCTTTTCAAGGCCTAAAATCCGGCCCGTAGAACGGAAGCATTAAAGAAAACCATGCCAAAAACATGGTTGGTTGTTTCAATTTATTTTAGGATTAAGTATAAAAATGCAAACCTATTTCAGGAAGAGACAAGTGGGGGTTATTGATATTGAACAGGCAACCATTCATTTATTTGTTTTTCTTCTTCATTAGATTGTTTGAAATGATTTGTGAAAATAGTTCTACATTCAGGTTTAAAACCTATAATATCTAATGGCCAAACATAGTCACTCGCACTATATTTACCCCACACACCAGTTTCTCCAAAAATAAAAAACTCCTTATTTGGATTTTCAATAATAGTTGAAGAAATGAAATTTCCATTTATAATTTCCTTCCAACTAATTGTAACTGGATATTTCATTCTAAATGCTGGTTCTTTTAAATTGCCTCTAAAAGTATTTTCTATTACAACTAAATATTTTTCTCCAATTTCCAAAAGAGATTTTTTCAACTGTTCAAAATCTTTTTCTGAAAATAAACATCCTCCTCTTAGAGGAATCAATTCATAACCTTTCTTAAAAACCATATCTGGAAGGGATACATCTAAATTCATAAATATACGTTCGTGCAATTCTTTCCACTTTGAATTATATTCATTTTCTGAAAGCCAGTATTTTCTCAGATAAATTTCTGCCAATGAAATATTGCCCCATTTAGATTTAGGAGTAAGTTTTGACAACCACCATGAACCTTCTACTGAATATGTGTCAATATGATCTTTATATTCTTCTCTCATCATTGTATTATTCGGATTTTAAAAACTTCTCCTGCACGATTAAAGTTAATAGTAAAATCTCCTGACCAAGAAGAAATATGTCTACCAATATTCGTTCCGTCATTTAATAAGAACCTGCCGCCAGGAAGAGATTTAGCTCCTTTTGTTAGAGCATCAAATATAGCATTTCCATTACCTTTTACGAAACCTTGTAAGCCACCTTTCACTTCGGAAAGATCTCCTGCAGCGACAATTAGGTCATCAACACTATCGAATCTAGATATAGCTTCTTTTACTGCTCGCCTTTTTGCTGCTCGTCTATATTTCGCTCCTTTTTTTAAAGTTCGTTTAGCAAGCGACCTACCCCCAGCTTTTATTCCTGTTTTTATAGCTCCTTTTACTATAGAAGAACCACCTAGGGTAAATACGTCTAAAACAATAGATCCCGCACCTAAGGCTACCATCCAACCATTGCCTTCTTGTATACCATTGTAAATGTCTTTCAAGCCACCAACTACGGGTACAAAATCCAAGGCCATATCCACAACATCTTCCGTAGTAATGTTAAAGCCTTCAGGTTCATTAAATTGTTGGGCATCGGCAGCAGGGTCATACTCCCAGCCCTCAGGTCTTGCCATGCCCTGTAAAGGATCCGCACGGCCGGTCAATGAAATACCGGTCGGGCTCACATCTTGAAAAGAGAAGTTATTGCCCAAAGTATAGTTAATAGCATTACCAGATGTGTCTACAGCGGGTATATTCAACGCTATACGCCCCCCATCATTAAATGCCGATCGCCGCTCAGAGCCTGCTATACTTGATGATATCTGTGAATTATTCTGATTATTGCTGGGCGAAGGCGGTTCACTACCAATATCGCTAGGTGAGCCTTTACCTGCATAGTTGTGTATTAATCCATATATACCCGTAACAGCAAATAACCCTACAATAATTTTTGCGGCTATTATAAGAGCAGCAATAATACCTTCTTCCCCACTAGGGTCATTGTACATTAGAGGGTTATTTAACACATAGGCATACCGGTTGTAGTTTTGTGTATTAAAGGGATCCTGTATATAATTATCAGGTGATAAGAACCTACCCAAATTAGCATCGTACATACGCCCGTTCATATGGATGAGACCTACTTCAAAAAAGTGCTCATGGCCCGTATAGCCCCTGCCCAATAAGCTATTATGGTCAAAAGTGGTATTTCCGTTACTATCTAAAAATTGATCCACTACCCCCCAAGCCCCAAATTGGCGCTCTTCTTTTACATCGCCATCGGCATCAGTGATCGCCATGATACTGCCCAGATAATCGCGGTGTAAATAATGGTATTCATCCACTGCCCCAGCACCTGTAGTCTTAATATGTGCTATAGGTGCCGAATAGGCATCGCCCCCTACATAGGTGATAATTTTTGTAGTATTTGTTTGGGTATCCTCAACAATCTCTACCGGCATAATGGCCGAGTAGTGCTTTTTATATTTACGCAAAGTTTTATCTTCATCTTCACCACCATAATAAGCCGTACTACGGTTCATCATTGGGCCATATTCAAAATTTACCCATCCGTGCCCTTCTTGGTGAACAGTAATTGGTTTTTTATATGCATTGTAAGTAATCTTTTGAGTGGGATGTTGTTGAAAATAGGTTTCACCAGCAGTATTGGGGTCAATTTCAGTTAAACGATATTTTTTACCGGTATCCCCATATGCATAATCGCCCAGAGCCGTATTGGTATCAATGGTACCATTGGGGTTATACCCCATGGCATGGGTAACATCACCGGTAATAGCCGTTAAACGATCCAAGGTATCATAATCAAAGGTTTCTTGCCAGTCAAACCCAAAATTTTCCCTATTGTTAAGTGTACCGCGCTGTGTATTAAAATCATATTCCGTATGCAATGCAACCGTGGGGTTGGTGCCACTTTCTTTATCTTCTATTTTTTCTAAATACCCATAGGCATCGTACATTTTGGTTTGGGTCATACCGTTGCCCAAGGTAACGGTCAATGCTTGCCCTCGAGCATTGATCTGATTTAGCTCCCAAAGTTTGTCCGGAGTGCCAAAATTCAAAATTTCCTTTAAAAGTCCCGAAGTATCGTAGACGTTTTGGGTAACTATAGATTTAGTAATGCCCCCAAATACCGTAGTTTGTGTTTCTTTTTCAATACGGCCGTAGGTATCATACCCCATTTCATAGGTGAAATTTGCCAGACCTGTGTTTTCAATAATCTTATCTGGTCTTTCATAGGCACCATATTCATAATCATAGGTATAGACCCTATTACTATTGGTTTTGTCAGTCCCTATGATCTTTTTTAATTGTTTGGTGGTATTTTCATGATATTGATAGGTCAAGAGTAGATCTGTTAACTCTCCTACTATTTTCTTTTCAGTTACTTTTCCGTCCGGGTCATATTTATAAGAGGTAGTTCCCTTGGGAGAAGTTTGTTTCTTAAGTTCTCCATAATTGTTATACTCATAGGTGTATGTGCCAGCGGAAGGGTCATTTAAACTTGTTTTTCTACCCCAACCATCTACCCCTATGGTAACAATATTACCGTCATAATTGGCAGATTTTAATTGACCGCTTGCATGATAGGTATAATCTATGGCACCTCCAGGGGTATCCTGTACCTTAATGGTATTGCCTAAGGCATCTAAGGTCGTAGTTACGGTTTTAACCCCATCATTTACGGTATTGGACAAGCCTGAATAGGTAGAAGTAATGTTTCTGCCCGTATATAATTGTTGTGAAACAACTCTATTGTATCCATCAAAATTTGTGACGGTCCATTGACCGGGCGATCCATTATGAGGTTCACTTTGGCGAATTAATTTCCCACTTGCATCATGCTCATAACTTGTATAGGACCATTGGTTGTTCAATGTTAAAACTCCCGATCTTATTTCCCAACCAAAGGCATTGTACCAATTTTCCGTTTTACTACCTTGAGGATAATCTACCGTTGTTTTGGTTCCGCCATCTTGTTGGTATTCAGTAGTGTAATTTGTAGTATTTCCTAAATAATCCGTTTCTGTGATAACCCGATCCCAGTTGTCATGCCCATATGAAGTGGTCAATCCATAAACATCCGTAGAAGTCAACAATGAACCCGTAACAGAATCATAATCAAAGGTGGTTTCCAAACCATCAATACCAACAGATTTTGTTAAAAAACGATGACCATAAGTGCTACTATACTCAAATGTTTCAATTCTAGGAGCCTCACCATCAACTACCAAGGTTTTTTTATCAATGTTTCCATACCCATCATATTCAATATTTTGGATAATCCACCCCGTACCTTTACCTTTTCTTCGAATTGTTTCAACTTGATTATTGTTATAAACATATTGCTCTTCTGTACTAAAAGAACTTCCGTTTAAAGAAAGTGTTTCTATCATTTTTAAAGGCTTACCAATATGATAGGTACTGTTAGTAGCCGATGCGTTATTCGAATATTGATAGGTCAGGACCCTACTGCCACCAGGGTAACTCGTTGTAGTTGTCAATGGGTTGTTGTAGGGGTCATAGGTATAGGTGTCCGTTGTCATAACCCCGGTCAGGCCATTATCTATCTCTTTACGGTTCAACCTAATATCAACAGCACCAGCATAACCTGCTGCTCCAGGTTGCTGTTCCGGGGGCACAATTTTACCGGTATAAGTGCCATTGGACCCATTGGCGTAAAAGCCCGGCAATAATTTGATATATTGTTCCACTTCGTCTAATTGAGGCCCGACAATAGAAGTATTTCGGTTATAAAAAGAATCATACTCAGGCGCAATAGGCGACCCAGGATTGGCAATCAACTTATAGTCATAAAAATAATTTACCTTGCTCATATATGAGCTAGGGTCATCAGCATACGAATTTGCAGTAGTAGTTTGTTCTGTTACTGCTCCACGTAACATAGGGTCGTGCTTATTTATGGTCCATATTGCCGGTGCATTATTACCGTACCAATTGCTACTTTTTACTATTTCGAAGCCCCTAAAACCAAGTCCGGTGGCATGTGATACCGCACCTTTATAACGAAACCGCCTCTTTCGAGTAAGCCCAGAGCCAGTTTGTTCCAATTCTCTTACTACCCTGAAAGATGGTGCTACATTTATACTCACAAATGGATAAACTTGTGTTAAACCTGACACTGGAGATTTATACGCTTTAAAAAAATCAGGATCATCATTATCAATGTAACTTGTATCGACCTTATCGTATTTTATCGTTGTGGTAATTCCATTGTTTACAACCTCTTTTAGAGTTACATCTTCTTTATGATCCGTTGAAAATGTAAATGAACTTACCCATTTATCACTTATAGAAGCAAAAGCAAGGGCATTGTTCGGCTTATCCGTAGTTGAAAAAATAGGGATTGGAAAGTGTTTTAAATACCCTGAATATGTCATATTGGGTGTCACAACCTCCTCAAGTTTTGGGGTTAGGGCAATTTGAGTGACCTGCCCCGTATTTTTATATACTTTAATACTCTGCGAACCTACATTACTATTGTTATAGGTTATCGTATTGTAACTTATAATATCTGTTTTAGCATCTCCATTAATATCTACAGGTATTAGATTATAACCGTATAAGGTTCCTTGTCCGTCTTGCCCATCAAAATCATTATTCTTATACATAAAAGGTTGCGTAGTGACCGGTGCAAGAAAACCATTGCCTTTGGATTGAAATGTTAAAAATTGATTATTGTCATCGCCAAGTGGAATTAAAAAATCACCTAACCCATCTCCGTTATAGTCTCCCGGATATACCTGAAAGTAGGATTTAATTCTAGAATCAGCTTTTTCCCACAATAGGTCTAAACCATCATTTGTAGCATTGATGGAATAAACCTGTACATTTCCTCCTTCTATAAACCTTACCAAATCGGTCTTGCCATCACCATTCATTTCAAGAGCAAAAAATCTGTCGGATGCTGCAGAATTCCCTGTTAGGTTACCTAAGTTAATTGTAAATCCACTTCCTATTCTCCTATCTAGTTTTATAGAATGTACTGATGGCGTATCGTATAGAACTATTGGCTGTGGAGTCACTGCCCCACCAAAATGATGTAGTATAATAAGTGGTTTTGCAATTGCTAATACATCAGAGAGCCCATCACCATCAAAGTCACCTGAAACATACTGCTGAGGAATTCTTACATTGGAATTATTGACTGGGTTATTAGTAAGAGGAGCGTTCCAAGTTTTGGTATAAGAAGTTACCGGGACACCGTTAGCTATGGCAGGACCTTCCACCATTACATTGAAATCAATTTTATCTCCTGAGCTGTTCTGAACAACGGCCAAAGCTTTTGATGTCATTAGCTTATTTTGAGTACTAAGCCAATTTACAGGTAAGATAGCTTCAAATTCCCCTGTGTTTACAGGAGTATCTCTATAGTTAAAACCACCTGGGTTATGAATATCTTTAAAAAACCAAAATTTCTTTTTTTCATCGACCCCCGTTTTAGGATAAACAATTAAATCTGTTTTTCCGTTTCCGGTAAAATCCAGCGGTATTACTTCAGCATTTCTTTGCTCAATATTACCTAAACTCAATTGAGAAGCTTCTTCTCTTGTAATAGTTGCCTCAAAATTTGTATTGCCATAATTAAATGTAACTTCTCTTTTGGGAAAACTTACGTTACCATATCTTTCTTCAACACTAATCAACCGATCATATTCAAGGGAGGTTTTGCCATAATTTAACGTATACCTCCTATAAATACTTCCATTATTGCCCGTAACCCAAATATCATTAAGTCTACTACTTCTTGTAAATTTTAGCCCTCCTATATAAGCTTCTTCATCTCTATCACGATTTTCATAGCCAAAATGGATTTTATTTATTGGGTTTGCTTCTCCAATGCTTCCATAAGTAATTTCATCAATAGATAGTTTATTGCTCCTATTATATTTATACGATATACGAACACCCTGAGGGTTTTCCCAATGGGTAATTGCATAATCCATAGCACCTCTAGAATTTTGGGTACTCCCATAATAAGCTATAGAACCATCAGGGTAAAATACTTTAAAATATTCAGGGCCTTGCATTGCCTTAGTTGAGATGGGGCCTGATTGACCATAAGTATCTGGGTTTGAACCATGGGCAACAATTTTCAAGTTCGAATATTGTTCTGTTTGATAAACACTACCACTAACACCATAACTCCCAGACTTTAAAATTAAACGTTGCCCGTCTAAAGCAAAGCGGTCATCTAAATCAAACTTAACAGGGTTTATCTGATTATCATGAAAAAGGGTGGAAGGAATCCTGGAAATTGTTGAAACACCTGAAATATTCCAGCCCCAACCAGCCATACCATTACCTGATTGGCTATTAAAATCCAATGAAATTTCTGGATTTACACCATTAAGTCCGGGAGGTACAACAATAGGAATCGAATAATTAGCTCCTCCTGAAGAATTGACAGACAAATCCGCTACAATACTTCCTTGACTATTACTCAAGTTTATTATATCTTCTGCTATTGGTCCTTTATTTTGTGATGCTTCCTTATCATTTATTTTAATTGTCTCAATATTAGATGCCCTAAACATCTTATGTTCTTTATCTTTTCGAAAGGATAATAACAAAAACAAAGCACAAAAAATTAATATTAGTTTTCTCATGGGGTAGGTTATTTTTTAATTACTTGAAAAGATTGCCTTGTTTTGTCCGCATAGAACACTACTACTATATAATTGCCCGGAGGGTATTGACTAAAGCTCAGATCAACACCCAATTGGCTAGTATGTATTTGGGTATCCAAAAGTTGCTGACCACCCGTTGAAAAAAGTACAACTCTTTGTACAGGGTTATCAGTTTCAACCCATTCAACACGAAGTAAATTTGTAACCGGGTTAGGATAGGCAAAAACTGCTGAATTGCCAGATTCTTCTATTTTATCTTTCAACGGTTCGCTTTCCTCTTCAAGATTTGCAACTAGTGTAGAATCATTAGCTTTTAATGAAGTGGTGCAATTGACACAGACCTTATCCTTCAAGGTCTGGTTACCTGCGCTGTCATAGCTGAACTGAATTTTGTACTGTAGTTGGGCCTGGGCGAATGAAACGACCAATGCGAAAAGCAGGATTGTTAATGTATTTTTTTTCATTGCAAATTAATTTTGTTTTTCCAGTATTTTTAAAATGACAGCTTCAAGGGAATGTAACTTTTTGTACAAAAGCTTATTTTCTTCCCTTAGAGAACTTAATTCCTTAATCGCATTATCTTGCTGCAAAGTGTACAATGTGAGTTCCTCAATTTTTTCCAACAACAGTCTATTCATTTCGCCCAATAGGATGCCGTTGGCCTCAACTTCTTTAGCAGAAGGGATGTTGATCAAATGGCCTTTTTCCATGATGTGTTTTTCTACTTCTTCCAAAGTGGGAAGGTCATAACCTTCTTTAAAGACATAATCGGCCCAGCCGGTTTCCACTTTGATCTCTTCCGCACGGATCTTGCCTTTTACGGCCAGTTTCCAGGAATCGGCATTTTTAGTCCCTATTCCAACATTTCCGTTTGAAGTGTTTATGGTAAACGTATCCCAACTCTCTTGATTCGTATATCTTGTCCCGATTCCGAAAATATTGCCCCCGAAATTCTCTTCGGAGTAACCAATGTTTACTCCAAGCTGGCCTCCATCCTGCCTTATTTCTATTAAAGGGTTATCCGATTCATTGTTGTTGTCCGTATCGGCCTCTAGCCTGAAAATAGCATCACCCGAAGTACCAGTGGAAACGTGCAATTTTCCTTGAGGGGAATTTGTGCCAATACCCATATTCCCCGATGAATTTATTCTAATTCGCTCCACACCGTCATCCTTAAAAATTAAAGAACCTGTGCTTCCGGCCCTTAGTTGCCACGAATTACTTGTTGTATTAATTAGGGAAAGTTGATCTTTGGTAAGGTCTTGTATTACAAGTTTGGAATTTGGAGTTTTGGAGCCAATTCCCACATTCCCATTATCTTGATTAAACCACATTACATCATGGTACGTTCCATTATTATGTCGCCAAAGAGCCAAATCGTGTTGTTCGTTTGCATTTCTAGCACCTAATTCCCATTTAATCACATTGCTAGATCGAAATTCTAGAGGAACCTTGTTCGCTGTATTAGCGTCATTTAAGATTAATTTTGGTCCATAGGAACTAGATTCAATTGTTACCGTTTCACTATGGGTTATCTGGCCCAAAATGTTTGTTGTCACTGCTAAAGAAATGTATAGCAAGAGATTCATCTTTGTCATTTTTTCATTATTAGTTGATTCATTCTTTGAATTTCAATCTGTTGCTGATCGTTTTGTTTTTTTAACTCAATCACATAAAGTGTCAATTCCTCTATCTTCTCCAAGAGCAGTCTGTTCATCTCGCCCAATCGGATACCGTTGGCCTCAACTTCTTTGGTCGAGGGGATATTGATCAAATGGCCTTTTTCCTTGATGTGCTTTTCTACTTCTTCCAAAGTGGGAAGGTCATAATCGCTGAAGAAAACATAATCCGACCATGTGCCAACTTCTACCTTGATTTCTCTAGCACCTATTGAACCTCCCACGGCCAATTTATGAGAACCCGTACCTGATGTCCCAACGGCCATATTTCCATTATTGTTTATTGTAACGGAAGGGTTGGCTATGCCGTTTCCATTAACGGAAAAACGCAATATAGAACTGGATTCAAGACCTCCGCCAAAACCGGAATAATTTGTTGTCAATCTAATATTATCCCCTCCGGACCTCTCGATTTGGATTCCTTGAATTCCTGCAAACGAACCTTTGAAAAGGGCATGTGTGGAATTATCCGTACTGACTTCTAATGGGTTTTGTGGGTGGTGGTTCCGATGCCCACATTGCCGTTCTTATGGAAAGTCAATAACGCAGTATTGTCCGAATGTCCCAAATAAAGCCTATCTGCGCTATCTTGTATATCAAACCTCCATAATTTACCTCCTCTCTCCATTCCAAGTGCAGCTCCTCCTATGGGGTTTTTAATATGTAGCTTAAACAATGGATTGCCGATCCCCAGCATAACTTTCCCGTTGTTCACAATAAAATTACCACCAGTCTTAAATTGATAATTTGTATTGTCATCCTGTTTAATTTTAAGTCCATCACTCTCTATTTGAAAATGATAAATCTGATCTGGGTTATAGTGTATATCCTTTAATGTCAGCAGGCTAGACTTCCAACTGGCCGTTTCTATTGTAAGGCTGGCATTATTGATTTCAACATTACCAGTCGATGGAAAATTATTTTGGGCCTGTGTATTAAATATTGCACAAAATATTATCAGCATAGATATTCTCTCCATTTTTACTTTTGTTTTATTAATGATTTTTCGAGTTCGTATAAACGTTGTTCTTGAATTTTCAACCTCCTTTCTTGTTGGATAGTGTATAATATCAACTCCTCTATCTTTTCCAATAGTTTCATGTTCATTACACCCAGTTGCACCCCGTTTTTCTCCATTTCTTTGGCAGATGGAATGTTGGGCAAGTGTCCATTTTCTTTAATATAGTTCTGAACTTCCCCCAAGGATTTAAGGTCATACCCCTCCTTGAACACATAGTCCGGGCCGGGAACGGAAAGGTCCACCTTTACCTCTTCGGCATGGATATTCCCTTTTACGGCAAGCTTGGCGTCCGGAGAAGTTGTTCCTATTCCTACCTTGGTACTAAAAAATCCGAAATCACCTGTCTTTGGCACATCTTGATAGATATCTGGATCAGTTACTAGCGTAATTGTATTAGGAATATCAATAATTAAAGTAGCTTCTTTCGTAACTGAAAGTTCAATGGAGATATGTCCATAATAGCCTTGTGATTTCCCAAAAAGCTCATAAGTGGTGTCATTTATTTTTTTAAATCTTAAATAATCCCCTATTTCAGTACCTGATATATTATAGTTCCATTTACCAAGATTAGAACTTCCTTCTCTTAAAATCAGCTTTGCGTTTGCTGAATAACCTTTTTCACTCGTTCTCACATAATTTATATGGGCATCGATTATTACCGAATTATGGCTTCCATTGCCAGCCAAATCAAAATGTGCTAATTTGCACCAACCCGATGTGGTTCCAAAACTAAATTTCCCTTGATAAGAGTCTTGCCCGAGCAATAAGCCATATGATACCATGAATATCAACAAAAATGCATTTTTCATTGTTTATTTATTTTTTCAAGTTCTTTTATTCTTTTCTCTTGCTGTAAAATATATAGCATCATTTCTTCTATCTTCTCCAAGAGCAACCTGTTCATTTCGCCCAATTTAGGATACCGTTTTCCTCCACTTCCCTGGCCGAGGGGATATTGGGCAAATGGCTTTTTTCCTTGATATGCTTTTCTACCTCTTCCAAGATCGGAAGGTCATACCCTTCTTTGGATACATAATCCGGCCAGCCGTTGAGGTCTACCCGAACTTCCTTGGTATGGACATGACCGCTTACGGTCAGTTTGTTAATCCCCAGAGCGGGGATACCAACATTGTCATTACCCCAAATGCCCATCCGGCCCATATCGCTCCATGGTAAAAAAGAAATGTCCGGCGAGCCTTGGGAATTCAACGCTTCAACAGTCCCTATAACGGAACTGTTACCAAAAGCCTTCCAGCCCGGGGAAACAACATTACTAGATATGATGGGAAAATTAAAGGGGATATGCAATTGTAGGTGTTTTCATGTTCAGGACGATCTCGGGTTAAAATTATACATCTCTTTTTTATTTCTGACTTAGGAAAACCTTATAATTTCGGAGGATGTTGTTATAAAATTCTCTTTGGAATACGGATTTTTTAACCATAAGATTATTTAAAATTTTGGCATCAAGTTTTAAAAAAGAACGAAAACCCTATATCCGTAAAAAGGTTTATAGCTTTGCTAAAGAAATATTCGGGTATCATTTTTTCAACCTTAGTGGACAATTCTTCCAGCGTAAATAAATTGGGAAACCTAAGAGAAAAGGGAAACGGCGTAAAATTAGCATTATATACTACACTTTATACGGGGTGCTGTGTGGGCATCAATCTTAGAATTGTATTGTGCTATTTCTCCATACACATTTAATTCCCAAAGAGCTACATAGATATCTAAGAAATCCCGATACCGCAATTCGGAAACAGAGTCGTGACAGGATATTTGTGACCACTCTACATCTCAGAATGAATTTACTGTCGGGGCCTTGCCGAACCCTTGATTGTTATGGGAAGTTCGTCCTCCCCCCTTTCATTACCGGAGAAAAAATTGTTCTAATTGTCCCTATGGGAAAAATCAAACGGGTCCATAAATCAAGGGTCTTATATAAAAAGACATCCACGGATTACCACTACGATTATCGATCATATAAGATTTTAACATCTCCTTAAGCTCCTATGGCAGGGTATTTGCTATCTTTAGTTGATTTTACCAAGGTAGGATGAACAAAAAAATTACATATTCCCTCTTTTTCTCAATACTGATTTTTGGGTTCGTAAATGCCCAAACGGATATTCCCACACAAAGACCTTTAAAGATAGGGGCGGTCAATAAACCGGATTCAAAAGGCAAGGCCAAATCGGGAACGGTGTTGAATATTCCATCGGTCGTTAAGGAACCGTCCAAAATAGATTATAAGAGCAGGCCACCTGTAAAGATGCTTCCGGACAGGGAACTGGTACAGGCGGGTACAGGACTTAAAATAGACCCCAGGATCGGTCCCAGGGAAAAAGAAGGCGGTTCAAAACAATTTTTTGGCGATCAATACCTGGGGGATGTAAGGAGTAATGGAAAATTCATAGGTATTGTATGTAGAGACCATGAGTTTGTGGATGGCGATCGTGTAAAGATCTATTTAAACAATGTAGTAGTCGATCAGAACATGCTACTAACAGGAGCGTTCAAAGGTATTAACGTAGACCTTCAAAAAGGGTTCAACAGATTGGATTTTGAGGCATTGAACCATGGTTCCTCAGCTCCAAATACAGCCCAGGTAGATGTCTATGACGACAAGGGCCAACTTATCTATTCCAACAAATGGTTGCTCTCTTCGGGTTCCAAAGCTACATTGATCGTTACCAAGGAATAGTAGTTTCACTTACAGGAACGCCAACGCTAATTTAATATCCCCATAATCTACTTTACCCTCAAGTGCCTCATATATTGGTTTTAAGCCCACAGCATCATTTTTTACTTTTTTTCTGGCTTCGGTTATTTTTTCCAATAGGTGGTCATCGGGACGGTAAAAATCCAGATTTTCCTTGGGCCGTTCTTTTCGCAATCTGATCAAATGCCCGGCAATCGTACCTATGGAAAGGCCACGCTCTTCAGCAATTACTTCCAAAGGGATTTTTTGTTTCAAATACCCGAGCGTAATTTCATAGGTAGATTTCTTCTCCGTACTTTTCTCCTTTATTTTTTTGGATTGTTTTTTGATTTCTTCGGGATCGGTGAGTCCACCGCATTGCTTTATAAAGGCCAACGATTCCATTTCCAAGGTTTTGAAATCATTTTCCATATCCACCATTTCCGAAAGTTCCTGAAAACGGATATCCGCCTTATGGGCCAATCCATCCACATGAAGCGCCATTTCATTAAATCCCGAAAGTCGCAGGTTTTCAATATTCTTTAATCGGGAAAGTGCCACATACCCCTGACCACGTTCAAAGGTTTTGGAAAGATCGATCGTGGCGGCATCCAAGGTCATCCCTTGACATTTATGAACGGTTATGGCCCATGCCAATCGCAACGGAATCTGTTCAAAGCTTGCCAAAACCTTCCCGTAATCGTCATATATTCCCCAAATTTCTTGTTTTACCGTAATCCTTTTTCCATGGGTCGTCTTTATGATGGGGTATCCCTCATCGGTAAAATCGATTACCGTTCCCATGGTCCCGTTCACATATCCCTGTTCCGGATTGTTACGCACGAACATTATTCTGGCATTTTCTTTCAGTTCAAGATGTTCTTGTGCCAAAACCGATTTTTTTAAAGTCTCGACCAACTTTTGATTACCCTTGGTCGATGCTTTATATTTTCGAGGACGGCCCGGTAATTTCTCCTGTTCTGAGCTATTGATCTGGTCCACATCCATATTATGGGTAAACAATCTTGTGGGTGTTTCTTGATCCAGAAAATTCGTATTCGCTTCTTTTAAAAAATCAATGCTTCGTTGTGAAATATTTGCCGACCGAATCTCGTTCAGGATACCATTCAAAACATCATCGCTTTCTTGACGGTATTGTTCCGTTAGATAACAGACATGCAACCGGGCATTGAGCCATGCCTCTCCCATAAAGGCAAATTTGTCCCTGCTTTTCTCATTCGGATACCCAATGGGCGGTAACTGGAAAAAATCCCCGCACAATACTATTTGGACTCCCCCAAAAGCCCTGTCATCGTCCTTAAAAAAACGGAGTACCTCATCTACCATGTTCAACTGGTTCCTGTGCAGCATAGAAATCTCATCAATGATCAAGATCATGGACTCCTCTAAATGTTTTTTAAGGTATTTCTTGGTACGCATGGTAACCAAATTGGCCCTGGTCAATTGATTTTTAATACCAAACCCGGCCCAGGAATGTATGGTCATGCCATTCATATGGGTAGCCGCAATTCCGGTAGAAGCCGTAATGGCAACAGGTACTTTTCTTTCCTTTAAATAGGAAATATATTGGTTGAGCACATAGGTCTTGCCCGTACCCGCAGAACCGGTAAGGAATACATTTTTTCCAGATTTCAACAGGGCCAGGGCCTTATCTTGACGCATATGAAAATAACCAAGTATTCGTAAAAGTATCTCAAAAAATATTCAACGCCCCCCTTCGGCAACCTCAGTACATTATCTCAAGGGAGCAATCAATATATTCAAAAAAGATAAACTAAGATCTGCTTTACCGGGATAATATTTTTTCCATGCTTTTTTCGACACAAAGAAACCTTGGTCTTATCCGCCCTTTAAAAAATTTTTCCTCACTTCGGATACATCTAAGGTAACCATGTATTCCTTGCCTTCACGCAAATAACGGACATCTATTTTTTCCTTGTTCACCAGCGTCTTCCTTATACCTTCCAAACAACCTACATGGCAGGTATCCTGCGGGCCTATCTTCAAGATAATATCACCCCCGAACAAAAAAGGCTTGCCCCCGATATTTGCAGGTATATATCCACCCTTAAGGCCTGCCTTATCCGCCGGACTGGAGGATCCTACTTTCTGTACCAACAAACCGCCACTAAGGTTTAAATTGAATAATTTAGCTAATTCCCCCGATTTTAAAAACACCCCTTCTATACCTATCCACGGACGGTCCTCAAAAGCCAACAAACCCTTCACGGTATTACTGGTCACCGCCATACCTATCCCCTGAAAACCTCCGGAAACCGTTAGTATACTCGATGCGATCCCTACAACCTCGCCATTTGAATTAAATAACGGCCCTCCGCTATTACCCTGATTGATGGCAGCATCCGTTTGGATAAATTCAATGTTCACCGTACCATCATACAACGTATTGAAATTTCTAAAAGCCGATACGATACCGGAAGAAAAGGAATTTTCCATACCATAGGGACTACCAATGGCATAAACGTTTTGGCCTACCGCCATTATATCGGAATCGCCTAAAGTCGCATGGGTGAGATTACGGTCTGGCACATCCAATTTTAAGAGTGCAATATCAGCAGATTTCTCGCTAAATAGAATGGTAGCCTTTCTTAACTTTCCATCCGTTGTCTTTACTTCTATTTTGGTAGAACCGTCCACTACGTGGGCGGCGGTAAGAATATGACAATCCCCGGAAATCAACACCCCAGATCCCAAACCATTATTTTGTACGGGACCTTTTTCCGTATAGGAACTACTGGTCGTGTAAATGGTGACCACAGATGAAATTACTTTTTGATAAACCCTGGCGACCTGTGCCTCCGCAGGGGCTAAATTATTGGGAAAAGTTCTTTTATTTATAGGAGCATGGCCGTTTTGCGCCCATAGACCTATACCCATCAATACTAAAACCCCGAAAATTATACCATTTTTTTTCATCTGTTGTTATTTAATATGTTTTCTATGATCGGCTGTGGTTTGCCAATCAATATTTTGATCGACACCTTACCGGTCACCCTTATTTCTTATGTCGATGGAAACTCTAAAGCTCCCAATCCTTACCTTGGTCGTGCGACAAGCCTATATACTAACTCCAATTCCCGGATTATTATCCAAATTGATAGATATGTTCCTATTTGGCCGTTTTTGGAGCTATATTTCCCATTCAATTATACCTACCTTTATAGCTTTATTTTTAGTACAAAAAACCTTCTTCAATCAAACCACAACCCAAGATGTCCGGAAAAAAAGTAAGTGTCCTAAAAGCGTTCAAAACCATTATCTGGCCCAGAAGAAAACTGGTATTAGTGGGGCTATTATTGATTTTGATAGGCCGTGGGGCAAGTTTTGTAGCGCCTGTTTCCTTGCGTTATTTTATAGATGATATTGTCCCCAACAAGAATTATGGCTTTCTTAAACTATTGGTGGCCGTAGTCGTCCTTTCCTTTTTGGTCCAGGGAATAGTATCATTCCTATTGACCAAAGTATTGAGCATACAGGCACAATTTATGATTTCCGAACTCCGGGCACAGGTTCAAAAGCAAATACTGTCATTACCCATCCGTTTTTTTGACAATACCAAATCCGGGGCGCTGGTTTCCCGCATTATGAGCGATGTTGAGGGCGTGCGCAATCTTATCGGTACCGGCCTGGTACAATTGGTAGGTGGTACCGTAACTGCTGTGGTTTCATTAGTGCTATTGCTACGGATAAGTCCTATTATGACCCTCTTTACATTAGTTCCCCTGGTGTTATTTGCCGTTATCGCTTTAAAGGCGTTTAAAATTATACGGCCCGTATTTCGCGAACGTGGTAAAATAAACGCAGAGGTAAAGGGGCGACTTACGGAAACTTTAGGAGGGATACGGGTTATCAAGGGTTTTAATGCCGAGGCACAGGAAGCTAAAGTGTTTGAATCCGGAGTGGAGCGTATTTTTAAAAATGTAAAAAAGAGCTTGACCGCAACAGCGATTATGACAAGTTCATCTACTTTTTTGCTCGGTCTTGCCACAACGGGCATCATGATGGGTTATGGCGGCTATGAAATGATACAGGGCCAGTTGAGTACCGGGGAATATTTTGAGTTTACTTTTCTTCTGGCGTTGATGGTAGCACCCATTGTACAAATGAGCAACATTGGCAGTCAACTGACCGAAGCCCTGGCCGGGCTTGACCGTACCGAAGAATTAATGAACAAAACGGCGGAAGCCGATGAAAAAGACCGTACCGTCCAATTAAACGCCATTCACGGGGATATGATCTTTGAGAATGTTTCTTTTGCTTATGAAGAGGACAAAGAGGTCCTGCAAAACATTAGTTTTAAGGCCAAATCGGGCGAAGTCATAGCCTTAGTGGGCAGTTCAGGTTCGGGTAAATCTACCATAGCCGGGCTGGCAGCGAGTTTTTTGAATCCCGATTCAGGGAAAATCACCATAGATGGAAAGGACTTGGCAACAATAGATTTAAGTAGCTATCGCCAGTTCTTGGGTGTAGTTTTACAGGACGATTTTCTGTTTGAGGGCACCATTCGGGACAATATCCTGTTTCCCAGGCCCAATGCTACGGAAGCCGAATTGCAAGCTGCCATAAAAGCCGCCTATGTGGATGAATTTACGGACCGGTTCGATGAAGGATTGGAAACCCTGATCGGGGAACGCGGCATAAAGCTTTCCGGAGGTCAGCGTCAGCGTATTGCCATTGCCCGCGCAGTCTTGGCCGATCCGCGCATTTTAATTTTGGATGAAGCCACCTCAAACCTAGATACCGAAAGCGAAGCCCTGATCCAAAAGAGTCTGGCGGAACTGACCAAAGGACGGACTACTTTTGTCATCGCCCACCGCTTAAGTACCATCCGAAAAGCAAGCCAAATCTTGGTCATTGAAAAAGGGAAAATTGCTGAGCGGGGAACACATGATGAATTAATCGCCACGGAAGGCAGGTATTATAATTTGTTTACCTATCAGGCAAGGATATAATCAGCTGCCAGGTGATTAAATGTAGTGTAAACACCTGTTCGGGTGCAAGAAGAAATCAAAACTTGTCCTTAGTCTATATAAACCGGATAGGGCAACCCTTAAATTTCCTCTGGAGCCAACTCTACTTCAAGCCCATCCATATCTTCGGTAATATGCAATTGACAGCCCAAACGGGAGTTATCTTCTACGTTAAAGGCTTCGGCCAACATGGCATCTTCATCATCCGATTTTTCGGGAAGTGCATGGGCGGATTTCACATAGCATTGGCATGAGGCACACATGGCCATACCGCCGCAAATCCCAATTGTACCTTCCGGGGCAAGTTCATAGGAACGTACCACTTCCATCAGGTTCATATTCATATCCGTAGGAGCATCGATCTCATGAAGTACTCCTTCCCTATCCGTAATCTTAATCTTTATATCGCTCATAATACATGGGAATACATCCCTAAAGTCCCTTTAAGGGGATAATCCTTACTATTAAAATTAGTCTATTGCCTTGACCACAGCTTTTGGCGCTTCTTTTTTACTACCGTCAAATCCGGTAACGCCCCCTACCGTAGTGTATTTCATAACATATTTTTTATCCGGATAAATACGTTGATATGCACTTTGGCACATTAAAGTAGCCTCATGAAAACCACAAAGAATCAATTTTAGCTTACCCGGATAGGTATTTACATCGCCTATGGCATAAATACCTGGTATATTGGTCTGATAATCCAGGGTATTATCCACTTTAATGGCATTCTTTTCAATCTCCAGTCCCCAATCCCCTATTGGTCCCAATTTGGGCGAAAGACCGAACAACGGAATAAAATTATCCACTTCCAGAACAAAATCTTCCGAGGTATTCCCCGTTTTTCTTATAACAACGGATTCCAATTTATCCTTACCGTTCAACCCGACTATTTCTGCAGGTGTGATCAAATTTATTTTCCCCTGATCTTTCAACCGCTGTACTTTTTCAACGGAATCCAAAGCACCGCGAAATTCATTTCTTCGGTGTATCAGGGTTATTTCCGCAGCTATATCGGCCAAAAAGATGCTCCAATCCAAGGCGGAATCCCCTCCCCCGGCAATCACTACTTTTTTACCCCGGTAAACTTCGGGGTCTTTTATGATATAGGCAATGCCCTTATCTTCATATTTTGTTAGATTTTCCAGTAACGGCCTCCTAGGTTCAAAGCTGCCCAATCCACCTGCAATGGCAACAATAGGCGCATGGTGTTCCGTACCTTTGTTCGTAGTCACGACAAAGGAACCATCTTCCAATTTTTTAATGGTCTCCGCCCGTTCCCCCAATGTAAACCCCGGTTGAAAAGGTTTTATCTGCTCCATGAGGTTGTCTACCAGATTGCCCGCCAATACCTCGGGAAAACCGGGAATATCATATATAGGTTTCTTCGGGTAAATTTCCGAGCATTGTCCGCCGGCCTGGGGCAAGGCATCGATCAAATGGCATTTTAGTTGTAGCAGGCCTGCTTCAAAAACGGCAAAAAGACCCGTAGGTCCCGCGCCGATAATCAGTATATCCGTTTTAATCATTCAGGAGTTTTATTTTGGAGGTAAAGCTAGAGATAGCCCGGAAAAACATATATGATAATTGTTAGGTTAACCAATATTGATTACTTCCTCTATTTGCGGAGCATATTTTTTTATGGTCATTTCCACACCACTTTTCAATGTCATCTGATTGACGGAACAGCCTACACAGGCCCCTTCCAATTTTACTTTTACCGAATTCTCATTATCTATGGATATCAAAGAGATGTCGCCCCCATCACTTTGTAAAAAGGGACGGATTTCCTCCAAAGCTTTTTCCACGTTCAGTTTTAATTCTTCTGGTGTCATTTTTTATTTCTTAACGGCGGAACACCCTGCCATTGTTGTTATCTTAATTGCCTCGGTCGGCGGAATATTCTTATTTCTATTCACCGTTTGTTGTACTACATTTTTAGTGATTTCCTCAAAAGCGGCCTCAATAGCGGTTGCCGTTTGCAATGCCGCCGGACGGCCCACATCACCGGCCTCACGGATACTCTGTATCAAGGGGACCTCTCCCAAAAAAGGGACTTTTAAATCTTCGGACAGGTTTTTGGCCCCATCCTTGCCAAAGATATGGTATTTATTACCGGGTAATTCTTCCGGTGTAAAATAAGCCATATTCTCTACAATCCCCAAAACCGGTACGTTTATGGAATCTTGATGAAACATGGCCACCCCTTTACGGGCATCCGCCAGGGCCACTTCCTGGGGCGTGCTTACCACTACGGCACCGGTAACCGGCATAGCCTGCATGATGCTCAAATGAATATCCCCTGTTCCCGGCGGTAGGTCTATCAACATAAAATCGATTGCTCCCCAATGGGCATCAAAAATCATTTGGTTCAGTGCTTTGGAAGCCATGGGTCCTCTCCAGATCACTGCTTGATCGGGCCGTGTAAAAAATCCAATGGAAAGCAGTTTTACGCCATAGCTTTCCACTGGTTTCATCTTAGATTTCCCATCGATATTTACCGCCAGGGGCTTTTCCATGGCTACATCGAACATAATGGGCATGGAGGGGCCGTAAATATCCGCATCCAATAAACCGACCTTAAAACCCATTTTGGCCAAAGTTACCGCCAAGTTCGCCGTAACGGTAGATTTGCCCACACCTCCCTTACCCGAGGCAATTGCGATTATATTTTGGATGCCCGGAATGGGTTTCCCTTTTATCTCGTTGGTCTTGGGCTTTTCAACGGGTGCATCTACCTTGATATTGATTTTTATTTTGGCCTTTTCATAGACCTCTTTATGGATAATCTTAAGAATTTCTACCTCGGTCTTTTTACGTGCCTGCAAGCTGGGGTTGGAAATAACAATATCCACTTCTACCTCATCGCCAAAGATCTGAACATTCTTAATGGCCCCGCTTTCTACCATATTCCGGCCTTCCCCGGGAACCGTAATCTGTTCTAATGCTTTTAAAATATTTTTTTTATCTAACTTCATCAATTCAACCTTTTTTGTCCGGATACGCTCTTAAAGTCCAGTTGCCGACGGACATACCCCACTTTCGCAAGCCCGGCACATGGTCTCAAGAGAATTATTTTATTCAAAATCATTCTAAACAACAAAGATAGTCCTTAGTCCCGAGATTAGGAAGCTATGGAATTGAAAATGAAGATAGAGGGATAAGGATCGATTATCGGGGCATGGAAAGGAAAAGGTTTTCTTAATCGGAAAAAACCTAAATCAGGTTTAAATAGCCGTACTATAAGATTGAACTGGTTTAAACGAGTTCATTATACCTTTCTCCCGTCCAACAGATTAATGATCCGGGATCCGTA
Source organism: Maribacter spongiae (assembly GCF_047345125.1). Lineage (NCBI taxonomy): Bacteria > Pseudomonadati > Bacteroidota > Flavobacteriia > Flavobacteriales > Flavobacteriaceae > Maribacter > Maribacter spongiae. The sequence continues at coordinate 268,029 of NZ_JBLFEQ010000001.1, read as the reverse complement.
GGCCGCATTCTTTTCAGAATGGGTCACTTGGATAATGGTTACGCCATCTTCCTCGTTCAACTTTTTAAAAAGTTCCATGATTTCCCTGCTCTGCTGTGAGTTTAAATTTCCCGTAGGCTCATCGGCCAATATCAATTTCGGGTTGGCGATCAGTGCACGGGCCACACCTACTAGCTGTTGTTGCCCACCGCTCAATTGCGTAGGAAACAGGTCTTTCTTCCCTACAATATTAAAGCGATCCAACATATCGGCCACTATGGCCTTACGTTCCGCACCCTTAACTTTTTTATACAATAAAGGCATTTCTAAATTCTCCTTTACCGTGAGTTCATCCAGTAAATGATAGGATTGAAATACAAATCCAATGTACTCCTTATACAAATTGGCCCGGTGTTTTTCCTTAAGGTTATGGACTGATTCATCAAGAAAGTGGTATTCCCCCTCATCAAACCCATCCAACATCCCAATGACATTGAGCAAGGTGGTCTTGCCCGAACCTGACGGCCCCATAACGGAAATGAACTCCCCTTCTTCGACCTTCAGGTTAACATCCTTTAAAAGAAATACCCGTTGGCCACCGGAGTTGACCCATTTAAAGATGTTTTTTAATTCTAATAACATAGTTGTTGTTTTAATATTATTCTCTGAAAATCGGGAATCCGTTTTGTTTTAACATGGTCCCCGTTTTGTGAGACCTGTTAGGTTTTAGAAACCTAACAGGTCTAATGTTTATTCGTCTCTAAGTGCTGTTATAACTCATTTATTCTTCCCTGAGTGCAATAATTGGATTTGCCATTGACGCTTTTATAGATTGAAAACTACAAGTAATCATAGCAATTAGAAAGGTTAAGAATCCTCCAGTTAAGAACATCCAAAATGAAGGTCGGATGCGATAGGTAAAACCCTCTAGCCATAAATTCATAAAATAATAGACCAATGGTGCTGCAATAAAAAAAGATAGCATAACCAAATACGAATATTCTTTAGAAAAGAACGAGATGTTTTCCAATAGCGATGCTCCTAACACTTTTCGTATCCCTATTTCTTTTCTCTTTTGGTTAACGATAAATGACATTAAGCCAAATAGCCCAAGACAACCAATTAAGATGGAGAGTACCGAAAAAGTTCCAAATCCTGTAAAAACCATATTTTCAATGGTATATTCTTTAGCTATGGCATCATCCAAAAACTGAAATTCATAAATGGCATTGGTATAGGTATCTTCCCAATTATTTTTAATGTTTTCAAGAGCAGTATAATTGGAATCACCCATCTTAATAAAGGCGTTGTTTTGATAATATATCCAGTTCAAAAAAATACATGGTGAAATTTCATGTTGTAATGAATTATTATGAAAATCCTTTACTACACCTACAATTGTAGCCTGGCCTTCATTTATTTGAATTTTCTTCCCAATGGCCTCATTTGGTTTCCATCCGAAGGATGTCAAAAAGGTTTCATTGACGATAAATTCATCAAAAGCTTCTTTGTTCGAAAGAAAGTTTCGCCCAGCCAAAAGCTCTAGATTAAAAAAGTTAAGATAGTGCAAATCGCCTATTTTCATTTCTGCAGCCCTTGATTCTTCTGCTGGTTGTTCAGGCAAACGATAGTTAGTACCCAATTGTAATCCGTTTACAGCCATTGGAGGTCCAGAGCCAAATGCAACTTTTGAAATACCTCCATCGGCAAGTAATTTTTCTCTGAAAACAGTAGATTTTTCATAATTAGGAGATTCTGTTATAACCACTGATTCTCTATGAAAGCCCAGTTCGCTTTTTTTAAAATGATTCATTTGAAAAGCCAAAATAATAGCTGCAATAACAAATAACTGAACCATCACAAACTGAAACGTGACCAGTGATTTTCTCAAATTGATTTTAGTGTCCGTAGCATTATTAAACGTATTCTTTAAGGCTTGAATAGGTTTGAACCTTGATAGGATAACGGCAGGATATATGGCAGCAAGAACTATTGCCGAAGTGATTGTGAACAGTATATAAAGTAAATGGATTGCTTCAAATTCTAATTGAAGCTCTATAATAGAAAGGTTATTGTTCAATAATTGGATAAGTCCTTGAATTACAATAATTGATAGTGCCGTAGCAAATAAAATGATAAAAGCATTTTCAAAAATAAATTGTAAAACCAAGTGTGATCTTTTGCTGCCCATGACCTTTCTAATACCAACCTCTTTTGACCTTGAATGTGATTGTGCGGTCACTAAATTTATAAAATTGATTAAAGCAATAAGAAGAATAAAGAGTGCGACAACAGTAGATATGGTCAATATGTTTTTTGGCAGGATATAACCTCCTGGGCTAGCACCATAAAGCGTTTCGTTATGTATTTCGTTAAGTGGTTGTAAATGGTATGAAATCCGTTTATCATCCTGCGGATTTAAGTACTTCTTTTTCCAGCTTGCTATTTTTGATTCAAAACTGGCTTTTTGTACTGTTTCATTTAGAACAACAAAAGTTGTTCCTTGATAATTGCCCGACCAATTTTCAGAAAAATAAGGGTTATTGATCTTAAAGAATTCATAGGGGATCAACATATTGTATTGATGGTCCGCATTACCTTTCGGATTTTTAATCACCCCCGTTACGGTCAGCGGGTCTTTGCTTTGCAACAAGATGGTTTTACCCAGGGCATTTTGGTAATTTGCTGCTGAAAGACCAAAATAGCGCTTTGCAAGCCTTTCTGTCAAGACTACAGATGCTGTTTCTTTTAAGGCCGTGTTTTTATCGCCGGCCAACCATTCTACATCAAAGGTTTTTGGGTAATAATTATCTACAAATAAAACGCCGGGGTCTTCAAATAGATTTTCGTTTTTAAAGGAGTCTTCAATTTTAAATATTCGACTCACAGGGCCCGCAATTTGTGTTACTACATCAACTTCCGGGAAATCATTTCGTAACGCTTCGGCCAATGGATATGCGGTTGTATTCCAATACAATGTTCCATTGGGCAGTTTATTGTGTTGCACCACCCGAAACGTCTCATTAGATTTTTCATGAAAAGCATCAAATGTTGATTCGTAACGAACAAAAATCAGGATTACAATACAGATGCTTATTCCAAGGGTCAAACCAAAAATATTAATGAATGAACTGAGTTTGTTCTTCATCAAATTACGCCAAGCAATTTTTAGATAGTTTTTGAACATAATCCTTGTTTTGTGAGACCTGTTAGGTTTTGGAAACCTAACAGGTCTTATTTTCATTCGTTCCGTAACGATTCCGCAGGATTGATCAATGCCGTTCTAAGGGATTGCGATATTATGGACAATGCCGCAACTACCATTACGATCAATAACGGAACCAAAAACATCCAAATACTCATCTGGATCTTAAAGGCATAATTTTCCAGCCATTTCTTGGTAATGATATATATGATCGGTAGCGCAATGGCCCCGGACAATAGCACCAGACCCAATAATTTTTTGGGAATGATCGCCAATGCCTGCCCTACGGTGGCACCCATAACTTTACGTACACTTATTTCCTTCGTCTTTTGCATGGCCATATGGGATCCTAATCCAAAAAGGCCCAGTGCGGCTATGAAAATGGCCAGTATTGAAAATAACAGGCAAATGGTGCCGAATTTAAGATCGGCTTGGTACTGCATATTAAAATATTCGTCCAGAAAAAAGTAATTGAACGGATCTCTGGGAAACAACATATTGAACTGTGCCTCTACATCGGCAAGGGTCGCACCTACGTTTTCACCACTCATGTTTACGGTTATGTATTCGCCAAAATAGAAGGTAGGGTAAATGAATATTATTTTGTCATAGTCGCTTTCCAATGATCTTTGATGGTAATCTTCCAAAACTCCGATTACTTCCCCAGTTCTGTCGACAGGACCATATTTAAAAACTATTTTTTGGTTGATGGCCGCTTCGGGTGTGGCAAACCCCAGTGCTTTTGCAGAGGCCCTGTTAATGAGTACGTGATACACGTTTGGGTCGCTACCGCTATCATCCCTAAAATAATAATTGCCCATATCCTCTTTTACCAAATTGCGCCCAGCAATCACATCTACACCATAGGTTTTTAAGAAATCCTCGTCAATTTCCATAACACTGCCCGTACTTCCATCTATGGCTTCATCCTCTTTTTTGCGTACCGTGGTCGTCATGATAAAAGGTTTTCCGGGTATTTCACTCGTTAGCGTGGCCGAATTAATTTTTGGGCGACGCTCTATTTCTCCTTTGAAGACCTTTATTTTTTGTAATGCTATAGAATCGACCACATCCATAGGCGCGTTGATCACAAGATTCTGATCGGCCTTAAACCCAAGTTCCTGATTTTGCATAAATGAAAACTGATTGTACACAATAAAGGTTCCTGAAATCAAGGCAATAGAAACTGCAAATTGGGTCACTACCAACGCTTTCCGCAATGACGTGCCTTTGCCCGACTGGTGGAATTTTCCGTTAAGTACCTGTACAGGTCTAAAATCGGACAATACAAATGCAGGATATAGACCTGCCAATAGGCCACCGACCAATAGTATCGCTAAAATAGTAAGCCATACGCCGGATTTTCCCCATGTTGCCAGGGACAACACCTCCAACCCTACCAATTGGTTAAAGGGATCCATAAGTATGCCCACCAAAAGAATTGCCAAGAGTACGGCAACAAAATTGATGATCAGGGACTCCCATAAAAATTGTGACACCAATATGCCCCGCTGCGCCCCCACAACTTTCTTTAAACCTACTTCCCTGGCCCGTTCCATAGATTTTGCAGTAGACAGGTTGATAAAATTAATGAGTGCTATTGCAATGACAAAAGCGGCCACTATCATTAAAAAAGTCAAGGTCCCTTCACTGGAGTTGACCGACATTTCTTTTGCAAGCTTAGATTTTAAATGGATGTCCGAAACAGGTTGCAGATTGAATTTTGCCTGAAAACCATATTGGTGCATTATATCGCTCAGGTATTTTTGAACAAAGGCGGGAAATTTTGCGTTAACTGTTTTAGGGTCGGTTCCCGATTTTAGTTTTATATAATTGTAAAATTCCGGCCATACCCATGTAGAATTAAAATACTCGGGGTTTAATGAAGTGAACGAGACCAATATATCAAAATTAAGATGGGTGTTTTGGGGCAAATCCTTAAAAACCCCGGTTACCATCACTTTGCTTCCGTCACTGTTTATAGACAGTTGTTTTCCTACAGGTTCTTCGTTACCAAAAAAACGATAGGCCGTACTTTCCGATAGAATTACGGTCTGTGGCTCTTTTAAGGCCGTTTCCCTGTTTCCATAAACCAATGGAATATCAAAAACTTCCAAAAGTGCCGCCTCGGCAAAATAAAGATCAAAATCATTGATATTGGATTTAATCAATTCCCCAGAAGGGGTTTTATAGGATAAAATAGCACTGCCGCCCAACACCTTCCTATCTACCATTCGGGCATAACTTTCTACCTCCGGAAAATCGGCTTTCATGGCCGGGCCAAGGGCAGGATGGTTGGTAGCGGAGGTTTCAAAAGCTTCGGATTCAAAATTAGTGGACAGGGTCGTCCTATACACATCTTCTATGCCCGGTTGAAATTTATCATAACTCCTTTCAAAAGAAACGTATTGGGTAATGAGTAAAAATGCCGCTATACCAATGGTTAGCCCCAGGACATTTATTACTGTAAAAAGCCTGTTCTTTTTAAAAAACCGAAAGGCAATTTTAATGTGATTTTTAAACATGATTCTCGTTTTTGATGATTTCGTTTTTACCATACCTGTTAGGTTTTGGAAACCTAACAGGTCCTGGTTTTCATTCGTCACGTAAGGATTCCGCTGGATTGATCAAGGCCGTTCTTAGGGATTGTGATATTATAGACAATGCCGCAACCACCATTACGATCAATAACGGAACCAATAACATCCAGATATTAATCTGGATCTTAAAGGCATAGTTCTCCAGCCATTTTTTGGTAATGATGTATATAACGGGAAGCGCTATGGCCCCGGATATCAATACAAGACTCAATAATTTTTTGGGAATGATCGCCAATGCCTGTCCTACGGTAGCACCCATGACTTTACGCACACTTATTTCCTTCGTCTTTTGCATGGCCATGTGAGAACCCAGTCCAAACAGGCCCAGTGCGGCTATGAAAATGGCCAAGATGGAAAACAACAGGCAAATGGTACCGAATTTAACATTGGCCTGATATTGTTTATTAAAATAATCATCTACAAAAAAGTGTTTAAAAAGATCATTAGGAAAGAAATCCTTATATGTGGTTTCTACATCCATAACAGTCTCATTGATAGTATTTCCTCCAAGAATATTTACAGTAATATAACTGCCCGTAGAATAAGGGAAATATAGAAATAACATGGGGCTATATTCATTTTCCAAGGATTGTTGATGGTAGTCTTCTACAACTCCGATAACCTCTGCCTGTCTTTCGGACCCAAGAGTATAGATAATTTTCTCATTAATGGCCATTTGAGGATCAGGATAACCCAATACTTTGGCCGCGGTATTGTTAATGATCACACGAACGGTCATTTGCGTTTCCGACATGTAAAGACGCGCATCTTCTTCAACAAAATCCCGACCAGCAAGCAAATCGATCTTATACGTTTCAAAAAAATCATCGTCAATACTTATCAAAGCACTCGCAACTCCCTGTTCCTTTTCCTCATGCCCCTTTCTAATCATATTATTCCATGTTACTCGTTTTCCTGGAATCTCATTGGATATCGTAACACCGTTGATTTTAGGATTCTGTATCAATTCTGCTTTGAAGGTCTTTAATTTACCTTGCATAGTAGTATCCGAATAGATAGGCGAGTTCAATACCAGATTATGGTCCGCATCAAAACCCAAATCCTGATTTTGCATAAACGAAAATTGACTATACACAATGAATGTTCCGGCTATCAAGGCAATAGAAATAGCAAATTGGGCCACTACTAAGGATTTTCTTAACGAGGTACCTTTTGTACTTTGATGGAATTTTCCCCTAAGAACTTCAATAGGAACAAAATTGGATAGCACAAAAGCAGGATACAAGCCCGCCAAAATTCCACCGCCGATAAATATACTGATCATGGCAATCCATATTTTCCATTTACCCCACATTGTTATACCGAGTACAGGCAGGCCTACTAAAGAATTAAAGGAGGGGGTCAGCAGGTTTATAAATAAAAAAGCCAAAACCATAGCAAAAAAATTAATAATGAGCGATTCATAAAGAAATTGCCTTATTAATGATTTCCTACTAGCACCTGCTACTTTTTTGATGCCAACTTCTTTGGCCCGTTCCATAGATTTGGCCGTGGACAGGTTGATGAAGTTGATAAGGGCTATAGCAATAATAAAGCTCGCTACGATCAACAAAAAATACAGGGTACCCTCATTGGTGTTGGCAGAAATTTCCTTGTCTATTTTTGATTTCAAATGGATATCCTTTACAGGTTGGAGCCCAAACTTTGCCTCAAAACCATGTTCGTTCATAATATCGTTCAGGTATTTTTGAACGAAGGCCGGAAACTTGGATTCTACAAGTTTAGGATCCGTCCCCGGTCTAAGCTTTACATAGTTATAGAATTCGGGCCATACCCAACTATTCGAAAATCTATTGTCTTTGGAAAAAGTAGTGTATGAAATTACCATCCCCAATGGTAAATGGGTATTCTGTGGCCTTTCATCAAAAACCCCGGTAACCTTCAACTCGAAATTTCCATTTATTTTTATAATTTTACCCAAAGGGTCTTCTTTTCCAAAAAACCGCTGAGCAATACCACTCATTAATATTATGCTATTGGGCTCTTCAAGAGCATTTAGCGAATCTCCATGTATCAGATCAATATCAAATAGTTCTAAAATGGAGTTGTCCGCAAAATGAATTTGATCATCATTGGCGTCTGATTTAATAATGTCCCCATGCTTATTGGTATAGGATAGAATAATTGTACTTGAAAAGGGAAGTGATTTATCGACTATTCTAGTGAAATTTTCCACTTCGGGGAAATCCCGTTCCATAGCGGGCCCTACGGCCGGATGGTTGGTAGCTGATGTAACAAAACCCTTATCTCCAAGATTGGAGGTCAAGGTTACCCTATATAGGTTATCTATATCTAGAAGGAACTTATCATAGCTCTTTTCATAGGATACATAGCGTATCAACAAAATAAATGCTGTAATACCAATAGCCAATCCCAGAATGTTGATTCCGGTAAAAAGTTTGTTCTTTTTAAAAAACCGAAAGGCAATTTTAAGATGGTTTTTAAACATGATTCTCGTTTTTGATGATTTTGTTTTTACCATACCTGTTAGGTTTTGGAAACCTAACTGGTCTTGGTTTTTATTCTGTTCGTAAACTTTTTACGGGGTTCGCCAACGCCGATTTCACAGCTTGAATTCCCAAGGTGAATGAGGTTATCAGTAAAGCGATTAGGCCCCCTAGTGCAAACATCCACCATTGTATTGTTATGCTATAGGAAAAACTCCCCAACCAAGCGTTCATTAAATACCAGGCTACTGGAAAAGCGATCAAGGCCGCAACACCCACCAAAATGATATATTCTTTTGATAACAAGATGATTATTTTAAGTATGCCAGCACCCAATATTTTACGGATTCCAATTTCCTTTATTCGCCTTTTGGCCATAAAGGAAATTAGTCCGAACATTCCCAAACACGAAATAAATATGGTTAGGAGGGCCGCCACGTTTACGACTTTTAGCATTCCCTCCATTAGGCGGTACTGCCCACTTACTTTATCGCTTAGATATGCTTGCTCGTAGTTTCTACGTGAATCAATTTGTGCAAACTTGGAACGTAGACTATTTGTTATTATCTTTTCTTGACCTTCTTCAACCCGCAAAGACAAATAATGGTGAGCCCCCAGATTTTTTCTATCACGGTAAAAATGCACCAAAGGTTCAACTGCATTCTGTAAATCTTGATAATGGAAATCTTCCATTACCCCTACTACCAAGTGCCCGGAATCCAAACTGTTTTTGAACTTTAAACGTTTTCCTTCTATGGAATTCCAACCCAAGGCTTTCATTGCCGTCTGATTTATAATAGCACGGTATTCTTCGGTATGATCAAGATTCTCATCAAAATCCCTTCCTTCTACCATAGGGATTTCAAGTGTTTTCAAATATCCCTCATCAGTATAAGAGCGTCGCATACGCACATCGGTATCAGTATTCGGGTCATAATATGTCGTATAATTAAAATAATAATCAGAGGGTATCGCCTCGCTCACAGAAAAACTTTTCACATAGGGGTTGCCCTCAAGTTCTTTTAATAGGGCCTGAAAATTGGATTCGGCCGATTCGATATCCTTGTATTCCAAATCGATAGCCCCCACAATGATATTTTCCTTTTTAAAACCCAGGTCCGCATTTTTCATGAACCCAATCTGGTTATTCAAAATAATAGCGATACAGATAAAAAGGATCGCTATGACAAATTGAAGGATGATAAAGGAATTCTGTAAGAAAAAATTACTTTTGATAGTCTCGATCTTTCCTTTTATTCCCGTGGATACCGGAACGGAAATAAAGCGTAAGGTAGGAAACACGCCCACTACCAAGGTCACTAAAATACCCAAGACCCCGACCCCAAAAATAACGGGATAATCATTTTGGATACTAAAGCCAATTTTACCAAAATCAGCACCATAAATATTGTTCAACTTAGGCAACAAGAGCCCCAGAAAGAGTCCTCCCGAAATCAGTACCGATAACAACACCAAAATACCGTTTTCCATACAAAACTGTACGATCATACTCTTTTTGCTTCCACCCAAAATTTTACGGACCGCAATATTCTTTGTTCTTCGGAACATGGTAGAAGTATTAAGGTTGAGTAGATTGACAAGCACGATCAACAGTATAAAAAAAGAGGTCGCAATATTGCCCCCGATTATTGTTCGGACCACCGGTATTGAATCCATTCGTGCTCCGGCAAAGGGCATGGCCTTTAGCCTTGCAATTATTGTGGGGTCGGAATAATTGTGCTGTACCAATTGATTGACATGATTTTCTAATTGTGTGATATCAGCTCCTGGTCGTACTCTTAAGAAGTGTGATGAAAAACTGCTGGCCCAATTTGCTTGGGACAAAAAATTGGGGTTATCCTTTAAAATTTCATTGGGCAATAATACGCCTAACCGAAAGGCAGAATACGGACTAATAGGTTCAAAAACACCTGTAACCGTTAGGTTTAATGAGTCGGCCCCGATAAGTGTTTTGCCAACAGGGTTCTTATCTCCAAAAATCTTTTGACTGACCCGATCTGTTAAAATGATGGAATACTTTTCTTCAAGAGCAGTTTTGGAATTGCCATATTTTAAGGGTAATGAGAAGATTTCAAAAAATTCTGGATCGACATAATCCGTACGTTCTTGCAATTCTTTTTCACCATGCTCCAACCAAATATTTCCCCATCCATGTAGATGCGTGCCGACAATTACCTGAGGTGAAGTTTCGATAATCTTATCCATCAAAGGATACGGATTGTCCCTATAACTGTCACCGCCCGTGGTTATGGTCTTAAAGTAATAAATATTTTCCTGATCCTCTATATTTTTATCTGCAGTATAGTAGGCATAGACTGAAAATAACAACGTTAACACACTACCTATTCCGATACTCAAACCAAGTAAGTTTAAAGCAGAAAGCAACCTGTTTTTCCAGAGATTTCGAATAGATAATTTCAGATGATTTTTTAACATGATGCCTAAGATTTGCCCCCATAGCTATAGGGAGATGAATAAACTCTTATATCATAGCCCCAATTTCCCTATTCTGACTTTCCGTAACGATTTGACCATCAAACAGATTCACTACTCTATGGGCATAGTGCGAATCTCGATCGGAGTGGGTCACCATAATAATGGTGGTACCTTCCTGGTTCAGCTCGGTCAACAGGTTCATGACCTCGATCCCGTTTTTGGAATCCAAGTTTCCCGTAGGCTCATCCGCCAATATTAATTTTGGGTTGGTGACAACGGCCCTGGAAATGGCCACACGCTGTTGTTGCCCCCCGGATAATTGTTGTGGAAAGTGCTTTTCCCGATGGGCGATCTTCATACGTTCCAATACCGCACGTACTTTTTGCCTGCGCTCGCTTTTGCCCATTTTAAGATAGATCAGCGGCAGTTCTACATTTTCATAGACCGTGAGCTCATCGATCAGGTTAAAACTTTGGAAAACGAAACCCAAATTTCCTTTTCGCAATTGGGTGCGTTGGCTTTCCCGGAGCCCCCCTACTTCATTGCCCGCAAAATTGTAGCTGCCCTCGGTAGGGTTGTCCAACATACCAATAATGTTCAACAACGTGGATTTACCGCAACCGGAAGGCCCCATAATGGCCACAAATTCCCCATCCTCTACATGAAGGTTAACCTTGTTCAATGCCAAAGTTTCCACCTCTTCTGTCCTGAAACTCTTTTTTAAATCTTGAATCGTTATCATTGTATCTTATTTTAGATTTTTAGGTCGCCCATTTATTATTCAGTTTATTTGGTCAATATCCGCTTTAAAAGTTCTTTCTTTTCTTCTTCGCCAATTATTTCACCCTCGTTATGTCTCAGGGTATATATAACTTCTTTTGCTATCGCTATCATCTCTCCCTTACATGGGTTTTGCGCTATCCATTCCGTCCAAAAAGCACGCTGGGCAGCGGTAGGGTTCAATATCCAATCCCTAAATTCCGTATTGGAAAGAAAATCCTCTAATTTGTCCACTTTTAGACCTATGTCTTGATCATTTTTCCCACTCATAATAAACATCCTTTGATTTACTTAAAGGACAGGAAATCCATGATGATCGTTACACTTTGCATTGCCCAATAATTTTATTTTCAACCGAATACCCCTGCTTAGCGGTCTTCAAAACAATCTTGAGGATATCTTCAATATCCTTTGGTAAAACCTCTTCCACATTTTTCTCCAGATTCAGGTTCTGTAATGCAATATTTTCAAACTCTATGTACGGGTTTCCATGATACCGCCCCACACTTAGTACTAGAACATCCTCTCCTTTAACTTTTAAAGGCTTCATATACGAATCCCTGTTCCAGAACCATTGCCCTAGATGTTCTTTTATATACGCCAGTTTTTCCTTGTTCTTAATTTGAAACAATTCCGACCGGGCTTCTTCGATCTCCTTGGTATATAGTTTTATCATCTGCTCTAATTCCACGACACGATCTATATTAGGTAACTGCACTACTTCCATAATCTATTGGCTTCTATAATTATTTCAGGACGATGCGTTCCGCTTCTCCAAAAGAATCATAATTACTGGTAATGACCTCTTCTCCCGCATCCAACCCCTCTAAAATCTCATAATATCTTGAATTTTGTTTTCCGATCCGTATCGGTCTTTTTATAGCCTCGTTCCCTCCAGGGGCCACCACAAAGATCCACTGACCTCCTGTACTCTGAAAGAAGCTTCCCTTAGGCAACAACAGGGCATCGTTAGATTCCCCCAGTTGTAATTTAATGTTATAGCTCTGTCCCGTTCTTATGGTCTCAGGCTTATTTTGGGTAAATACCAAATCTACCCTAAACCTGCCGTTCCTGACCTCTGGATACACTTTTCTGACCCGTAGCGGATACTCGTTTCCATTACGTTCCAAAACTGCGGTCAAATCTCTTTTGACCCGATCAATATAATGTTCATCTATATCCGCTTCAATTTTATAATCGGTCAGCACATTGATCTGTCCGATACGCTGGCCCTGGGATATGTTCTGCCCGATTTCTGCATCCAAAAACCCCAACTGACCATCTGCGGGAGCACGAACGTTTAAATGATCTAAACGTTGATATACCATTCCCAATGTTTTTTGCATCCTTGCCAAATCGGCATCCAGACCGGTCAAGGAAGTTTTGCGCAATTCATCATCGTTCTCGGTCTGCAGTTTTACGATCTCATATTGCTTTTGGGAAAGCTCATAATTTTCCTTGGACAGCAAATACTGCTCTTTAGAGATTAATTCCTCTTTGTACAGGGCCTCATTTTGTTCAAAATTTCGCTTTAAACGCTGCAAATCTGTACTAGCGGTCGCTAATGATCTTCTCCCCTCCACCTGACGGGAATCGAAAGTGAGTTTTGTTGATCGCAGATCATTCTGCTTTAAGGCAAGGTTGCTTTCACTGGCCAATATCTGTTCGTAAAGGTTCGTGTTTTCCAGTTTTAGGATAATATCCCCTTGCTTTACCATTGCACCTTCTTCAATCAGCTTTTCGGTAACGCGCCCTCCTTCATAGGCATCCATATAGATAGTGGTGATCGGTGCAACATTTCCATTTATGGTGATATAGTCATCAAACTTGCCTTGTTGCACCTTTGCAATTGACAACTTGTCCTTTTCTGTTCTAAAGGTTGAAATAGAGCTTGCAAAGATTAGCTGATATGCAACAAAAAGCAGCAAAAGACCAACGGCAATGTAGCCGTAATGTTTGGGCCGTAATCCCTTTTTCTTTTCAAGTTGTATGTCCATTTTATTGTTTTGTCTAATTAATATTAAAAACTGGTAAGCCTCGGTAAAAATCCAGGGTACTTTTATTTATTTCGGACCGAAGCCTTACCTGCAAATTCTCATTCTGGGCACTGGCGAACAAATTCTTGGCCGTGAACAGTTCCAAAGCATTGATCAATCCTTTTTCATATCGTTTTTGGGCTATGGTAAAAGCCAGATTCTGGGCTTCCACTTTTTGCGTACTCTGATTTAGTTCCACCATTAACGAGTTATACTCTTGAACCAATTGCTGTATGGTCTGCAACAGCTCTTGTTTTTGTATATCCAAATTATTTTGGGCTCGTTCATATGCAATTTTACGCTGTTTTACCCTTGATCTTCTGGACCATCTCTCCGTAATGGGAACGGATAAGGAAACTCCGATAAATTGGGAAGTATTATCCTTGAACTGTTCCCTAAACGGAATGGTAATGCCCAATGTATCTCTCGTGGTCTCAAAATACCCTGTTCTATACCCCCCGAACAAAGACAGGGTAGGAAAGAGGTCCCCCCTGGCGGCGGCAACTTGTTTTTTGGCCGCTTTGGCCCTAAGGGCCTGGGCCTTTATAAGGGGAACAAAGTTTTTGGCCGTATTAAAAATAGTGTCCGATCGTATTTCGGTAGATGTGCTATCCAAACTATTTTCCTGAAGACCTACTTGAATTTCGATATCCGGAATATCCTCCAGGTTCATTTCCTGTATCAACCGTAATTTGGCCGCTGCCAATTGATTGGCACTTTGGGTTACGTTCAATTTATCGGTCAATAACAAGGATTCCGCTTCATACAAATCAGCTCCCGCTTTTAAGCCCAAATCTACCTGCTTCTTTACCAGTTCATAATTTGTTTGCGACACCGTTTGTTGTTCCTTGGATATTCCCAATAACCCTTCAAAAAATTGTATGTCATAAAACGCCTGCATGACCCTAAAGGCCAATAGGTACTTTTGATGCGCAGTCTCTTCTTTTGCCGCTTTATATAAAAATTTTGAGGCTTTGATGGTGTTCATTTTTTGAAACCCCTGAAACAAATCGATAGATCCGTTCAGGTTATAACTATTGGAGAAGAAATCCGTGGTAACAACATCATTGGTAAAGGGATCGGTACTACGGCCAAAATTAACAATGTAGTTGGTGGACCCATTTATATTGGGCAGTACATCCCGTATGGACTGTCTATAGGTTTCCCTACCGGATGCGGCATTATATGTAAAATCCTTGAGCTGTAAATTGTGTTCCAATGCGTATTGGATACATGCATCCAAGGTCCACTTTTCCTGGGCCCTACCATTTGCGTAAACCAACAGAAGTAGAAAAAGGGATGTTTTAACGTATTGCTTCATAGGATATAGGTATGCCAAAAGCTTTACCATATGCATGCCAAGAACTTACACCGCTGATTATATGTGATTTACAAATTTTTAATTGACCTTAAACACTGTCCGCTGTAAAATAATTATACAGATATTGTAAAATATTTTGACACATTATAAAATGTATTTGTTTTGATTTGTAGCTTTAACGAACACTTTTAGAACCCGTTCAAAGCACTTCTTAAATGGTAGATGCAAAAATCCTGGTCATAGACGATACCAAAAGCGTACTGAGCGCCTTGGAAATTCTCTTGCAGTTTGAATATAAAAGTGTACAGACCCTATCTAATCCTAACCAGATTTCCTCTTTTCCCGATTTATCCAAAATCGATATCATTCTTTTGGACATGAACTTTTCGGCAGGGGTAAATACCGGCAACGAAGGGCTGTATTGGTTACGGGAAATAAGGAAAAAAGCTCCCCATATTTCCGTAATTATGATGACCGCTTACGGAGCCATAGATCTGGCCGTAAAAGCCCTAAAAGAAGGTGCTTCCGATTTTGTGTTGAAACCATGGAACAATGAACGTTTATTGGCCACGGTAAGATCTGCCCACGAACTCCGCAAGACCCAGAAAGAGATACATCAACTCAAACAGAAGGAAAGTAATCTTAAACAGGTCATCAACCAGAACAACAATTACATTATAGGCAACTCCAAAGCCTTGAACAGGGTTTTAAAACTGATCCGAAAAGTGGCCAAAACAGACGTTAATGTCCTGGTGACCGGAGAAAACGGAACGGGAAAAGAGGTTATTGCCCGGGAATTGCATAGACTGTCATCACGAAAAGACGAGGTGTTTATTGCCGTGGATATGGGCTCCATTTCCGAAAGTTTATTTGAGAGCGAGCTTTTTGGCCATGTAAAAGGGGCTTTTACGGACGCCAAGGAAAATCGTGCAGGAAAGTTCGAGGCTGCTAATGGCGGAACTTTATTTTTGGATGAAATTGGAAACCTGTCCCTGCAAATGCAGGCCAAGCTATTATCGGTCATTCAGAACAGAACGGTTGTAAGGGTAGGTTCCAATAAGGCTATTCCCATAGCTATCCGTTTAATCTGCGCTACCAATTGCAATTTGAACCAAATGGTGTTGGACGGGCTTTTTCGCGAGGATCTGTTATACCGCATCAATACCATTGATATACAGGTTCCCCCATTACGTGAGCGTGAAGGCGATATTTTGATATTGGCCGATTTTTACCTCAACAAGTTCATCAATAAATATGGGAAACAGGGTCTTAAAATGAATCAGGCGGCACAGGAAAAACTAATAGCCTATACTTGGCCGGGGAATATAAGGGAATTGCTACATACTATGGAGCGTGCCGTTATCCTTTCTGAAGGGAATGTATTAAAGCCTATCGATTTTCTATTGGAAGCCAAAAATTCCATTGCCAGGGAAAATCACCCTTGCACTTTAGAGGAGATGGAACTCCTTATGATTACCAATGCCCTAGATCAAAATGAAGGCAATTACAGTGCGGCGGCGGAACAATTGGGAATATCCAGACAAACACTTTATAATAAACTAAAAAAAAGTAAATAGTGAGCAATGAGTAAAGATAAACTTGACGTAGATAGCAAACGTCATATCATTTAACTTAATGAACGCATTACTAAATACTTTTTTTATTTGATGTTTGAACTTTACATATGGTAAGTAGAAATATATATGTGCAGACAATAGTGCGTATCATTTTTATAACGTTTACGGCGTTATTATCCGCTTATTTCTTTTTTAGGGAACAATATATCGCTTTCGCCATTGCCCTTATCGTCCTTATTTTTCAGACGGCTTACCTAATTTCGTTCGTCAACCAGACCAATCGCAAAATCGCCTATTTTTTTGATGCGATAAAAAACGAGGATTTTACACTTCGCTTTCCCGAAAAACTAAGCGTAAAGTCCTTAAAAGAACTGAATCACAGCTTAAATATGCTCAACATTATGATTCAGGATATCTATTTGAAAAAACAGGCCCAAGAACATTATTATCAGGAAATTCTAAGACAGGCGGATATCGGAATCTTTACGATCAACCCCAAGGGGCATATTCTTTATGCCAATCCAACGGTCCAAAACCTGCTCAAGTATCGGCCTTTAAACCATGTAAAGCAGCTCGACCAAGTGGATCCTCAACTTTACGGGCTTTTTAAGAATCTGGAACCTTTTGACAATACCATTTTTCAACTGGGCAACGAACGGGGAAAACAAGAATTGAGCTTAAAATGCACTCCCATTACCATTGAAGAAGAAAAATTATTATTGGTGGTGGTACACGATATCCATAAAGAATTGGACGATAAGGAAACGGATTCCTGGGTAAAATTGATACGTGTTCTTACTCACGAAATTATGAATACCATTACACCGATTACCTCTATTTCAGAATCCATCTTAAAATATTTTAGAAAGGGAAAGGATTTGAACATACCGGGGAATTTTGACCACGACCAATTAAGGAATACGGCCAAAGGCCTGGAAGTCATTAAAGACCAGGGGAATGACCTAATGAGCTTTGTACAATCTTATCGAACCTTTCTAAGCGTACCCGAACCGGACAAATCTTTGGTAAGTGCACAAAAATTGTTGGATAAGATAAAACTACTCCTAGAAGGGCAAAATTCTGCATATAAAGCAAAAGTTGAAACTTTGGTAATGTCCAAAAATCTGGAACTCTTTATTGATGAAAAACAAATTATGCAGGTCTTATTGAACTTGGGGAAAAATGCCAAGCAATCGGTAGAGCACCGGAAAAACGGAATTATCCAATTTACGGCAGGAATTGATAATGCGGATAAAAAGTATATTCAGGTCCGGGATAACGGACCGGGGATTCCTCCCGAACTTATCGAAGAGATCTTTGTACCGTTCTTTACTACAAAAGACACGGGAACAGGTATTGGGCTTAGCTTTTCCAAACAGATCATACGATTGCACAGGGGAACCATTCGCGTATCGTCCATACCGGGAAACACGGTATTTACCTTGACCTTTGAATAAGTCACAAACCCATTAACTCAAGTTCGTTCAATATATTATTGAGATTTTTCATCGCTCATACTTCACGATATCGAAATGATAAATCCCTGTTTTTTAATGTGCCATATTATAAAATGTCTTGATCACAACCCACATCGGGCCATAAGAATCGGGTAAGTCCATACAATAACCACACTTACGGACTCTCAGAACAATTTACAATTCTTTGTACGGATCCCAAAAATGCTTCTCTAAATCCTGAATTTGATTATCAATAACCTCCACTCCTTCACTCTCCAATAATTGTTGCATCAAATTAGTACCATCAAAATGATGTTTCCCCGTAAGAAGCCCCGCTTTGTTCACCACTCTGTGTGCGGGTACGTTTTCCATGTTACCAGCTCCGTTCATGGCCCATCCTACCATTCTGGCACTACGTGCCGCACCCAAATATTTGGCGATGGCACCATAGGAAGTGACCCTGCCAAACGGAATCTGTTCAGCGACCTCATATACTTTTTGAAAAAAGTTTTTAGTATCGGACATTTTAATGACTATTTATACGTACCCATGTAATTATCAAAAGCAGCACCATTAAAAAAGAAAGAATATAATTGGCATTTTTTGCAAATTTGTTGGTCTTGTGTTCTAGTTTATCAAAATAAAACACATAAAGATACAGCACGGAAAATGTACCAAAACCTGCCGCCAAAACAAAGATGATAATGTCCCATATCATAAATTCTATCCAACCGGAAGCATTCCACATAATGTTCAATCCGCTATAGTAGGGAATCGTAAGCAAATTGACGGCCGCCAGGAACACCCCCTTAAAATAACTGTTCCGTTTACTTGTTTTAACGGTCTTCACTTTCTTCCGTGTATCGTTTCTGGCAATAAAAAAAAAGTAAATGGCCAATACCGCAAAAACAACTATCGCAATTTTGAGCAATACGGCGACCACATCCGGGTTTCTATCCAAAAATTTAGAGATGAAAACGGCAATAGTAGCTTGCACCATGATCATAGTGGATACACCCAAACTAAAGATCACCCCGTTCAACCTGTTCTTTTCCACGCTTACCTTGGCCGCATTCATATTGAGCAATCCCGGAGGAACGGTAGCCATGAACGCCGCCGAAAAAGTAGCAAAGAAAAGTATTAGCAAATGTCCCATTGGTCAGTTCACCCTAAATTGAATATATGTTATGGCCTTTTGTTTTTCAAGATACTGATTTTCATAGAAAGTTTGTATCCCCAACACCTCGCCCGGGCTGCCTTCGTTTTTATATACATCGTGATTTGCATATAGCACTTCCAAGCCAAGGCCGTGCAACAATCCCAAGGTATATCCATGCATGAACTCACTATCCGTTTTTAAATGTACCAATCCCCCCGGTCTTAATATTTTTTGATACTTTTTCAAAAACCCTTCATTGGTCATGCGATGCTTGGTACGTTTGTATTTAATCTGTGGGTCGGGGAAGGTTATCCAGATTTCGGAAACCTCATGTACTTCAAAAAGAAGGTCTACCAGTTCTATTTGTGTTCTTAAAAATGCAACGTTTTCCAAGTTTTCTTGCAAGGCCGTTTTGGCACCTCTCCAAAATCGTGCTCCTTTTATATCTATTCCTATGAAGTTTTTATCCGGGTGCAGCCTAGCCAGGCCAACGGTATATTCCCCTTTACCACAGCCCAGTTCCAAAACGATCGGATTTTCATTTTTAAAATGCTCGTGCCATTGCCCCTTAAACTGAAAACCTTCCTCAACCTCCTGCCTACTTGGTTGTATGACATTGCTAAAGGTCTCGTTCTCGTTAAATCTTTTTAATTTGTTCTTGCTTCCCAATTTGTCTCTAGATATTGGGCAAAACTATGAAAAATAAACAATGGGAGGTTTAAGTGTCCGCCCTCATTTGGTCTTTGCTCTTTTCCAAGGTAAACGAGAACTCGGAACCAACGTCCGGAGAACTTTCCACATATATTTTTTCTCCGTGGGCCTCAATAACATGTTTTACAATGGCGAGTCCCAGACCCGAACCGCCCTCTCTACGGCTACCGCTTTGATCCACCCTATAGAAACGCTCGAACAATCTTGGAATATGCTGTTCCGGAATACCCTCTCCATTGTCCGTAACACGGATAATCACCTTATTTTTTACAAGATTCTCCACACTAACCTCCGTAGTACCGTTGTCATTGCCATATTTAATGGAATTCACTAATAGATTGGTCAGCACCTGTTGTATTTTTTCCATATCGGCAAAGACCAATATGGAGTCATTATAATCTATATCAAAAGTAAGGACGATGTTTTTATTGGCGGCCTTCATTTCTAAAAGATCGAACACACTTTGAATGAGTTCGATAATATTAAAATCGCCCTTCTTTAAATTTAAATCCCCTACTTCCAATTTTGTGATCAAATCCAAGTCCTTAACGATATAAATGAGCCGATCTACCGCCTTATTGGCTCTTTCCAGGTATTTTCCCCGAACCTTTTTATCATTGATGGCCCCGCCCAATAACGTTTCCAGATATCCTTGGACCGTAAAAAGAGGTGTTTTTAATTCATGTGATACATTTCCCAGAAAATCCTTTCTATATTCTTCCCTGATTTTTAGGGTATCGATTTCTATTTTTTTGTCCTGTGCAAATTTTTCGATTTCGGCAGTGAGCGTACGCATATCCGTAGTAATGGGTTGTGTTGCAAAGGAGGATGATTCCAAGAGTGCTACATCATCATATATTTTCTTAATTCGTCGATAAACGAATTTTTCTATCCTTATCTGAAGAACGATAAATGTAGTAAGGAAGGTTAAAAAGGCTACAGGAACCAAAAGGTCCCATCTTAAAAAATCAAAGACCCAGAGTGTTAGACCTAATATAAAGGTTAAACACAAGGTTAAATAAACGGCCGAACGAAATGCAAAACGATATGATCTTTTAGCGCGAATCGCCATTAGAGCACAAACTTATATCCTACTCCCTTGACCGTTTTAAAATAATCTTCCCCAATCTTTTCCCTAAGTTTTCTAATGTGGACATCTATGGTACGGCCACCAACGACCACTTCATTGCCCCATACTTTATCCAAAATTACCTCTCTCTTAAAGACCTTGCTGGGCTTGGACGTAAGAAGGGCCAAGAGTTCAAATTCCTTTCTGGGAAGAATTATCTCTTTCCCCTTTTTTATGATCTTATATTCCTCACGATCAATAACGATATCCCCGACCTTTGTGATTTCTTCCTGTGGGACATCTTCTTTTTTAATCCTTCTTAAAAGGGCATGTACCTTACTGATCAACACTTTGGGTTTGATGGGTTTGGTAATATAATCATCCGCTCCGGCATCAAAACCCGCAACCTGGGAATAGTCCTCGCCCCTTGCGGTTAAAAATGTAATCACGGTATTCTCCAGCCCGGGGGTTTTCCTCATGATCTCGCAAGCTTCGATCCCGTCCATTTCGGGCATCATTACGTCCAGGATAATCAAGTGGGGCTGTTTCTTTTTCGCCTTGGCGACACCTTCGGCACCATTGGAAGCGGTATATACATCATACCCTTCCGAGGAAAGGTTATAACTCACTATCTCCAGAATATCCGGTTCATCATCTACCAGAAGTATTCGAATATCCTTTTTTTTCATCTGTAGCTATCGATTAGTTATACCAAAAATAAAGATAATACCGGTATCATTTGATCGCTTAACGTTGATTTAATATAGTAACCTTTAACTAACATTAATAAAATAAATCTTTAACATGTACATAACTGCACTTTTACAACTGCCGATTTTCTTTGCCGCTGATTAGAACGTATATATAATGAAAAGATTTTTTGTGTTTTTTAGTGCGTGTTTTACTGTGGTAGCGGGCGCACAGGAGACGGGGAGCATAGCTGGAAAACTTACCGATAAGGAATATAACAACGAGCCCTTGGCATTTGCGAATATCCTAATTAAAGGAACAACGAAAGGAACTACCTCGGATTTTGACGGGCTTTATGAAATAGCCAACTTGGATCCCGGAACCTATACGGTCGTTTATAGTTATCTGGGTTATGAAACGGTAGAAATACCAAATATCAACGTAGAGGTCGGCAAAGTATCTACTATTAACGTGCCATTAAGTGCATCTCAAGGGGTTTCTTTAGATGAAGTAGTAGTGACTACAGTGGCCAGAAAAGACTCTGAAGTTGCATTATTATTGGACCAGAAGAAAGCGGTAACCTTAGAGACTTCCATTGGGGCTCAAGAACTTGCAAGAAAAGGAGCTAGTGATGCAGCAACGGCGGTAAGTAAAGTAACCGGAATTTCCAAAGATGAAGGCTCAGGAAATGTTTACGTTAGAGGATTGGGAGATAGGTTCAACATTACGACTTTAAACGGACTTCCTTTACCCTCTAATAATACCTCGAAAAAAAATATTGATTTAGGAATATTTGGAACAAGCATAATCCAATCCATAGGAATCGATAAAACTTTTAATGCAGCCAATTATGGTGATTTTGGCGGTGCGAATATCAACATCAATTCAAGAGATTATAATGGTTCGGGGTTTTTTGAGCTCAGTGCTCAAACCGGAGCTAATACAGAAGCGGTCGGCGTAGATCAGTTTTATCTAAACGATGGCCCGGATTTTTCCGGATTCTATAATAGTGATATCCCGAACAATCCTTTTTCCGACACATTTTCTACCAGTTGGGACAGGGAAACTTCGAGCACTCCAATAAATTCAAGTTTCTCTTTAAAAGGCGGAGATGCGTTTAATTTAGGGGGGAATACTAGACTTAATTTTTTTGCCGTAGGTTCTTTTAGCAACAATAACGGTTATAGGGAAGGTGTGAACCGGGGTGCGCCAAATGTGGGGAATGGTTTACCAAATTCAGACTTTGATTACGAAAGGTACAGTTACAATACCTCTACAACATTAATGACAAATGTGGGCTTAAGGTTAGGAACGGGAACCGCTTTAAAATATAACTTCCTTCTTCTTAATAATTCACAACAAAAACAAGAAGAATTCAGCGGTATAATAGACAGGGAAGATGATGCTCCCGAAGGTGGTGGTTTTATCCAACGAGCGACTTTTGACAGAACGACCTTATATATACACCAACTATTGGGCAAGCACGATATTGGAGACAATTTCGAAGTCAACTGGGGGGGGGCTTACAATTATGTAAAAAACGTTGTGCCGGATAGAAGACAGAATACCCTGCTCCCTGTCCGAAACAACCGGCCCGATGGACCAAAATCATTTGCATTGGTTTCTGCAGCTTCTGAAAATCATCGTTTTTTCCAAGAATTGGATGAAGAAGAGATTGCGGCAAACCTTTCTGCCACATATAAATTTAAAAAAAATGAGGAAGACTTTGACGGTAAATTAACATTGGGGTACAACGGTAGATTTAAAAACGTAGATTTTGATGCTACACAGTTCAACTTTCAGTTTTTAGATATTAACAACCAACCAGAAGTAGACCCCAGGAATATAGATGCCTACTTTGAAGAAAACCCGTTAAGCTCTGGATTATACCAGATAAGAACATTTAGAGGCCCTGCATCCTTTGGAGGCGCACTTGAACCCCAAACTTATGGTGGAGAGCAACAAATCAATGCCGCTTACCTTACTTTTGAGTATAAGTTTTCTCCTAAATTCACCGTTTTTGCCGGAGCACGGGGAGAGCAGATTACACAATCTATAAATTGGAATACCGTTATACAGGGTGAGGACAGTAATGAGCTGGATATTTTTGAGTTCTTACCATCCTTGTCATTTAAATATGCTCTAAACGACAAACAAAATTTAAGGTTTGCCGCAAGTAGAACTTACACGTTACCTCAGTTTAAGGAAAGAGCGCCTTTCTTGTTTCAAGAAGAAATTAACCAAGACTCCTTTGGAAATCCCGAATTAAAAAATTCTATAAATTATAATTTTGACCTACGATGGGAATTGTTTCCAACTTCCAGCGAAATTATTTCTTTAGGTGTTTTTGGAAAACTAATAGAAAATCCGATCAACACGTTCTTGGTTGTTTCTGCAGCCAACGACTTAAGCTATGCGAACACAGGTGATAACGCTACGGCCTTTGGTGCGGAATTAGAAGTTAGGCTTAATGTTCTTAATAAGGAAAAAGAAACTGAAAACTCCGTTTTAAAGGAATCACTATCTATTGGTGGTAATATTTCTTATTTAAATACTAACCAAGAATTGGATTCTCAAAAAGTATCGGAGGAAACCAATTTATCCGCAGCTTTCACCAACACAGAAGCCCCTTTGCAAGGTGCCTCTGATATTATTTTGAATGGTGATGTCAGCTATTTCACCGAATTTTCCGAAAACAAGAATCTCAGATCTACACTTGCCATTAACTATTTTTCTGAAAGATTATTTGCTTTGGGAAGTACGGGTAGAGGGCATTTAGTAGACAAGGGTTATGCAACTCTCGATTTAATATCCAAAGCTCAATTGGGCAAACACCTAGGCATAGGCCTAAATCTTAGGAACCTGCTCAACCCTCTTATAGAAAGGGTAAATGAAAACGCCGAAGGTAAATTAGATACCGAGAACCCTGCTGTTCCCGGGTTTTTAGAAGATGGTCCCGTAACCGTTCTATCGTACAAAAAAGGGATTAATTTATCCCTGTCATTAACATATCGTTTTTAACTGAATTTTATTTATAAGTCAACTATTTAAACCTCATTAAAACTAAAAAAATGAAAAAAACAGTTTTCTCTTTAATGTTAGGGCTCGCTACTATGGCTTTTGTCGTATCCTGCAGTGACGATGATGAAATACCAACTAATGACCCCACGTGTACAGATGGTATACAAAACGGTGACGAAACCGGTGTAGATTGTGGTGGTTCCTGTACTCCATGTACGACCATGAGCGTAGATTTGTCAGGAGATGTTAGTGAAAATACCATACTTGATGCAACTATAGAATATACGTTATCAGGAGCATATATAGTCAAATCAGGATTTTCCCTTACAATCCCGGCGGGCACTACAATTAAAGCTGCCGGTGGTACAGCAGCATTTATTGGTGTTGAAAGAGGCGCTCAAATATATATAAATGGTAATGCTTCTAACCCGGTGGTTATGACTTCTGGCGCAGCAACTCCTGCCGCAGGTGACTGGGGAGGTCTTGTAATAGCAGGTGACGCACCTACCAACAAAGGTGTAGATGTTACTACCGAAGTCGGTGATTTAACATATGGTGGAAGTACTATTGGAGATGACTCTGGTTCTATCAGATATTTAAGGGTCGAATACACTGGAGCCACTTTCTCTAATGATAAGGAATTTAACGGTGTTTCGTTATTTGGAGTAGGTTCGGGTACCACTTTTGAGTTCGTACAATCTTTTAACGGTGGAGATGACGGTATTGAATTCTTCGGTGGTGCAGTTAATGGAAGCAATCTAGTTTCCATTGGAAGTGGAGATGATTCGATCGATTTTGCCGACGGTTGGACCGGTAATGGAAACAACTGGTATATTGCCGGCGGTGCTAAAGCGGGTATTGAAGGTTCTAATAATGGTGATGACGGTAATGCAACACCTGTTACCACAACTACGCTTAGCAATATTACCGTAGTTGGGCCAGTTACCGAAGGTGCTCTTTTCTTTAAAGAAGGGGGTGGTAATTTTACCGTAGATAACTTCTATGTAAGCGGAGCGGATTTAGGTGTAAATGTAAAAGGCACCGATACCGAAGCAAATACCAGAATAGACAACGATGATTTGACCATTGTGAACATCCAATTTGCTGATACTCCCAATGGATTCGAAGCAACAAACTATACTGGAACAAATGATGACTTCTTTACAGAAGGTGTTGCTTCTGGTGCTGGAAATGGGGCCGCCTCTCCTGATTGGGCCGCTGGATGGACTACCGGATTGACAAATAGTGCATCTACACAACAAAACTTGGCAGGTGAAGTAACAGGTGAAGTAGTCCTAGACTCGAACGTCGAGTATATTTTAACAAGCGGTTTTGTTGTTAAGGAAGGTGGTTCTTTAACTATTCCCGCTGGAACTACTATAAAAGCTGCTGGTGGGACCGCTGCTTTTGTCGGTGTTGAAAGAGGTGCTCAAATTTTCATAAATGGTACCGCTTCCAACCCGGTCGTTATGACTTCATCTAGTGATACTCCTGCTCCGGGTGATTGGGGAGGTCTTGTAATAGCGGGTGATGCACCCACCAACAAAGGTGTAAATGTAACAACTGAAGTAGGCGATTTAACCTATGGTGGAACTACTCTCAACGACAACTCTGGCTCTATCACGTATTTAAGGGTAGAGTACACGGGGGCGACTTTCTCAAATGACAAAGAATTTAATGGGGTTTCCCTTTTCGGAGTTGGTTCTGATACTACTTTTGAATTTGTACAATCGTTTAATGGCGGTGATGATGGCATTGAATTCTTTGGAGGTACAGTTAACGGGAATAATCTAGTCTCTATAGGAAGTGGTGACGATTCTATTGATTTTGCAGACGGATGGCAAGGAAATGGTAACAATTGGTATATTGCGGGTGGTGCCAAAGCAGGTATCGAAGGTTCCAATAATGGAGATGATGGAGATGCTACACCAGTTACAACAACTACTTTAAGCAATATAACTGTTGTAGGCCCTGTGACCGAAGGCGCTTTATTCTTTAAAGAAGGTGGTGGAAACTTCACCATAACCAACTTTTACACAAGTGGTGTAGATTTAGGTGTTAAAGTGAAAGATACAGATGTTGAGGCCGGCGTTAGAATTGAAGCTGATGCCCTATCCATCAACCCAATGCAATTTGATGCTACTGCTGTAGGATTTGAACAAACAGACTACACAGGTGCCAATATTACTTTTATCACAGTAGGTGACAATACCGGTGCCGGTGCCGGTGCAGATGAGCCTGATTGGGCTAACGGTTGGACAGTAGGTATCAACTAATAAAATATACCCCAACGATCGTAAAGGCCGCCCCTGATATCGGGGCGGCCTTTTTTTTACATTTCATCGAAAAACTAAAAGAAAGTTTCCTATACTATTGACTTTCAGTAGTTATAATTTTTATATTTGTGTTATACCATTAACAACCAGCTTTACATGAAGCATTTTTACCTAGTCGTCTGTTTTCTTTTTTTCTCTTTCAGTTATGGGCAAAGCTCCCAGAACAAAGGGGATATCGACGATTTTCGTATGTACCCGAATCCTGTGACCCAGGGAAAAGTTTATATTTCTACCAAATCGAATAGCCCCAAGAAAATTATGATCTATGATGTTTTGGGCACACTGGTGCTTAAAACCACTATTTTGGGCAAAGAACTAAACCTTACCGATATGGATGCGGGTGTTTATGTTTTACGAGTGCTTGAAAAAAACAAAATGGCCACCCGAAAGCTGATTATCAAGTAACTCCTTCTTTTGTTGAACTTGTCATGACTTTTTCTATTCCCTAAAAATGGCTTAGATTCATCCATATTTCGTTGCTATATATTTCAAAAAGTGCCTCATCTGGATAAATTTCAACTCATTTTCGGTCAAATACAAAAAATCATAATGAGTTCATTTTACAACCTTCCGCAAAAAATTCACCATCGACCATCGGTCAAAAAAATCGATGAATTGCCGACCGTATCTCATTGACCTACATATTATTGGAGTTCACAACATTTTTAAGGCCTTCCTTTAAGGCATACTTATCTTTAGGGTGTTGATCCCAAATCAATACCAAATGAAAAAAATCTACTTTATCCTTCTTCTGGGAATTTCATTTATGGCCCATGGCCAGGATTCCATAGATTTCCGAAACCTTAGGGCAGACGAGATTGCAGGTTTTAAATTGTACCCCAATCCTGTAATAGCGGATGTAGTATATGTAACTACCAAAAAAAACGATGCCAAAAAAATTAAGGTTTATGATGTTTTTGGAGAATTGGTCCTGACCGATAGGATTTTGAACAAGACACTGAACATTTCAAAACTATCTCCCGGTGTTTATATGGTCCAGGTTACCGAAGATAAAAAAACCATTAATCGGAAACTGGTCGTAAAGTAGCCTTCAACATTTTACATATTTATCCATTCCTCCCTGTTCAGTACCTTTGTTCCGATCGGGGACCTGTATGAATTACCAAGAAATTTTTGAAATTAGAACGGAGGCGGATTTTCATTCCAAAGCACTCCAGGTTTTTCAATATCAATATATTCATAATACCGTTTATCGGGAATATTGTAATCATCTGGCCGTTCGTCCGGAAAATGTTCAAGAGCTTTGGAACATTCCGTTCCTGCCCATTCAATTTTTTAAATCCAGGAAAATACTATCTCCGGAACAAACACCGGAAATTACTTTTACCAGCAGTGGAACAACGGGTAATGCTGCCAGTCGCCATTTTGTGACAGATTTAAAGCTATATGAGCTTAGCTATCTAAAAGCTTTCGAGCAATTTTATGGACCGATAAAGGATTATTGCGTCCTTGCCCTATTACCTTCTTATTTGGAGCGTAACGGATCTTCCCTGGTATATATGGTGAATGATTTCATTAAAAAATCAAATCATCCCAAAAGCGGTTTTTTTCTAAACGAACTAGAAACCTTAAAGAAACACTTATTGGAACTGCAACGATCCAATACAAAAACCCTTTTGATCGGGGTTTCCTTTGCCCTGTTGGATTTTGTGGAAACCCACCAATTACGCCTTAAGAATACCATTGTCATGGAAACGGGCGGCATGAAAGGGCGCCGAAAGGAAATGATTCGCAAAGAGCTTCATAAGGTACTCAAAAAGGGGTTTGGAGTGAACAAAATACATTCCGAATACGGTATGACCGAGTTGTTGTCCCAGGCATATTCCAAAGGGGAAGGCATCTTTATATGCCCTCCCTGGATGAAAATAATGGTCCGGGACACGGAAGACCCCTTTACCAATCATCAGAATGGCAGGTCAGGCGGAATCAACGTTATCGATTTGGCCAATATTAACTCCTGTGCTTTTATTGCCACCCAAGATCTGGGCAAGACTTATTCTAACGGAAGTTTTGAAATCTTAGGTCGCTTTGACCATTCCGATATTAGGGGGTGTAATTTAATGGTGCTGTAGAAATTAGTAATTTATACTATATGCCAATGGATTACGTTACTATTTTTTAAGTATTTTTCTACTGAAATACTACACAACCAAAAAACCATGCGCATTACCACAATATTCATTATCACTTTATTTTTTTATACACTAAATGCTCAAGAGACGAAGAAAACAACCATTCCTGATTGGGTTGTTAATAATAAGGTTCCTGCGAATATCAATAGCACTTCAAATAAGGAAGATGGAGCATATACATATTTGCTCATTGATTTTCAAGATAATTTAATCAATGAAGAACAATATGCCCATTATATAGTAAAGGTTCTAAATAGTCAAGGGATAAGTGAAATGTCGGATATTAGTGTCTCGTTTGATCCTGCGTTCCAAACCTTAAGATTTCATTCAGCCAAGATTATAAGAAAAGGTGAAACCATTAACAAACTATCTAATACGAGAATAAATACTTTTCAAAGAGAAACAAATCTAGAACGCTCTTTATACGATGGATCTTTAACCTCTGTACTTAATTTGACGGACGTCCGAGAAGGAGACATAATTGAATATTCCTATACAATAAAAGGTTTTAATCCCGTGAATAAGGGCAATTACTCTGGTATTCTTTATCAACAATATTCATTACCTGTCCATAGAATTTACTCCCGCTTAGTGACAAATAGAAAAAACGACATCAATTATAAATTGTTTTATAATGCTAAAGAGCCAGAAATTATAAATTCCGAGTTGGGCAAAGAATATATATGGAATACCAGTGGTTTAGAAAATGTGGTTTATGATGTAAATGTACCTCATTGGTACGACACCCAAAAGCGCATATCAGTATCCACCTTTGACGATTGGAAAGAAGTCGTCAACTTAATAGAACCTCTTTATTCGTTCTCTAAAAATAAAATCGATTTACCTATAAGCATAAATAAAGAATTGGATTCTAAACAGGATATAATCATAAAACTTATCCGTTTTGTACAAGATGAAATACGTTATCTTGGCTTTGAAGCAGGAATTGGAGCATATAAGCCGAACAAACCAGATATTGTTTTATCTAGAAGGTATGGGGATTGCAAAGACAAATCTCTGCTTCTTTCAAGCCTATTACAAAACGAAGATATAGAGGCTTATCCTATACTAGTAAATACACAAGTCAACAAAAATTTAAACGAATTATTACCTGGCCATAACATATTTAATCATTGTATTGTTTATTTCAAACATGAAGGAAAAGGTTATTTTATAGATCCTACCATTTCCAATCAAGGTGGAGATTTATATCACTTATCAACTCCTGATTATAATTTTGGCCTTGTTTTAAACAGTAAAAGCAAAAATCTTATAACTATACCTAAACCAAAAAGGCCATCCTTAAGGATTGTTGAAGACATTGTTGTAGATTCCATTGGGGGTAATGCTACATTTAGTGTAAAAACGGAATATTTTGGAAGTAGGGCTGATTTTATGAGATCCTATTTTAAAAATAACACAGAGAAGAGCATAAATAAGGAATATTTAAATTTTTATAGTAGCCTATACCCAACCATTATGTCCATGGACATAATTTCCTTTGAAGATAACGCTAGGCCATGGGAGAATATTTTCACTACCCATGAATCCTATTTAATCGAACCACTTTGGTCTCCAATTCAAAATACAGACGGTATTTACTTTGAAACTTACCCTCTAATCCTAGAGAATTTGGTAAATTATACGAAATCTGCAAAAAGGGAAATGCCTTATTATGTGGGCACACCTTATAGCTTTGAACAATTAACCAGAATAACTCTTCCTGAACCCTGGCTTATTAAAGAAGAAACCAAAACTATTGAAGATGATGCTTTCCAGTATTCTAAACAAATTAGAAAATCTGGAAATATTGTTTCTTTAAACTATAAATATAAAACCAGGAAAGAAGTAATTGATGGCAACGCTGTATCTACCTTTTTATCTAAAAACAATGAAGTGCGTCAACAGCTAGGGTTTCAATTTACATATGACAACTCTTCCGATGGTTTCAATTTAAGTTGGATATCCCTTCTGATTACATTAACCACATTCATTGCCAGTATTTTTTTAGCAATTAAGTTATATAAAAAGCATAATCCAAAACCAGAAAATGTTAATAAACCTAAATCTATAGGAGGATGGTTAATATTACCGGCAATAGGACTTGTTCTTACACCTTTTAACTTAATATTTCAATTATTCAGTTCGGATTATTTTCACAAAGATATCTGGTATGGATTTCAGGCCGCAGGATATAAAAACTCAGAAATGCTTAATATCTATATAGGCTTTGAACTTTTCGCAAACATTTCATTTTTAGTATTTACAATCCTTCTTATCATATTATTTTTCAAAAAACGCACAAATTCACCAATTTTAATGGTTTATTTTTATGGAACAAATTTAGGTTTGATTTTAATTGGAAGCTTTATAATAAATCAATTTGGCATTGACGATTCTACACTTGTAAAAGATTTGTTTGGAGGAATAATAGGTGCTGTTATCTGGATACCTTATTTTATGAATTCGACCAGAGTGAAAGATACCTTTGTCACCACATATAAAAACAAATATGAAACTGTCTCCAATATCAAAGAGAAGCCTTTTTAATACTTTTTGAGATAAATCTCCTAATCCTCTGTCAAAGTATAATCCAATCCCGGACCATCACATGCCTGCCATGTATTGGAAAGTCGTCTGGAAGAGCGATAGATTAGTATTTCTTTGTTGTTGCCGGAACAATTACCGATTAATTCCGAAGTTTTATAAGTAAGTTCCAAATAGTCGTGGTCGTCATTTTCATACTCCACGGCCTCAAAAGTTCCGGTCGCTTCCGTAGTAATACCATCCCGGTCCCGGGATTTTAAAAAAGTCCCGTCAGGGTCAAAAATGTAAAACTCTTGCCACTCCATATTTTCCCCTTCACTTACAGACCCGGCAAAACTCCCGGTCATTCGGACCAATTGCCATTTTTGACTGGAAAATTGCAAATCAACGATCGTACTTTCCATACCATCATCCGTGGAACAGGAAAACAAAAAAAACGTAGATAACAAGATTAAAATACTATTTCGCACCATATTATTTTCTACTGATTATAGAAATAAGATGTAAAACGTTTAAAACAGTTGCGTAAAAATCACGTCAAACATAAAATCTGTTTAACCCGATTACATTTTATGGCCGTATAAAGGAATAGGTAACCTCATCATCCGCAATATTGGGTTCGTCCACAAATATCAGGGTAAGCGTATTGTCCTCAACATCAAAAACATAAAAACGTTCATTATCCATCGTAATCCTGTTCCCCTCTCCCGTATAACTATATGTTCCCGTATCCCTTAGAAAAGTAAATTCACCACTGTTCCGAATACTGATCTTGTTCTCATTTGTATTGAATGTTATCGTGGTAGATGAAAAATCATAGTCCGGGCCAAATCCACAAAAACACACTACATTATCAAGAACCCATTCGCCTTGCAAAGTAGTATCTTTTAATTCTTCTTTGGAACATGATATGCAAAGTATGGTAAGAAGCGTAAAAACAGACTTTTTCATAAGATTAACTTTATCTGTTAGATGCAAATCCAAAAAAAGGTTGCTTATTCCTTTGTCACTAAAACAAAATAGTTCTTTTTACCCCTTTGGAGCAGCACATATTTTTTGTTTATCAAATCCTCTTTGGTAATCAAATAATTGTCTTTTACTTTTTCTTTGTTCACGGATATGGAATTCTGTTTAAGCTCTCTCCGAGCCTCTCCGTTCGAGGCAAGAAAACCCGTTTTAGCAGATAACGCAGCGATCATATCCATACCATTTTCCAATTCGGCCATTGCAATTTCCGCTTGCGGAACCCCTTCAAAAATATCCAAAAAGGTCTTTTCGTTCAACCCTTTTAAATCGGATGATGTAGATTTACCAAAAAGGATGGTGCTTGCCTTTACGGCATTGTCCAGATCCTCCCGGGAATGGACCATTACAGTAATTTCCTCCGCCAACCGTTTTTGTAGCGACCTTAAATGCGGTGCTTCGGAATGTTGCTTCGTCAATGCCTCGATTTCATCTTTGGCAATGAACGTAAAAATTTTAATATACTTCTCGGCATCGGTGTCCGAAGTATTCAACCAATACTGGTAGAATTTGTAGGGCGATGTTCTTTCTGCATCCAACCACACATTGCCGCTTTCGGTCTTACCGAACTTTGCACCGTCCGCCTTTGTAATCAAGGGGCAGGTAAGTGCATAACCCTTCCCTCCTCCTATTCTTCTGATGAGTTCCGTCCCCGTGGTAATATTTCCCCACTGGTCGCTGCCACCCATTTGCAAGGTACAATTATGCGCTTTGAACAGGTGCAAAAAGTCGTATCCCTGTACCAATTGATAGGTAAACTCCGTAAATGACATTCCTTCCTTGGCTTCGGCCGAAAGGCGTTTTTTGACCGAGTCCTTTGCCATCATATAATTGACGGTAATATGCTTACCTACATCGCGAATAAAATCCAAAAACGAAAAGTCTTTCATCCAATCGTAATTATTGACCAGTACCGCAGCATTTTCGGCATCACTATCAAAATCTAAAAACCGGGACAATTGTGCCTTTAACGCTTCTTCATTATGCCTTAAGGTAGTTTCGTCCAAAAGATTTCGTTCCGCGGATTTTCCCGAAGGGTCTCCGATCATACCCGTAGCACCTCCAATAAGGGCAAAAGGTTTATGGCCGGCAAGTTGAAAATGCCGTAACATCATTACTCCCACCAAATGACCTATATGTAAGGAATCCGCCGTGGGGTCTATACCCACATAGGCGGATTGCATTGCCGCCATCAGATGGTCTTCCGTTCCGGGCATGGCATCGTGCAACATTCCCCTCCATTCCAGTTCCTTAACAAAATTTGAAGCCATTTTTTTGTGTTTTCTACATTTTGATTGCAAATATAAAAGGAATTATGTGCGCCCACTAACTGAGCCATCCCGAATTTATCCATTGCTATTCCCTAACTTTGAAACATGGTTTTAGTAACTGGAGGCACTGGATTGGTAGGCTCCCATCTTTTATTGGAATTGGCATTGTCCGGCATTGAAACAAGGGCAATATATAGATCAAAGGCCAAATTGGACGAGGTAAAAAAAGTTTTTGGGTATTATACGGAAAATGTCCTTGAACTGTTTGATGCCATTGAATGGGTACAGGCGGATATACTGGATGTTCCGGCATTGGAAACGGCATTTGTGAATATTGAGTATGTGTACCATGCGGCGGCCCTGATTTCATTTGACCCCAGGGATTTCAACGCTCTCCGGAAAATAAATGTTGAAGGCACCACCAATATTGTAAACCTTGCCTTGGAACACCATATTAAAAAACTCTGCTATGTAAGCACTATTGGTACGCTCGGAAGAAGTACGGACAAAACGCAGACCACGGAAGAAACGGAATGGACACCCCAACATACCAATGTTTATGCTACCTCCAAATATCTGGCGGAAATGGAGGTGTGGAGAGGTTCCCAGGAAAATTTAGATGTAATCGTAATCAACCCTGGGATTATTCTCGGACCCGGATTTTGGAATAGCGGAAGTGGGGAACTCTTTAAAACGACAAGCAAGGGATATTCCTATTACCCACCGGGAGGTACCGGTTTTGTTACGGTCAAGGATGTCATAAAAAGTATGTTGGCATTGATGGATACTTCCATCGTTAACGAACGATACATTCTTGTGGCGGAAAACCGCTCCTTTAAGGATATCATGGGTAAAATTGCGCTCGCCCTGGGCAAGAAAGTGCCGCGCAAAGAGCTTAGGATATGGCAATTGCAATTGGGCAGATGCCTTGACTGGCTCCGTGATATGCTCACACATAAAGGCAGAAAAATAACGGGTAATTCTATCTATTCCCTAAAAAACAGGAAATACTATGACCATTCAAAAATTAAGAAAGCGATCCATTTTGAGTTTGAACCCGTGGATTCCTCAATTGAATTTTGCTCAAAAAAATTTATTGAGGACCGTTCTTGATCTTGCTCAAGACCTTTAAACTGTCCTTATCTTTAAGTTGGAGGGCTTTTGAATACTTTATACTATCGATTATTTTTTGCCTTTCTTCCATATGCGCTCTTTCTTCTTCTAAAAGAGCTTTGACTTTACTATAAATGGACTCGTATTCCAATGGTACGGAAGCGTAGTACCGATCACTTTCTACAAATTGTGCACTATCTATGGCATACTTTTCAAAAACGTAGTTTGTAGGGTCGATTTCATATTTTTTCAACCTTCCGATATCCGTGGTCTTTGCAGCATTAAGAATGGCCATGTCCTTAAGGATTTTTATCATTTCCTCTTTCGGGATAAGGTTTTCCGGGGCCTCAACAAGCTTTTCCCTACAAGCGAAAAGGAAAAACAGTGTAATCAGAAAAATAAATTGTTTTTTCATGTTCTGTTAAAAGTGAGTCTTTTTGCATTTCTTTCCTCCGAAAACTTATTATTCCCATAGGCCAAATGCCCATTTACGAATGTATGCGTAACCCTTGCCCTAAAGGTATTTCCTTCAAAAGGGGACCATCCGCATTTATAGACAATATTTTCCCGGGCAACTTCCCAGGTATCATTCAAATCTACCACGGCCAAGTCGGCAAAATACCCTTCCCGAATATAGCCTCTTTTATCTATTTGGAACAATTTAGCGGGATTATGGCACATTTTTTCAACTACTCTTTCCAAGCCGATCTTACCGTTCAAACTAGCTTCCAACATGGCCGGCAATGCGTGTTGGACCAAAGGGCCGCCAGAAGGTGCCTTGGTATATGCATTATCCTTCTCTTCCAACAAATGCGGAGCATGGTCGGTAGCAATCACATCTATCCTATCATCCAATAGGGCTTCCCATAACTTTTCCCGGTCCCCTGCTGTTTTAACTGCAGGGTTCCATTTGATCAGCGTGCCCTTGTTCTTATAGTCCTCATCGGAAAACCAAAGATGATGAATACATACCTCGGCCGTAATTTTCTTTCCTTCCAAAGGAATGTCATTTCTGAACAAATCTGTTTCCCTTCCCGTGGAAAGATGAAAAACATGCAACCTTGCCCCCACCTTTTTAGCCAAAGCTATAGCCTTGGAACTGGAAATATAGCAAGCTTCGGTACTCCTGATCAACGGATGGCTAGCAATGGGGATATCATCTCCATATCTGGAGCGGTATTTTTCCATATTTTCCCGAATGGTCTTTTCATCCTCACAATGAGCGGAAATTACCATATCCGTACTTCGGAATATAGACTCGATCACCTTTTCATCGTCCACCAACATATTTCCCGTTGAGGACCCGAGAAAGAGTTTAATCCCGGAACAGGCATTTTTATCCAGTCTTTTAATTTCCTCCAGATTATCATTTGTACCCCCAAACAGGAAAGAGTAGTTGGCATAAGAGGACCTTGATGCCATATTAAACTTTTCTTCCAATTTCTCAATGGTAGTGGTCTGTGGATTAGTATTGGGCTGTTCCATAAAAGTGGTAATTCCACCGGCAATGGCAGCTCTGCTTTCTGAAGCAATATTTCCTTTATGGGTCAGGCCAGGTTCCCTAAAATGCACCTGATCGTCAATGACTCCCGGTAAAACATGTTTCCCCGCCAAATCGATGACCTTTGCATTCTTATCGGAGATATCATCCGCTATCTTATCAATGAATTCCCCTTTAATGAGAATATCCCGGGTTCTCACAACGCCCTCATTAATAACAGTACCATTTTTTAAAAGAATATTTTGCATCCTAAAATTTATTTCTTAGAAAAAGACTACGAAGTTTCATAACGAATACGCCCCATACGGCTTCGCTTATTATGGAAGAGCTCATTTTAGACTTGCCCCTTATCCGATCTCTAAAAATGATGGAAATCTCCTCTATCCTGTATTTTTTCAAATACGTCCTAAACTTCATTTCTATCTGGAAAGCATAGCCTACAAAACGAACCGAGTCCAAATTTATATTTTCCAATACATGCCTCTTATAACAAACAAAACCTGCCGTAGGATCATGTACCCGCATTCCCGTAATTATCTTGACATAAAATGATGCTCCATAAGATAAAAGCACCCTATACAAAGGCCAATCAACTACATTAACCCCTTTCTTATACCTGGATCCAATAGACATGTCCGCACCATTTTCACATGCTTTATGCAGTCTCGGCAAATCTGTTGGGTTATGCGAAAAGTCCGCATCCATTTCAAATATATAGTCGTATTTTCTGGCTATGGCCCATTTAAAACCGTGTATATATGCCGTTCCAAGGCCGGATTTTTCCGTACGGGTTTCCAAAAAGAGTCTGTTCTTAAATTCGTTCTGTAATTTCCTGACGCAATCCCCCGTTCCGTCCGGTGAATTGTCATCCACTATAAGCACATGAAAATCTTTCCGTAAATCAAAAACCGCTCTAATGATAGCTTCAACGTTTTCAATTTCATTGTACGTTGGAATAATAACAATGCTGTTGGACATAAAAATTAGCCTGTTTGCACAAAAGTAATGTTTTCATCACGGTGTTAAAACGGGTATCCCCTGTTTATGATTTTTTTTAAAATAGATTAATCCTTAGAATTTGTAATTTTGCCCAAGCAAAGCCAACGAATGTTAGAAAAAATTCCCAAACCTTTCTTTTATTTCCTTACTGTTTTTTTGGTATTCAACCTGATCCAGGCCTCTTTTACCGAGCTTATTTTTGACGAGGCCTATTACTGGTACTATAGCCAAAACATGGCGTGGGGGTATTTTGACCACCCTCCCATGGTAGCGCTGCTCATTAAGATAAGCGCACTCTTTTTTAACGGGGAACTGGGAGTTAGGTTTATCGGTTGTTTACTTTCCGCGGGAAATGTGATTATACTTTGGTCGCTCATAGACAATCCCAGAAAAAATGAATATATCCCTCATTTTTTTGTGCTGGTCTTTTCCATGACCCTTCTTAATGCATATGGTTTTTTCACCTTACCGGACACCCCCTTATTATTTTTTACTTCCTGTTTTTTACTGAGCTATAAACGCTTTATTGAAAAACCCACATTGTTGTTGGCAATAGCGTTGGGCGTAATAATGGCTGCACTTATGTACAGTAAGTACCACGCCGTGTTGGTTATTTTATTTGTACTGTTGTCCAACCTGAACCTGGTAAAGAACAAATATGCATGGTTAGCGGTATGTACGGCGTTACTATGCTACATACCCCATTTTTACTGGCTTTATGCAAATGATTTTGTCTCTATCAAATATCACCTGTACGAAAGGCCCAACGGAGCCTATAGCTTTGAAAAATACACTCTGGGCTTTTTTGTAAACCTGATAGCACTTTTTGGACTTACTTTCCCTTTTATATATTATGCCCTGATTAAAACCAGATCCAAAGAGTTGTTCACCAGGGCACTTCTCTTTCTAACGTACGGGATCATACTTTTCTTTTTTGTTTCCAGCTTTAACAGGAGGATACAAACACAATGGGTAGTCGTTATTTCTATTCCCCTGGCCATTATTGCCTTTAATTTTATGTTGCGACACAAACAAAGCTTAAAGTGGATCTATAGGCTTGGGACAATAAATATTATTCTTATGCTCTACTTAAGGGCCGGTTTGATTTATCAGCCCCTTCTGTTCAATTTCTATTATGAAAGTCATGGCAATAAGGATTGGGTCAAAAAAGTAGCGGATAAGGCAGGGGCAATTCCTGTAGTATTTGAAAATTCATACAGGAGAGCCCCCATGTATGCCTTTTATTCTGGTGGAAAGACATCATTCTCACTGAATAATGTGCAATACAGAAAAAATCAATATACCATTGACGGTTCGGAAGAACAGGTAAGGGGCAAAAAAATACTCTATATCTCTAAATACATGAAAAGTGGCCCCTTTAGCTATACAAAAACGGACGGCAGTACATTTTATGGAAAGTTTATTGATGATTTTAAATCTTATCGTAATTTAGAATGTACCCTTACTGGGCAAGTATCTCCTATTACCATTGGACAATCGTTGGATTTTAAGGTCTATAATCCCTATAATTTTGATATCCCCATGAAAGAGCTCCAATTTGCCATAGCCTATTTGGACGCCTATAGAAAACCACGGGACATACGCTCAATAACCGCCATTCCAAATTCAAAGGACATCAACTATCTAAAAGCAAAAGATTCCATTGGTTTGAGCATTACCCTTCCTTCATCCAAAAAAGAAAATCTGGCCAACTTTAGAATAGTCATTTCCGAAAACAATCTGTATTTTGGTCTTAACGGGAAACCAATACCGCTTAATTAATGGACCCTATTGCAAGAGCGACATATACATCGGATTGGATTACACTGATCATTTTCGGCAGCTTGCTTTTTGTTCTTTTGGCCAAGCTTTTTTTTTATCCCCGCTTTTTAAACTTTATAATTTTACCGCTTAACAATAAGTACATTTTTATGTACAATAAGAAGGAAAAGCTTTTTAATTGGTTCCATATCTTTTTTACCATTTTTCAATTACTTAATTCTTCCTTGTTCATATTCCTGGCCCGTCGTGCCTTTGTGGGGATGGAAGACCAAGATCATCTATTTCTGTTCCCCATGATTCTTTTAGGTCTTTTTTTGTTTATTTGTCTTAAAGGCTTTTTTCAATTGGGCAATGGTTTTATTTTTGGTTCTTCCCAAATTTTCAGCGAACTCATTTTTAAAAAAATTTCTTATTTGAATTATGGAGGTATTGTATTGTTCATTGCCAACATTATTTTGACCTATGTTCTTGTGCACTCCAAAATTGTAACTTTAGTGGCTTTTCTTCTATTTATAATAGTCAATGTTATTGGTTGGGTAACAGTGATTAAGAATTATCAAAAATTTGTGATGAACTATTTTTTCTATTTTATTTTGTACCTTTGCGCACTCGAAATAGCACCGCTGATTATTGTGGGAAACTTTCTAAAATAGTTCATTAATATGAAGGTAAAGACGATTTTGGTTTCCCAGCCGGAGCCAAAAATGGAAAATTCTCCCTATTCTAAACTTATTGATAAGGAAAAGGTTAAGGTAGATTTTAGGCCTTTCATTCATGTGGAAGGAGTGGATGCCAAGGATGTTCGAATACAGAAAATAGACTTAAAAGACTATACTGCAATCATCCTTACAAGTAGAAATGCCGTTGATCATTATTTTAGGTTGGCCGAAGAAATGCGATTTAAGGTACCGGATACCATGAAGTATTTCTGCCAGTCCGAAGCAGTAGCGTACTACCTTCAAAAATACGTGGTCTACAGGAAAAGAAAAATCTATGTCGGGAAACGGCTTTTTTCGGATTTGATACCTTTGATAAAAAAATATAAGGGCGAGGAATTTTTGCTCCCCTCATCGGACGTATTAAAACCCCAAGTACCGGAAACATTGGATGGCCTTACTATTTCTTGGAAAAGAGGAATTTTCTACAAAACGGTTATCAGTGATCTTTCGGACTTACGGAACGTATATTATGATGTTTTGGTCTTTTTTAGTCCTTCGGGGATAGAATCGTTACTTCAGAATTTTCCCGATTTTAAACAAAACGATACCAGAATAGCGGTTTTTGGCAATAGCACCGTCAATGCTGCCACAGATGCCGGTTTGCGAATAGACATCAAGGCCCCGACCCCTGAAACACCGTCTATGACCATGGCCTTGCAGAAATATATTACCAGTGTAAACAAATAGGTTTTTCGAACAATAAAATAAAAAATGCCCAATCTAACGATTGGGCATTTTTATTAAAAAGCATACCGTTGTGGGCCGCCTCGCCTGATTTCCTCACTGGCGTATTTCTCAAACTTTTTAAAGTTCTCACGAAACGCATTGGAAAGTTTAAAAGCGGTCTTATAATACTTATCATCATTGTTCCAGGTGGCCCGTGGGCTTAAAACACTGGTAGGAACCCCGGGACATTCCCTGGGCTGGGCCACTCCAAAAACAGAATGGATATGATAGTTATCATAGGAATACAAACCTAATGTTCCGCTCAGTGCGGCACTGATCATTGCCCTTGTATATTTTAATTTCATTCGTGTACCTATGCCATAAGGACCACCGGTCCATCCAGTATTTACCAGCCAGACATCAACACCGGATTCCTTCATCTTTTTACTCAGCATTTCAGCATATTCGGTAGGATGCAGCGGCATAAAAGGAGCACCAAAGCAAGCCGAGAAAGAAGGTTGTGGTTCTACTACACCAGCCTCCGTACCGGCCACTTTGGCCGTATATCCAGAGATGAAATGATATGCGGCCTGACTCGGGGTCAATTTGGATATGGGAGGCAATACCCCAAAGGCATCCGCGGTCAAAAAGAAAATATTTTTTACATTTTTTCCTATGGACGGTTCCTGAATATTATCAATATGATAAATAGGGTAACTGACCCTGGTGTTTTGGGTAATGGAAGTATCTGCAAAGTCAACATTCCCGGAATTATCCAAAATTACGTTCTCCAGAATAGCGCCCGGTTTTATGGCACCATAAATTTCTGGCTCCTGCTCTTTTGATAGGTTGATTACCTTGGCATAACATCCGCCTTCAAAATTAA
Source organism: Maribacter spongiae (assembly GCF_047345125.1). Lineage (NCBI taxonomy): Bacteria > Pseudomonadati > Bacteroidota > Flavobacteriia > Flavobacteriales > Flavobacteriaceae > Maribacter > Maribacter spongiae. Next base: position 226,503 of record NZ_JBLFEQ010000001.1, on the reverse strand, counting down.
AAACAGTGTTTTTTGCCGTCCAACCATGCTCATCATCCCCGATAAGCCTTCTATTGGGGTCTGTTGACAATGTAGTTTTCCCTGTTCCGGAGAGGCCAAAAAAGATGGCCGTATCCCCACCTTCTCCTACATTGGCCGAACAATGCATGGGCAAGGTGTTTTTATAAACGGGCAGGATAAAGTTAAGGGCCGAAAAAATTCCTTTTTTAATTTCACCGGTGTAACCCGTACCTCCTATTAAAGCAATTTTTCGGGAAAAGTTAAGAATGGCGAAATTATGTTGCCGCGTACCGTCAACCTTTGCATCGGCCATAAATCCAGGAGCGTTTACCACCGTCCATTCGGGTTCAAAATTTTGCAATTCTTTCTCCGTAGGCCGTAGAAACATATTGTAAGAAAACATATTGGACCAAGGATATTCATTCACTATCCGAATATTGAGTTTGTAGTCCGGATCTGCACAAGCGTAACTGTCCCTTACAAACAGTTCCTTCGTATTAAGATAGGCAATCACCTTTTCATAAAGTGCATCAAATGCATCGCTATCAAAAGGAATGTTGATATCCCCCCACCAAATCTTATCTTCTGTAACAGCATCCTTCACAATAAAACGATCCATGGGCGACCTCCCCGTAAATTCACCGGTATTTACCGCAAGCGTCCCATTGGCAGTCTCTATCCCCATACAACTCTCTACCGTAAACTCTTGAAGTTCTTTTGGACTTAATTGATAATGAATATTATTATGGTCTATTCCATAATTTTTCAACGAAACCGTCTTGGCAATCTTGGTAGAACTATCCATGATATATTTTTTGTTGCTGCAAAGCTATTAAAATTATATACCGTCTTCTCAGCTTACTTACTGAATTCACGCTATTTACGGCAGAAATATGAAATCCCCATCGTTCTCAAAAAATTTGCAAAAAATTCTCATTGGGGATTTACAATTCATTATTATTTTATCAATAAATGACAATAATATTACGAAATCGATAAAATTAAATAGTCATTTATGATAAATTCAAATTACAAAGCCTTATAAAAAAGGATTTAATAATCAATTTTAGACCGCACCAGATGATATCCCAGGGTAGTCCACCCAGCAATCAATAAGCTTCCTCCCAAGGGCGTTAAAAAAGCAATTTTCCTAAAATCGACCTCTATGAGGGAATTCAGGGCCAAAAGATAAATGGAAAACGAGAACAAAATAATACCTGTTAAAATGAGGCTATAAACGATCTTTTTTTGTTTTGTGGAAAGGTTTGGCAACAACCCTAGAATAAACAAGAAGAAAGCATGGTATATCTGGTATCGTACCCCTGTTTCAAAACTCTCTACAGCTTTGGGAGTTACGAGCTTTTCCAACCCATGTGCGCCAAAGGCCCCGAACAGTACCGCCAAGGTTCCCAAAACCGTAGCCGCAATATAAATTGTTTTGTTCATAACTTAATAATGATGTTTTTTTGCATATATAACAATTTGATATCTTGGTCTTTCGTTACCTACAAAAATAAGCAATCCCATGCAGCGAAAAATACTTGTAATAGGAGCCGGCAAATCCACCTCTTACCTGTTGGATTATTTTTTAGGGAAGGCACGCTCAGAAAACCTATATCTTACCGTGGGCGACCTAAACCCCAATACTGTTCCCAAGGCCATTTCAGAACATCCTCTATGCAAAGTCATCTTGTTGGATATATTTAATGAAAGCGAAAGAAAAAAAGCGATCAAGGCTTCAGATATCGTTGTTTCCATGTTACCAGCACAGTTTCACCTAAAAGTTGCCAAGGACTGCATTGTTTATAAAAAGCATTTGGTCACGGCTTCCTATGTAAGCCCAGAAATAAAAGTTCTGGAAAATAAGGTGAAAGAAAGCGGACTTGTATTTATGAACGAAATAGGTCTTGACCCCGGAATAGATCACATGAGTGCCATGCAGGTTATTGATGGTATAAGGGAGAAAGGTGGTAAAATAGTATTGTTCGAGTCATTTACGGGGGGGTTGGTCGCCCCGGAATCCGATCATAACCTTTGGAATTATAAGTTTACATGGAATCCCAGAAACGTAGTTATAGCAGGTCAAGGCGGTACCGCTAAATTTATTCAGGAAGGCACTTATAAATACATTCCCTATCACAAACTTTTTAGGCGTACCGAATTTTTTGAAATAGAAGGCTACGGAAAGTTTGAAGGCTATGCCAACAGAGACTCGCTCAACTACAGAGAGGCTTATGGCCTACAGGATGCACTTACCATTTACAGGGGCACTATGCGACGGGTAGGTTTTTCAAAAGCTTGGAACATGTTCGTAGAACTGGGCATGACGGACGATAGTTATACGGTCGAAAATTCGGAACATATGAGCTATCGGGAATTTGTAAATCTGTTCCTGCCCTATTCCCGTACAGATTCCGTTGAGCTTAAACTGCGCCATTACCTCAAGATCGATCAGGATGATATCATGTGGGAAAAACTTAAGGAGTTGGATTTATTCGATGACACCAAAATAATAAACCTTAAAAATGCCACTCCCGCCCAAATACTCCAAAAAATATTAGAGGACAGTTGGACACTTAAACCCAATGAAAAGGATATGATCGTCATGTATCATAAATTTGGTTATGAGATCAATGGCAAAAAGAAACAAATAGATTCCAACACCGTTGTAATAGGCAAGGACAGGGTACATACGGCAATGTCCAAAACAGTAGGATTGCCTGTAGCCATAGCCACTTTACTTATCCTAAATGGGAAAATTACCGCCCCGGGCGTACAGATTCCTATTTCTAAGGAAATCTACGAACCAATTTTATCGGAGCTTAAAAACTATGGTATCCGTTTTAAGGAGTTCGAGGTTCCCTATTTGGGTTACGATCCGGATTCGGTTACGGGTTAAAATCTCTCATAGCCAAGCTTCCCTACCAATAAAAAGAAACTCTTTTCGTCTAAAAAACCGGGAGCCTGTCAATATTACATTAGGCCTATGAAAAGTATCGTTCCAAATCAGATATGGTATTCCGTTGGTTTCAGGTTTCAATACCGAACCGTAGCAAAACACTCAAAAAAGTTTATCAGGAACTTGCATCTCACCTCAAAACGGGTTGTTTCAAAATCAATTTAACAATTAATCTCTATTTTTACTTCTCATTTGAAATGCATATTATGAAATCTGGTAATGAAAAAGTCAAAATTGATGGTATTGACAAGAAAATTCTAAGGTTCTTAATGTCAGATGCCCGAAAACCTGTTTTAGAAATTGCCCGAAGCATTGGTATATCTGGTGCCGCCATTCATCAACGTCTTAGAAAACTGGAAGCTTCCGGTCTTTTGGCAGGTTCCAAATTTGTTATCGACCCAAAAGTAATGGGTTATACCACTATGGCCTATATCGGTATTTATTTGGACAAAGCCATGAGCAATCCGGCGGCCGTGAAGCAACTTGAAAAAATCCCCGAAGTTTTGGAATGCCATTATACTACGGGCAATTGGTCTATCTTGATTAAAATACTTTGCCGCGACAATGAGCATCTAATGCAAGTATTGAATAGGGAAATCCAACAAATAGAAGGCATTTCCCGCACGGAGACTTTTATTTCATTGGCGCAACAAATTGATAGGCAGATAACCATTTAACGACCAAGCATGCATATGTTGCACAACCCATGCTATTTTTGGGGTCTTTTATTATGGTTGTCGTTTTCTGTAGATACCGCAATTTCCCAAACAAAACAGATTACGGCTCCACTCACCCAACAAATTGAACTCAGGCACGATAATGATTTCTTTTTATTAACGGATAAATACTATACATCCGGACTTTTTCTCACTTATCGCAAACGTCTGGAAAAGGGTTTGTTCCAAAATAGCCATGAACAAATTGCTCTTTCCCTAAGCCAAGAAGTTTTTACCCCATCCCAAACACAATCTGCCAATTCATCTAATTTTGACAGGCCCTATGCCGGTTTTACCGGTTTTACCTTTTCATGGTCCACGGCCGGGGAACATCAACTTTTTCAAATCAATATGGCATTGGGTCTGGCAGGTCCGAACTCGGGTGCCGGTGGATTTCAACGTTGGTACCATCGCCTTATAGCCATATCGGATTCGCCATTATGGACCGATGAACTTGCGGACAGCTTTCACGCAAACCTGTACACTAATTATGTAAAAGAATGGGAACTCGTTCCAGTACCTTTTGGCGTTAGGTTTGCTTTTAAACCAAATCTGGCCTTGGGTACACGGGATATCTACATAGAACCGGAGGCTATCTTTTATTTTGGAAGAAGAAATGAGACAAATAAGACCATTGCCTATGATCAGTTGGGCAGTACGGACAGGGAAATCTATTTCGCCCTGCATTTTTCGTATAGAAGGGTATTCTATAATGGATTAATTGAGGGAAATCTCTTTGGTGACGATTCCATTTTCACGACCGAAGCGGAAAATGCCCTTTATAGATTAGGGGTCGATTTTTTTCATCGCTATGGGCGTAACAATTATAAATTAGGAATCCGGTACAACAGTACCGAAAGTCCTTTGGCCAAAAATCACAAATATGTACTCTTGGCGTACGGTCTTAGCTTTTAAAATAAAGGGGGCACCTATATGTATAGGGGCCCAATCTTATTTAAAAAGACATAAAATTAGTCCCGGCCGCCAAAAACCTGAAGTCCCCAATATACAAGGGTCGCCAAAGAACCGATGGCCGCTACCAAATAGGTTCTTGCCGCCCACTTTAAAGCATCTTCAGATCCTTTGTATTCTTGTTGTGTCACTACATTTTTCTGCTTTAACCAAGCTAAGGCCCTATTACTCGCATCGTATTCTACAGGCAATGTAATAAAACTGAACAACGTTGCCGCGGCCATCATTACCAATCCGGCAACGGCCACCCAATAGCCTAAACCGATACCGGCAGCCGCACCAAGTGCCAAACCACCGAACACTATCCAGGTGGACATTCCTGATGTAACACTGACTACGGGCACTAATTTAGAACGCATGGTGAGCCACTCGTACGCTTGTGCATGTTGTACGGCATGTCCACATTCATGGGCCGCAACGGCCGCTGCCGCTGCATTTCGTTGACTATAGACCCCTTCGCTAAGGTTAACCGTTTTATTTTTTGGATTGTAGTGATCTGTGAGCATTCCGGGCGTAGAAATCACTTTTACATCCCTGATACCGTGGTCGGCCAGCATTTTCTCTGCAATTTCCGCACCACTCATCCCGTTCTGTAAATGGACTTTGGAATAGTGCTTGAATTTACTTTTTAATCGGTTGCTCACCACCCAACTCACCAAAGCAATTGCCCCAATTAATATATAATATCCCATCATAACCTTACCATTTTTAATTTTAACTTAAAGATACTAAGATTCCCACTGTTTTTGGAATCTTATAATCAAAGTACAAAAATCCCGCCATTTAAAGGTTTATACACGCTTTGGCAAATCCACTGCCATTTTAGCAGCTTGTTGAAGTCGGGTTCTTAGAGCCGAAGAAACTATTTATACCTTAATTTCATGACCAGCATCGTAAAAATAAGCAGGGCCGTAATGATGTTCGCCAAAATAACCGGAAGACTATCAATTAAAATACCATAAGTCAACCATAATACCACCCCGATAAACATCACGGAATACATGGACATGGAAATATCCTTGGTTGATTTTTCCTTCCACGTCTTATACATTTGGGGCACGAAGGATGATGTAGTAAGCACGGCCGCGACTAGGCCTAAAATTTCTATGGTCGGCATGGTTTTATATTTTATATGCTAAGGTACTATACAAAAAAGCACCTCCAATTCGGATTACTATCCGGGTGCTAAAAAAGAACATATAACATTTCCTGTATTTAAGGGAAAATTATTTTTATCTTAAATGAATGTAAAAGGGGCTTACCCTACTATATTCACGATCTTTCCGGGAACCACGATTATTTTTTTGGGAGTACGCCCTTGTAATTGCTGTTGGGTCTTTTCATGGGCCATAACGGCCGCTTCTATGGCTTCTTTGTCCATATCCAATGGCAAGTCCAGCTTAAACCGCATCTTCCCGTTAAAGGAAATGGGGTATTCCTTGTTACTTTCAATCAAATATTTTTCCTCGAATTTTGGATAAGATGCCGTGGCAATAGATTCCGAATGCCCCATTTTCTCCCAAAGTTCTTCTGCGATATGTGGTGCATAGGGCGATATTAAAATTGCCAAAGGTTCCAAAATTGTCCTGCTGGTACATTTTTGGGCCGTCAGTTCATTTACACAGATCATAAAGGTTGAAACCGAAGTGTTAAAACTAAAGTTCTTAATGTCTTCCGCTACTTTTTTAATGGTTTTATGAAGCGTTTTGGCTCCTTCCGGTTCTTCCGAGACAGGAATATCGGTTATGTAAAAAGTATTGTCCGGACCGGTATGGTATAACCTCCACAGTTTTTTCAAAAAAGAATGCACGCCGGTAATCCCTGCCGTGTTCCAGGGTTTGGATTGCTCCAAGGGCCCCAGAAACATCTCGTACAAACGCAAACTGTCCGCCCCGTACTCCTCGCAAATATTATCTGGATTCACAACATTATACCAGCGTTTCGACATTTTTTCAACTTCCCGACCAACTATATATTTGCCATCTTCTAAAAGAAATTCAGCATTTGCATATTGAGGTTGCCATAGTTTTAGCTGCTCAACATCAACTTCATCAGAAGTATTTATCAATCCAACATCTATTCGCAACTCTTCAACATCATAATTCTCTTTAAGCGCCTTGGAAACAAATTTATTCTCTCCACTAATTCTATAAACAATGGCACTCGTCCCCGTAATCATCCCCTGATTGATCAATTTTTTGGCAAACTCATCTTTGGGAACCAAGCCTTTATCGAACATAAATTTCTGCCAAAAACGGGCATATAATAAATGTCCTGTGGCATGTTCGCTACCGCCAATGTACAAATCCACATCCTGCCAATAATTAATGGCTTCTGGAGAGAATATCGCCTCTTCATTGTGCGGATCCATATACCGGTTAAAATACTGGGAGCTGCCAGCCCAACCCGGCATGGTGTTCAATTCCAAAGCTCCTCCTAACCTCCCTGTGGGAGAGGAATTGTTATATTCTTCCTCGGAAACCACGCTACCTTTGTCCCCATACTGCAACCAGTGCCATTTTTTTGCATTTCCAAGAGGGGGTTCACCGGTTTCGGTAGGCAGGTATTTATCCACTTCGGGCAATTCCAAGGGGAGAAACTTTTGATTCAACATCTGTGGCATACCGTCCGCATCATAATACACGGGGAAGGGCTCTCCCCAGTAACGTTGGCGGCTAAAAACGGCATCCCGCAAACGGTAGTTGATTTTTCCTTCGCCTTGCCCCAGTTCTTCCAGGGCGTCTATTGCCTTTCCGGTAGCTTCCTTATAGGATAGTCCGTTCAGGAAATCGGAATTGGCAATGATCGTAGTAGTTTTATCCGAAAAAGCTTCCTCGGAAATATCCACGCCCTCAAAAATATTGGGAACGGGAATATTAAAATGTTTGGCAAAATCATGATCGCGCTGATCGCCACAGGGAACGGACATTACCGCCCCAGTACCGTAACCGGCCAATACATAGTCCCCGATCCAGATAGGAATAGGTTCTTTGGTAAATGGATGTTCCGCATAAGCTCCCGTAAATACACCCGAAATAGTCTTTACATCGGCCATACGATCACGTTCGGAACGTTTGGCGGTGGCTTCCACATAGGCCTCTACCTCGGCTTTTTGTTCCAGTGTAGTAATCTTGGACACCAATTCATGTTCCGGTGCCAAGGTCATAAAGGAAACACCAAAAATGGTATCGGGTCTTGTCGTAAAAACAGAAATTCTGAACTCTGAACCCTGAACTCTAAACTCTACTTCAGCCCCCTCACTTCTACCGATCCAATTGGTCTGGGAATCCTTTAAGGGCTGCGGCCAATCAATTTTTTCCAAACCGTCCAATAAACGTTGGGCATAAGCGGTAATGCGCATGCTCCATTGCGTCATTTTCTTTCGAACGACCGGATGCCCTCCCCGCTCGGAAACTCCGTTTACAATTTCATCATTGGCCAAGACCGTACCCAATGCGGGACACCAGTTTACTTCACTTTCCGCCAAATACGTCAAACGGTATTTTAACAATATCCGTTGTTTTTCCTTATCGCCATATCCCTTCCAATCTCCTGCCGAAAACTGGCGGACATCATCATCACATACCGCATTTACTCCTACATTCCCATTTTTTTCAAAAATGGAAATCAATCCATCAATATCCTCCGCCTTATCGGAATCCTTATTGTACCAAGAACTGAACAATTGGATAAAGACCCATTGTGTCCATTTGTAATATTTTGGATCTGAAGTGCGGAGTTCCCTGCTCCAATCAAAAGAAAACCCTATTTGATCCAATTGGCGGCGATAGGTCCTTATGTTTTCTTCCGTCGTAACCGCCGGATGCTGCCCTGTTTGTATGGCATACTGTTCGGCAGGCAGCCCAAAGGAGTCATATCCTTGCGGATGGAGTACATTAAATCCCTTATGTCTTTTATAACGTGCATAAATATCACTGGCAATATATCCCAATGGATGCCCAACGTGCAATCCCGCTCCCGAAGGATAGGGGAACATATCCAACACATAGAACTTCTTTTTATCAGAATTGTTCTCGGCCTTAAACGTTTGGTTTTCTGCCCAATATTTCTGCCATTTGGCCTCAATTTCATTGAAATTGTATTGCATATCCTCATGTATTGGACCTGTCCGGTATAATTCGGAAATATTCATCCTGAACCCATTTTCAGGAAGCTCAGTAAATGAAACTTGACAGGTCTTATCTGTTCCCGGCAAAAATAAGTTTATTCAATTTACTTTCCTATTTTTACATATTGATTACCTTTTATGAGCAACTCTTTTGAAAACTATCAAAAACGAAAGCTGATATCTTCTTATTTTTCAGTGGTGCTCAGTATTGCTTTGGTCTTATTTCTACTGGGCATATTGGGTCTTTTGGTACTCAACACCAAAAAAATGGCGGACCGCTCCAAAGAGCGGATTACCATATCTATCTTTTTAAAGGAAGGAACCAAGGAAATAGAAGTGGATCAATTGAAAAAGACCTTGGCCATGTCCGATTACACAAAATCCGCCACTTATGTTTCCAAAGAGGAGGCAGCAGCTACACATAGCAAAGAAATAGGGGAGGATTTTGTAGACTACCTGGGATACAACCCCTTAAAAAATTCCATTGATGTAAAGCTGAAGGCCGATTTTGTCACGGCCGAAAAAGTAACTGAAATTGCCGCCGATCTTTCCGAAAAAAGTTATGTGGACGAGGTAAGTTATGATAAAGTGCTCGTGCGTATGGTTGCCAATAGCGTTGAAAAAATAGGATTTTGGATTTTGGTGGCAAGTGCCATATTTACTTTTATAGCGGTCTTGTTGATCAATAGTTCCATTCGCCTTTCTATCTATTCCAAACGTTTTATTATTAAGACCATGCAAATGGTGGGTGCTACCAAAACTTTTATCAGGAGACCTTTTGTTTGGCAGAATATAAAATTAGGCATGTTAGGGGCACTCTTGGCCCTGATGGCCATTGGAGGCGTCATTTATTACGTCCACACCAATTTTCAGGATTTGGAACTTTTGGAAGAGCCCTATATGCTAATCGCCCTGCTTGCGGGCATATTTCTATTGGGCATCCTTATTTCCTTTATAAGTACCTATTTTGCCACACAACGGTTCCTTAACTTAAGAACGGACGAATTGTACTATTAGATTTAGGGACATTTCGCTTTTGCGATATTCAACCCCAAACCGTTTATTTCAAACGAGTTTCTTTTTTATAAATTTGTGCCATGAGCAAAAAGAACAAAGTTGAGCAAGTACCTAAACAAGAGTTTATTTTTCAAAAGAAAAATTATCTGTTTATGTTCATCGGTATTGCCTGTATTGCATTGGGATTTATATTGATGAGCGGTGGCGGAAGTGATGACCCCAACGTATTCAATCCCGAAATATATAATTTTAGACGTATTCGCCTGGCACCTACCCTGGTACTTATAGGATTGGGAATAGAGATTTACGCCATTTTATTGAACCCCCATAAAAAAAAGAACTAAGTGGATACACTTGATGCGATTATCCTTGGCATTATCCAGGGGTTGACCGAATTCCTTCCGGTTTCTTCCAGCGGACATTTAGAATTGGGAAAAGCTATTTTGGGAGATAATTCCGTTCCCGAGGAAAGCCTCTTATTTACCGTAGTACTTCATTTTGCGACAGCTTTGAGCACTATAGTCGTATTCCGAAAAGATGTTTGGGAAATTATTCAAGGCCTATTGCGGTTTAAATGGAACAAGGAGTCCCAATTTTCATTAAAGATCATTGTTTCTATGCTTCCTGCTGTTTTGATAGGTTTGTTCTTTGAAGCGCAATTGGAAGCCTTTTTTGGAGGTAATATCCGCTTTGTAGGGTTTATGTTGTTGATTACTGCGGTACTGCTTTATTTTGCCGATAAAGCCAAGGATACCGAAAAAAAAGTAAGTTTCGGCAACGCATTTATAGTTGGCATTTCACAGGCCATTGCCATGCTGCCGGGTATTTCCAGAAGTGGGGCCACCATATCCACATCGGTACTCTTGGGCGTTGATAAATCTAAAGCGGCCCGATTTTCTTTTTTAATGGTCGTGCCTTTGATCTTTGGAAAAATAGCCAAGGACCTGCTAAGTGGCGACCTCACTTTTTCAGGTGAAAATAACCTCGCCATGGGGGTTGGATTTTTAGCCGCTTTTCTCGCCGGTTTGGCCGCCTGTACCTGGATGATCCAATTGGTACGTAAAAGCAAGCTTACCTATTTTGCCATTTATTGCCTTATAGTAGGATTGATCGCCATAAGTTATGGATTTTTTAATTCTTGACCGTTATTTGAATTATGCCAAATTTGACCAAACAAGATTATTTAAACGGTCAATTACTTTTGATCGACAAACCTCTGGGGTGGTCCTCGTTTCAGGCGGTAAATAAATTAAAATGGGCCATTCGGAAGAAATTCGGGCTAAAAAAAATAAAAATAGGTCATGCCGGAACCCTAGACCCCCTGGCAACGGGACTATTACTGATCTGTACCGGAAAATTCACCAAAAAGATTCCTGAATTTCAAGGTCAGGTAAAGGAATATACGGGTACCATTACTTTAGGTGCTACCACGCCTTCCTATGATTTGGAAACAGAGGTGGACAAGACCTTTCCCATAACCCATATTTCCGAAACATTGATTCAGGACGCGGCCTCAACTTTTGTTGGGGAAATAGCACAATATCCCCCGGTTTTCTCGGCATTGAAAAAAGATGGAAAACGGCTTTACGAGTTCGCAAGGGAAGGCAAAGAGGTTGAAATCAAAGCTCGAAAAGTTACCGTTCATGAGTTTGAAATTACCCAGATAACTATGCCTAAAATCAAGTTCCGCGTGGTATGTAGTAAAGGCACCTATATAAGATCCTTGGCCCATGACCTGGGCAAAACGTTGAAATCCGGAGGGCATTTATCCGAACTAAGAAGAACCAAAATAGGCGATTACAACGTAAATATAGCCGTAGACCCTATAATTTATGCGGACGGTCTATTAGGAAATACGAACGAATAAAAGGCAAGTCCTTTTTATTTCGACCTATTTCCCGAAATATTTTAACAAAAAGAAGGTTATACTATCCATGAATTTAAACCGGCAACAATTGTCCCTGCTCATCACCATTTTCTCAATGGCGATCATGGTATTGGTGCTGTACAATATCCATCTAGGACAACGATCCGAGGGAGATGACGACTACGTTGTAGAAATGGTTCTGGAAGAAGATTTGGAAGAACTTATGGAGGAAAAAGAAAAACTCCTGGAAGAAATGGCCAAGAACGACCCCATAAAAAGTCACATGGCCTTTAATGAAACCGCAAAGCCCAGTTATGGCAACCCGGAACCCTTAAAGACTTTGGAGGAAATCCTACAGGAAAAGGCCGAAATGGGTGAAGGGGAACCGTCCGAGGACACTCTTTTAGATTCCGAATATGATGCCAGAATAAAGGAACTGGCCAAAAAACGCGAAGAAAAAAAACAACTGTTAGGGGAAAAGGAAGCCCAAAAACAGGAGTTTACCAATAATCTTGCGGAAAGAAGAACCTCCATTTCCTATTCATTGGTGGATAGGACAAGTCATAGACTACCGCCTCCCATTTACACCTGTATAGAAGGTGGTAAGGTTGTTATCAACATTAAAGTAGACGGGGCCGGAAACGTAACCGAAGCCCATTTTAATGCAAAAAGCTCCGGTACTTCCAATGGTTGTCTGGTGGACAACGCCATTGCTTATGCCCTGAAGGCAAAATTCAATACTTCCAACAAAACTTCACAAAAAGGAAGTATTACGTACCTATTCCAGGGGAAGTAGTTCCAATAAATCCGAAAATACACTCTGCCCTTTGTCCTTATTATACCACACTTGAAGGTCTTGTTTAAACTCGGGTGTTAATGTCCCATGTTCGGCTTTATAATCTTCAACGAGTTTGGTCGCATTTTTTGAGCGTGGCCCCCATTCCCCGATCGGTTCTTTAGAAACGGTATCTATTTGGATCAATTTGGGAATGGACATGGCTCCATTGGTCAAAAACTGATTCATCAACTCCGGATTTTCATCCCGAAGGACGATCTTAAAATCAATATTGGGATTCAATTCAGCTATCTTTTGCATTACGGGCAAGGCCGGCGAAGCATCTCCACACCAACTTTCCGTAAGTACCAGCCAGGTGATTTTTTTATCTATTCTAGAAATTTTATCGACTATCTGGGAAGCTACCTTAAATACCTTGTCCCAACGTTTCATACGCCTATCGTTCAATTGCGTATAATTGGTCAGGGCTTCCGTTTGAGTTGGCCCGGTAGACTTGCCCTCCTCGGCCAATCTAGTGACCAAATCCCTATATTGTCCATAGGTATATGCCTTGTCCAGAGCTACTTTGATCAACTCCTGTTTTATGTTTTCGAATATTGTATTCATCATTTTTATTTAGGATATATCGCCACAAAATTATCTCATCTGCTGTTTCAAAAAACTGATATTGGTCATATTAAGTAGTTTTTTTCTTAAAAACTTACGATGGTCGGTATTGAAGTGATTTTAACAACCCTAAAAGATGGCCATGACGCTCCTTTTCAATATTATCTTGGAAATATCTATTTGTGCAGTATCCGTAATTTTAAAATATTGAATTACCTTTAATTCAATATTTATCTTATGGAGAAACACAGGTGTGGGTGGTGTGTGGGCGACCCGTTATATGAAGCTTATCACGACCAGGAATGGGGTTCGCCGGTAAAAGATGACAATACCTTGTTTGAATTTTTGATTTTGGAAAGTTTTCAGGCCGGGTTAAGTTGGATAACAATTTTGAAGAAAAGGGAAAATTTCAGAAAGGCCTTTGATCATTTTGATTACAAAAAAATAGCCCACTACGATCAATCCAAAATTGACGAACTCTTACAGGACACCGGTATTGTGCGCAATAAACTTAAAATAAACGCCACTGTGGCAAACGCAAAGGCCTTTATGGAAATTCAACAGGAATTTGGGAGTTTTAGCAACTATATCTGGGAGTTTGTTGATGGCAAACCTATTAAGAACCGATTTGAAAATTATAAGGATGCCCCGGCCAATACTGCTTTGTCGGACACTATCAGCAAAGATTTAAAAAAACGAGGCTTTAAATTCATGGGCAGTACAGTGGTCTATGCCCATATGCAGGCTACGGGCATGGTCAACGACCATGAGATGGGTTGTTTTAGGTACGATCAGGTTTAAACATTACTCGTTTTTAATGAAAATAACTATTGGAAGCCTTGCCGTTATTCTTCTCCTGTGCGGTCACTGTACTATCGCACAACATAAATATGAGCGTAAATACCGCATTCTAAAATCACAATTCCCCAAAACGGCCCTGGAATTGATCGATAAAAAGTTGGAAGGCGCAAAAAAACTAAAATTCTATAAGGAGACGGACAGCATTAAATCGAGCTTTGAGGCAAGGTTTAAGAAAGACCGGCTCTGGTATAATGCAGTGTTTGACGAGAACGGAAAATTGGGAAATATGGAAATCCTGATCAAACCCATAGATATTCCTTCAGAAACATTCTTGGCCATTGAACGTTATGTTAAGAAGGCATTTTCAAAATATCGCTTAAAAGAAATATGGCAACAATACCCGACCTCTTCCGAGGAAACACTGGAAAATACCTTAAAAAATACTTTCCAGAACCTTATTATTCCTTCCATAACATACAAAATTATGGTCGCCGGAAAGAAAAGCAGAAGTTATTTGGCCCATGAAATCCAGTTCAATGCCCAGGGCGAACTTCTGAATATACACCGATCTCTTCCACCAAATTATGACCATGTGCTTTATTAAAAAGGGGGGCTTCCATTTTCTTGATCGGGCAGGCTCTTTTCCTGTAATAATTTCATAAAAGCCACCCTTGAAATTTCCTCCGCTCCCAGACTTGCTAGATGGTCCGTATATAATTGGCAATCGATCAATTTATATTTCTTTTCGCTCAACTCATTGGCCAATTGGATAAAAGCAAACTTGGATGCATTGGCTTTTAGACTGAACATGCTTTCCCCACAAAAAACATGTCCTAAATCTATTCCGTACAATCCACCTACCAGTTCACCTGCCTCCCACACCTCATATGATTTTGCATATCCATTTTCATGCAATCCCAGATATGCCTTTTTCATATCGTCCGTAATCCAAGTGCCATCTTGATCTTTTCTTTTTGCCGAAGCGCACTGCCCCATGATTTCCTCAAAACAGGTGTTTTTTGTGATTTTAAATTGCCCTTCACGCAATACTTTGCGCATGCTCTTCGATATTTTTATCTTATTGGGAAACAATACCATACGAGGGTCCGGACTCCACCATAAAATAGGGGAATTATCATTGAACCAAGGAAAAATACCGCTCCGGTAGGCCAGTAACAATCGTTCCGCGGATAGATCGCCCCCTATCGCCAAAAGTCCTTCCGGGTCTGCTTCCTCCACGGACGGGAATTCCAATATGTCCGAAAGAAAACGTATGTACCTCTGTTCTTTTTCCAAAGTTCTTTTCTTTTCAAATTAGAAAAAAGTACGCTAACCTAAAATTTGTCCGGCACTTAAAATTCAAAAAAAAGACCCGGCCAAAGCGGGTCTCGTATTCCTAAGTTTCTAATTATGTTGAAATAAAATATTCCTGTGCTTTAGAAAGGAAGATCATCATGATCTCCTTCATTTAAATTATCCGCAGGTTCAAAGGCTTCCATTGGTGGTACCGGCGACATTCCTTCTGGTTGCGCCTGCTGTAGGTTTTCAATTCTCCATCCTTGGATAGAATTAAAATATTTTACTTCCCCTTGAGGATTGGTCCATTCCCTTCCCCTGATATTTATACCAATTTTCACATCTTGGCCTACAGTATAGTTGTTCAACAAATCGCATTTATCCTGAACAAACTCTATAAGGATATGCTGCGGGTATTGCTCATCCGTGGTAACGACCAATTCCCGTTTTCTAAAACCATTATTACCAAAGGTTTTGGTCTCTCCGATCAATTTTACTTTTCCTTCTATTTCCATCTTAGATATGCTTATCGAATTCGTTTAAACGAGTTCATTACTATAAAAATCAAAAATACATAAAATGGGGCGGTAATAAAACCTACAAAGAAAATAGCACACAACAATTAACTACATTTTGGGTTATCTTTAATACTAGAAAACAACTGGATGAATTTTAATCCTAAAAATAAGGTTTCCAATATTTTTCTTCTCATAGGTTCCTTTATTCTGGTGAGCCTTATACTTTGGAATACCAATAGTTTTTTTAAGACTTTCAAGGAAGAGGAACGCCTTAAAATGGAGGTTTGGGCCACGGCGCAATCGGAATTTTTACAATCGGCCGAGGATGTTGACCTGGGGAATTTGCACTTGAAAGTTTTTCAGAACAACACCTCTACCCCCATGATCCTAATCAATAAGGACAGTTCTATCCGGATCAATAACATTCCTAAAGAACTGGCTTCCGATTCTATTTATATTCAAAAACAGCTCAGAAAATTCAGGAGCGAGAATACACCTATTTCCATAGACCAGCAGGGGGAACACCTGGCAACGCTCTATTACGGGAATTCAGAAGTTTTGAACAAACTCAAGTTTTATCCCATAGCACTTTTGTTGATCATCTTTTTGTTCGGTACGGTCATTTATTTCTTGTTCAAGACCAATAAAGCTTCCGAACAGAATAAACTATGGGCAGGTATGGCAAAGGAGACCGCACATCAAATAGGAACACCTTTATCATCTTTATTGGGTTGGAACGAATTGCTGAAAACCGAAAAGATAAATCCCGACATTACCAAGGAAATCGAAAAGGATATTTGCCGTTTACAAACAATTACAGAACGTTTTTCCAAAATAGGATCCTTACCCAAATTGAACGAAAGCGACATTGTTTCGGAGACCAGGGACGCCTATGAATATTTGAAAAAAAGGAGTTCTAAGCTCATTCATTTTTCCTTTACTACCCCAGTAGAAAAACTTCCGGTATTGTTAAATAGTTCCCTGTACAATTGGACCATTGAAAATTTGGTCAAAAATGGCATCGATGCCATGAAGGGAAAAGGCAGTATAGCCATTGAGATCGTACCTGATGGAAAACTCGTGAATATCCTTATAGCGGATACAGGCCATGGGATTTCAAAGCGTGATTTTACCACTATCTTTAATCCGGGCGTCACCTCTAAAAAAAGAGGTTGGGGGTTGGGGTTATCCCTGGTAAAAAGAATCGTGGAAGAATACCATAAAGGTAAAATAAAGGTCCTTTCCTCGGGCAAAGAGGGCACTATTATGCAGATATCTTTAAAAATAACCCATTAAGTCATGGCAAAAGAAAAACTGATGGCCATTAAAGAGGCGGATTTAAAAAACAATTGTCCGGAATGCTTTAATCAGGATCTAAAACTCACTTTTTATCAAAAACACAGCTATGGTGCTTTTTTTCATAAGACCACCAATGAGGTAATCAATCAAATTGTGTGTAGAAAATGTAGTTCTATAATCTACCCCGTAAAATGGACGGACGATATTGAACGAATGTTCGATTATTATCAAAAAACCGTGACCCCGGAAAAAAAATCCACAAAGCCAACTTTCCTGTGCTATATGCTGATATTGTTATTTATGGTATCGCTAGGTACCGGAATCTATTTTTACTTAGGTGGCACTATAGAATTTTAGCACTGATCTGGGCCGCAATAGCTTCAAATTCTTTTGGACTTAATTTTACCTTGTGCTGAAAAGTAGCATTCTCCATACTTTGTAAAGGAATAAGGTGCACATGAACGTGAGGCACTTCCAAGCCAATAACGGATAACCCTACACGCTTACAATCTACAGCCTGTTCAATGGCCATTCCCACTTTTCTTGCAAATGCCATAAGTCCCAAATACGTGTTTTCATCCAAATCCATGATTTTATCCACTTCCTTCTTGGGAACACAGAGTGTATGTCCTTTTGCATTTGGGTCAATATCCAAAAAAGCCAAAAAAGAATCGTCTTCCGCAACCTTATAGCAAGGGATTTCCCCGTTTATTATTTTAGTAAATATACTAGGCATAGGCTTTTTAAGGTCAGTTAGGTTAAAAAAATGGAGTCAACTTATCATTGATTATTCCCGGGTAATTTCCAATATATCAAATTTCAAAGTGCCGTTGGGAACGGTTATTTCCGCTACTTCGCCCACACTTTTACCCAATAATCCTTTCCCTATAGGTGAACTCACTGAAATTTTACCTGATTTTAAATCGGCCTCGCTCTCGGCCACCAAGGTATATTTCATCTCCATACCGTTATTTTGATTCTTTAATTTCACGGTAGATAAGACCAATACTTTGGAGGTATCCAACTGGGATTCATCTATTAACCTGGCATTGGCCAAGACTGCCTCCATTTTGGATATCTTCATTTCCAACAGACCCTGTGCTTCTTTAGCCGCATCATATTCGGCATTTTCGGAAAGATCCCCTTTGTCCCGTGCTTCGGCAATGGCCTGTGAAGCTTTTGGACGTTCTATATCACGAAGATGGTTCAACTCGTCCTTTAATTTTTTAAGCCCCTCGGCAGTATAGTAAGATACATCGCTCATAATAGTGTCATTTATAACGGGGAAATCCTCTGCATAGGCCATGTTCACAAGGCTTTTTAGCGAGGATTTAACGCAAATATACATATTTTTTATGCAATTTTGTCCATGTTCTTATAAAACCCGATGGCATAATGAAACGCATACTAAGCCTATTTTTACTCATTTTAATAACATCATGCGAGCGTAATGGAACCAATAGAAATCCATTCCTTCAGGAAATAGGGTTCCGGTTTGATGCCAATTTGAACCTCCCCCTTTACAGCCCCTTGACCAATACCGGAAATGCGGTCCTGATCGAAAATAATGGTGTTGGGACCCGTGGTGTCTTTATCATAAATACCGGATTTAACCAATTTCGTGCTTTTGAGGCCAGTTGCCCCAATCATGCGCCCAACAATTGTTCCACCATGACTTTAAATGGCCAGACGGCCACGTGTTCCTGTGAAGATTACCAATATAGCCTGTTCACGGGGCAACAACTGAACAGGCCCGATGATGGCAATCGTTATTATGATATGTTGGAATATCGCGCTACATTTAACGGCTCTACGGTAAGTGTTTCAAATTAGGGGCTATTCCGCTTAATGTGCCCCCAAGATTTTGTCCATGACCCAACTTGTATGCAACGCCGTCTTTCCGGTCGATGGATGCTCCCGTTCTTCAAAAAAATAATGTGCCAAATTTTCAACATGATATTGTTGTACGTGTTTGGGGTTTTCAATAAAAATCCTTTGGATACCATTTGCATTCTCCAGGACAATTTCCTCTTCCTCAAAAACGGAAAAGCTGATCTTTCCCTTACTTCCATAGATTTCCACTTTATCCTCCCTGCGATCACAACCAAAGTTCCAGCTTCCTTCCCCGGTAACTCCCGAACCATGCAACCAAACTCCGGAAACGGCATCTTTTGCCGAATAGAACCCTTGTTGGTTTGTACTAAGGCCATGGGCTCTTTTGATATCTCCCATTAGAAAGATGAACAAATCCAAACCATGACTGGCCAAATCATCAAAATATCCTCCGGGAGCAACTTTTATATCTGTCCGCCAATTATATGCGCCGGACATATCCAATTGACCGGAAATCCTGCTCAAAAGCCACCTTATATGACGTACCGCTCCAATTTCATTGGAATTCAACCATTCCCGCACTTTTAAAAAACGGGGCAGGGAGCGCCGATAATACGCTATGAACAATGGGATATTCTTTTCCTGAAAAGCCTTATAAATCTCAAGACTATCCGTATAGTTTGGTGCCATAGGCTTTTCTATACAGCAGGGTTTACCTGATTTAGCGACTTTAATGGCATAGTATTTATGCGAATCGGGCGGAGTGGCTATATAAACCGCATCTATCTCATTATCCTGTATTAACGTATCGGCATTGGTATAAAATTTTGGAATACCATGCCGCTTAGCGTAATCTTCCACTTTTTCCGGGTTACGCCGCATTACGGCAACAACTTTAAAGCCATCCGTTCTTTGATATGCCGGACCACTTTTGATCTCGGTCACCGCACCGCAACCGATAATACCCCAACGCAAGGGCATATTTTTTTCATTCATCTAGCTATAAATATATTTCCCATAATTTAGTCAAAAATCGAAAACGGCACTATTTTCATCGTTACCATTGCGAATATCATAAAATCCCAAAAACTTCTCAAAATAGTTTCGTTCCGAGTGCAATGCAGGACAATATTAAAAAAACATCCATTACTATTAGACTTGCTCTAAAAGCTCTGCCCCATTTGTGGAAACCCCTATTTCACACTGTAATTACAAACGCTCCGTAAAAGAGGCGAAGTCCGGCATATTTACCCAAAAAGTTTAAATGAGTTCGTTTTCCAATCTGCTATACTTATCGAAGATAATTCTGTTCATAGGCCGAACCATAGATGATACCACCATCTTAAAAATTGAAAGGGACAACAATATGCTATCCCCTTCAAACCAAAACAACTTGATACAAACAAGTTATTCCATCTCATATTACCAATCGGTCGCTCACACCCTCTTTCAACAAATACGCATAAAACCTTCGACTTTTCACAAAAAGGGAGCTGCTCTCGCAACTCCCCAACAACCAACCAAAAAAACCGCTTTTTATAAACCCCTTCCCAGATAAAAATTGCTCTTTACCCGAATTATTTATATTCTAACTAAATTAAGGGAGTCTTTCTATAAGTTCATGGTTATTTGGTGCTACCCTCATAGTCAATGGTTAGTGTTTCCACAAAGGTTTCTTTATTTTGTTCATCGTTATCTA
Source organism: Maribacter spongiae (assembly GCF_047345125.1). Classification (NCBI taxonomy): domain Bacteria; kingdom Pseudomonadati; phylum Bacteroidota; class Flavobacteriia; order Flavobacteriales; family Flavobacteriaceae; genus Maribacter; species Maribacter spongiae. The sequence goes on along the minus strand of NZ_JBLFEQ010000001.1, from coordinate 205,995 downwards.
TTATTGTAATTTTTGACACTGTTCTATTTACATTATCGCCTTTTATCATTTGGGAAGCTATAAACCAACTACTTATCATTACCGTGCCAAACAACATAGATTTCAACATGTCTTTTATCATTGTTCGATATTAACCTCTTTCCACGATTCCTATCGCTTTCATTTAAATAAGACACGCCCATTTTTTAAAAGTCACTTTTTAGCATAAAAAAAAACTGCAAACGCAGTTTTTCTTATTTGACAATAGTTCTTACACCTTCTTTTTCAACCAATTGCCATAAGAATCAATATATACCGTTCTTCTTGTTCCACTCTTTAAAACCATAATCAGTTTAAATTCCCCTTTATCGTTCTTAAAAGCCTGCGCCAATTTGGAAGTTGGGTATTGCTTTATCAGCTCTTCTATCACCGCTGGCGTTAATTCCTTTGAAGATATTTTTTTAAAATCATCAGCTATTACTACGACATTTTCATTTGAAACATTCATGGCTTCCGCAGTAAAAGTCGTTCCTACTGCAAGAATAGCCATCGCTATATACTTTTTCATTCTTTTAATTTTAAGGATTGATAATCCGTATCGTCCTTTATTTACGAAAAAGAAATCCGTTCGGATGTTCGGCCGATCCATTTTTACGATTTTTGGCCTCGGGCCCGAAAACCGAAATTTCGTATTTACCTCACCCTGAACTGCCAAAAGAGGCGGTCCAGACTTCTTAACGAGAGGCCGATAGGAAACCCCACCCCAAGGATCGGGGAATTTGCAGATTGAAACTTGAATATTCACGGCTCCCTTATTCGCCAAAAGACATATTCACTTCAGCATATCAAAGAATTTTTATACGCTAGGCCTGATGCGAGGGTTTCAATAAATCGTTTACCGTTTTAACGGGATTGAAGGTCACCAAAGGGACCTCAACGAAAATGGTGTTCCAAAAAGCCATGGCCCCATTCCACAGTCCGGGCAGTTCCAAAGCTTTGAGTTCACGGCCTTCTTTGGTTTTTTCGGTAATAAACCCTTGCTTATGGTCTACGAAATCTAGGAGATCGTATTTTTCACCCTTATAATTACGTACGGCACAAACTAAATCCACAGGGTTAAAATGTGTTGCGTTTTTTAGTATTTTCACTTGATTTTCATTCTCCATATCGATCTGTGCCGATTCTATGATCTGTAGGGAAACACCGCCCTTGTCATTTACGACCCAAAAAGGTCCACCACCGGGTTCTCCTTCGTTCTTTACCATACCACAGATGCGTATGGGTCTATTTAATTTATCTTTAAGGGAGGTTATTTTTTCTTCATTTGAAATACGGTCAAAATCCTCCGAAAACCGCACATTCAATTTTTCTTTTAAAAAGAGAACTATTTCATCGATCTTTTGCTCATCTGCCAGGCCTTCATCCAAAGAAGCTGCAAAAGAAAATGCCTTTTCCTGAACCTGCAGTAAAACTCCGCCCAGATTTTTTTTGCTTTGGGCAACGGTATGGGCATCTTTCATAACGGCAACATTATCTATGTTCTTTATAAAGATAATATCTGCATCCTGCTCATTAAGGTTTTCTATTAATGCGCCATGACCTCCCGGACGAAATAATATAGAGCCATCCGAATTTCTGAACGGGGCATTGTTCATGTCCACCGCGATGGTATCCGTTGAAGGTTTTTGGAATGAATAATCTACATGAAAAGCAGTTTCGGTAGCTTCTGAAACCTCATCTCCAACCTTCTTCAACTCCGTATTGAACATAGTTTCATGCTGTTCCGAAATTGTAAAATGCAACCTGGATTTCCCATTGGAAGCTGCATATAAAGCCCCTTCTTTTAAATGTTCTTCAAAAGGCGTTGCCGTATTGTCCCCATATTTATGGAAAGGCAGCAACCCTTTGGGGTAAAAACCATAATTAAGTGCATTTTCATCCAACAGTTCCTTTACAAAGGCATATACTTCCTCACCGTTGTTTTCAGCTTCTTTTTCCTGCTTATTTTTCACTTTTTTGTAAAACGGAAAGTTTTCAAGACCGTCCACAAATACCTTTATGGCCGTATCATCGCTTCTTTTTAAATAGTCATCAAGGGTCTCTTTATTTGGGTCGTACGCTTGTAAAAAATTGAATAGGGCCTTGAACATTCTGGAAGCCGCACCGGAGGCGGGAACAAATTTGAGCACGGACAAATTCGGGAGTTTTTCATTAAACAACCTTACCAATTCTTTTTCCTCCTGTTCGGAGAATCTACAGATTCCATTCCCCACAACTGCGGCGTCTTTAAGGTCAACAAAGGGAATGCCTTGTTCAAAAGTATTTATTTGCCCTTGTACCTTTTCCCTGTTTATTCCTTTTTCCTTTAATAGTTCGAAATCCTTCTGCGTTAAATTCATCATCCTTTTAATAAGTTATCTATATGTTTTATTGCATTTTGCAAACGTTTCTTTTTATTTCCTTTTAATATAATAAAATTACGATCGTATTTTTCGAGTGTCCGTTTAAAATAGGAGAACATCCGTTCCCTTTCATTAGGTTTATCCCTTAGATCATCCGCTTCCCAGGGAACATCTGTATAGGTGAGCAGATAAAGGTCATAGCTGTTTTTCAAGGCGTATTTCTCCAGGATAGGGTTACAATTTCCTGTATAATAGGCTTCAGAATATACTTTGGTCTCTAAAAGATCGGTATCGCAGACAAGAATATTCGTTGCTTTTTTGGTGAGTTCGTTTTCCAATCGTATTTGACCCTCGGCAATGGGCAATAAATCTTTTGGTTCGCACGTCTTACGTTTATTGTTCCACTTATCCTGCAGATACTCCCGTGCATACTCGGGCACCCAAACGGTATTATAGTGTCTGGCCAACTGCTTTGAAAGTGTTGTTTTGCCCGTAGATTCCGGTCCAAAAAGAACTACTTTAAAGATATTTGAAGGTTGTTGTCTATACTTTTCTTCCATGCGACATAGCCCTGTACGGCCAAAGCGGTAAATATAAGATATTGAAGTGAAAGCATGCCCCAACCACGATAGGCATAAAGTGGGACGGTAACAATATCGGCAAAAATCCAAAGTGTCCAATTTTCCAGTTTTTTTAAGGCCATATACCACATGGCCGTAAAAAAGATACCGGAAGTGAGCATATCTATATAATTGCTCATTTCTATATTATACCCAAATATCCGGTAAATCCCATAATTCATTAAAACCGTTAGTATAAAAAGCCCCCAACCGATCTGTTTTTCCCTGGTCGTAGTCCTTGAAATTTGAACAACTTTTTTACCGTCCTTTTTCCGGGACCAGTTCCACCAACCATAAATGCTCATGGCGGACCAATAGAAATTCATCATCATATCCCCTAACAGGCCATCTCTTAGAAATAGATAGACCGTAATGACCGTGGCCACCAATCCTGTAGGATATACTAGGATATTTTCCTTTTTGGCATACCAAACACTGGCAATACCGGTAACAAAAACAATGGCTTCCAGAACAATAATGAAGGGTTCCTTATCTTGATACCCTTCAAGAAAAAAATCAAAAATGGGGTTCACAATCACTCTTATAGGATTTTACAATTTTTAGATACAACGATCCCATGTCCCTTAATTCAAGGGGAGTCTTTGTTTTCCGTATTCGCCCCCTATCATGGCATCATAACCTCCGTATATTTGGGTACTTAGCGAATCTTCGAATATGGTAAGCCGATCCCCCGAGTTTTTTTAACAAAGTTGATGATGTGTTGCCCAAAATCATCTTGAAGCTGGGAAAAAATAAGTCCTATGGATATGTCCATTCAAAAAAATCAAGTTTTAGGTTTTAAAGTCAGGTGCATCGCATAGGCAAAAGCCCTTAAACTATTTTTTTATGGCATATACACAGGTGAAGCGTTCAAATTCCAGAAAATCGATCGTATAAGAGGAGGTTATCCCTTCATATAGGATTTCCGCTGTTGTCTTTTGGTCCGCAAAGAAAAAATCGGCCACATTAATATGGTGCAAAAAGCTTAGCCCTTCTTTATTGTATATTTTGTAAAGCGATTCCTTAGCGCCCCAAACAATAGTCAATTTCCGGACAATGGCATCGGTATTGGCTAAAGTACGGTACTCTTCGAACGGTGTAAATTTATGGGCTATACGCAAGATTTTATCCCGCTGCATCTCAATATCTATTCCTACCTCATCGGTCTTACTAACAATAATACCCGTAAAATTATGGGAATGGGTAATGGATATAAAATTGCCGTCCTTCAAATGAGGTTTTCCCGTCTCGTCATAAAACAGGTCTTCATCAACATAACCATATGTTGCAAGCAAATGCCGAATACTTAGAAAGGCCCTACGGTGCAGTTGGGATTTCATGCCATCGTAACGTTTTTGACAATGGTCGTTCAATTTGATTCCTTTGGATAAAAAATCTTCCGTCTCCTCAACTTTCCATATGGCCAGGGACGTATTTTTATCTACTGTTATAGTTTTGTAAAGCGCCATGGGATTCCTTGCTTAATTTGTACCTTTGCAGCGCATTGGAATAAGCCAAGCGCTTATAAACGAAAGTAAAAAGAAAAAAGGATATGAACACCACAACTACTCCATATGTGCCCTATAAAGTAAAAGATATTGACCTTGGGGCATGGGGAAGAAAAGAGATTGAACTCGCCGAGGCGGAAATGCCGGGATTAATGGCCCTGCGGGAAGAGTATAAAAATGAACAACCTTTAAAAGGGGCCCGCATTGCAGGATGTCTGCACATGACCATACAAACGGCCGTGCTCATTGAAACATTGATAGCCCTTGGGGCGGAGGTTACCTGGAGTTCCTGTAATATTTTTTCCACGCAGGACCAGGCCGCCGCAGCTATTGCCGAAGCCGGTATTCCCGTGTACGCATGGAAGGGAATGAACGAGGAGGAGTTTGATTGGTGTATTGAACAAACCCTGTTTTTTGGAGAAGATCGTAAGCCGTTGAACATGATTTTGGATGATGGTGGTGACCTGACCAATATGGTCTTGGATAAATATCCTGAATTGGCCGCTGGTATTAAAGGGCTCTCGGAAGAAACGACTACCGGTGTCCATAGATTATATGAACGTGTAAAGAAAGGCACGTTGCCCATGCCGGCCATTAATGTGAACGATTCCGTGACCAAATCCAAATTTGATAATAAATATGGGTGTCGTGAAAGTGCCGTAGATGCCATCCGTAGGGCTACGGATACGATGTTGGCCGGGAAAAGGGTCGTGGTCGCCGGTTATGGGGACGTAGGCAAGGGAACGGCCGCTTCCTTTAAGGGTGCAGGTTCCATAGTAACCGTAACGGAAATAGATCCTATTTGTGCCCTGCAGGCCTGTATGGACGGATTTGAAGTGAAAAAACTGGAAACTGTCATCGGGAATGCGGACATTGTAATCACTACGACCGGAAATAAGGATATTATTCGCGGAGAGCATTTTAAAGCCTTAAAAGACAAGGCAATCGTATGTAACATAGGTCATTTTGACAATGAAATAGACATGGCCTGGTTAAATGGCAATTATGGAAACACCAAGGACGAGATAAAACCACAAGTAGATAAATATACTATTGACGGAAAGGACCTTATTATTTTGGCTGAAGGACGATTGGTCAATTTGGGCTGCGCTACCGGGCATCCCAGTTTTGTAATGAGCAACTCGTTTACCAATCAAACACTGGCACAGATAGAGCTTTGGAACCATAGTGACAACTATGAAAACAAAGTCTATATGCTTCCCAAGCATTTGGATGAAAAAGTGGCCAAATTGCATTTGTCCAGATTGGGTGCGGAACTCACGGAACTTAAACCAGATCAGGCCGAGTATATCGGAGTTACGGTAGAAGGGCCTTTTAAACCGGAATACTACAGGTACTAGATCAAATACATGAACATATACAAAAACCCTTATCATTTTTTATAACATGATAAGGGTTTTTGTTTTTAGAACTCCAAAGGAATTTCCCGACAGGAAGCATCCTGTTTTATTGAAATTCAAGGTTTAAACAAATTAAAAGGTACTTTTTGGACAAACTACTCGCAGAATTAGAGGATTACTTTGAATATAGGGACGTTAAAAGCAATACCGTTTCAAAAGTTGATGTAATCTGGCATCTGTACCATAGTTTAAAAACAATTAATGTTATTTGCGAAGGGCTGCTACGTTCAAACCCCAAAGATTACAAATCAAAAATCAACTTTGTCCGGATATTCGTTCTTACCACCGGTATTATACCACGGGGAAAGGCTAAAGCTCCAAAATTTGTAATTCCCCCATCATATGTTGAAACCAATGAACTTTATGAACTTCTGTCCGAAGCTAAAAACAATCTCAAAAAAATTGAACCATTAGCGGCCAACGCCAATTGTGGGCATCCCTACTTTGATATGATCAATAAAGCACAGGCAAAAAAATTTCTGCGAATCCATACCAAACATCATATCAAGATCATAAAGGATATTTTACGGGAGCACTCTTTGAAAAGGTTCTGAATTTATTGATGACAATAGGATAAATACGTAGCATATAGTGATAGAGAAATTGTTGTAAAGATATCATGTAACAAAAAACCCTCACTTTTTGAGTGAGGGTCCGTAAATTATCGCTAAAAGGAATTTTAAGCCTCAAAAGGCTCTATGGAAACATAAGATTTCCCTCCCGCTTTCTTTTCAAACTTTACCAAGCCATCTACACGTGCATGCAATGTATGGTCTTTTCCCAAGTACACATTCTCACCTGGGTTGTGCTTTGTTCCACGCTGTCTAACAATAATGTTACCCGCTATGGCGGCCTGACCTCCAAAAATCTTAACACCTAAACGTTTCGATTCCGATTCTCTACCGTTTTTTGAACTACCTACACCTTTTTTATGTGCCATGATATATAATTTTAAGCTCCAAACCTTCGTTTAGAGATTATCGTTAATTTTTATTTGCTCAAAGCTGCTATCAAATCAGCTTTCTTCATAGAGGAAATTCCCTCTATTCCTTTGGCTTTTGCCATTTCCTTTAATTCAGCGACCGTACTTTTACTTAAGTCGGCACTGGCTTTTTCAGCAGGTTTAGCAGTCTCTTTTGCTGGAGCTGCTTTCTTGGTTTCGGCTTTTTTCGTTGCCGGTTTCCCTTCATTTTTTGCAGGTGCCGCTTTTTTAGCTCCTTTTGCAACAATGGATTCGATAACGATCTCGGTCAAGGATTGGCGGTGTCCATTTTTCTTTTTGTATCCTTTGCGCCTCTTCTTGTGAAACACGATTACCTTATCGCCCCTCAGGTGTTTAATGACTTTGGCCTCTACTGCGGCTCCGTCTACAGCCGGGGCGCCAATAGTCACGTTCTTGCCATCGTCCAACAAAAGAACATTGTCAAAAGTTACCTTTTTTCCTTCTTCTGTCTGCAAACGGTGAACGTACACTTTTTGGTCTTTTGCAACTTTAAATTGCTGCCCTGCCATCTCTACAATTGCGTACATAGTATTAATAAATGTAATGATTAAACCTTGGGATTTTTTCCAAAGGCGGGTGCAAATATACTTCTTAATGGCGAATCTACAAGGCTTTTTAGAAGTTTTTAGCCTTGTTTTTCGAGGGATTCAAAGAAGTTTTAAATAGTTGCATAAAAGATAGGGTCAAAACCAGGGTCGTTGTAAAACCCATAACTGCGACCACCAAAAAAACTATGGCCTCAAAACTCCTATATTCATTGGCCCATTTGGTAGAAAGTTCCTCTAAAAAACGGGTGTTGAATTCCGTAGCATAAAAAGCAAAGAAAATAGTAAAAATGAGCGTAGCTACCCCTCCTGCGATCAAACCGGCGACAAAACCATTGCCATAGTTAAAATCATTGCCCTTTTTAATCTTATAAAATTTAATGGCTTCATAAATGCCGAAACCGGTGATGACGCCGTTGAACAAACTATAAAAAATATTGGTATGGAGACCCAATAAGGACAAAATCAGAAAATAAGCGATCAAACAACCACTAATAGCGATACCAAAACGAATGGGAAGCACATAATTCTTCATAATATTGGCTTACTATGATTATCGTTCCTTAAGTTAAGAAATCTTTACTTAATTATCGATATAATTTCATGTTAAAACAACATTCTTGCAATATCTTGCAAAAACGAAATATGTTACTTGTAACAAATTGTAATGAAAACATACAAATTTGAGATATGGATAAAGAGATGTACCATTGTCTCTATGAACAGGAATTTCATAAACATTAAACACTATACAATGAAACAAAAATTAGTAACGGCCTTTGCGCTACTTTTCATTGCCGGCCTTACCGGTGCACAAGAAGTGGCCTATGAGGAATATGACCTGGATAACGGACTCCATGTAATCCTACATAAGGACAATACGGCTCCAGTGGTAAGCACAGCGGTAATGTATCACGTGGGCGGCAAGGACCGTACAGAAGGCAGAACAGGTTTTGCCCATTTTTTTGAGCATCTTTTGTTCGAAGGCACAAAAAATATCGAAAGGGGAAAGTGGTTCGAAATCGTTTCTTCCAACGGGGGGACCAATAATGCCAACACTACCAATGACAGGACTTTTTATTATGAGGTGTTTCCCTCCAACAATCTAAAATTGGCCCTATGGATGGAATCTGAAAGAATGCTTCATCCGGTCATAAACCAGAATGGCGTGGATACACAAAATGAAGTGATCAAAGAAGAGAAAAGGTCTCGTTATGACAATTCGCCCTATGGGAAGATTTTATTTACCGTATCCGAAAATCTATTTAAAAAACACCCGTACAAAGACCCGAATATTGGATATATGAAGGATTTGGATGCCGCTTCATTGGATGAATTCATCGCCTATAAAGAAAAATACTATGTTCCCAACAATGCGGCACTGGTGGTTGCGGGCGACATTGATACGGAGCAGACAAAAAAGTGGATTTCCGAATATTTTGCAGCGGTTCCCAAAGGGGCCGACGTTGTTAAGGATTATCCTTTGGAAGACCCTATTACCAAGGAAATCAAAGCAAAAACTTACGATGCCAATATTCAGATACCTGCTACCATAATAGGTTATAGGACCCCGGGTTTTAAGAATAGGGACGCTTATGTATTAAACATGCTCTCCACCTATTTGAGTGATGGACCTACCTCCAAACTCTACAAAAAGATGGTAGACGACCAAAAGGAAGCTTTACAGGTCGGCGCTATCAATTTAGGCCAGGAAGATTATAGTATGTATTTGGTTTTCGCCCTACCGGTGGGACAGACCACTTTGGGGCAATTGAACACATCGATAGAAGAAGAAATTGAAAAGGTGCGTACGTCATTGATCTCTGAAAACGATTACAAAAAATTACAGAACAAGTTTGAAAATAAATTTGTAAACTCAAACTCGAATGTAGAAGGCATAGCGAATTCCTTGGCTACAAATTATATTTTATATGGCGACACTTCACTGATCAATAAAGAAATAGAAATCTACCGTTCCATTACCCGTGAAGAGATCATGGAAGTAGCCAATACATACCTGAAACCAAATCAAAGGGTTGTCATTGATTATTTGCCCGAAGAAAAACCTGCAAACTAAATATTGTAATGAAAAAGTTTTTTATACTATCATCCGTCTTGATCTTAAGTGCTTCATTAACACGAGCACAGGTAGATCGCTCCGTTATGCCAGAGCCAGGTCCTGCACCAGAAATAAATTTGAACGAGCCACAAAGTTTTGAACTGAACAACGGTCTAAAGGTAATGGTGTTGGAAAACCATAAACTACCAAGGGTCTCCATACAGTTAACCATAGATAACCCTCCCGTTTTAGAAGGCGATAAAGCAGGGGTTTCCGGCCTTACGGGGAGTCTTTTGGGGCTTGGTTCCAAAAATATAAGTAAAGACGAGTTTAACGAGGAAATCGATTTTCTCGGAGCAAAAATGAGTTTTGGGTCACAAAGTGCTTCCGCCAATTCACTTTCCAAATATTTTCCCAGAATATTGGAATTACTGGCCGATGCGGCCATCCATCCAAACTTTACGCAAGAGGAGTTCGAGAAAGAAAAGGAAAAATTAGTAACAGGGCTAAAAACCCAAGAAAAAGATGTTCCAACCATTGCAGGAAGGGTACAACGGGCATTAGCCTATGGTAAAAATCACCCTTATGGGGAATATGCATCCGAAACAACCGTACAAAACGTGATGCTGACGGATATTGAAAGCTTCTACCGCGATTATTTTGTACCCGCCAATGCCTATCTTATCATAATAGGAGATGTAGTTTTTGATCAGGTAAAAGAGCTGGTAGAAAAATATTTTACCCCGTGGACCAAGGCAATACCCCCTTCATTTGGTTTCTCCGACCCCAAGAATGCACAGTACACCCAAATTAACTTCGTGGATATGCCCAATGCCGTACAATCGGAAATAGCGGTACAAAACTTAGTGGAACTTAAAATGAATGATGAGGATTACCTCCCTGCATTAGTGGCCAATCAAATTTTAGGTGGCGGCGGTGAAGGTAGGCTTTTCCTTAACCTTAGGGAAGATAAGGCCTATACGTACGGATCGTATTCAAGTATAGGTAACGATAAATATGGAGTGTCCAGGTTCCTTGCTACGGCAAGCGTTAGAAATAAGGTTACCGACAGTTCCGTGGTGGAAATACTCAAAGAAATAGACCGTATCGTGAATGAACCGGTTACCGAAAAGGAACTGGCCAATACCAAGGCCAAATATGCAGGTAGGTTCGTTATGGCCCTAGAACAACCCAAGACCATTGCAGGTTATGCCCTGAATATTGAAAAGGAAGGACTATCCAAGGATTTTTACAAAACATATTTGGAACGCCTGGAAAAAATTACGGTGAACGACGTACAAAAAGCCGCACAGAAATACTTTAGTGCCAACAATGCAAAAATAGTGGTAGTAGGTAAGGGAAGTGATGTTCTGGAGAATCTGGAAAAAGTAACCTTTAAAGGTAAAAAAGTCCCTGTTAAATTTTACGACAAAACCGCCAGCACGGTCTCAAAACCTAACTACGATTCTAAAACACCAGAAGGCCTTACGGCCAACTCCGTTTTGGAAAAATATATTGAAGCGATCGGCGGAAAGACACTACTGGAAAGTGTAAAATCCTATTCATTGATCGCCACTGCCGAAATGCAGGGAATAAAATTGGACCTTGAAATGAAAAAGACATCCAAAAATCAATTCATGCAGGATATAAAAATGATGGGGAATTCCATGAGCAAGCAGGTTTTGGACGATAATAAGGGGTATATGGTGATACAAGGGCAGCGCAAAGACCTATCTGCGGACGAAATCACAAAAATAAAGGAGGAATCCGCACCTTTTCCCGAACTCAATTACCTGTCCGTGAGTGGCATTTCTCTAGCAGGAACCGAAATGATAGGCGATAAAAAAGCCTACAAGCTAAAAGTTACGGACCATAAAACGGTCTTTTATGATACGGTGTCCGGATTAAAGCTCCAGGAAGTAAATGTTGCCGAAATACAGGGGCAGCAAATAATCAGTACAATTAACTACAACGATTATAAAGAAATATCGGGGGTTTTGTTCCCTTATCTCATATCCCAGGCCATAGGGCCGCAGAAATTTGACTTTATCGTTTCGGAAATTAAAGTGAACGATGGGGTCTCGGCCTCGGATTTTGAATAAAAAATTACAGAGAGAAGCCCGTTCAAATGAACGGGCTTTTCCATTCTTACGATCCATAAGAAATAAACACTAACCTATCTTTCTAATTTCGGCCTCGCCAATTACAATTCCTTTTTCCACGGCTGCATCGCCTTCATAATTAATGGTTGTTTCACCATAACAGCTTACTTTTAATCTATCGGAAACATTTACCCTAAAATTACTTTCGCCATAGGCCGTGATCTTGGTTTCTTTATTATTCATTTCCCTTGTATTTACCTCGCTCTCCCCATACGCCCTGTATACCTGTCTGCGAACTTCCCCTGCTCCAACTTCCAGATAGCTTTCGCCATAAATGGCTACGGTAAGTTCATCCAATCTAACCGAATCAAAATAAACTTTGGACTCCCCGTAAATGGTCAATTTTAATTTATCCTGATCTAGCGGACTTTTACACTTTATGATTTCCTCTCCTCTAATGGACAGGTTCTTTAATGTTTTGTAGGTTATGATAACCGTAGCCATAGTACCGTTATAGATTGGTTTTTTTCCTTTCCAATTATCCGTTGAAACACGTTCGGATCTTGTTACCGTTTTTGCACCGTCCAAATATAATCTCAAGGTTTTGCCCTCTACCTTCACTTTTATTTTGTCCGTAGGTACTTTTGCATTGTCAATGACAACGGATTCTTCATCACCCTGAACCAAATCAACCGCTATATGCGGGCTTATGATTATTTTTTCAAAAGTATTTACCTTTATCTTTTTATGTTGGGCCTGTGAATTGAATGCAACAAAACAAAGAATGGCCACTATAAAATATGCTCTTTTCATGATATGTGTTTTTGATCGATCGTCATTTTAAATGACAACTACAATCTTACTTTGTTACAGTTGTACAGAAAGAACCAATGTTAATTCCTTCTTCTCTTATTTACCATCCACACACCGATCAAAATAACACATCCTCCCAGAATTTGATATATATTAATAACCTCGCCATCCCAAACGCCCCATAACACCGCCACCAAGGGTATCGTATAGGTCACGGAAGCCGCAAATACCGGGCTGGATATATGTATCAGTTTATTAAAGAGCATATTGGCCAGGGCCGTTCCAACAATGGCCAGGGCCAATAAAAACCAGATGGCCATCCGCATTTTAACGTCGGTCCAAAAATCAATTAAAACGCCATTGACCATTAGCATTGCCAAGGCAGGAACCACGGCCACGACAAAACTGCCCGTAGTTACCGCCAAAGGACTCAAATGGGCCAAGTGTTTCTTGATGATATTGATATTAAATGCATACCCCAAGGCAGAAATGATAATAAAAGCGGCGTACCAATAATTCTGGTCGGGCCTAAATTGCATACCGGCGAATAACAATATTATCGTGCCAAAAAAACCAATGACCACTCCCAAGAGCTGTTTTCCCGTTACCGTTAATCCAAAGAGAAGTACCCCCACCAGTGAAGTACACAAAGGAGCCACGGAATTGAAAATGGAAGTAACACCGCTATCTATCTCGGTCTGTGCCAAAGCGAACAAAAAAGGTGGGAAAAAAGAACTGCACAATCCCGCAATAACAATCCATTTCCAATCCATTACCCGAATGGCCTTTAAACTCTTAAACCCTAAAAGCAATAGGAAAGAAGCGGCCAATAGAATACGTAAACCTCCCAATTGTATGGGAGTAAAACCTATCAATGCCTTTTTGATCAGGATAAAGGACGAGCCCCAAATCAGCGAAAGAAAAATTAGATAAAACCATTTTTGATCTGGGCCTTTCAAAATTTGAAATTTTTTACAAATGTGCCGTTTTTTTATGATATAAAATTATCATACTCTAAAATGTGGTTTTAACTTTGCAAAAAAACCGAATTTGAGGTCTTTTACGGCAACTTTTTTTGTACTTCTCTACATGCTTGCCATGACCAGGCCCATAATGCCCTTGTTCGAGTATATACTCAATGAGGATTATATTGCGGAATTTTTATGTATTAACAAGGACAATATAGCATTGAATTGTAACGGAAAGTGTTATTTGATGCAAAAACTGGAGAAGCAAAACGAAGAAAAAAGGCAAAACCTTCCAAAAATAGCTTTGGAGGATTATCCTATCGGCTTTGTTTTTTTGGCTAGGATAGAAGCGCATCAAACAAAGATAGTACAGGCCAAGAGCTATTTTGAGTATCGAAACCTCTATCGGTTCCTTTACAGTCAACAAAGTTCGCACCCGCCAAATTCATTGGTATAATCCCACTACATACCACTGGTCGGCATGCAATTCCCATAGCATGTTCCCGGTATTCACTTACATTTAATCTTAATATCTAAAAAATGAAATATTCTTTTTTGGCCATTTTATGTTTGGCCACTATCAACATATATGCACAGGATACTATAAACAATACCCTTAAAAAATGGTCGGCCGGCAGACCTGATGGCCACGCACCTATATCCATTATGGGAGACCATATGCACGGTAAGGGGGAATGGATGTTCAGCTATCGCTACATGTACATGAACATGGAAGATTTAAAACAAGGTTCCAGCGATGCAAATTTTCAGGAGGCCCTAGCCGATTATATGGTAACCCCTACTAAAATGCCCATGAATATGCATATGCTGGGAGCCATGTATGCCCCAAGTGATAAATTGACCTTGATGGCCATGGTGAACTATTTGGATATGACCATGGACCACATTACCCGAATGGGAGGAACATTTACTACGGAAGCATCCGGCTTTGGAGATATTTCACTTTCAGCTTTATATCAGTTTTTTAATAAGAACCAAAAGACCATGCACGGACAGTTTGGAATATCCATCCCCACAGGTAGTGTTACCCGGAGTGATGTAATTCCGGCCTCTGCCCCAAATGCGGTCTTACTTCCTTACCCTATGCAAGTAGGTAGCGGCACTTTTGATACCAATCTGGCCGTCACCTATTTATGCCAGGGCAAAATTTTCTCCTATGGCTCGCAACTACGAGGGGTTTTTCGTTTTGGTAAAAATGAAAGGGATTACCGCTACGGCAATAGATACAGCCTAAATAATTGGCTGGCCGCAAAGGCAGCGGATTGGTTAAGTTTTTCTGTTCGGTTGGAAGGTCTGAACGTGAGGGAAATCAATGGTGCTGACCCCAACCTGAATCCGGCCATGGTCATCACCGCCGATACCGATAACTCTGGCGGAAATTACCTTAATTCCGGGATAGGGTTTAACACTTATATTCCCAGCGGAAGCTTAAAAAATCTTCGCTTCGGTTTTGAATTTGGCATCCCAATATATCAAGATCTTAATGGTATCCAATTAAAAAATAAAGAAACGGTAACGGCCGGATTTCAATATTCATTCTAATGACCAAATGGCACCGGCCCTAATCCTATGGGCCGGTGCCATATTATGAATTGGTCGTTAAAACTTTTTCATTATTCGGTATCTTTATCGTATTGAACCCATTAATCGATTTTTGATTAATATAGTAACTTGGTGAACTTTAAATAAAAAAATATGCTCTTTAATAAAAATTATTTCTCCTTGCTTTTGGTATTGATTTCATTTGGTTCCTGCAAAGAGGAAAAAAAAGCGGACGTGCCTACCCAAATGGAACAGGTAATGGCCATACATGATGAAGTAATGCCCAAAATGGGCACCCTGGGCAAATTGGCGGGAAAACTAAAACCAATGGCCGACTCCTTAGGCCCTGAATCCCCACAAGCCAAGGCATTGAACAATTTGCAGGAAGCGAATAAAGTCATGATGGACTGGATGCAAGGTTTTGGAAACCGATTCGATTCCGAAGAAATCCTAGAAGGAAAAACGCTTTCGGAAGAAAAACAAAAATGGTTGGACGAAGAAGAGGAAAAAGTAAAAGAAGTTAAAAACAAGATCAATTCCAGCATAGCAAAAGCAAAAAGTTTACTGGGTAAAAAATAGGTGCGGCGTTACAATTTGTAATCGTGGGATTTTTTAAACCTTTTTAAAAGGATAGGTTTTCCAAATCCACGTTACCCCCAGAAACTATAAGTCCTATTTTTTTGTTTTTGTAGTCATTTGGATTTTCCAAAGCATCCCGTAGCAAAGCAGCAACGGCAACGGCGCTTGAGGGTTCAATAATTATTTTCATTCGTTCCCAGACCAAACGCATGGCACTTACTATTTCTCCTTCTGTAACACGGACTATCTTTTTTACATATTCCTTAATAATGGGAAAATTGTTATCCCCTAATGTGGTCTTTAATCCGTCTGCAATGGTATTTGTCGTAACGTTCCCTTCTATTTTGCCGCTTTTTAAAGAGCGATAGGCATCATCTACGGCAAAAGGTTCCCCGCCGATGACCGCACAATTTTGCCCAAAATGATGAGCGGCCAAAGCTGAACCGGCAATGAGCCCGCCACCGCCAACTGGAGAAAAAATAACCGATAAATCCCGTTGTTCGTCCAACAATTCCAAAGCGGCCGTACCCTGTCCCATAATTACATCCTTATTATTGGACGGATGCAAAAATGTAGCCCCTGTTTCCTTTGTAATTTTATCCGCCGTTTCCTGCCGAGCCTTTATTGTAGGTTGGCATCCATAGATTTTCCCACCATATTCCAACACCCCTGTTTTTTTGACCTCTGGAGCCGATAAAGGCATTACGATATGGGCGGGCACCCCAATACTCCGAGCAGCCAATGAAAGTGCTTGTGCAAAATTCCCCGAGGAATGTGTAACGACTCCATTTTTTCTCTGGGCATCCGTTAATTTTAAAATGGCATTGGTGGCCCCACGAATCTTATAGGCTCCCGCACGCTGAAAGTTCTCGCATTTGAAAAATACTTCTGCACCAATTTTTGCATTGATCGATCGGGAAGTTAAAACCGGTGTATTATGGATATAAGGCCTTATTCGTTCATGGCAATCTAAAAAATCTTGCATTTTTGCGTTTTGAAAAACCCGTCAGGTTTCAAAAACCGGACAGGTCCGAAGATTTATTTTTTCCACCGAAGCGTCTCCATTATCCTTCGGACATCGTTTTGCAAATAGGCCGCAGCCGGAAGAATGGAATCATAATTGGGTTTGGTATAAAAATAGACCGAGCCCGTAAGGAAATGTTCCGTACTGTCCGTTACAAAAAACTGGGACTGGGAAGCGGCGTCCCCCTGAACCTCGAACAATGCTCCGTATACTTTCTCATCGGGATTTACAAAAGGATAAGGTATTATCTGCCCCTTTGAGGCATGTTCATAACTTAATTTTTCCGCGTCCCTGATCAGTTCGTTCAAATCATCTCCCACTTTTTTATAACTGATGAAAATGGAGCCTTTCATATCTGGATAATCAATGATAAAGGCTTGGTCTTTATTTGCTTCCGCACGGGCCAATCGGTTGTATTGAAACATAAAATCATCCGTTTCCAACGTAGCCAATTCCCCTTGGGGATATTCCAAACGGATCTGTGCTTTTGGTTTGGGGATAATAGATTCTTCTCTACAACCGGCCAAAAACAATATCAAAAGAACGATTGACAAATAATTAAGTTTCATGGGGCAAGGTTACTTTTATTTGTTTTAATCTCTTTTTATCCAAACTTTCTACAACGAAAAGGTAATCCTGAAAGGCAACTTTTTCTCCACGCCGTGGAAAATTGCCCGCAATTTCCAGAACA
This sequence comes from Maribacter spongiae, assembly GCF_047345125.1. Taxonomy (NCBI): domain Bacteria; kingdom Pseudomonadati; phylum Bacteroidota; class Flavobacteriia; order Flavobacteriales; family Flavobacteriaceae; genus Maribacter; species Maribacter spongiae. The sequence goes on along the minus strand of NZ_JBLFEQ010000001.1, from coordinate 188,718 downwards.
AATCCCGCTATGGTCTCGGACTCCCCTTTGTTATCCTCAAATAAGGATTCGTCCTCCAGTTTAATCACTCTATAAAAATCCTTTAATGTGGTCTTCCCTTCAAAAACATAGTTATAATCGTCCAGTTTGGAAAACACAAGGTCTTCGTCATCAAATTCATCACTGATATCCCCTACAATTTCCTCGATAATGTCCTCCAAAGTTACAATGCCGGAAGTTCCACCATATTCATCCACAACAACGGCCAGATGATTTTTCTTTTCTTGGAATTCGGCAAGTAGGTCATCCAGTTTTTTGTTCTCCGGAACAAAATAGGGTTCCCTGATAAGGTTTATCCAGTTAAATGATTTTCGTTCTAAATGGGGCAACAGGTCTTTTACGTAGAGTACACCCGAAACGTTATCTATGTTTTCCGAAAAAACAGGAATCCTGGAATAACCGTTCTTTTTAATTTCTTCCAACACTTCGGGAAATTTTAATTGCTCACTTAGGGCAAAAATGTCTATCCGCGGACACATTACCTGTTTGGTATCCGTATTTCCAAAGGTTACAATACCTTCCAGGATTTTTTGCTCCTCTTTTGTGGTATCGCCATCCGAAGTAAGTTCCAAAGCCTGCGAGAGGTGGTCCACGCTCAAATTGGATTTTTCCTTTCCCAGCTTATTGTAAAGAAATACCGTTCCCAAACGCATGGGAAGGCTTAAAGGGGAAAACAAAAAATCCAGAATTTTAAGGGGATAGGCCATAAAATGCGAAAAACTCCCCCGGTTCCTATTGGCATACACCTTAGGAAGAATCTCCCCGAACATTAAAATCAAAAAAGTGGCTACTACCACCTCTAAAAGAAATCGTAGGGACAAAATTTCAAAAAGAACATAGTCGATGTTCGAAAACAAGGTATCCCCTATAACATTAAAAAGCAATACAACCCCAATGTTAATGGCATTGTTCGTAATCAGAATAGTGGCCAATAGTTTTTTGGGGCGTTCCAATAATTTAAGTAAAATACTGCCCCTTGTCGTCTTTTGATCTGCAATTTCCTTTAATTCCGTCCCAGAAAGCCCAAATAAGGCAACCTCGGCCCCGGATATCATTGCGGAACATAACAACAACAATAACAGCACAATAATATTCAATGCAAAGACACTGTCCATAACCATAAAACTCGGAAGAAAATGAAGGGGGTCGGGGTCCAACAGTTATGGTTTAAGTTTAAAAATTAGAATGGCAAATCATCTTCCGGCTCCGGCTCACTTACTTGGGGAGTGGCTTGGCTTGGTGTATTCACCGTAGTATTTTGTACCGCTTGTTGCCCGGGCTGAGCATTAGCGGCATTATTTGCCATACTTTCCTTCTTTGTGGACAAAAAAGTAAAGTCCTGTACGTGTACCTCGGTCGTGTATCTGGTATTGCCGTCCTCTCCCTGCCACTGTCTATTTTTAAGTCTGCCCTCAACATAGACCTTATCTCCCTTACTGAGGTACTTTTCACATATTTCCGCAGCTTTGTTCCTAACTACGATGTTATGCCAATCCGTATTAGTAACGCGCTCACCTGTCTGCCTGCTCGTGTAGGTCTCATTGGTGGCAATGGGAAACCTTCCTATACTTCCTCCACCCTCAAAATAATGCATCTTTACCTCATCTCCCAAATGCCCGATCAGCATCACTTTATTTAATGTACCGCTCATACGCTTTAATTTATAAATTTTGAATAGGAAGGAAATTAGTTTGTATTAATGACTAAAACATCCCTAAAGCCCATCGATGGACGAATAAATCCCACTTCGGCATGCCCGGTGCATTACCTTGGGGAAACGATCAATAAATCAAAAGTACTAAAATTTAAATGTTTTAATAAAATCGGCAATTAAAACCGGAACCGGAAATTCTTCCAATCTTGAGACCGGAATTCCATCTTTTGGCCGGTCTTCACATTCCAAGATCCAAAACTTCGTGTACAAATGTTGGTGCGATAGTTTATGGACAATGAAATCTTCATTAAAGAGTGAAATCCCATTGAGCTTTTTTACATCCACTATTTCCGTATATTTTTTTTGGATATATTCTGTAGTTACCCCATTCTTGGATTCCAACAAAGGAAACTCCCAGAGTCCCTGCCAAATGCCTTTACTTTTTCGTTGTCGCAAATGGGTAGAAGCATCATTACCGCCATTTTTATAGATCGGGACCAAATAATTAAAATAACGTTTACGGATTTTGATCTTGTTCTCTTTTACGGGCAAAACGGCCACCTTTCCCTCCTTTAGCGCAATACAACCGTCATTTAAAGGGCAATGTAGGCAATAGGGCTTTTTAGGCGTACATTGAATGGCCCCAAATTCCATAATCCCCTGATTGTAATCCCTAACATTCTCGGTATTCATTACTTCTAAGGCCAACTTTTTAAAATGTTTTATGCCTCTGGTACTATTGATGGGCAAATCTACCCCAAAATATCTGGATAAGACCCGGTACACATTACCGTCCACAACGGCTTGGGGCTCATCAAAACAAATAGAAGCAATGGCACTGGCCGTATAATCCCCTATTCCTTTTAGTTTGAGCAATCCCTTATAGTTATCCGGAAATTTGCCTCCATATTCATTGGCCACCTTTTTGGCGGTGGCATGCAAATTTCTGGCGCGGGAATAATACCCCAGGCCCTGCCATAACTTTAAAACCTTTTCCTCAGAGGTTTCGGCCAAGTCCTGGACCGTAGGAAAGGCAGCTATAAACTTTAAATAATAAGGGGTTCCTTGGGCAACCCTCGTTTGTTGCAACATTATTTCGGATAACCATATTTTATAGGGATCTTTGGTCCTTCTCCAAGGAAGTGTCCGTTTGTTATGGCCGTACCAAATCAAAATTTTTTCGGAAAATAACATGTACTTTAATACTAAGGGATAAAAGTAGCAGTTTATATACTTAAAATTAGCCCGTTAGAAAGAAAGATTCAATTTAATTTATATATTTGCAACCCGAAAAAACATACAGAAAATCTAATATTGTAAGATGACGAAAGCGGAAATTGTATCGAAAATCTCAGATAAACTGGGAATTGAAAAAGGAGATGTACAGGCAACGGTAGAATCCTTTATGGAAGAAGTGAAAACTTCATTGGAAAGTGGCGACAATGTTTACTTAAGAGGTTTTGGTAGTTTTATCATAAAGACCAGGGCCGAAAAGACGGGAAGAAATATTTCTAAGAATACGACCATAAAAATACCCGCCCACAATATTCCCGCATTTAAACCCGCCAAGGTTTTTGTAGAAGGAGTCAAGAGTAACGTACAAGTAAAATAATAATCTAAAAAGAAGAACTTTATGCCGAGTGGTAAGAAAAGAAAAAGACATAAGGTAGCTACCCATAAGCGCAAGAAGCGCAGAAGAGCTAACCGACACAAGAAAAAGTAGTTTTATAACTACTTTTTCATTTTATACGTTCTTTGACATAGGGATTTCAAGAGTAAATCTCGGCAGATTTTAACCGATCTGTTTCTAGCATTGTTTAATCAATTTATCGGTTTTGGCAACTCAAGACCGGATAAATATAAATACACATTCAGGTGAATAGAGAATTAATCGTAAGATCTAGTTCCGATGCCGTCGATTTTGCCTTGCTCAAGGACGGAAAACTCACTGAACTACATAAAGAAGAGGATAATAACGATTTTTCTGTTGGCGATATATTTCTCGCTAAAATCAGAAAACCGGTCACAGGACTCAACGCGGCATTCGTAAACGTTGGGTATGAAAAAGATGCATTTCTGCATTATCATGACCTTGGACCACAACTTTCCTCCATGCTTAAGTTCATAAAACAAGTGAGTACAGGAAAACTTAAGGATTATTCCTTAAAAAACTTTCCGTTCGAGAAAGATATTGACAAGAATGGCAGCATAAATGATGTCATTAAAGCCAATCAATCACTTTTAGTGCAAATCGTTAAAGAACCCATTTCCACCAAAGGCCCTAGAATAAGTTCGGAACTATCCATTGCCGGACGTTATTTGGTCATGGTCCCTTTTTCGGACCGTGTTTCCGTTTCACAAAAAATAGGGAGCAACGAGGAAAAAGACCGCTTAAAAAGGCTCGTAAAGAGTATTAAACCAAAAGGATTTGGCGTTATAATCAGAACGGTTGCAGAAGGCAAAAAGGTTGCAGAACTGGACAAAGATCTAGAAAACTTGCTGAACAAATGGTCGGCAATGTGCAAAAAATTATATCGCGCTAAAACACCTTCAAAAGTTCTTGTAGAACTTAATAGGGCCTCTTCTATTCTTAGAGATGTTTTCAATGATACTTTTACAGGAATATTTGTTGATGATGATGCCCTTTATGAACAAATAAAGGACTATGTGGCAGAAATTGCCCCAGATAAGGAATCCATAGTCAAGCAACATAATTCATCCGTTCCTATTTTTGAAAAATTTGGTATTGAAAGACAGATCAAAACGTCTTTTGGAAGAACGGCCGTCATGAGCAAAGGTGCCTATTTAATCATAGAGCATACCGAGGCGTTACACGTAATAGACGTTAATAGTGGCAACCGATCCAATAAAGCCAAAAATCAAGAAGATACAGCCTTAGAAGTAAATATACTGGCGGCAACGGAAATAGCTCGCCAATTACGCCTTAGGGATATGGGAGGCATTATCGTAGTCGATTTTATAGATATGATAAAGCCCCAGCATCGGAAAAAACTTTTTGAGCATCTCAGGGACGAGATGAAGGACGATCGCGCAAAGCACAAAATTTTACCGCCCAGTAAATTTGGCCTCATCCAAATTACCAGGCAACGCGTAAGGCCCGAAATGAATATTAAAACAACTGAAGAGCATCCCAATCAAAAAGGAAAGGAAATAGAAGCTCCCATAGTTTTGATAGATAAGATAAACGTGGACCTTGAGCGCCTTTTAAAAGGCCCTGCAAAAGACAACAGTATATCACTAAATATACATCCGTTTATTGCGGCCTATATCACAAAAGGTTTCCCGTCTATACGTACCAAATGGTTCTTGGAACATAAAAGATGGATCAAAATACAACCTAGAGATGCGTACACGTATCTAGAATACCGTTTTAAGAATAAGGACGGTAAAACCATTTATTAGCGAAACACTTGATTTTCATGACGTGAAAGCCGAAAGAAAAATCAGATTATTGAACAAATCTTTCGGTAGTACTTAAGGTCAGTTCAATTAACATGCATTTTATTTAAAGCGACTTCCAAAAAGGAGTCGCTTTTTTTATTTGCCTATTTTTGAAAAATGTATTCCCATAAGGCATATACTCTTACAGAAGTTACCAAAAAAATGGAACGTTATTGCGCCTACCAGGAACGCTGCCATAAGGACATAATTTTAAAATTAAACGAGATGCGCATGATTCCCGAAGCCGTAGATCAAATTATGACGCATCTTATCCAGGAAAACTATTTGAACGAAGAACGCTTTGCAAAAAGCTTTGCCCGTGGCAAATTCAACATTAAAAAATGGGGTAGGAAGCGAATTGTAAACGAATTGAAACAAAGGGGTATTTCTAGATACAACATCTCCATTGCATTAAAGGAAATCGATGAAAAGGTCTATCTGGAAACGCTGAATACCCTGGCCAAAAAAAGACTTGGGCAAATCACCGAGAAAGACATCCAAAAAAGAAAACGCAAACTGGCGGATTATTTATTATATAGGGGCTGGGAAAGCCATTTGGTCTATGCCAAACTTCAGGAATTAATAATCGCCCCTTAACCTTTAAGGGAGCGTCCCTAACTATACCCTATGGATATTTGCGCATACCCTTTCTAAAATTCTATCAAAGAATACTGTTAGTTTTCAATATGGCCTTTTCATTTTTGGCATCGATCCACTTTTGCCCTTTGAGCTTTCGCATCAATACATCATAATGGCGCATAAAGGCAACATTATAAATGGCCCTGGCCAAATTTTTGGGGTTCTTGGCCATAGACCGCAAACTCATTGAAAATCCCGGGGTCGAATATTTCATATAGTGCCAGTATCCTTCTGGCATATATAACACATCCCCATGACCTAGATCGGCCTTATACCCTTTTGCTTTTTTTAGAGCTGGCCATTTCTTATAATCGGGATCGGAAAAGTCTATACTCTCATGGGTTATTAGAGAATGGGGGATTTTATATAGATATTGTGTTTCGGATTGCGGAAATAGAATACATTTCTTTTTTCCTTCAAAATGAAAATGAAAAATATTCCCCAAATCAATATCATAGTGCATAAACGTATGGGATTCCATTCCTCCAAAAAATAACATAGGAAGGCTTTTCATTAGCTTAATTCCAAAATCCGGGTAGTTATAATCTTTTTGCAATTGGGGCACTTCCTTTAAAATATTCCAAAGAAAAATACGGTATTTGGTAGGCTCTCTTTTTATGAGGTCTATATACTCGGCCATTTTCATAGTGGCATGCGGCTCATTAAAACCATCTTCATGTTGCACCGGACGGTCATCATAAAGCGGAACGATCTTATCACCCGCTATACTTTTCATATAGTCCAAATTCCACTTGGAGAAAGCCGGCCAGTCCTTTATGGCGTTTTCAATCACCACAGGTTTTTGAGACTTATAATAGTCCCTTATAAAGTCTTCTTTGCCAAGAGAAGCAACCCTTGGGATTTCTGTTAACTTCAACGGTGATTCGGTTTTTAGGAATCTCAAAGTTAATTAACGTAACGCAACTATCCTCTTAAAAAGAGGTTAATGTAGGGTTAATCCGTCAATTTAGCCTTTCCTTTTGCCGCTTCGTTTCGGGCTATCTTATGTTCCGGACGTGTCCATTTCGGTCTCTCGTTCAAAGATTGGAATTCGGAATCCGAGGCTTCCACGGTCTTGGGCTGTGAAATTTTGGTAAATGGCTTTTGGGGATTCAGTCCTAACAATTTAAACATTTCCATATCCTCGTTCACATCAGGGTTTGGTGTAGTCAACAATTTATCCCCGGCAAAAATAGAGTTGGCACCGGCAAAAAAGCACATCGCTTGTCCTTCCCGGCTCATATCTGTGCGACCTGCGGAAAGCCTTACTTGGGTCTCCGGCATCACTATTCTAGTGGTAGCCACCATACGTATCATTTCCCAAATAGCGATCGGTTCCATCTCTTCCATAGGTGTTCCTTCCACGGCCACCAAAGCATTAATGGGAACTGATTCTGGCTGGGGGTTCAAAGAAGCCAGGGCCACCAACATTCCGGCACGATCCTCTACCGCTTCCCCCATTCCAATGATCCCTCCGCTACACACGGTTACATTACTTTTACGCACGTTGTCTATAGTTTCTAAACGGTCCTCAAAAGCTCGGGTAGAAATAACATCCTTATAATAATCCTCCGAAGTGTCCAGATTATGATTGTAGGCATACAGGCCAGCTTCCGCTAAACGTTTTGCCTGATTTTCGGTCAACATCCCCAAGGTACAACAGACCTCCATATCCAGTTTGTTAATGGTGCGTACCATTTCCAGCACTTGGTCAAACTCGGGCCCATCTTTTACGTTTCGCCATGCGGCACCCATGCACACCCGGGAACTGCCCGAGGCCTTTGCCCGCAACGCCTGTGCCTTTACATGCGGGACCGTCATTAAATCATTGCCTTCAATATCCGTATGGTAACGGGCCGCTTGCGGGCAATAACCGCAATCTTCCGGGCAACCTCCCGTTTTTATGGAAAGCAAGGTAGAAACCTGAACCGTATTTGGATCATGGTGCGTTCTATGCACCGTTGCCGCCTCATAGAGCAACTCCATCAATGGTTTATTGTAAATTTCTAAAATTTCCTCTTTGGTCCAGTTGTGTTTTACTTCGCTCATATCAGTGCATTCATTCTGTGCCAAAAATAATCTAATTACAATTCAATTCCCAATGGGGAAAGGTCAAACTCGCTAACGAACATCCAACGAACCGGGATGAATATCACAGGAATAAGATTAAGTATCACATCTGTTTTCTAGATTTTATAAATAACTATAGCTTTACACTTGAATAACTTAACTAAATATGAAGTTTTGTCAAATTATTTTAGTCTTTTTACTAATTGGTCTTATTGGATGCCAAAAAGACAAAAACATTATTATTACTGGAAAAATCATTGGGGAAATTCCTGAAAAAGTGGAATACACCACTCCAATAAACGGAACTTGGTTTTACGGGTCTAAAAAGTCTGTCCAACCTGATTCCTCGGGTAATTTTCGTATTATCATAAACATCGATTCTCCTTCATTTATAACATTATATATTCCTAAAAAATCAAATGGCACCCTATTGGTTGAATCCGGAAAAACCTATACTATTAATTTTAATTTAGATTCAACAGACAAAAAGTTCGTGGTCTTGGGGGAAAATCATAAAGGTCAAAATATCTATAATTCATTTCCGAATCCAGACTTTAACATCTATGGTGGCAATGAATTTCTTAAAGATTCCGTTGCTTCGGTTATATCTTCAAAAATAAAAACTGCAAAAGAAAAGGAGATTTTATTATTCACGAAATTATTTGATAAAGGGGAAATCTCTGAAGATTTCTTCTCCTTGGTTAAATTGGATCGGGAATGTTATTACTCTTCTATGCAAGGAAGGGTCGCTTCGTATAAGTTCATGGAAAGTGAAAGAAACAAGAACGAGGAGCTAAAAGGCAATAGTTTAGAACTATGGAATGAAGTGGTTAACAATATGCCGTTAACGACTCCAAAACTGTTTCGTTCACCATGGTTTTATTCTCTAGCCGATAATTTTATAGAATACAACGAACTTAAAAACGAATCTTTTGACGTTGAAAAATTAGTTTCAATTTACAGACAAGGATTGGTTCACTCTCACAAAATTGAAGGGTCAAAAAGATATTTAAATGAAAATAAATTAGAATATTATGATGCTTCCTACATATATTACCACTGTTGGCAAAACAAGGACAATTCAAAAGAATTGATTACACTATATGAAAAATTCATAGAAGAATATCCAAATAGTGAATACAGCAATTATTTAACGTCTATGGTCACTCCGATTATCGAGTTTCACAAGAAAGTAGCGAAAGAAATATCACTTAATAAGAAATTTAGGTTTATCGATAACCATAACAACATTGACTCTTTTAGTGAACTGTTAAAACCTCTAAGGGGCAAGAAAATTTATATTGATATTTGGACAACATGGTGTGGCCCCTGCAAAAGAGAATTTAAGCATAAAACAGCGTTAGGAAAACTGCTTAAATCAAAAAATATAGAACTATTATACATATCGCATGATAAAGATGAAAAAAATGAACTCTGGAAAGAAATGATAAAAGGTTACGGTTTAGAAGGCTATCATATAAGGGCAAATGAATTACTGAAAACTGACATGATCAAAATATTTGGACATCGTGGTTCATTCGGTTATCCTCGGTATATTCTAATAGGTGAAAATGGCAAAATTATACAGGAAAACGCCAAGAAACCGTCTCAATTATATGAATTGGAAAAAGAATTGAATGAAATATCCCAAACCTAAATATGATGTCATCAGGCACGTTTTTTACGTCAAAATTTAGAAAGGGAATATTCATTTAATCGCATTAACTATCAATTTCTTTTACATATGTCCTATTGTTTTCAAACCTCTAGTCATAAATCTCCATAAGCAATCGATACAAGGAACTATTCTCTAAAAGAGATTAAACCTTAGATTTGATGAGCTCTACAAACCCTCTAGGACTCGTTTTCTCCTTTATTTTTATTATTTCCTTTAGTGGTCAATGGTTCGTCTACACTCTTATCTTCCACTTCCTTCCCCTTCAAATACTCGGGCAATTGCATTCCCGCCATATTGAACATTTCCTGTAAGGGCGGAACGGACTTGTACATTCCCGAAATAAAGTTGGCGGTAGAGTTTTTGCCATCTTCCCCTTTTGCTCCAGAATCCCAAACAGTGACCTTATCGATCTTAATATTTTTGATGGCCTCGGCCTGTTTTTCCACCAGTTCCGGTAGCTTGTCCGCAATCAATAATAAAACGGCATCTTTTGGGTCGTTCCCCGCAGCCTTAACAATTCTGTCCAGACCTTCGGCCTGTTTCGTCAGTACTTCAAAAATCCCTTTTGCTTCGGCCTGTGCCTTAAACAGAATGGCATCGGCCTCCCCTTTGGCCCTTCTACGGATCATTTCGGCTTCTGCCTCGGCATCGATTTCCACTTTCTTCTTATCGATTTCCGCAGGCACCACAACATCCGCCATTTGAGAGCTTCGCTCACGTTCCGCCCTGGCCAATTCCGCATCTTTCTCGGCGGCATAGGATTCTTCCAAAGCTTTTGCCGACTGTACTTTTTCAGAGGCTATTGCCGTTCGCTCGGCCTCTGCTTCGCGTTGCCTACGAAGTGAATCGGAGTTGGCCACATCTATTTTGGCCACGTTCTCTCCTTCGACCGCTTTTGCATTGGCAGCCGCTACCTGGGTACGCTCATCCTGTAGGGCATTGGCCTCACCAATGGAACCGTCCCTATTTTTCTCCGCAACGGACTTACGTGCCGCATTTATCGCATGAGCGGCGGCTTCTTTCCCCAGGGCTTCAATATAACCGGACTCGTCAACAATATCCGTAATGTTTACATTGATCAGTTTTAGACCTACTTTCTTGAGTTCCGACTCCACACTTTTGGAAATATTGGTCAAAAATTTATCCCTATCGGAATTGATTTCTTCTATATCCATGGAAGCCACCACCAAACGCAACTGACCAAAAATGATTTCCTTGGCCAAATCCTGTACTTCTTGCATTCCCAACCCCAATAATCTTTCAGCCGCATTCTGCATTACCCCGGGTTCGGTAGAAATACCTATAGTAAACCTGGAAGGCACATTTACCCTAATATTCTGCCTACTCAAGGCATTGGCCAAATCCACCTCTATAGAAATTGGTGTCAAGTCCAAAAATTCATAATCCTGGATAACCGGCCAGATAAAGGCCGCTCCACCATGGATGCACTTTGCCGAATTACCGGAACCTACTTTTCCATAGACCACCAAAATACGGTCGGACGGGCAACGTTTATATCTTCTGATAAAGGAAATAATGATGATAAAAAAGAACAGTATTGCAAAGCCAATGGCTAACAATGAAGCGCCTGCGCCCATTTCTAAGGGTATTAACATATAGTTATTTATTTAAGAGTTCAACAATTAAAATTCCGTTTACGGTAATTTCTTTTACCTGTACCACATTGCTTTGTACCAAATCCATATCCTCATCGGTCAAGGCATCCAATTCACGTAAAGTACCTTGGACATTGATACTTACCTTTCCGATTTTGGAACGATTGGCACCAATGGTAAGATACACTTCCCCTATTTGGTTCAAGGCATTTTTAAGTTTTAAGGTGCCACTGCTTTGCAATTTTGCCAAATAATAAAACAAGGCGGCCATAGCGGTCATCATTACCAATCCGCATAGCATAGAAATTGCTATAGTAATTCCCTTGGAAAGACCTGCGTCCATACACGCAATGCCAGACCAACCAAAAATGACCAAAAATCCCATAAGATTTTTAAAGGACAGAAATTGAAACCCGATACCTCCGTCCCCATCAACTTCGGCATCTACGTCACCTCCCATATCATCGGCATCACCCCCAATAAGGGTCATAATAATCAAGACGACAAAAATCACCGAGGAAATTAAGGCGACCGTCCAATATATTTTCTCAAAAAGGGTAAGGGCAATGAACCATTGTTCCATATTCTTAGGTTTTAGTTGGTTAATGATAATGCGTTATTCTGATTTTGAATAATCGGACGAAATATACTACTTTATTGGAAATGAAATCCTGATCACAAAGCCTTAAATCCTAAAAAAATCAGCATTGAAATTTAGGGTTCGATATTTGGTGCTCTTAAAAGGATGCTCACTGCGTTTCCTCCAAAACCCACTGCATTGACCATGATTCTTCCGATTTTTTCAGGTGTTGTGTCGTAGGTTACAAAAGGGACTTTAATCGCTTGTTGATGCAAAAGCATTAAAATGGCCAATTCTACATTCAACATCCCCGAAGCACCAAATGTGTGGCCCACTTTCCATTTATTGGTAGTTAAAAAAGGAAGTTTGTTACAAAACACTTTTTTTATGGCATTGAACTCTGTGGAATCTCCCTTAATCGTTCCCGGGGCATGCATTACAATAACATCCACTGTTTCGGGCTTGTTCTTACCCAACGCCATATTCATAGACCGTTGAAAACATTCGGCATCTGCCGAGATGGACACATTATGCTCCAATGGTTCTGTAGCGTAACCGACACCTTCAATTACGGCCAAGGTATTTTCATGGATCCCTTTTTGCAAACAGATCGTTGCAGCACCTTCGCCCAAGATCATGCTGTTCTTTTTTTTGTCCAGATCGAACGCCCGGCTGGGATAACTATGACCGAATTTACCCCGGGCAGTGTCAAAAGGTCCAGCTAACTCGTGTGATGGGTTTTCGGAATCGGCGTAAATCTTTAACGCTTGCATCTGGGCAATCGTAAAATCGGTCAGTGGTGCTTCACTGCCCCCTACCAGAAACTTCTCGGCCATGCCACCTCTTAACCAGGCCACTCCATTGAGCAGTGCATGCAATGCTGTCGAACAGGTAATGGAATGCGATATCTCTGGACCCTGGGTCCCCAAATCATGTGCCACCCATGAAGATATGTTTCCCAAAGTAGTGGTAGGCGAAGCTGGTGTAGGCGTATTTTTTGTATCCATAAACTGCTTATGGTACTTTTCGAACAGCCCTGTAGCTCCCCTGGAAGATCCTATATTGATTCCAAAGTCCTTATTTTTTGCCCAACCTGCATTCTGCACGGCCTTTCTGGAAGCGGCAATAGCGTACAATACACTTTCATCCAGACGATTGTATTTACCGTCCGATGTTCGCAATACTTCAATAGCTTCCTTATCTTCATTGGATAAAGGGGCTATCCAATACGTACGGCCGTTAAACTCCTTTGCCGTAAAAAGATGGCTTTCCTTAAGGTAATTGTTCCAAATAACCTCATTACTACTGCCCAAAGGGGAAATGGAGCCGATTGAAGCGATGGAAATAGGTGTGTTCATGACCAAAAAAAATTTGTTCAAAACTAGTGCTTTTACAGATTTTAGAAATCCTTTTTTCATTGGAATTCATTATCCCGTCTGAAATCGTACTTTAGACACCTGATTTTAAATGCCAAACTTGGATGCTTTTTGTATGAATACCTCAGCACTCTGTATTATTATTCCCTGTTATAACGAATATGAACGGTTGCCCGAAGCTAATTTCAGATTATTTCTGGAACAAACCCCCCATGTTACGGTATGCTTTGTAAACGATGGCTCATCGGACAAAACTTCGGAAAAACTCTTTGGCATCCAAAAGGAGCATCCTAAGAACGCTTTGGTCATTCACAATGAAATGAACTTGGGCAAGGCAGAAGCCATACGGACTGCAGTTCTAGAACTGTCCAAATCCAACAACTATACCCATTTTGCTTATCTGGATGCCGATTTAGCGACCTCTTTGGAAGAATGTTATTCCCTGTTACAAAAACTTGTGGATGGAAAGGAATTTGTATTCGCTTCACGCATTTTAAAAATAGGTTCGATAGTTGAGCGTAAGTTTTCCCGCTTTCTGTTCGGTCGCATTATTGCCACATTCATATCCAATATTTTGGATATTGCCGTTTATGACACACAATGCGGGTGCAAGGTCTTTACGTCTTCAATCGCCCCTGTCCTGTTCAACAAACCTTTTATCTCCAAGTGGCTCTTTGATGTTGAATTGTTCAGCAGGCTCCTTTGCCATTATGGAAAAGACACCGCTCTGGCAAAAATGGAGGAAATCCCTGTAAAGAGATGGGTGGATCAGGGCGATTCTAAAGTGAAGCTCTCTTATTTTTTTAGACTTTGGTATGATTTATTCCAGATAGGAAAGGCCCATAGAAAAAACTATAAGACCAATAACGCTTAAAATACTTCCAAAGCACTTTTAATGCTATCGTAAATCTGTTCCAATTGCGCATTGGTAATGACGTAGGGAGGCAAAACATATATCGTATTCCCCAAGGGTCTAAGGTTAACCCCTTTTGCCATAAAAAACCGATACAATTGATCCCTTAAGTTACCGTACCGGTCCGTCTCAATATTTAAATCTATCGCCAAAATCACCCCTAAACATCGTGCTTCTATAACTTTGGAATGACCTTTTATTTGGGAAACAAAATTCAAATGTGTCTTTTCAATATATTTTCTTCGTTCCAATATTTCATCGGAAGTAAGTAATTCTATACCGGCAATCGCAGCTGCACAGCCCAAAGGATGGGCACTGAAGGTATGGGCATGAAAAAAACCCTTGGTAACTTTCTCACTCAAAAATGCATCAAAAATTTTTTGCGTACAGCTTGTGATGCTCAAGGGGAACATCCCGGCGGTCAGGGCCTTGCCCATACACATAATATCCGGCTTATATCTTAAGTGGTCCGAGGCAAAATTCTTGCCCGTTTTGCCAAAACCGGTCATAATCTCATCCGCAATACACAATACATCCGCCTCCTGACATTTTTGGATAAGAGCATCCAACCCTTTGGCGGAATGGAACTTCATCCCCGCCGCTCCCTGTGCCAAAGGCTCAAAAACAAAAGCGGCACACGCATTATTTTCCAAAATATGCTGCAACTGGGCCAATACGTCATCTAAATTATCTTCCCGAGGTACGGGTATGCGTTCTACTTTTATTAAAAATTCCTCGAACGGGCCATTATAGGAAGAAATTCCCGAAACGCTCATAGCCCCTAAGGTATCTCCGTGAAATCCATTTTCAAAGGCAATGAGCGTATCTCTTTTTTTCCCTTTATTGTGGTAATACTGCAAGGCCATTTTTATCCCGGCTTCCACTGCCGTAGAGCCATTATCGTTAAAAAAAATCTTGGCCTGGTTATCGGGCAATATTTGGATCAAACGTTCGGATAATTGCACTGCAGGCCTGTGGGTGAATCCACTGAACATAACAAAATCCAACCGTTGCATCTGTTCGGCTATCGCAGCGGTAATGTATTCGTTACAATGCCCATACATAGCCGTGTACCAAGAGGCTATACCGTCTATATAGGCGTTGCCCTCCTCGTCCCAAATAAGTGCATCCTTTGCCTTGACGATTCCCAATTGAGGTGCTGCCCTCCGGTATTGTGTTAACGGATGCCAAAGGTATTTTTGATCTCTGTCCGATAGATTTTTCAATGCGCTTTGTTTTCTTGAATCCAGCTTTTATCTATCTTGCAAAGATGGGAAATAAAAGTGCCAAAAAACGTTTTTATTTTACACCTACCGAGATAACAATAGAGTCCCGGCCTCCCTTATGGAAAGGTAAACATATCTGAATGCTAGACAAAACCCTAAAATTTCTGGTATCCGATTTTGAAAAACTGAACGAAAGAAAAGTGGCATTCTATTTTTTTGTCGCTACTTTTTTACTGCGCTTCCCGTTTTTTTTCAGGGATTATGTAGATCGGGACGAAAGTACGTTTATATTGCTCGGGCAATCCTGGGCAGACGGGCACCTACCTTATACGGAGCTGTGGGACATAAAACCACCGCTTACCTTCGCCTTTTTTGCGGCCGTTATCTATCTATTCGGTAAAAGTTTTATCGCTATTCGGTTGGCGGGAACGTTACTTATTTCCATAACGGCATATTTTACCTATAAAATAGGATCCACCATCAGTTCCAAAAAAGTTGCGATTTGGTCGGCTATGGGCTGCATTGCCCTTCAAAGTCTTTTTGGAAGTATTCAAGGGGTCATGTCCGAACATATCTGCATGACTTTTTTTATGATCGCGATCTATTTTTTTATTAAAAAGAAAAACAGTCTTTCATTGTTATTCGTAGGCTTGCTCATGGGCATAAGTTTAATGGTAAAATTAAATTTAGCCTATGCCGCACTTTTTATCGGTCTATATGCTATTTATTTTTTTATTGATGAAAAGCGATATGGCGAAGGGTTTATTGGGGTAGGTCTATACGGTATCGGCATCATCATGGTCATACTTCTTACTATTTTGCCCTATTATTTGGAAGGGTTGGAAAATTTATGGTGGAAATCCAATTTTAAGGCACCCGTGGACTATGCGAATGCCCGGCGGTATTCCATTTTTAAGTTGATGCCTTTATTCATGGGCATACTGGCTTTTCTCCTTTTTTCCTGGAAAAAAAAGTATCTCGATTTTAAAAATCGGACGGTCCAGATTTTAACGGTCGCCATTTTTGGAGTTTTGGTTTCTTTTGTAAAAGCGGGAAGAATAAACAGCCATTATCTTATTCAGTTATATCCCTGCCTTGTTATTCTGGTGGGTATCGTAATTTCCAAATTCGATTTTCTTAAAAAGGCCAAAGTTTACCCTCTTTATCTTATCATCTTATTGCTGGTTCCCGCAGAGAGTTATTTGGAATATTATCGCATCGTAAAACACAAAATAGAAAAGGGGACTTTTTATAATGGCGAAGGCTTTTCGGCACCAAAGTATATTCTGGAAAACAATCTGGATACGGACAATATTTTATTTTTAGGGTATCACATCGGGTATTGGGTATTAGACGTAAAGCCGCCTACCAAAGCGGCTACGCACCCGAGTAACCTTACCAAGGACGAAATGTTCGCGGCCTATGAAAACCCCAGAAAAAATGCCATGGACGAGGTGCGGTATATTATGGATTCGTTACGGCCCAAAACCATTGTCGTACGAAAAAATCGTCGGGTCTTTGATCAGAAGGAAATAGTACTCAATACCTATATTGATGCGTATTTACTTGAAAATTACGAAGTACGGGCTACCGTGGAAAAGGCCGAAATACTACAGCGTTTAGAGTGATTCCAAAGAGGAACGAAATGTATCGGCATATTTTTTGATCACTTCCTTATTAAATGTTTCTTCTTCGTTAATCCTACCGATCAACGGCACTCCCGTCTTATGTAGTATAATATCCTCTGTTGATGGATGGGCATCGCCACTGAACAAAACGGAAACATTATATCCTTTTAATTTCAGCAAACCGATAGTTAGTAAAGAATGGTTTATACTGCCCAGATAGTGTCTGGAAACCACAATTACCTTATATCCCGGCATAATAATATCCAATATGGTATCTTCTTCGTTTAGAGGTACTAACAATCCCCCGGCCCCTTCAATGACCAAATGGTTTTTAGTTTGCGGTTCTTTAATATGGAACCTGTCTATGCGCTCACCATCAATTTCCGCTGCAGCGTGTGGGCTCATAGGGCTCTTGAGTTCATAGCTACTGGGATGGATCGTTGTTTTTGTATTGGAGATAAGGTCCGCTACTTTCTTGCTGTCCGTATTTGCCAATTCCCCTGCCTGAACAGGTTTCCAATAATCGGCCTGTAAGGCCTCTACGATAATGGACGAGGCAATGGTCTTTCCTACTTCGGTAGATATTCCGGTAACAAAAATTTTCTGCATCAGTGGTTCGGTTTCGTGATTATACCACAATTTAAGCACTTGTATTTTCTTTTTTCAAAGAAAGGGAAAAGTTTATGAAAAACACTTTTTCTGCCATAGTACACTTCGGATCTACTTGCTTTGCAGTTAGGACATACAATAGGATTGCCATCATTATCCAAGGCATAGGCCCGAATTTCATTATAAATCTTCAATGCGCATTCCCTATCCTTCCCGTACACTTGTAACTTTACCCCTCCTATGGCATTGCTTATAAGCGGGTCTGAATTCAGGGTGTTTTCATCCCTAAGAAATACCGGGATCCCTTCGGATTCCAATTTTCCTTTGATAATCTGCACATCTGCGGCGTATTCAAAAGTGGCCAAAAGAAAGAACGTATCTTCCATAGTAACTATATGTATTTCGACAATAACTCCAAGACCAAACCTATTTCTTCTTTGGAATTTGTACTATGAATACAAAAACGAAGCCGTTCCTGACCCTCTGGAACTGTTGGCGAGAGTATTGCCTTGACATTAAAACCTTTTTCCTGTAGGGTATGGGAAACTTTCTTTACTCTGGTATTCCCTTTTACAAGACAGGATTGAATAGCGGAACCACTGGCTACAAACCTTTGTTCCAACCCCAATTTTTTAAGCTTATCCTTGAACCCTTCAATATTTTCCTTTAATCTTCCCAATTCTTCGTGCCCTTCTTGTTTAAGGTAGTCATATGCCGAAATAATGGTGGCGATACAATGTGGTGGCAACCCGGTGGAATAAATAAGGCTCCGGGCATAATTCACCAAATAGTCCTTAAGCTTCACGGAACCTAAAATAGCGGCGCCGTGGGTACCCATTCCCTTACCAAAGGTAACCAGCCGGGCAAAAACCTCTTTTTGCAGCCCCAATTCCTGCAAAAGGCCTTCCCCTTTTTTACCACAAATACCAGTGGCATGGGCTTCATCAACAATCAAATGATAGTTATTGGAACCACAAAACTTAGTCAGTGCCTTTAGATCAGGTGAATCACCATCCATGGAAAATACAGATTCCGTGACCACATACACCTCGGCATCCTTGCTGATCTGCGCCTGAATTTTTGATTTCAAATCCGCCAAATCGTTATGTTTGAACTTATAGCTTTTGGCCAAACTCATTCCCATACCGTCCCGGATACTGGCATGGATCAATTCATCGTAAAAAATAAAGTCGCCCCGTTGCGGTACCGCACTAAACAAACCTACATTGGCATCATAACCGGAATTAAATATCAGGGCACTTTCGGCATTATGAAATTCCATTAGTATAGACTCCAAATGACCATATAATTTATGATTTCCCGTTAATAGTCGGGAACCTGTTGCCCCATTTTGTGTTATGTTTTCCGTTAGCAACAATTGAAATGTTCTGGAAAATATGGTTTCATTATGTGCAAAGCCCAGATAATCATTGGAACAGAAATCCACCAGACCGGAAGAGGTATCGCCCAAAGTACGAATGGCATTTTCCTTATCTCTTTTGGCCAGTTTGTTTTGAAGGTTTTTCGGGAAACTTGACATGCTGTCAAATGTAGGACGTTTATGGAAAAAAAGGGGCCTCCCAAGTCAATAATTGAATATTAAAATAACGTATTTAACAATTTACGACTCATAAATTTCAATGTTCAATTCTAGGTGTTCGGTTTACAAGGCCAAAGAACCATTAGTGATTGAATGGATTAAAAAATCAGTATTGTTCCACATTAAATTATTGTTTTTCAATAATTTTTATATATTTGTTATCGTTAAACAATAATTTTAATTAAAATGAAGATGTTCGGGCCAAAATCGCTTTCTATGTATTTATATTATGTCTTTTGTTTCCTGGCTTTGGGCATCTTATTACTTCTTTTGTTCATCTTGACTTCCCTTTTAATGGAGAATTATGAACTTCTAGAAAACCGATTTGGCATTAAAATTCCTCTAACCGGTTCTTATATCCAGGGAGTTTATCAATCCAATGTGATTACAACTATAGCCTTAACACTTTTCTTTTATGTTCTGTTTTTCTATAAGTTATCTTCGATATTAAAAACTTTTAAAGCAAAAACCTTGTTCACGGCAACTGCTATAAAACGATTAAATCACTTTGCATTATTTAATTTAATCGGAAGTCCACTTGCATTTGTTCTTATACATTTTGCCATAATGAAGCACACTACTTTTAGGGATTTGCCAACATACTTACTTCATCTTATACTGGGGGTTTTTATTCTTTTTATTGTTACCGTCTTTAAAAAAGGATATCAAATTCAGGCTGAAAATGATCTAACTATATAATATGGGCATTGTTGTAAACTTGGACATCATGTTGACCAAACGAAAAATGAAGAGCAAGGAGTTGGCCAAAGCCATTGGTATAACGGAGGCCAACTTATCAATCTTAAAATCAGGGAAGGCAAAAGCCATTCGTTTTTCTACCCTTGAAGCTATTTGTACTGTATTGGACTGTCAACCTGCCGATTTACTAACCTATAAACCATAAAAAAGCCATACAAATTGTATGGCTCTTTAAGTCTTATACATCCTTCGTTGTCCTAATCTGCCAGAACGATTACTTTATTGTCCTTCATCTCAATAGTTCCACTAGAGATATTTAAAACGGTCTTACCAGCTGCATCACTGGAAAACTTATTTTCATAAGCTTCATCAATACTGATGTTTCCTTCTATTTTGACCTGACCTTCCTGCAACAACGAGACAACCGGTGCGTGATCGGTTAACATTTGAAACTCTCCGTTTATTCCGGGAACGGTTACGGATGTAACTTCTCCTGAAAATAACGTAGCTTCTGGTGATACAATTTCTAAATACATATTATTAGTTAGTTAGCAATTGCAGTTGACAGTTGGCAGTAACTGAATACTGAAAACTGATTACTGCTTACTCATTTACGCTTCGGCCAACATTTTTTCTCCAGCTTCGATCGCTTCTTCAATGGTTCCTTTAAGGTTGAAGGCGGATTCCGGCAAATGATCCAATTCACCGTCCATGATCATATTAAAGCCTTTAATGGTTTCTTTAATATCTACCAAAACCCCTGGAATACCAGTAAATTGCTCGGCCACGTGGAAAGGTTGCGAAAGGAAACGCTGTACACGTCTTGCCCTACCTACGGCCAATTTATCTTCTTCGGATAATTCCTCCATCCCCAGAATGGCAATAATATCCTGTAATTCTTTATAACGTTGCAGAAGTTCTTTTACACGTTGTGCACAATCATAATGGTCATTACCCAAAATCTCCGCAGTCAAAATCCTTGACGTGGAATCCAATGGATCCACAGCGGGATAAATCCCCAACTCCGCAATTTTACGGGACAATACGGTGGTGGCATCCAAGTGGGCAAACGTGGTTGCCGGTGCCGGATCCGTTAAGTCATCCGCAGGTACGTAAACCGCCTGTACCGAAGTAATGGAACCTCTTTTAGTTGAGGTAATACGCTCTTGCATAGCTCCCATTTCCGTTGCCAATGTAGGTTGATACCCTACCGCAGAAGGCATACGTCCCAATAGTGCCGAAACCTCTGAACCTGCTTGTGTAAAACGGAATATATTATCCACAAAGAAAAGTACATCTTTTCCTTGACCTTCTCCTGCACCATCACGGAAATACTCGGCAATGGTCAATCCGGACAATGCAACCCTTGCACGTGCCCCGGGAGGTTCGTTCATCTGTCCAAAAACGAATGTCGCCTTGGATTCTTTCATCGCTTTTTTATCTACTTTAGATAAATCCCATCCGCCTTCTTCCATGGAGTGTAAAAAGTCGTCCCCGTATTTTATAATACCGGATTCCAACATCTCGCGAAGCAAATCATTTCCTTCCCTTGTTCTTTCTCCTACTCCTGCAAATACGGAAAGGCCACCATGACCCTTCGCAATGTTGTTGATCAATTCCTGGATCAATACCGTTTTACCAACACCGGCACCTCCAAAAAGACCAATTTTACCTCCTTTTGCATAGGGTTCGATCAAATCGATTACCTTGATTCCCGTAAACAATACTTCGGTAGAAGTTGAAAGGTCTTCAAATTTTGGCGCTTCACGGTGAATCGGCAATCCATCCTTACCGGATTTTGGAAGTTCCCCGAGACCATCGATAGCATCTCCGATCACATTGAACAAACGGCCGTATACATCATCACCTATAGGCATTTGAATCGCATCTCCAGTTGCAGCAACCTCCGTTCCCCTGCTCAATCCATCCGTTGAATCCATGGAAATTGTTCTTACCGTATTCTCACCAACGTGAGACTGCACCTCCAGAACCAGTTTGGACTTATCTTTATTCGTGATTTCCAAAGAATCATAGATTTTTGGAAGATCGGCGCCAGACTGAAACTCTACATCTACCACTGGTCCAATGATTTGCGAAACTTTACCTGTAACTTTTGACATTACCTTATCTGTTTATGTATTACGTTTAAAATCAAGCTGAAAAATGCTTTCATTTTCAGGCTGCAAAGATATACTATTCACGCTAAAATGAAAATTAGTTTCCACTCTTTTTTAAGCCTAAAAAAAAGCACCTGATCTAGGTGCTTTTTTTAAATGAGAATTTTCTTGAAACCCTTTGTTTTCTGTACATAAACGATGTTCCGTCAGTTTTGCCCAATCTAAAGATCAAACCTGTCGGAAACTACAAAAACCGTTTTAATCTCCCGCCAAGAACAATGAAACGGAAAACCCCGGGACACTACCTGAAGAGATTATTTGGATTTAAATTATAATCTTTAAAGGTTTATACCCCATGAAATATAAAAGATAGACCCTATTAAGCCGGTACCGGTGGCCGTAAAATACTCTTCTCCTAAAATATTGGATCCCCCGGCCTTGAATACGGATTTAATACTCGGTACGGCGTAATTGACCTGTGCGTCCAAAACAGAATATGCCGGTACCTGACCATCGGCAAAGGTGGCTTCCCAGAAAAATGTATCGCTCCATCTGTAATTGACATTAAATCCAAAGTTCTTGAACAAACTCGTATTACCAAAAGAAGCCTTCACCTTGTGTTTTGGCGTATTAAAATTTGTC
Source organism: Maribacter spongiae (assembly GCF_047345125.1). Taxonomy (NCBI): domain Bacteria; kingdom Pseudomonadati; phylum Bacteroidota; class Flavobacteriia; order Flavobacteriales; family Flavobacteriaceae; genus Maribacter; species Maribacter spongiae. The sequence continues at coordinate 166,170 of NZ_JBLFEQ010000001.1, read as the reverse complement.
TCAAAATCTGGAAAGGCCGCTCTATCAAATTCAAAATCGGCATAGGTGTAATTGGCTCCCAGATCAAAGTTCCCTAAAACCTTTACATTCACTCCAATAGTGGCTCCATAAGATTCAATATCCGCCCCTGCCGTTGTGTATACTTGATATACCTGAAAATCCTCATTTTGCAATGCCAATAAAGACAGTGTGTTGTCCCCGGCCTCTCCATAAAACGGAACAATAACGTTGGCCGTTGAGTTAAAATTTTGATACTTATTGAAATACCCGCTCAAATCTATGGAAACCTTGCCTAATTGTGCCCTATACCCTAACTCATAGGCCGTTATTTCCTCTGGTTTTACCAGGTCTGTAGTTATGGCCGTGGGTGCGCCAACCTGAACCGAATTGGCCGAGAAAGCGTTTTCATAGGCGGCCCTTCCCCTCACAGTGGCAGTATTGGAACCAGTGAGTGCGGCCCCTGCTTCGCTTAGGGTAAAGGTCCTAACGTCCCTATCTAAATTACTGGGTGCCGAGCCCACCAAAATAGCGGGCCCAAGGTTTAATCCTATAAAGAGGCTTTGCGTATCCGGGTTTCTAAAACCTTGTTGTGCCGAGACCCTAATATTATGGTTTCTCCGCTTCCCCAGGGTATAGACCAATGAACCTCTGGGCGATAAAAAGCCATCAAAAAATTCATTCTTATCATACCTTATGGACCCCGTAAATTTAAGACGGTCCTGTAACAGGTTTTTTTGAACCTGTAGGTATGCCCCATATTCCCCATAGGTAATGGGCCTGTCTATATCGGTGAAAATTGTTCCATTGGAATTTAGAACATATTCCCTAAATGAACTTCCTATTTGGATATCCGCAAAATCCTTGGTCAAATAAGAAAAATTATAATTGGCATCCACATGACGCAATTTGGTATTGTCTATGAACCTTGCGCCCGTTAATATGTCACCATCTGCGGTAATTCTGTTAAAGGCTGAAATAAACGCTGGTGAACCGGGCAAAAACCTTCCTGTATCCGCTGCTTGTCTTGCTGCGGCATGGGCAGTGGCATCATCCAACTGTATTCCTGTACCAACTCCCAGTTTTGCCCCGATAAAAGTCCTGGCATAATCTCCGAACCAATCCTCGTCCGATTTCCAGGCCCTATTGATGTTTATGGCCGCAAACCTTGAATCATATGTGTCTCCGGAATTTTCCGAAGTTAAATATCCTCTCAAGAAAAAGTTATCGTTCCTGATCTCCAGTTTATGTTGTTGCATTATAAAGTTACGGATAGCATATCTACTAAAGCCCTGATATATGGTATTACCTCTACCTACCCGGCCATTATATATAATTTCAAAATCATTGGCAAATGGTCTGTAATGCACAGAAAAATCGGTCTTTACACTTTCGGCCCCATAGTCCAGCATAACGTCTCGCTCATCATATCCGGTCCTGGTAACACGGGCAGACCCGATTGTTCCTGAAGGTAGTCCGCCCAAATCGTCAAAATCCAAGGTAGTTCCTACAAAATCCCCGTAAACGTTCAATCCTTCATATGCGGGATTTGCCCTTGTAGCTCCGGGTCTTGCCAAATCCTCTGTATTGTTCGCATGCCAATCTTCGCCCTTTAATATGGATAAATTGGCCTTTACCGCCAATTTATCATTGAATGCATGGGCAGCTCGGATTCCAAAATCATAGTATTGATTGGTTCCCGCCGCATCCTGATCGGTAAATCCCGTTTTAAAATAGGCACTTATGCCCTGAAAGTCGAACGGATTTTTACTTCTCATAAAAAGAATGCCATTAAAGGCACCGGCACCGTAGAGCGCAGAAGATGCTCCCGGTAAAATTTCCACGCTTTGCACTTCCAGTTCGGACATCCCGACCAAGTTCCCCAACACAAAATTCAGCCCTGGAGCGGAGTTGTCCATACCATCCACCAGTTGTAAAAATCTGGTATTGGCAAATGTGGCAAATCCTCTTGTATTTATAGATTGAAAGGTTAAACTGTTGGTGTTGACATCTATGCCCTTTAAATTCTGTAGACCGCTATAAAAAGATTCTGATGGGGTATTTGCAATTTCCTTTAGTCCAAAACGCTCTACGGAAACGGGTGATTCAAAAATCCGTTCCGGGGTCCTTGAAGCGGAAAGTACCACTTCGTCCAAAAATGTTTGCGATTCACTTAAAATCACCGTAATAGTCTGATCGTTGGCAGTTATCTCCTCCAAACTTTCCGTAAATCCTATACTTGTAATCCTTAATTGAAAAGGAGGGGTTTCCGAGGTCTGTAGGGTAAAATTACCATCAAAATCCGTAACCGTACCTATTGCCTTACCGACAATAACGATATTGGCCCCGGGAATGGGTTCGTTGTTTTGATCTACAACATTCCCGCGGATCGTTGTCTGGGAAAGACCAATATTCACAGACAAAACCAATGCTAAAAATAGTATTGTTCTCATTAGAAATTTGAGTTAAGAGTTAGTTCATGTTTCAAGATACAGATTATTTTATATGGAATATAACAAAATGAAAAAAATTATGCATGCATAGTATTATTTTTATGGAATTAGGTCTAAAACCCACAATATCAACAAAAAAAAGGCTCAATAGTATTGAGCCTTTATATATAATTCGTTATTAGGAATTTTATTCCACAGTAACCGATTTTGCCAAATTACGCGGTTGATCTACATTACAACCTCTCATGACCGCTATATGGTATGATAATAACTGCAGCGGTATCGTTGTCAATAACGGTGAAAGGCTTTCCGAAGTTTCGGGAACTTCTATCACATGATCGGCAAGTTCGGTCACCTGCTCATCTCCTTCTGTGACAATAGCGATTATCTTTCCCTTCCTTGATTTTATTTCCTGAACATTACTCACTATTTTTTCATAATGACCTTTCTTGGTCGCTATGACAAAGACCGGCATTTGTTCATCGATCAAGGCAATAGGGCCGTGCTTCATCTCCGCCGCAGGATAACCTTCGGCATGAATGTAGCTAATTTCCTTTAATTTTAACGCCCCTTCAAGGGCTACGGGAAAATTATACCCCCTTCCCAAATAGAGGCAATTGGTAGCATCTTTATAAACATCGGATATAATTTCAATAAGCGTATTGGATTCCAAAGCTTTTTCCACTTTGTTGGGTACGTTTTCCAATTCGGTCAAATATTCATGGTATTCCGTCTCCGAGAAAATTCCTTTTGCCTTGGCCAGTTTTAACGCTATCAGGGTCAAAACCGTAATTTGGGTAGTAAAAGCCTTGGTAGAGGCCACTCCTATTTCAGGACCGGCATGGGTATAGGCCCCGGCATGGGTCTCACGGGCAATGGACGACCCCACTACATTACATACCCCAAAAACAAATGCTCCTTTCTCTTTGGCCAACTTTATGGCGGCTAGGGTATCCGCTGTTTCTCCGGACTGTGAAATGGCAATAAGCACATCCTTATCCGTTATCACAGGGTTTCTATACCTAAATTCCGAGGCATATTCCACTTCTACCGGGATACGGGCCAAATCCTCAAAGATATATTCGGCCACTAGGCCAGCGTGCCATGAGGTTCCACAGGCCACGATAATAATTCTATTGGCATTCAGGAACTTCTCCATGTTATGATCGATCCCTGCCATTTTAATCAATCCCTGATCGGCAAGCAATCTTCCTCTATAGGTATCCTTAATAGCTCTTGGTTGTTCATATATTTCCTTGAGCATAAAATGGTCATAACCCCCTTTTTCAATCTCCTCCAAATTCATCTGAAGTTCCAAAATCCTGGGATAGGCAACAGCATCGTCCTTGATCTTCCGTAGTTTGATTTCCTTGCCCAAACGTACTATGGCCATTTCTTCATCCTCCAGGTACACTGCATTATTGGTGAACTCTATAAAGGGGGAGGCATCCGAGGCAATAAAGAATTCATTTTCACCTATCCCTATGGCCAAAGGGCTTCCCAACTTGGCTACAACGATCTCATCCGGTTTTTGCTTGTCAAAAACCGCTATGGCATACGCTCCTACCACTTGATTTAGAGCTATCTGTACTGCCTGACCCAACATAACCCCCTCGGTCTTTTTTACTTCTTCGATCAAATTGACCAGTACTTCGGTATCCGTATCGGAAGTAAATGTATAGCCTCTTTTGGAAAGCTCTTTTTTTATGGACTCGTAATTCTCTATAATTCCGTTATGGATAATGACCAAATCCCCGGAATTTGAATAATGCGGATGTGAATTAACATCATTTGGCACTCCATGGGTAGCCCATCTTGTATGCCCTACCCCCAAGCTTCCTGTCAAGGAAGTTTCTTTGGCCTTAAGCTTAAGGTCCTCTACCTTTCCTTTTGTTTTTGTCAAATTTATCCGAACCCCATCGAATATGGCAATCCCCGCACTGTCATAACCTCTGTACTCCAGTCTTTGCAACCCTTTGATTATAACAGGAAATGCTTCTCTATGACCAATATATCCTACAATTCCGCACATAATTTGATTTTGTTTGGTGGTTTATCAAAAAGAATTATATAAAAATACTGGAATACTTAAAATTTTGTTCCAGTTCTTGGATGTAAAACGATTTATTTCTATATAATGGTATAGGCTAAAACGAAAAAACAGGATTAGAAGTATTTGAAGCTCAAAAATTTAGTCTATCCGGGTATAGAAAATCTCCAATTTTAATCTTTTTTCAAAATCGGGGTCATTTTCGGGAAGATCGGGCCCAAACAACACCGTGCTCAACGGGGTTATCGTAGCTGTGGTAGGCACATCTTTTTCTCCTTCGGTAAGCATGGCATTGGAAACACTTATATTCTGAATATTTGAAGTTAAGGTCAACCCCAAGACAGCATTTGTAGAATCCCTTACTATAATGTTGTTAATATGATCTGTAATCCGAACCGTATATTTTATACCATCCCCATTGGATTTTTCAATAACACCATCATAGTTAAGGAATTGCCCAAAAAGGTTATCCGATTCGCTCCGCTCCGTATTGAAATTATATAGCTGTGCGCCGGTCTCGGCATTATACAAATACAACCTCGGTGGTTCTATGGTACCTCCCACGGCATTCAATTGTTCCCTATCTATATGAAAAACAAGATTGGCCTCGTTAATGATCCAATTCTCCTGTTTGATTTCATCAATAACATTCTCGGCCCCGTCCAAGGCTTCAAAAAGATTAATTTGGGTCATAATCCCAGCACCACCTTTTACATAAATTCTTGAGGCGTTTTCCCCATTGTCCAATGTAGAAGCTATTTCAGGAGGGTATGCTTCATTTTTAAAGGTATTTACCGCATTCCCGGAAATAGGGGCCCCGGCTTGAGGTTGTGATAAAAAAGAAAATACAAAGTTCCTTTCTTGCAATTCTATAGGATCACTGGCAGTACTATTTGCTATATGTCTCTTGAACGTATATGTTAAGGTAATATTGGCCCTCCTTAAATCTAAGAGCAGGAGCAAATCTTCATTATTTACAGCGCTAAGCGAAAAGTGTAACCCCCTCATAAATTCATTAAAATTTGCTGTGCTTAACAACTCCGAACTCCCTTCTTTATCCAAGATATTATCCTGAAAAAATTGAGGATTCAACCTTACCCTTATCCCCGGGGGTTGTCTATTAAAAGTCAACGATTCATCTACATCCTCTGTAGTTTCATCATCTTCCCTAGGAATCAACCACTCCTCATCGCTTAACATATGCACATCATCAAACAAAACATCCGATACAAAAGCGGGAGAAAATTCCTGGGACGAAAAATATTGCTGTGCTTCTTGAAAGTTGGCATTGGGATCCAAATCCCTCAAAAAAAATGTAGACCGCTCAACCTTTAAATTAAAGTTAATGTCCTTATCCTTAAATTCCTCGTACACTTCATCGTTAAAATAAATACTGTCCAACTCTATTCTTCTAGCGAAATTATTGGGGAATATAGTTTCATTATTCGAATCATTTATTCCATCACCATTTGCATCTACACTATTCGGATTAAGAGGGTCTGTATTGCCAACTGTTTCAGCTCTATTGGAAACCCCATCACCATCACTGTCATTATCCGGATCCGTTGGCTCCAAATCAAATGCATCCTCTACACCATCATTATCACTGTCCCTAGAGCCGCTCCTCGTCAAATAGGGTATGTACAAAATAACTTCTTTAACGGTTTCCTCCTCATCTATGGTAGCAACATTTTCATCGGTTTCCGCATTATCTTCCCTTGCTTGGGAGAATATCCCAAAAGTGGGATTACCGGACGCCAATGAAACTTGAGAGGTAATAAAAGCATCCGTTTTTCCGTAGACCGGATCGTTAAAGCTCCCTAATTGGTAAATAGGCAATTGGTCGGTCCTTACCGCCTCTATATTCTTATTAAAGGCGAATACATCATAAACCCTCTTCCCCGTAACGAACGGATCCGTTCCTACTACCCCTGCACCAACAGTAGTAAGATCTTCCTCACAGGAGTTAAAAAATACCACAACCACGGCTATACCCAATACCAGGGAGATAGGATACTTTACATTAAAGTTCATTCAGATTATTTTAAAACTTCGGTGTTATAAAAATTAGCATATGCTTCCTCAAATTCTTGGAAGGAAACATAAGGCAACACTGGTTTTTCTAGGTTGGAAATATGTGTTTTTATATCCTCCGGAATCTCTTCCGAGGCTAAAATAACGGCATCTGAAAAATCTACGGCAACTTTTAACAAATTATTATACGTAGGTTGGCCCAATGCGGCAATTTCTTCCTCTGGGATACCATCAAAAGTTATGCGTTTTAACATATCTTTGTCCAACTCCCCTTCAAAAGTTTTACCATACACGGAGAGTACTATTTTACTGTCCGCAAAAAGAGGTTCGTCCGAATAGTATTTTTTAAGGTAAAGTGGCAATAAGCTGGCCATCCACCCATGAACATGGATGATATCCGGGGACCAGTTTAACTTTTTTACAGTTTCCATTACTCCTTTTGCAAAGAAAATGGCTCGCTGATCATTATCCGGGAAAAAATTACCCTGCTTATCCGAAAATGTAGCTTTACGTTTAAAATATTCTTCGTTATCTATAAAATAAACCTGGATACGCTCTCTGGGAATAGAAGCTACCTTAATAATCAAAGGCATGTCCATATCATTGATTACCAAATTCATCCCGGACAAACGGATAACCTCGTGCAATTGATGCCTTCTTTCATTAATATTTCCATATCTGGGCATGAAAATCCTTATCTGGCCACCATTGCTGTTAACCATTCGGGGAGCTTCATATGACATTAAGGAAACTTCGTTTTCGGGTAGATAGGGAACTAATTCTGAAGATACGAACAATATCTTTTTACCATTCATAAAGGCTATTTTTTATTTTTCGCTTGAACGTAGCTGCGAAATTACAAAAAATAAAGAGATTAGCGGTATTTATAGTAAGTTTGCTCGCCAATGAACGGTATGCATGTTAGTATTTGAAACCAAAAAAGAACTTCAAAAAAAATTAATGGCCCTATGGTCGGAGGATAACCTTGGATTAGTGCCTACAATGGGAGCGCTCCACGAGGGGCATGCTTCTTTGATCAGAAAAGCCCTTGACGAAAATACGCATGTAATCGTTAGTATCTTTGTTAATCCTACCCAGTTTAATAATACCGAAGATCTTGAAAAATATCCCCAGACTTTATCCGCAGATGTGGCGTTAATCAAATCCATATCGGATGATATTCTGATCTTTACCCCCACCATTAATGAAGTATATGGGAAATTGGTTACGCATAATGTTTATGATTTTCAGGGTCTTGACAAGGTCATGGAAGGCCGGTTCAGGGATAATCATTTTAATGGGGTAGGCACTATTGTTGAATTGTTGTTGACCCTGATCAAACCAACAAGAGCCTATTTTGGGGAAAAAGATTTTCAACAACTCCGTATTATTCAAAAACTGACAAAATTGCGCAACATTCCGGTCAAAATTATAGGTTGCCCAATTGTTCGCGAACCCCATGGCTTGGCCATGAGTTCCAGGAATGAAAGGTTAAATATGGAACTGCGACAAAAAGCCGGCTTTATTTATGAAACCCTAATCGCAGCAAAAGATAAGTTTGGCACGGAAAATGCCTTACAAATAAAGAAATGGGCAATAAAAAGGTTTAAGCGACATAAGGATCTTGATCTGGAATATATTGAAATCGTGGATATTGAGACCTTGGTCCCAGCCGAACAAAAAACAAAAAACAAGAAATATAGGGCGTTCATTGCCGTTTATGCCGGAGGTGTACGACTTATAGATAATATAGCCCTGAATTGATTAATTTTGTCCCATGCAAATAGAAGTTGTAAAATCCAAGATTCACCGTGTAAAGGTAACGGGTGCTGATCTTAATTATATAGGTAGTATAACCATTGATGAGGATTTAATGGATGCCGCAAATATAATTCAAGGGGAAAAGGTGCAGATCGTTAACAACAATAATGGTGAACGTTTGGAGACCTATGCTATTCCGGGCCCAAGGAAAAGTGGGGAAATCACATTAAATGGTGCAGCGGCAAGAAAAGTTGCCAAAGGTGATGTTCTTATATTAATTACCTATGCGCGTATGGATATCGAGGCCGCCAAAAAATTCAACCCATGGTTGGTATTCCCTAATGAGGAAAATAATTTATTGACCTAAACTATGGAATATCTTGGTTAAATATCAAGTTTCAACTATCGTACATTTTGACCAATTCCCTAAAAAAAACCTTAAAGATCGTTATTCCGATATTAATCGGTTCCGCGCTGGTACTCTACTCTTATTTAACCACGACCCCGGAAAATCGCGAACAAATATGGGACTCTATAATAAATGCCAATTTATGGTTGGTAGGGCTGTCCATTCTCATTGGAATATTGAGCCATGTATCTAGGGCGATCCGTTGGAACTACCTTCTGGAGCCTTTGGGGTATAGACCCAAGCTCCGAAACAATATCCTGATTATTTTCATTTCCTATTTTGCCAATTTACTGGTCATTAGATCAGGTGAAATCCTTAGGGTAACGGCTCTGGACACCTATGAAAATATTCCTTTTGAAAAAGGCCTCGGCACCGTAGTGACCGAACGGATTATTGATGTCATCATGCTACTGTTCGTGATTTTCATAGCGCTACTGCTCCAAACCAAGGTTATTTTTGAAATTCTGGAAAAAAACGGAATAGGGCTGGCAGGATCAATCGGGATATTGATCGCAGGAATATTGGGGCTTCTGATCGCCATCAGAATCATAAAAAAATCACCTTCGCCCATTGCCGTTAAAATCAAAACCTTTCTTACGGGTCTTCTGGACGGGGTCTTGAGTATTTTTAAAATGAAGCGCAAGATTGCATTTATATTTCACACCCTATTGATCTGGGTATGTTATATCGGCATGTTCTGGGTTATTAAATTTACAGTTCCGGAAACCGTGGACCTATCATTGGGACAGCTTTTAGTAGCTTTTATAGCAGGTTCATTTGCTATGGTGGCCACTAATGGCGGCCTAGGCCTCTTTCCCATTGCAGTGGCCGCTACATTGGCCGTTTTTGGAATAAGCGAGAATTCCGGGGAAGCTTTCGGATGGATTATGTGGAGCAGCCAAAACCTCATGTTAGTCGTTTTTGGTGCAATATCTTTTCTGCTCTTACCGTTATTGAACAGAAACAGATAGTATTCTCCATACTAGCCAAAATAATTGCATGCAACGTATTTTTCTTCTTTTACTGTTAAGCATAGGATCAATAACAACGGCCCAGGTCAAACAAGAAATCTTTGAATCTTTTAAACTTCAGGAAAGAAGGGATGTACAATATTATTTTCCCGAAAATCTGGACGACACCAAAAAATATCCGTTGATCATAGTGCTAGATGCAAAATATCTCTTTGATCAGGTAGTGGCCACTTCAAAGTTTTATAGCCAATTTCATGGGATGCCCGAAAGTATTATAGTCGGCATCGATCAAAGCAAGAACGATATTAGATATGAAGATTGTGCTTTTGAGAAAGATAGCGGCCTACCTACCGAAAAAGGCAAAAAATTCTTTGAATTTATTGGTATGGAACTCATTCCATATTTAGATCTGAATTTTAGCACAGCTCCTTTTAAAATGATCGTAGGTTATGACATTACGGCCAACTTTCAAAACTATTGGTTGTTTAAAGATCGTTCCCTCTTTAATGCCTATGTATGTATTTCACCAACTTTGGCACCAGAAATGGAAAATCGTGTTCCTTCCCGTTTAGGAAGTTTTGACAAGCAAATTTTTTACCAACTTATTGTAGAAGGTGAGCAAAATAGGGATACTCCTGCCATTATGGCCATGGATAAGGGTATTAAGGCAATTGATAAGGAAACCTTGCATTATTTCTTTGACCAGTATCCGGGCGCAGACCATATTTCCATAGCTGCCTATGGAATAGGCAGGGCCTTTGACAATATTTTTGGCATGTTCAAACCTATAAGCCCCAAAGAGTATAAAACAAAGATACTTACCTCCGAAGAACCTGTTTTTCAATATTTGGAGGACAAATACCAGGATATTGCCGATCTTTTCGGTTTCAGCAAGCCTGTAGAACTCAACGATATTATGGCCATATATGCCGCTTCCAGAAAAAAAGAGGATTTTGAATCTTTAAAACCGTTGTCCAATTTATGTAAAGCGGAGTATCCGGACAGTATGCTCGGTTTTTACTTTGAAGGCGAATATTATGAGCAATTGGGCGAGCCTAAAAAAGCGCTGAAAACTTTTGAAAAAGCTTTTCAAATGGAAGAAATAGACTTCCTGACCAAAGAAATGGCCTTGGAAAAAATGGATGCCCTTAAAGCCGATTTTGGATTCTAAAATAACTTTACCCTACCTATCCCAATAAACTTTACCTACTTTTTATGATCAAGGGCAATTTTAAGTATTACATATTTTCGGGAATTTTATTCACCTATTATGGATTAAAAGGTGAATTTGTTTTACTCTATAGCGGTACTGCGCTATTTATGGCCTGGGCTTCTTTTTTTATTGCCTTTAGCAATTACAATAAGGAAAATTCCAGGGATGAATAACCCTTTCCCAAAAACAAACCCTGAACATTTTCAAACTTCTTGCTACCTTTAGCCCAAACAGGAAAAGCAAGGGATGGCCAAAACAAAAACGGCATTTTTTTGTCAAAACTGCGGTACACAATACGCTAAGTGGGTAGGGCAATGTTCTGCTTGTAAAACATGGAATACCGTTATTGAAGAGGTAGTTCAAAAAGAGGATAAAGCTAGTTGGAAAGCTCTTTCCAATACTGCGAAAAAGGTTTCAAAACCATTATTGGTCAATGAAATAAGTACGGAAAAAGAACTTCGCTTAAACATTTTTGATCTAGAATTTAATCGGGTCCTAGGCGGTGGATTGGTTCCTGGTGCATTGGTGCTCTTAGGGGGGGAACCGGGAGTGGGGAAAAGCACGTTGCTCTTGCAGATCGCTTTAAAACTGCCGTACAAGACCTTATATGTTTCGGGAGAGGAGAGTCAGAAACAGATAAAAATGAGAGCAGATCGTATTCACCCCCATAGCGAAACCTGTTTTATCCTTACCGAAACCAAGACCCAACATATATTTAAACAAATAGAAGTTACCGAACCGGACATCGTAGTTATAGATTCCATACAAACCCTTCATTCTGACCATATAGAATCCGCAGCGGGCAGTATTTCCCAAATACGGGAATGCACTGCGGAGCTTATCCAATTTGCCAAGGAAACGAATACTCCCGTTGTTTTAATTGGCCATATTACCAAAGATGGTTCCATTGCCGGCCCTAAAATTTTGGAACATATGGTAGACACCGTTCTCCAATTTGAAGGGGACCGCAATTATGTGTACAGAATACTGCGTTCTTTAAAAAACAGATTTGGATCAACTGCGGAACTGGGCATTTATGAAATGCACGGTGGCGGACTTCGTGAGGTAAACAACCCCTCCGAAGTACTCATTTCCAAAAATGACGAAGGTCTTAGCGGCACGGCAATTGCCGCTACGGTAGAAGGCATGCGCCCCTTACTTATTGAAATCCAGGCCTTGGTAAGTACAGCAGTCTATGGAACGCCCCAACGATCCACTACAGGTTATAACGCCAAACGTTTGAACATGCTCCTGGCGGTTTTGGAAAAACGTGCCGGATTCAAACTGGGCGCTAAAGATGTGTTCCTAAATATTACAGGAGGTATATCTGTAGATGATCCGGCCATAGACTTAGCGGTAGTAGCCGCTATTTTATCCAGCAATTCAGATATTCCCATTGAAAAAGGAGTCTGTTTTACGGCCGAAGTGGGTCTTGCGGGAGAAATACGCCCTGTGCAACGGGTGGAACAACGGATTTTGGAAGCGGAAAAATTGGGCTATACTTCTATAATTGTATCCAAGAACAATAAAATTGGCCTAAAGAATACCAAGATAAAAGTGCAATTGGTTTCCAAAATAGAAGATGTGGTAAGCCATTTATTTGGCTAACGCTTGCTCCTAAAAATCCGGGCTGCCAATAACAGGACCAATATCACGGCCAAAATCAATACCAGCTGGCCAAATCCTACTTTTAAAAAAACAAAACTTATCATATTATGGTGCCGGGTTTGGAATCTGGTTATAAATCTCCTCTATGCCTGTTAATACATCATCCGAAAGGGTAACATCAATACTCGAAATGTTTTCCTGAAGTTGTTTCATAGAAGTGGCCCCAATAATATTGCCCGTTACAAACGGCCGTGAATTTATAAACGCCAATGCCATTTGAGCCAATGACAGATCATGGGCACGGGCAAGTTCATAGTATTTTTGTGTGGCCGCTATGGACATCTTACTACTGTATCTGCTATAATTGGGAAATAAGGCCAATCGCGACCCTTCGGGCAATCTATTCCCTAAATACTTTCCGCTAAGCACGCCAAAACCTAATGGGGAATACGCCAACAGGCCGATCTGTTCGCGCATCGCAATTTCGGACATGCCGATCTCGAACAAACGATTCAATAAACTGTACGGATTCTGAATCGTAATGCATCTTGGTAAAGAGGCGTGAACCTTACTTTCCTCCAGAAAGCGCATGGTACCCCATGGTGTTTCATTGGAAATGCCCACATGGCGTATTTTACCTTCCCGGACCAAATCGCGTAATGTTTCCAGTACCTGATGTATATTGTCTTCCCAATGATCGGGGGTATTATGATTATATCCCCTTTGCCCAAAATAATTGGTGTTCCTTTCCGGCCAATGTAGTTGGTATAAATCAATATAATCCGTTCGTAAACGTTCCAAACTTCCATCGACCGCCGTAACAATAGATTCTTTACTGAAACCTGAAGTTCTTATAAACTTGGAGAATTCCGCCTTGCCCGCTATCTTACTGGCAAGAATAACGTTATCCCTGTTGCCCGTTTTTTTGAACCAGTTCCCAATAATTTTTTCGGTAACCGATTTTCTATCAGGATGTGGGGGAATAGGGTAGAGTTCCGCGGTATCAAAAAAGTTGACCCCCTGATCAAATGCATAATCCATTTGTTCGTGCCCCTCGGCCTCCGTATTCTGGTTGCCCCAGGTCATGGTGCCCAGACATATCTTACTCACTTCAATATCCGTATGGGGAAGGTTGGAATAAATCATTAATTAAGGGTTCGGGTTTTTAAAGACGCAAAAATACAAAAATAAGCACTATACTATTCCGCTATCTCTACCAATATGGGGCAATGATCGCTATGTTTTGCTTCGGATAAAATAACCGAACGTTTAAGCCTGTCCTTTAAAGTTTCATTTACCATTCCATAATCCAAACGCCAACCTTTATTGTTATTTCTGGCATTGGCCCTATAGCTCCACCATGTATAATTATGGGGTTCTTTGTTAAAGTGGCGGAAACTGTCTATAAAACCGCTTTCTATAAAACCTCCTATCCATTCCCGTTCAACAGGTAAAAACCCCGAAACGTTTTTGTTCCTTACGGGATCGTGAATATCAATAGCTTCATGGCAAATATTATAATCTCCCAAAACAATAAGATGGGGTCTTGTTTTCCTTAGCTCATCCGCATATTTTTGAAAATCGGCCATATAGGTAAGCTTGTGCTCCAAGCGATCCATATTGGTCCCGGAAGGCAGGTACATACTCATTATGGAAATCTCACCGAAATCCGCACGGATATTCCGTCCTTCAAAATCCATATACTCTATTCCCGTGCCGTATTCAACATGGTCGGGTTCCGTTTTGGTCAAAATTGCCACGCCGCTATATCCTTTTTTTTTGGCACTGAACCAATAATTATACCCATACCCTGCAGCTTCAAAAAGAGATAAATCCAACTGATCTTGGTTGGCCTTTATTTCCTGAAGACAGACCACATCCGGATCCACGGTTTTCAACCAATCCAAAAAACCTTTGTTCAATGCGGCACGAATGCCATTAACGTTATAAGATATTATTTTCATTATTGCTACTGCTTATTCTTTAGAATTACTGTGATCCGCCGGTCAATAACCTTCGCCACGGTCCATTTACATGTTATAAGTTATATTTCAAAAATAAAGCTTTAATGCGTGTTATAGTCGGCATGGTCCATATAAATTAATCCTCGGGGGCAATTATAAATTTACCTCCCGTTTAGCTCGAATTATGCAATAGAAAATCTATTACGTCTCGAAATTGCTTCAAAACCATCTTAGATGATTTTGGGTTTTAATACCTATTTTTGAAACTATAATCGCTTTCATGAAATACCTTTTTTACGCCCTCTTCCTATCTGTCGGGTTTTTAAGTCTTGGACAAGAAACCATAGAAAAGGACAGTATTACCGTTTTACAGGAAGTGATAGTTAGTGATACCCTGACCGCAAAAAACAGTATTGGTATTGTTCCTTCCCAAATTATCGGAGCCAAAATCTTTCAAAATCATAGTCCGGTGGATCTGGTGAATTCCATTAATCAGGTTTCAGGAGTATATACCCTTTCGGGAGCATTGAATACCAACAGGATTACCATTAGGGGCGTTGGTGCCCGTACTCCTTTCGGTACGGATAAATTACGTTTATACTACAATAACATTCCGGTGACCAATGGCACCGGTTTTTCAACGATCGAGGCTTTTGATTTAGAAAACCTTACTTCGGTCGAAATAATAAAAGGGCCTAAAGCAACAGGATTTGGGACCAATTTAGGCGGTGCCATTGTATTGAATACCAAACGAATAAGAAACCGATCTACAAGATTGACCAATAACACAACAATCGGTTCCTATGGGCTTTTTAAGAACAGTCTGGGTTTTACGCATTCCGATGATACTTTTCATTTGACCCTACAATATGGTCATACCGAAATAGATGGTTATCGTGAGAACAACCGTTTTGAAAGGGACGGTCTATTGTTAAACTCGAACTTTAAATTAAGCCAAAAGAGCGAACTGGGCCTTTTGATAAACCATATTGATTATACGGCCCAAATTGCCAGTTCTATTAGCCAATCCGCTTTTGATGAGGATCCTACCCAAGCTGCTTTCACCTGGAAATCTGCCCAGGGATTTGAAAGCAATAATTACACCTTAATTGGACTTACCCACCATTATACGATCAATTCTTGGCTAAAAAATACGACCAGTCTCTTTTATACCTATCTAGATCATTATGAGCCTCGCCCTTTTAATATTTTGGACGAATACACCAACGGTTATGGTTTTAGGACTTTATTTTCCGGCAAACGGAATTTGGCAAAAAAAGAACTCTCTTACACTTTGGGCGGTGAATTGTATAAAGACGAATACACTTGGGAAACTCTTGACAACCTATATGAAGAAAATAATGGCAACGGAAGCCTTGAAGGTGAACAAATATCGGACAACAAAGAATTCCGAAGGCAATTTAATGGGTTCGCTACGTTGACCTACCCCTTTTCGAATGCGTTCTCCGCACAGATCGGCATCAACATCAATAAGACCAAATATGATTTCAGGGATTTGTTCAATACAGGAACGGGCAATAAAAATGCCGAAAGAAACTTTGATGTCTTATTGCTTCCGAGCCTGGATCTTAATTATAGGGTGTCTTCCAACGGAAATCTCTATGCGAATATTAGCCGTGGCTATTCCAATCCAAGTCTGGAAGAAACTTTAACGCCCGATGGATTGATAAATCCCGATATAAAACAAGAAACCGGAACCAATTACGAGTTGGGATTAACACTTGGAAATACACAAAAAAAGCTAAAATTTAATATGGCCATTTATAGGATGGACATTAAAAATCTTTTGGTGGCGGAAAGAGTGGGAGACGATCAGTTTATTGGTAGAAATGTAGGAAAGACCAAACACCAGGGTCTGGATCTGGATTTAAGTTATAGCATTCCACCCATTGTGAAAATAAATCTGACCCCGTTTATCAGCTATACATTTAGCGATCACAGTTTTGTGAATTTTGTGGATGACGACAATGATTTTTCCGGCAATCCTTTGACCGGGGTTCCCAAACACAGGTTAAACTCTGGAATACAGGCCAATTTTGGAAATGGCTTTTACATAAATACCGTTTTCCAATTTGTGGATGAAATTCCCTTAACGGATGCCAACTCATTATCCAGCGACTCTTTTTCCATCTTAAACACCAAAATGGGCTACCGGACTTTACTCTTTAAAGACTTGACACTTGGGATAAATTTCGGGATCAATAATATTGCGAACACCAGATACGCGCGATCCGTATTGATCAATGCCAGAAGTTTTGGTGGCAGGGAACCCAGATATTTTTATCCCGGAAACGATAGAAATTATTATGGGGGTTTACGATTAAGCTATCCGTTATGAACAGGTTTGCTTCTATTTTATAAATCCACCCGTTGGGACAAATAAAAAAGCATCCCGAACCAAATCGGGATGCTTTATATAAATCTGCACCTTAGTTATTTAAGCCAAATCAAAACGGTCCAAGTTCATGACTTTGTCCCAAGCGGCAACAAAATCCTGTATAAACTTTTCTTGAGAATCCCCACTCCCATAAACTTCCGCAATGGCCCTAAGTTCTGAGTTGGAGCCAAAAATCAAATCAACACGGGTTCCCGTCCATTTCAATTCTCCGGTTACTCTATCCCTTCCTTCAAACACCTGGTCATCTTCTGAAGTAGCTTCCCAAGTAGTTCCCATATCCAATAGATTGGTAAAGAAATCATTGGTCAATGTTTCTGGCCTATTGGTAAAAACACCGTGTTTGGAATTATCGAAATTCGTATTCAAAACACGCATTCCCCCAATGATGGCAGTCATTTCGGGAGCGGTCAATGTCATTAACTGGGCTTTGTCCACCAACAATTCCTCGGCAGATACGGAATAACGCTCTTTTCTATAATTTCGGAATCCATCCGCACGTGGTTCCAATGCCTCAAATGACTCGGCATCCGTTTGTTCATCCGTAGCATCGTTACGACCAGGGGTAAAGGGCACGGTTATCTCATAACCTGCATTCTTGGCGGCCCACGCTACACCTACACATCCTGCCAAAACGATCGTGTCCGCCAGTGAAACTTTTTTGCCACCCGATTGCGCATTGTTGAATGCTTCTTGAACTTTTTGCAGCGCACTCAAGGTTTTGGACAATTGTGGCGGATCGTTTACTTCCCACGTTTTTTGAGGGGCGAGACGAATACGGGCACCATTGGCGCCTCCACGTTTATCGGAACCGCGATACGTTGAGGCCGAAGCCCATGCTGTACCGACCAATTCTGAAATCGAAAGCCCTGAACCCAAGATTTTACCTTTTAAATGGGCAATATCGTTAGCATTGATCAATTCATGGTCTATGGCCGGAACAGGGTCTTGCCAGATCAAATCTTCCTGTGGCACCTCAGCACCCAAATACAATGATTTTGGCCCCATATCGCGATGCGTCAACTTAAACCAGGCTTTGGCATACGCATCTGCAAATTCATCGGGGTTTTCATAAAAATGTCTGGAAATTTTCTCATAGGCCGGATCCATCCGTAAAGACAAATCTGTGGTCAACATAAACGGGTCGTGTTTTATGGACGGATCATGTGCATCTGGCACCGTACCGGCACCGGCACCATCTTTTGGTTTCCATTGATGGGCTCCCGCAGGGCTCTTGGTCAATTCCCATTCATAACCAAAGAGATTTTCAAAAAATTTATTGCTCCATTGGGTCGGGGTATCTGTCCAGGCACCTTCCAACCCACTGGTAATCGTATCGGCTCCTTTGCCCGAACCAAAATTATTTTTCCATCCCAAACCTTGCATCTCAATAGAGGCCGCAGCGGGTTCTTCTTCCACATATTCCGCATCGTTGGCCGCACCATGGGTCTTTCCAAAGGTATGCCCTCCGGCGATCAGGGCCACGGTCTCATAATCGTTCATGGCCATACGGCCAAAAGTCTCGCGAATATCATCAGCCGCCGCAATCGGATCGGGAACACCGTCCGGGCCTTGCGGGTTTACATAGATCAATCCCATATGTGTAGCTCCCAACGGGTTTTCCAATTCTCGGTCTCCTTTAAAGCGATCTACGCCCAACCATTCTTTTTCCTTCCCCCAATAAACATCCTCTTCGGGTTCCCAAACATCGGCACGCCCTCCGGCAAAACCATACATTTTCAGTCCCATGGATTCGTGTGCGCAGTTCCCTGCAAGAATCATTAGATCTGCCCAGGAAAGTTTCTTGCCATATTTCTGTTTTATGGGCCAAAGCAACAACCGGGCCTTATCTAAATTGGCATTGTCCGGCCAACTATTCAAAGGAGCAAAACGCTGCATTCCTGCACCTCCGCCGCCACGACCGTCCGAAATACGATAGGTGCCAGCGGCATGCCATGCCATTCTAATAAAAAGTGGACCGTAGTGCCCGTAATCCGCAGGCCACCATTCCTGGGAATCCGTCATTAAATCATAAAGATCTTTTTTAACTGCGGCCAGATCCAACGATCTGAATTCTTTGGCGTAATCAAAACCCTTCCCCATTGGATCCGATAAATCCGAATTTTGACGAAGAATACCTATATTCAATTGATTGGGCCACCAATCGCGGTTTCTGGTACCACCGCCTGCCGCCTGCTCCATGCTTCCGTTTAAAAACGGACACTTGGTCACATCACCATTATTTGTATTATCCATGTAAAAATTATTTTGAGTGTTTTATTTTTTTAAAAGTACAGCACTTATCCATACGATTACCGATCACATTATTTTTTTGAGCTATCCAAGTATTAATAATTTTTATGACGATGGAAAAAAGTATTGTTTTTGATTATTACTGGTCACAAAAAAGAAAAATGATCGAACTAGGACTTATACAATAGCATCATTTTACATCAGATGACTTTTTCACAGTTTTTTTGATGTTCTAAAAAATTGAACTCCTGGTTTCTACCCCGCTTTTGGTCCATTCCTTTATGAACTTTAAGTACTTTCCCGAACCTATAAAATGGGTCATATTTATTTTTTAGTATCTTGTAGTCATACACTGTGTGATTGTATATTGCTGTTACGCAGCAAATTAAAATAACTAAAACTATAGCTATGGCCTGCCCGAACACTCGAATTAGAAAAACCGGTTCTACCAATCCGTTTGTTGGCTTTTCGTTACATTCTAAAAGTGCGGCGGCTATGGAAGCACGGCAAATAGGTGATGCACTGGGGCACATAGCTGCCGATACCTGGTTTGCTACTAAAAGCTGCGAAGCACCTTGTGAAACGGTAACGAATACTGTAGTAAGAGTTAGGGTAACCACTCCTATCAAAAGAGGTTGGTGGGTTTTATTTATTGTTGTCTGGATTATCCCGATACCTATTTTTTTATACGGTTGGAAAGCACATGCCGTTGCGGACTGGGAAGCTTTCTTTATGTGCCGTAATCTTGGACAAATAGTTGGTATACAAGATATTGATGAACCCTAAAATTCAGGGTTCGGAAGAATACTTGTCTTTACTTTCTTTAAATACTGCTATAACAGTATTAACTCCATTGATCATCGGAGTTTTTGAAGGGGACAACCTTCACCGATCAAATTCTCTTTAACCATTCCCGCATATCCACCGCTGCCGAAATTATTGCCTTAAGTTCGCTGATCTTCACACGTTGTTGTTCCATACTATCCCTATAGCGAACGGTTACGGTCTTATCTTCTAAGGTCTGGTGGTCCACGGTAATACAGAATGGGGTCCCGTTGGCGTCCTGTCTGCGATATCTTCGTCCTACGGCATCCTTTTCATCATAGGTGATATTGAAGTCCCATTTAAGGTCATCTGCAATACCTTTGGCCAATTCCGGCAAACCATCTTTTTTTACCAAAGGCAAAATAGCGGCTTTTGTAGGTGCCAATACGGCCGGTAATTTTAACACGGTCCTAGTCGTGCCGTTTTCCAATGTTTCCTCTTGTAAAGAATTGGAGAAAACGGCCAGGAACATACGGTCCAAACCTATTGAGGTCTCCAAGACATAGGGTACGTAATTCGTATTGGTCCCGTGGTCAAAATACTGGAGTTTTTTGCTGGAATGTTTTTCATGGGCCCCCAAATCAAAATCCGTTCGGGAATGGATTCCTTCCAATTCCTTAAAGCCAAAAGGAAAACGGAATTCTATGTCCGCGGCGGCATCCGCATAATGTGCCAATTTTTCGTGATCGTGAAAACGGTAATTATCGGCTCCGAGACCTAAGGAAAGATGCCATTTCATACGTTTTTCCTTCCAGGTTTCGTACCATTCTTTTTGTGTGCCGGGCTGAATGAAAAACTGCATTTCCATCTGTTCAAATTCACGCATCCTAAAAATGAATTGTCTGGCTACAATCTCGTTCCTAAATGCTTTTCCGGTCTGGGCGATACCAAAGGGGATTTTCATCCGACCTGTTTTCTGAACATTTAAAAAGTTCACAAAAATACCCTGTGCGGTTTCCGGACGTAAATAGAGATCCATGGCACTTTCAGCACTTGCCCCTAATTTTGTCCCGAACATTAAATTGAACTGCTTTACATCCGTCCAATTTTTGGAACCGGACATGGGACAGGAAATATCCAACTCCTCAATAAGCGCTTTTACATCGGCCAAATCCTCATTTTCCAAGGATTTTCCCAACCGTTTCAGTATGGCGTTCCCACGTTCTTGATATTCTACGACCCTTGGATTGGTAGCCAGGAATTTTTCTTTATTGAAGGTTTCACCAAAACGTTTTGCCGCTTTTGTAACTTCTTTTTCGATCTTAGTATCTATTTTGGCCACATAATCCTCGACCAAAACATCTGCCCGGTATCTTTTTTTGGAATCCTTATTATCTATTAACGGGTCATTAAACGCATCTATATGGCCGGAAGCTTTCCAGGTGGTCGGATGCATAAATATGGCGGCATCGATTCCTACAATATTGTCATTGAGCTGTACCATGGCCTTCCACCAGTACTCCCTAATGTTCTTTTTTAATTCCGCCCCGTTCTGTCCGTAGTCATAAACGGCACTAAGTCCATCATAAATTTCACTGGATTGGAACACATAGCCGTATTCCTTTGCATGGGAAATTACTTTTTTAAAATCGTCTTCTTGCTTTGCCATGCGGCAAAAATAGAATTTTAACTAAAAAAAGAGCAATTATTTCAACTGAAATTCCGAGGTAGCCAGTAGTCTTTCGTCCTCAAAAACGTTTAGGGTATAGATGCCCTCATCCAAAGATCCTTCGGGAATGGAAATATAATCACATACCAACATTTCGTCCCCCGTGAACAATACTTCCACTCTTTTACTATAAACGTTTCCGTTGACCGTAATGGTATTGGCATTATCTTCTATCACCTGTTTATCAATGTCCAAAAACTGTATATAGAGTACTTTTTCCGTATTTGCTTCACTGGGGTCGGGCATAATGGTGAAACAGCCCCTAATCTTTTCTATGGTAGAGGCCTTATTGGTCTTAATGGGCCGGGTTCCCCTCAATCTATAGGAAGCCGCTTCTGGATATTGCAACTTAAGATAACTCTTGGTCTTGAGTTGTTGGTTCAATTCTAAAATTTTTCTTCGTTGCAAAGCTTCCGCTTCTGCCAGAGAACTACTATTGGCCCTAAGTTCTTCCATTTGCCTACGTGTCTCCTCATATTTATCGCCCAGCAACATATTGTTATAACGAAGAAAGTTGTTCTTTAATTTAAGGCTATCGTTCTTTGCCTCAAGCCTGCGAAGTTCTGTTTTAAATTCCCTTAGTTTATCTATAGTAAATGTTAACCGCCCTACAGAATCAATTAATTGTTGCACTTTATATTTGGAATCCTCTAATTCGATCTCGTTTACCTCATTTAATGCGGAAAGGCGATCAACGTCGGCCTTCATTATCGTAAGGTCTTTCACTAAAATAGCTTTCTCCTGCTCCAAAAAATCTATTTGGGCCGTGGATTGTGCATAGCTATAATAAAAGGCGATTAAAATGCCTATGACTACAGCGACCAAAGCAGCAAGGATTATTTTATAATTGAATTTATTATCTTGACTTTCCATCCAAAAAATGGCCTTTTAGTAGGTTAATTTAAACTGTAAGATTTGTTTTGCACTAAGCTTTCAAATATACTAAATGATATAAACACCCTCCTATTGCCAGTTGTGTGTTTTGGATGTAATGCTCGATTAAATAGAGGAGAGAAGCTTCTGTGTACCGTTTGTCGACATCAAATACCGCTCACCGAATACAACTTTAACGTTGAAAATGGGGTAGATCGTATTTTTTATGGACGAATTAACATAAAAAAGGCCAGTTCTTTCCTCTTTTACCCGGAACAGGGAATTGTGAAAAACCTCATCCATAACCTTAAATATAGGAATCAGGAACAAATAGGAAAATTTCTTGGGGATTGGTATGGTCAGACCATTAAGGAAAATGGTTTTCTAACGGAGATAGATTATGTAATTCCCGTTCCATTGCACAAAAAGAAGTTAAAGAAAAGGGGGTATAACCAGACGACTCTATTCGCACAACAATTGGCATCCCATTTAAAAACCGAATGCTGGCCGAATGCCTTGATTAAAACGGCCAATACCCGTACACAGACCAAAAAGACCAGATTGGCTCGCTGGTACGATAACAGGTCCCTTTATGAACTCTCCGATCCCAGCCTGTTGGAAAACAAAAATATCCTTTTGGTGGATGATGTTATTACTACCGGGGCTACCATGGAAATCTGCGCCCAAACCCTAAAAGATGTTAAAGGTATATCAATATACATAGCCAGTATGGCCGTAGTTTCCTAACTTCCGTTTTCTGTAAAATATATCGTTTCTTTGCCCTAGAAGAGTATTATGAACATGTTACGAAGGATCTTAGCTTCACTTTTTATCTTATTAATGGCTTTAGGACTGTACCAGTGCGCCCGTAGGGGTACACCAACTGGCGGTCCCAAGGATAAGACCCCCCCCGTGCTTTTAAGGGCCGAACCCCCAAATATGACCATTAACTTTGACAAACAAAAGATAAGGCTCTATTTTGACGAACTGGTGAAATTGAAAGACGTTCAAGAGCAATTGATCGTATCTCCTCCCTTAAAGTATCCCCCGCAATTAAGCCCCCAAGGAGGAGCCAATAAGTATATTGAGATTTTGATCAAGGACACTTTATTGGAAAATACGACCTATACCCTAAATTTTGGTCAAAGTATAGTAGACAATAATGAGGGGAACCCCAATCCGTTTTTGACGTATGTGTTGTCTACGGGCGATTATATAGATTCCCTGGAATTGGCAGGTGTGGTCAAAGATGCCTTTAATAAAGAGGCCGATGAGTTTATAAGCGTAATGCTGTATAAAATTGATACTGCGTATACCGATTCTACCATATATAGAAGGCCCCCGGATTATATTACCAATACTTTGGACAGTACGATAATCTTTAGATTGAAAAACCTGAAAGAGGGAAAATACTCCCTATTGGCCATTAAAGATGCGGCCAAAGACAATATTTTTGACCAAAAAACGGATAAAATAGGTTTTGTTACGGATACCATTAACCTACCTACGGATTCCATTTATCTGCTCAACCTCTTTAAGGAAATTCCGGACTACGGCGTGGCCGTACCCTCATTGGTTTCTAAAAACCGTATCAGTTTCGGTTATTATGGCCAAGGTAAGAACATTAAGATCACACCGCTGACTTCTTTGCCCGATACTGTAAAAAGTATCGTATTAAAAGAACCCGAAAAGGACACCCTTAATTATTGGTTCACTCCGTTTGAAATGGATTCCATCATATTTACGGTCACTAACGAAACCTTAAAGGTGATAGACACTTTTATTGTAAAAAATAGAAAAGTAGGTTTTGATTCCTTAAGATTAACGGCCAACCAAAGGGGAAATATAGATTTTGAACAAAAGTTCAAGATTACTGCAAACACTCCGATTGTCTGGACGGATACTTCAAAAATATCCGTGACAATTAAGGATTCCATCCCTTTAAATTACAGTTTGGAACTGGATAGTCTGGGAAATAAACTAGATTTTAATTTTCCATTGGAACCTAACGAATCGTATACCATAGATATTTTACCGGATGCCATTCAAGATTTCTTTGGAAATACAAATGACACCCTATCTTATAGACTTAGCACAAAAAGCCTAGCCGATTATGGTAATCTGCGCGTAAATTTAAACGGGAACATAACCTATCCTATTTTTGTACAATTGACCGACGAAAAAGGGGAAACGCAACGAGAGATCTATGCCGAACAGCCGATGGTTTATGAATTTAATAGCATAAACCCTGGAAATTATATGATCAGGGTCATATTTGATGAGAATAAAAACGGAAAATGGGATACCGGTAGTTTCCTAAAAAAGATACAGCCCGAAAAGGTAAGTTATTACCCTGGCACTATAGAGATGAGGGCAAATTGGGAGAAAATCGAGACTTTTAACCTATTAGATTAAAATTATCCCTATCCTCCAAAAACCTGAATTTTCTTCGATTGGTCCTTATATTGTTCTTATAGAGCGTGACCTTTAAGATTTCCTCTTTCCGGGAAAAGGCCAATTGTTCCCCCAAAACATCATATACGGCAGAGTGGCCTACATATTCCCGGCCGGCATCATCCATCCCAATCCTGTTAACACCTATACAATAGGCCATATTTTCAATGGCCCGTGATCTTAAAAGCGTATCCCAGGCATTAATTCTAGGCTTTGGCCAATTGGCCACATAGATCAAAACATCATAATCGGCCATATTTCTGCTCCATACCGGAAAACGAAGATCATAACAGATCAGGGGGCAAATAAGGAACCCCTTAAAGTTAACCACAATCCTATCATTTCCAGATCTATACACCTTGTCCTCTCCCGCTAAAGTAAAGGTATGGCGTTTGTCATATTGTTGATAATTTCCATTAGGTCTCACAAAAAATAAGCGGTTGGTATACGCATCATTTTCAAAAAATGGCAGACTGCCCATAATTGCCACCTGCATTTCCCGGGCCTTTCGTTGCATCCATTCCAGGGTAATCTGCCCTTCTTTATTTTCTATATGTTCCGGTGTCATGGTAAAACCCGTATTAAACATTTCCGGGAGTACAATAAGGTCTGTATCCTCAGGTATTTCATCAAACTTGTCAGAAAACATTTGTCTGTTTTTTTCGGGTCGTTCCCAATGCAATGTCGTCTGCACTAATACTACTTTTAGTGTTTCTTCCATTTTCTGATTCATATAGCTATTTTTAAACAATACTTAAGATCATCCAGTTTTCAGCTGTCTTCTTCCAATAAATTGATCAGGGCAGGCCTTCCTTGCATTTTGGCATGATCCATAGCCGTATTGCCACGGGAATCCTTGATAGATTTTTCCACACCATTGTCTACAAGCAGTTTTGCAATTTCCAAACGATTAAAAGTAACCGAATAGATAAGGCTTGTTCCGCCCATGGTATTTCTTTCATTTACATTGGCCCCTTTTTCAATAAGTAGCTTGGCAATTTCCTTATATCCCTTAAAACAAACGCCCATTAAAGCAGTATTCCCAGAAGCATCCTTGGCATCTACCTGTGCGCCCATTTCCAATAAAAGAAGGGCTATATCTTTATGTCCATAATAAGCCGCCAAAATAAGCGGTGTAGAGCCCCTTGGATCCTTACTGTTCATTAAAGCGGGTTTCTTTTCCAAGATATCCTTCACTTTGGAAAAATCCCCATTTCTTATTTCATTAAAAAAAGCTTCGTTACCATTCATCCCTAAAAATATAAAAAACCATTATAACAAAATGGGTCCTAGACCTCTATCCGTAAATTATAAGGACAACTATTTTAGTTTCCAAAAAAATGAGTTCGACCAAAACCGATATCCTTTAACCATAAAACATGTTTTATACCATTCCCTACGTTCAGAATACGAAAATTATTGCCATTCGATTGGTTTCTTACAATTTTTGAATATTTTCTTACGTTAAAATAAAAGTGTATCTTAGTTAAAACTATTTCGTTTGGAAACTTTATCTGTTAACTTTCTTATAAAAGATTCTCCTGCGGCCGTTGCCATTTTGGACAATGATCTGAAGTTTATCAGTTATTCCAATATATGGCTCCATAACTTCGGAGGAGACCAAACCGATCTGCGGGGCAAGAAAATTTTTGACGTGGTCAAAAATACACCCCCCTCATTCGCAAAAGCACTAAATGAATGTCTTAAAGGGACCAAAAATGAAAACCTGGGGGAAAAAATCATATTGCCCGAAGGCCGTATTCAATGGCTCAAATGGAGAATAAAAGCCTGGGATGATGAGGGTTCCGTTAAAGGTGTTATTCTCACTATGGAAGATATTACCATAGCACAACGGGACAAAGAACTTTTGCTAAAAGCGGAAAAAGTTTCAAGAACGGGCGGGTGGGAAGTGGATCTACTCCAAAATAAGGTGTATTGGAGTCCTGTAACCAGGGAAATCCATGAAGTACCCAATGATTATGTACCTTCTTTGCAAGAAGGAATCAATTTTTATAAGGAAGGGGAACATCGGAACAAAATAACAGATCTGGTCAGCACTGCCATTGCAGACGGTACACCTTGGGATACTGAACTCGTTATAATTACGGCCAAAGGAAATGAAGTCTGGGTAAGGGCAAAAGGAGAAGCGGAATTCATTAACAATTCATGTGTTAGGCTCATAGGAACTTTTCAGGACATAGATGAACAAAAAAAGGCAGAACTTAAATACAAAGAAACGGCGGAACGCTTAAAAGTAGCCACAAAGACCGCAAATATTGGTATTTGGGAATACTGTATTCTCAAAAACAATCTAGTTTGGGACGATAATATGTATCGGTTGTACGGTGTTAAAAAACAGGATTTTTCCGGGGAATACGAAGCCTGGGAATCTGGTGTTCATCCAGAAGATAAAGAAAGGGGAAAGCTAGAGGTAGAACAAGCTATTTCGGGCAAAAAAGAATTTGATACGGAATTCAGGGTCCTCTGGCCTGACGGTACCGTAAGAAATATAAGGGCAATTGCCAAAACGGAACGTGATGCCAAAGGGAATGCCATTAAGATGACAGGGGCCAATTGGGACATTACAGAGCTAAAGCAGACCCGGTTAAAACTAGAACGTAACAAGGAATCCTTTACGGAAACCTTTAAAAATTCAGCTGCCGGAATGGCCCTAGTGGGTTTGGATGGAAGATGGATACGTGTAAACGAGGGTCTTTGCAAAAGTTTGGGGTATACGGAAGAAGAGCTATTAAAACTGACTTTTCAAGATATTACATACCCTGACGATCTGGACATAGATCTTGGTCTGTTTCAAGAGGTATTGGACAACAAAAGGGATAGTTATCAACTGGAAAAAAGATATTATCACAAAAGTGGCCGTTTAGTGCACACTATTCTTACGGTAACCGTGGTAAAGACCATTGAAGGGAATATTTCTCATTTTATTTCCCAAATATTGGATATTACCTCCAGAATAGAAGCGGAAAAAAGATTAAAGACTTTGGTCGAGATTACCAAAGGGCAAAATGACAGCCTTTTGAATTTTGCCCATATCGTTTCACACAATTTAAGATCGCATTCCAGTAACATGTCCATGCTCGCCAAATTCTTAATAGCCGAGGAAAATGAACGGGAGAAGAAAAATTTAAACGATATGCTTTTTAATGCGACCGATAGACTATCGGAAACAGTACAGCATTTAAACGAGGTCGTTCAGTTTAAAACAGGTGCTTTAGAAAACATGCAAAGCACAAGTCTTTTAAACACCTTGGCAAATATTGAAAAGAGTATCGAGGGACTTCTAAGGGATAAAGGTGCGGTATCTTATATAAATGTAGAAAAATCACACTTTGTAAATGCCGTTCCCGCATACTTAGAAAGTATTTTTTTGAATTTGTACACCAACGCCATTAAATATAGTGCCAGTGATAGGAGTCCGGTTATTAAGATTACTTCTATGATCGAAAATGACACGGTTCTTATAAAATTCAAGGACAATGGACAGGGTATCAATTTAAAAAGACATGGTAATAGTATATTTGGCATGTATAAGACTTTCCATAAACATAAGGACGCAAAAGGGATAGGGTTGTTTATCACTAAAAATCAAGTAGAATCCATGAACGGGACCATTTCTGTGGAAAGTGAGGTTGATAAAGGGACTACTTTTTGCATAACATTAAAAGAGGGGTAAAATGAAAATGGCCAAAATAGAGCATTGTTGCCTAATAGACGATGATCCCATATTTATTTATGGAACCAAAAGAATTATGAAGGAAATGGACTTTTGTGAGTCCGTTATCGTCTATAACAATGGTCAAGAGGCCCTTGATGGGTTATTGGCAATTTCGGAATCCGGTGAAAAAGTCCCCCAATTGATTTTTTTAGATTTGAACATGCCTATTATGAACGGATGGGAGTTTTTGGATGAATTCACAAAGATTTCCAATAATATATTTAACAAGACCATAGTTTATATCATAAGTTCTTCTGTAGACCCCAGGGATTTGGAAAAAGTAAAGAATTATAAAACGGTCAATAATTATATTCTGAAACCAATAACCCCTAATGATTTGGAAAGTATTTTGGGTACAGTAATGGTCTAAAAAGACAAATCGCTAAACATCAAACAAAAATAATATTTTTATTTGATGTTCAAATCTCTCATATTTAGTCATTTAAGTTATACTCGACTTAAAAAAAGTGTTATTTATTTTATTACTTTATAGAAAAAATCTATTTTCTTCTTTC
Source organism: Maribacter spongiae (assembly GCF_047345125.1). Lineage (NCBI taxonomy): Bacteria > Pseudomonadati > Bacteroidota > Flavobacteriia > Flavobacteriales > Flavobacteriaceae > Maribacter > Maribacter spongiae. Next base: position 136,969 of record NZ_JBLFEQ010000001.1, on the reverse strand, counting down.
TTTTGTAAACGAAGGGTGGATAAAAACTATATGGTTTTAGGTTATGAGTGTATTTAATGCTTGCTGTATTATAGATGATGATGAGTTTTTTGCATTTAAAGCAAAAAGGTTAATGAAGGAGACGGGTTTTTGTGAGAACATATTGTGTTACAGGGACGGACAAGAAGGAATAGACAGTCTTATTGGCCTCCTCATAGAAGATATTCCCTTTCCGGAAATTATCTTATTGGATTTGAATATGCCCCAAAAAAACGGCTGGACCTTTTTAGAAGAATTTGATAATATTCCAAAAGCGCAAGTAAAGAATACAAAAATATACATTACAAGTTCCTTTGTAAGTCCAGAGAATATGGCCAAGGCAAAAAAATATGAAATAGTCGAAGATTATATCGTTAAACCCTTGACGGCCGAATCCCTTGAAACGATCATTACTTCGAAAAAGGGGGTGTAAGACTATTTATCTTTCCCCGGGATCGAAATCTTCCGGGGCGGTTTGGGGCAAATTAGTGGTTCCTTGGTTTCCGGTATCATTATAGATAGTCCATTCGGAAAAAGTATATTCGGCATTGGCTCCTGTTATTTCAGCATTCCTTATCGCCCTCCCATCTTCAAATTCATGGTCCGTACCGGTACCATCCTCGCCTACCCTTCCAAAAGCATCTATTATCTGTCCAAAGGGATCGATCAGTTGTAAATTGTCGTCCCCATTGGAATCGGCCGGAGAATTTGTACCTATGGCCACATCCGGAACAAACCCATAAACATTTTCAAACGCCACGGCATTGGGTGAAATAACCAAGGTACTTTCCCCATCTATAACATAATCCGACAGGTCCAATGAGGAGCTAATTTCAGTACTCGCATTGGTATAGCGCACTAATTGCCAACCATTGAGAGATAATGTTTCATCGGAAGCATTGTAAAGCTCTACAAATCTTGCCCCGGAATTATTGTCCGGATCTGCCAATTCCGAAAAAAAGATATGTGGAGATGTAAATTCATTTATTAAATCCGGACACCTTTCCTGAGTGAAATGGATATCTTGTAAATCTCGGACAATCAAATGATAATCCTCATTTTCTCTTAACAATACTCCTGTTATGGACCCATTTCCCTCTGGAAGTATCTCAGATCGAAAATCCGAGAATCCACTATTTAAAAGAACGAGTTCATTGTCATCGCAATCGGTCAAAATACGTTCTGTCTCTTCTCTCTCTATGGCAAAAGCCGCACCCAACCCGCTTTCTGCAATTTCCAGATCATTAAATTGTACCAACGTATTGGTATGGTATTTCTCAAGACCTTGAATTGAAACCTGGGTCGGTTCAATATTTATCACCTCTTCGCATGAAATAAAAAGATGCTCGCCGATAGCCGATGCCGGGAGCCTTCCGATCGAAATATTCCCAAAAGCGCTGAACACTCCTCCCAGTTTGAAAACATCCCTCGATTTTCCCAAATAAAGTCCTTTGAGCTTTATAAATACCTTCTTTCCCACATCAAAAAATAAATGCGAATCCCGAAGATCGATCTCTATTTGAAACCCCGCCCCGGGGTCCACCGGTCTATCCTGAAAATGAAGGGCACTGAAAAAATTACCTGCCTTATCCGAAGAGACGATATAGCCTTCAATGATCAGGTCTTCCTGAATCTGAAAAGTTTCACCCTCGTATAAGTCCTTCACTTCTGTATAGGAGGTATTTGCGACCAGTTCCGATGTACAGGCTTCTTCCGGAGCATCAAAACCTCCATTCTTTACACACCCCAAAAACGACATGCCGTACAAAAGCATTCCCATTGTTATTTTGATCGCTCTATTCATCATTACAACTTAATTTCCCATCTCCTTAAAAACTGAATGCTATATTTAAAAAATAGGTGCGCCCATAGCCATACCAATATTTTGGTGCAAAAGATGGCGAACCACTTAAATTATCCTGTCTCAATTGGCCAAAATTGCCATTTCTGCTCTGTTCATACCCTCCAGTTCTAAATACTGCATCAAAAACATTATTTACACTTAGAAAAATCCCTAAATATTTTCCTTTTTTCAACCACGATTTTCCTCCTGTTAAATTCAATACATAGAAATTATCCAAAGGGGCCTGTGCCAATAAGGCAGCAACGTTTTCTTCATTGGCATCCCTAAAACGTTCCCCGGTATCCGGATCCAGCAAAAAACTATTTGTACGGGTTATCGTAGATATATGGGCATAGTTATTTGCCAAATAGTTTGCTGTCATCCCCACCCACCAATATTTGGGGTCACGATATTCCATACCAATCGAAAATGCTTTTTGAGGCCCTTGTGCCAGCTTATAATCCTTGATTGACGCTGGCCCCAAATCTTTTGACCCGCTCACATCTATTAATTCCTCATCCACCCCCGCCGTATCAAAATTTATGGTCACCAACGGATTACTCGCATAAAGATATTTACCAATAGCGGCGACTCCCGATAGTTTTACCGATGCGGAAAGCTCATATTCCATACCAAACTCAACACCCATATGCAACTTGTCCAAATCCGTTAGCACTTCCTGCACAAAATCTGAACCGACCCCGGAGTCCACAAAGAAAAAATTGATGTCCGTCGTGTTCTGAAACCTCGTATAAAAACCTGTAAGTCTCCCCGTAAGTCTGGGCATTCTCAAAAAGTAACTTACGTCCACTGTAGAGATGGTCTCGGACCGTAAATCGGGAACAATGGTATTGGATTCCCTAGGGTTCACAAAAACATTCTGAAGTACGGGCGCCCTTTTAACATAGGCCGTATTTGAGGTGATCCAATGTCTGCCCGTTAATTTATGCGTAAGTCCTCCTTTGATCCCAAAATCGGAAAAACTTATTTCCTCGCTCTGCCCCAAGGAATTTTCAAAGAACCGCTCATTTTCAAAAAGACCATTTCGTAGGTATTCAATAGTTGAAAATTGTCCCGACAAAAAACCCTTCCATCGGTTAAAATCCAAATTCAGTTGTATAAAGGCATCGGTCTTATTGGCCGATAATTCATAATTATAATTGAACACATCGCCGTTTTCTTTACGGGTGTCCGTTATCAGGTCATTTCTGGTATTGGAAAAGGGATCGATATCCTCATGAAAATCCGCCCCCAATAAGTCATTGATCTGTGCATAGTTATCGGACTTTAAGGTTGTATGACCCAATCCAAAATCTATTTTAAATTTGTTATTCAATTTATAATTTCCATTGACCTTTGTGGTGAATCGACTATTATCTGCCGTATCATCGTACAGTATATAGGCAGCCTTTCCGTTCTGAGACCCAGCAGTATTAGCCCTATAGACATTTTCCCAATTTAACTGCGGGTCGTTCAAGAAACCGGTTCGGGCAATGGCCGCACTTACAAAATTTGCACCTATGGGACTATTGATGTAAAAACTTGGCAAATACCTATAATAGGTCGGATCTGGGTTAGGAGCGTTATAGTATCCCAATCTACTTCTTGCAGTACGGCCCGTTTGGAAAGCCATCCCAAACTGCAAATCAAACTTCGCCGAATCATAAAAGTAATTGAGCATTATTACCGGTTCCGCTATCTTTCGCTCTCTTGTGTTCCTTATTCTTCCATCTTGGGACCCCCAATACGGATTGTATCCGCTTCCGACCAAATCATACACTTCTTCTGTAATTGCAGAGGAACGCCCCCTTCTATTGGAAGCCAAAAAAGCCGTAAGCAATAAGCCGTTCTTTTTGTTCGGCTGATATTGCAAAGCACCATAAATTGAATAAGCATCGTACAAAGTACCCTCTATATAACCTTCCTTGGCCCATCTTCTGGATGCCGAAAGCATATAGGCCAATCCATTTTTTTGCAGACCGGAATTATAGGTCGCCATAATTCTACCTGCATAGGTCCTGTTCGATACCGAGGAAGAAATCCGAACTCCAGGACGTAATCCAGCCGGTCTTAAATCTATATTGGTATTCCCTGAAATTCCACCAAATGTATATTCTGAAGGGGACAACCCATTAGAAAATTCCTGATTCCTGACTACATCGTTAAGCCCGCCCCAATTATTCCATTGTGGCCTGCCATCAAAAAATTTGTTCATGGGAAGGCCATTTAGAAGAACTTCCCCATTTTGGGCATCATAACCCCTTATTCTAAAAAAAGCCTGACTAAAATCAAAAGCGGCCCTATTTAAAAATACATCCCTGGTCGATTGTAAAAGACCCAATGCACTTGAACTGGAACCATCATCTGAAAGTTCGTCATCCGATAGCGTAATAAGATTGTCGTTTTTTTCAATATTTATATCCCTTTCCAAATAGATAATCCCCATATCCAACGTTTTATTTTCCAGGGATAATGGAACTCTTTTGACCAAAAAATCAGGATATGTGACGGTTAAAATATAATCCCCTTTTAAAGGAGTTATCAATTGAAAATTTCCTGATTTATTTGTTTGGCATGAAATACGTTCTCCTTCAATGGCAATGACGACTCCCGTTAAAGGAGTTTTGTCGATTCCATTATAAACAGCCCCTGTTACCTTTGAAATATCCTGGGCGCAGAGACAAGTTAATTGTGCCAGGAACAATAAGAACAAATACTTCTTGAGCATTTTTATGGGTTAGTGCAATGAAAGTAAAAAATTACAAGTTATCAAGAAAGTTATAAATTAGTGCGAAAATTCTGTTTAATTTGATTTATTTGGGAAAAAATAAACATGTAATGCTGTCCAAAGTTCTTTGCCTTTTACTTTTTGGTTCTTATTTGGGTATCGGCCAAAACGACCCTCGGTACAAGCTCCGTACAATTGCTTTCTATAATCTGGAAAATCTTTTTGACACAAAAAACGATACCTTGGTCTTTGATGATGATAGAACTCCAGAGGGCAAGGATAATTGGACCCTTGAACGCTATCAAAAAAAGCTTGCCCACCTATCCAAGGTCATTGCCCAGATAGGGGCAGAAAAAAGGTCATACGCCCCGGATATTGTTGGGGTCTGCGAAGTTGAAAACAAGCAAGTGCTCGTAGATTTGATCGATTACCCCAATTTGCGGGAAAAAAATTACGGAATAGTTCATTTTGATTCACCGGACGAACGGGGAATCGACGTAGCGCTCCTCTATAAAAAAAAATCATTTCTTCCTATCTCATTAAAAAGTCATCGGTTGTTATTGATTGATGATGAGGGAAATAGAAATTATACCCGGGATCAGTTGGTGGTCGAAGGGCTTTTGGATGACGAAAAAATGTACTTTCTGGTCAACCATTGGCCCTCAAGAAGCGGTGGCGAGACAAGAAGTAGGCCCTATCGGATAAAAGCCGCCCAACTGAACAAACGTATCGTAGATTCTATTAGAAGATTGGATATTAATGCCAAGATTATCGGAATGGGTGATTTTAACGATGACCCCATAGATCCTAGTTTTAAAAAAGTGCTTAATGTCAAAGGAAAAATTAAGCAATTGGATTCAATTGACCTGTTCGGGCCCATGGAGCAATTATTTAAAAAAGGGTCGGGTTCCCTAGCCTATAGGGATAAATGGAACCTGTTCGATCAAATCTACATGACTTCCAATTTTTTAAATCCCTCCAAAAGTTCCTACTCCTACTGGAAAGCGGGTATCTTTACCCCCGATTATCTTATTGATCCCAAAGGCAGATATAAAGGATATCCCTTACGCACTTACGCCGGTGGCAACTATATTGGAGGTTACAGTGATCATTTTCCCGTATATATTTATTTGATCAAGAAAGTAGATTCAAAAGATGCCCCTTAATTTAATCGGAATCCTTAAAGGAACAGGGGCGATTAATCTATTATCTCTTCTAGTCGAATATTTCGCCATTTTACCTTTATCCCGCCACCATCGTGAATTTGCAGTGCTATGGCACCTTCTCCGGCCCCTATTTTTTCATCGGTAAGGGTAATCATTTGGGTTCCGTTCAACCATGAGGTAATGGTATCTCCGGACACTTTGATCTTCATTTTATTCCATTTCCCTTCTTTTAATGCCTTGTCTTTTTCCGGATCCGGTTTAATCAGCCAACCACGGCCGTAGGACTCATAAACCCCTCCTGTACTCTTTCCGGGAGGAGCTACCTCTACCTGCCAACCACTTACTTTGGTCCCTTCTACGGTAGACCTTATAAATACGCCGCTGTTCCCATCTGCCTCTTGTTTAAATTCCAACTCCAAGATGAAATTCTTATAATAATCTTTGGTCGCCAGATAACCGTAGGCCTTATCAGGGCCACTTTCACAAACCAACAGTCCATCTTCGGCGTACCATTTTTCTGTACCGTATACGACCCAACCATCCAGATCTTTGCCATTAAATAGTGATTTTTGCTGCGCAGAAACGATAATCGAGAAAAAGAGTAGTGCGAGTGTTATTCCATTTTTCATTTGCATTAAAATTTGTTGAACGCTTATTAGGACACCTCTGATTACCATCGGCATCCTCAGGGGATTATTTATAAAGGTCTGTTAACTGAACCACTGGGACCAAGGAATCCTACTGAGAATAAGCAACAATCCTATGCCGTAAAATATGGCTATACTTTTAAACTTCTTATCCCCTTCAACAAATTTCTTATGGCGGGACCAACCTATCGTTATAAAAACTATGGCCAAAATATTAATGGCCGGGTGTTCTACGGCCAAAAGTCTTGCAGCGGACGTTAAGCCCCCCATCCCAAATTCCTGAATGGCACTTGACCCGCTCGGGGACAAAAAGTATAATCCCAATCCGACCAATAACTGCAAATGACAAAGAATAAGCGCGAACAGGCTAATTCTAAAATCCTTGTGCATTGCAAAAACCCTTTTGGATATTAGGCCTGTAATGGCATTGGCCACTGCCAAAAATAATATTGCCAATGCCACATATGCCAGATAGGAATGTAGATGTTGTATCCAAGTGTAAGCTAATCCTGATTCTTCCATGATTGTAATTTTTCGTTTCTAAAAATACTGATTTTTGAGCATAAAAAAGCCCCACCTGAACGATGGGGCCATAATAATTTACTGGTGGCGGTCCTAAAAGGTATAACGTGCACTTATGTTAAAGGTTCTTCCAAAACCAAAGAAGACCTTGTTGTCCGTTGATATCCCCTTATAGGTTGCATCACTGCCTTCTGCAAAAGTATTGGTCAAAGATTCTGCAATATATTCCGTATTAAAGGCATTATTTAGGTTAGCGGCAATATTTATCATATTAATTCCGCCAAGACTAAATTTATAATATATTCCTAAATCAAATAAGGAATAGCTTGGCAGACGAAGCGAACCCTTGTTGTCCGAACTACTAAAATCCTCAGCATTTAAAAATGCATACAATCTGGAAGCTGAATATAAGGTACTGCTGATCTTTAGGTTTTCAACCGGGCGGACGATCATCTCAAGGCTAGTAGTGAACTGTGCCGCATCACCTACTTTTACCCCATCCAGGAATAAAGTAACATCGGGATCAATAACATTACGATCATCGTCCAAAGCCGCTCCATTGGCATTTCCCCCGTATTCCCAATCCCCCAAGGAAAGCATTCCCCTAAACTGTACGATATCCGAAGCTCTGTAATCCGCTTCGATCTCGATTCCTTGGTGAATTTGCTCTACACCGTTAATGTTGGCATTCCCTTCATCCCCTATAGGGGTCTCTATGCTCACTCTTTCAAATCGGTCTTTCCAAGAAGTTCTGTATAAATTTATTTTGGTCCTAAAATCCCCAAGATTAAGGCCATATCCCAATTCCAGCCCCAGAATTTTCTCATTGGTCAAATCAGGATTCAATTCATTTTCAAAATTAAGGAACACGGCATCGAACAAGGGTTGTTTGGAATAATAGCCGGCATTGAAGAATACATTATTTGCTTCATTAACGTTAAAATTGGCTCCGCCTTTTATATTACCTCCCAAAATATTTTCCCAATCGGTTTCCTGTAAAGGGTCTGAATCCAAATAATTAAAATAATCTATTCTTTTAAAACCTTGTTGGGAAATACCTCCCTGTACAAATGCGGAAACTACGCCGTCTGTATATTCCAACTGCCCAAAAGCTCCGTACCACCTTACCAGACCATCGTTATAATAATCTATTTTTTCTTCCTTATCAATGTTCCTGAACACGTTCACTATAGAACCAAAATCTGAATCGATTACACCATCCGCTCTTATGGTATGATCCGGATTATTGATATCATCATCATCAAAATAACCGTCCGCACCTAACAAATTGTCCACTCTTCTATAATGAATGCCCTTGTAACTTCTTAGATCTATTCCCAAATCATAACTCCAATTATCATTGATCTGTGTATTATGATTGGCGATGAAACCGAACCAATTATGGGAGTTGATCGATGCCCGTCTGATTATCCCGTCCCCAAAACTGGTGACTATCTGTTCTCCATTGGTATTTGGTGACAGTTGCCGTGGGTTCCCATTGTTATCATTATTGTAGAATGTAACTTCTTCACCAGCATTAAACCTGGATATTAAATCATAATCTACCTGTCCGGTTTCCGGAATCCTATACCTGCTGGAATTGGCAAAACCAAAGCTCGGCCCTACACCTATATCTCCTGTTCCGCCACCTCTACCATAAGAAGCATACGCCGAAGTGGATAATGTGGATTTCCCACTGGTTTTCCATTCCCATGTCAAAGAAGTGACGGGCTTATGATAAAAATTCCTTCTCCACCCAAATTCTTCCCCATTTAAGGTACCTCCGTTAAAGTTATAGCGAGTACCATATTCTATATGGTCTTCCAATGTAGCAACATTAAAAAAGCTCGAGGTCCTTTGATTGTGTACCTGAGGTGCACCGGTCAATATAAATTGCAGGTTATGATTCTCATTTATTTCATAGCCTAATCCAATAAAGTAATTAAATCCTTCAAATTTTGTCCCTTGAATGTATCCATCGCCAGCTGTTCTCCCCAACAATAGGGAGGCGGCAAAACCATTTTCGGATTTGCCCGTATTGTATGAAACCGTAGTTTTTAAATATCCATTATTACCCCCTCCATAAGAGATCGTGCCGCCTTGCTCCTTTTCAGTAGATTTTGTTATGATGTTAATAGTGCCTCCAACAGAAGAAATAGCCAATTTGGAGGAACCCAGACCTCTTTGTACCTGAATAGCCGTCGTCACATCGCTTAGACCGGCCCAATTACTCCAAAAAACCCTTCCGTTCTCCATATCGTTTATTGGGATGCCATTGATCATAATGGCCGTATTCTGGGAATCAAACCCCCTTACATTGATTCTTCCGTCACCAAATCCCCCACCTGTTTTTGTAGCATAGATAGACGGTGTGGCCCTAAGGATTTCCGGAAGTTCTTGTGAACCTAATTTCTCCCGTATCTCCGAAGCTCTAATTGTTGAAACGGCAACAGGTGTTTCACGATCCCTCGCAATATCCAATATACCTGTTACGACCACTCCTTCCAATTCCTCGGCACTAGGGTCCAAAATTATTGTGCCCATGTTATTCATATGGGCAAAAGGGACATTCTTAGTAATGAACCCAATATAAGAAATCACCAAAACCCCTGAATCTTGGTTTATATCAATACTAAAATTTCCATCAAAATCAGTAGAAGTTCCATTAGTAGTTCCCTTAATCAAAATAGTGGCTCCGGGAAGTGGCAACCCCGTTTCGCCATCGTTTACGGTACCTGTAATCGTTCTTTGCGAGAATGCGGTCGTAGCTATTAAAATAGCAACGACCATCAAATACATTTTTTTCATTTTTCTAGTGTTTAGTTTTTAATAGTCGCTGTAAAAGTCCTCTATTTTAGAGCTTCCAACGTTAAGAGAACATTAAATTAGTCATCTTAAATATAAGTTAAAAAACCTTACAAAAACACTGTAAATGAACAGGTTATGAAATATTAAAAAAATGAAAAAGAATAGGTTTAATTCTTAAAATTTTGCAGAAGTGTTGTTGTTGAACTATCATGTATTGCGATATCCGAACCCTCTATATCCTTTAGAATGGTCCCGGCCAATTGTTTGCCCAGCTCAACGCCCCATTGATCATAGCTAAAAATGTTCCAAATTACTCCCTGAACAAATATTTTATGCTCATACAAAGCGATCAACGCACCTAAACTTTTAGGTGTCAGTTTTTCTATTAATAGGGTATTTGTGGGTTTATTGCCATGAAATATCTTAAACGGTGTCAACTTTAGCGCTTCTTCTTCTGGAATCCCCTTTTCCCTAAGTTCTTCTATTACCTCCTCCTCTGTCTTACCGTTCATCAAAGCTTCGGTCTGTGCAAAGAAATTGGCCATTAGTTTGTTATGATGGTCCACATCGCCATAAAGTGATTGTTTAAAGCCAATAAAATCTGTTGGAATCAATTTTGTGCCTTGATGAATCAACTGGAAAAAGGCATGTTGGGAATTGGTGCCAGGCTCTCCCCAAATTATAGTACCGGTCTCATAGGCCACTGGATTACCTTGCCTGTCCACACTTTTTCCGTTACTCTCCATAATGCCCTGCTGTAGGTAAGCTGAAAAGCGACTTAAATATTGCGTATAAGGTATAATGGCCTCCGTTTCGGCTTTATAAAAATTGTTGTACCAAACACTTATCAAAGCCATTAAAACGGGTATGTTCGATGAAAATTCACTTTCTTCAAAATGACGATCCATTTCATTTGCCCCATCTAATAGTGATTGAAAGTTATCGTATCCTACGGCCAATGCTATGGAAATACCAACGGCACTCCACAATGAAAACCTACCACCTACCCAGTCCCACATTGGAAACACATTATCCTCGGCAATACCAAATTCCGCAATCTTCTCGGTATTTGTAGATACGGCCGCAAAATGTTTTGCTATATCCCCTTGTTCGGCATGTTTTAAAAACCACTTTTTAATGGTTGTTGCGTTGCTCAATGTTTCCTGAGTGGTAAAAGTCTTTGAAACCACAACGAACAAGGTGGTTTCGGGGTTTAATTCCCGAAGTATTTCACGAACATGATCGCCATCTACATTGCTTACAAAATGCATCTTGAGATGGTTCTTATAAAATTTAAGTGCTTCTGTGACCATAGCGGGTCCCAAATCCGAGCCTCCTATTCCAATATTGACAACATCTGTAAAGGTCTTGCCCGTAAACCCTTTTTTATCACCATTGATTACGGCATCACAAAAATTCTTGATATGATTTCTAACCCCGATAACTTCGGGCATCACATTTTTACCGTCTACAATAATATTATCATCTTTCTTTGCCCTCAAAGCCGTATGCAATACAGCCCTGTCTTCTGTTTCATTGATCAGGTCTCCATGAAAATATTTGGAGACAGCATCTTTAAGCCGTACCTCCTCGGCCAACTGCAAAAGTAATTGTACAGTCTCTTTGGTAATCCTGTTTTTGGAAAAATCAAAAAAGAAATCGTTCCAGGCAAAACTAAAATCCTCTATTCTTTTGGGGTGGTCGGAAAAAAGTTCCTTTAGGTGAAGTTCTTTGGAATCTAAATAATGTTGGGTCAGTTTTTTCCAGGCCTTCGTTGTGGTAGGGTTAGTTTGATTTAGTGCCATTTTCTTCGTTGAGGGTTAACAAATTTTTTTCTTCAATTTTTTCTGGATAGATTATGCAGTCCAATTGATTCTTTTGTGGATCGATATAGGCAAAGTAATCGGGTCTGAGTGGTTCTGGAAGTGGTTCCGCCTGTGGCAGGTCTTCCCGCAACGGATCTACCTGTCTTCCATTTTTCCAAAACCGATAACATACATGTGGGCCTCCGGTATTGCCCGTCATCCCGATCCACCCAATAACATCGCCCTGTCTTACAAATTCCCCTTTTTTCACTTTTTGGTTCTTCATGTGCAGATACTGGGTGGAGTAGGTGCCGTTATGCCTGATCTTTACATATTTCCCGTTCCCGCCCCTCCGTGTAGATTCCGTAACGATACCATCCGCTGTTGCCAGTATCGGTGTTCCGATAGGTGCCGCATAATCGGTTCCTTTGTGGGGTCTTATCTTATATCCGTAATACCGGATACGCCTTTTAAGATTGTACCGGGAAGATATTCTGCTAAATTTAACCGGGGCCCTCAAAAATGTTCTTCTGAGGTTGTTCGCATCCTCATCATAATAATCAATGATATTCTTTAGGGAATCATTTTCATAGGCAAAAGCATAGATGGGCTTTCCGTTATGTTCAAAATAAGCCGCTTCTATTGGTTCCGCTCCCGCATAAACCGAATCATTAATGAATTTTTCCTTGTATATGACCTTGAATTTATCCCCTTTTTGAAGCCTAAAAAAATCAATGGTCCATGCATATATTTCAGAAAGACCGTTCGTAATATTGTAATCGATACCTTGATCCAAGATCGCTTCGGACAAAGAAGTCTCAATAACTCCGGAAGCTTCTCGCTCCACATATTTTACTTTTCTCTTGTTCCTGTAGGCAGTTACGCTATCCCTTAAATCCACTACCGTATAATTAATACGGTCATTTTCATAGATAAAAACCTGTGCTTTTTCCGTGGTGTCCTTAGATTTTAAAATGGTGTACGGTTTTCCCGCAGCTATTCTACGCACATCGAACGTATCCTTAAAGTCTTGTGAAATCTTAAAAATCTTTGGATAATCCACATTATTGGCCAGCATCAACTCCCCAAAACTATCCCCTTTTTTAACAGTGTCCTTTATAACTATGAAATCTTCTATATTAAAGCCGAATTCTTTTGTAATAATCGGTTCTTGGTTGGCCCTTACTTCAACGGTCCCCTTTTGAACGGGTTTACCTTCCTTACAAGAGACGAACAATGCCAACGTTAGTACTATGCCCCAATATTTTCGCATTTTTATTTATTTGGTTTTATCAGGATTAAAGATATGGTCTACCCATTGCTTTCCCCAATCGTTTAATTCTTGATCTGAATAGATTTTGGGGAAAAAGATTACTTTTTGAAAACTCGGGGGCAGGTATTTTCTCCAGTTGGTCCCTCCTGTGGCATCCAAATTGCCCGATTCTTTCCCCAAATAACGATGTGCGGACCCCATGTGCATTAAGGGCCAGTTTACATTTGCATTTACATCCAAGGCCTTTAACGCTTTTATAAGTGCCCCATTCTGTTTTTGTTCCTCGGATAGCCCTAAATATTTATGATAAATGGTACCACCTTCTACCTGCCTCGCAATGCGTATTAATCTTGGTGTATATCTATATTCGAATTGTTTTAGGGTCAATGTCTTCTCTCCTGTAGTTTTATCCGTTGCCCCATTTTTCCAGTAGATATGCTCATATAGCTCCTCTATGGTATTTTCTGCGGAAAAATCGTCTTTTCTGGAGTAGTGTACCAAATTTTCCATTGGAGTGGCATAAATTTCTATCATCCGATATTGTGCGGACTGAAATCCACTTGCAGGCAAAAGTGCCATACGGTATTGAAGAAATTGTTCACGCTCCATTCCCTTGATCATAATCCCAAAAGAAGATATCAAGGCCGTATAATAGCTGTTTATGCGCCTTACTTTTTCAATAAAAAAATCCAGATTTTGGGACTTATCGTCCACCAATTGTTTTTGCTCATGTAATATGAGCTTAAAGTACAACTCGGTAATCTGGTGGTACATTATGAAGATTTCCTCATCCGGAAAATGAGTTCGCGGCACCTGTAGGCTTAACAAGGTGTCTAAGTGAATGTAGTCCCAATACGTAAGATAACGTTGGTATAACAGGCCGTCCAAGTATGAACTTAGATCCTGACCCGAGTCCCTGTATTTTTCCTCAAGTTTTGAAATTTGGGACTGAATCCGCTCTTTTTCCTTCATTTAAGTCTAGTCCATTATAATCTTAAATTGATGTTTTAGACCATTATAACCATCCAAATCCGCTTTTATGGCCCCAACGGCCAAATCGGCCTTTATTCTTATGGGAATCCTATTATCATCATTGGACACCCAAAGGGACAAACTTTCCTGCTCCTTAAAAACACGTCCAGATTGTACCAATGGTCTAAATTTAAGACATTCTACCTTGCCATATTTGGTTCGGACGATCTCCTTGCCCAAATATTTAAGTTTAAAATTGAATATCCCATCATCATCGTACAACATTTTTAAGTCTATGGCCTCTCCCTCGGTCAAATCCTGAAGTTCATAATTATTCCTTAGAAAGTAAAAGGCAGAAATCAGATCTTGAATGCTGTCATGCAGCACAAAATTAAGTTTTTTCTTGTTTTTTTTATCATTAAGTACCGCTTTATCCTTTTCATGGTCAAAATTTATCTCAATATCCTTGGTATAACCACCTTCATTGATTTTACGGACAAACCTATAAGGCTTTCCATCTACCTTATCAAAATAACTTTCATAGGTATCGTCTACCTTAAAAAAGAAACTGGCAAAACCCGTAGTCTCCCCATGGCCCACAACATGATAGACCGGAATGGTATCCAATTTGGAATTTTTTACCTGCAGGGTAGCGTAACTGGCATTCAAAAAGCCATAATGTATTCTAAATTTTAACCATTCCCCAGGTTTAAAAGCCGATTCTCTCTCCTGGGCATTAAGTCCATAAAATAGCAATAAAAGAAGGAAAGGCAATGTTCTTTTCATAACAATGGTTTTATAGGTAAAATTACAAATTGTGATTGTCCAAAAATGTACCTGACCATAATTTAAACAAAATTTATTCCAAAGTATTGTATAAAAAAAAGCCCAGTTCAACAACTGGGCTTTTCCTAAATAACCAACCAAACTTTAAATTATGAAAAACCAATACTTAAAGTTGTAAGGGAACCACCCCTTACCTGAGTGTAAAGTTATAACAAGAACCATGTTCCGAAGTAGGTTTTAACTTACTTTAACGCTTTACTTAACAGTAATTAATATTTAAAGGGCATATTTGTGAATATATTAAGAAAAATAAGGAATTAAAGCTATTTTTTGAATACCAAAAAACAGCAACGATTACTCAAAACCAATATCCTACGCTTATAAAAATATTGGAATTATCGCCTTCTGGCGACCAGGAATAAATTAATTGTACCGGACCCAAAAAGGACTCCCATCCATAGCCGATACCATAACCGGAATAATTGGGGGCCGTAAACCATTCTCCCGTCCTAAAAATATCATCTTCCACATTGGCGTAGTTAGCGGAAAGTAAGAAGTGGTTCTTTTTGGCAAATTCAAAATCCAACCGCCCATAGGCCTTTACATAACTGTTTCCGGGAAGGCTCAAAAAATCATATCCGAAAAAGGGCACAAAGTTATTGATGAGATTGGTACCATAACCGCCAAGGACAAAATCAAAGGAGGTAACACTGGATGTTCCCAACTTAAAACCACCTTCCGTTTCTATATTTATGGATAGATTCTTTAAAATAGGCAAGGCCATACCCAGTCTAGCCTTGGATATTGAAAAGTCCTTGAAGTTATCATTAAAATCGGAAGATAATAGGTAATAATGAACATCCCCATCAAAAAATAGGCCTCGGGTAGGAAAGTACTTATCATCATAGGTATCCAATATCAGATTACCAAAAACGCTAAAAAAGTTGCTTTTTTCAAAAAAAGTCCTTCCCTGGGAAGAATTTAGTGCCATTGTTTCGGGCATTCCAGAAGTTTCCCCCAGTGTCCTTGTACTATACTTTAAAAATTTGTGCTCTACCCCAGTGGTAAATGCAAATTCCTCACGTACCACGGTCTGTAGGTAAATTTGATTGGTAAAGTCAGCTATATCAATATTTATTGTATTTACGGCTATTCCTGGAGGAATATCAAAGTTATTCCTAATAATGTCAAAATCTATTTCTTTTTGAAAATCATTAAACCTTGAACTTAATCCAAAACTCCAATAACTACCTTTATCGATATAATATTCAAAATTATATCTGACATTATCCCCGAGCATTAGATCAAAAGAAGCGACATCATCTTTAAAAAACAGATTTTTCCGGGTATAGTTGATAATTGCCGCACTCTTGTACAGGTCATCATAATGAGCCCCCAACCTTAATAGAGAGGTATTGGGCGTTTCGTCCAAACGCAAAATCAAGTCTTCGCCAGATCGGTTGGAGGTCAGTTTATATCTGTTCGTCTTAAAGTTTCCCGTGGCGGCCAAATTGCTAATGCCCTGTTGTAATTTTTTGAACGCTACCGGTTCTCCAAGGTCAAATCTCAGCTTTCCTTTTACGTATCCTCTGGTATGGCTATTGTTCCCTTCTATGATCAGCCTATTGATAACAACACTATCCTCTAATTTAATCCGATCCATGGTATTCCCCGCTCTCTTATATTTATGGGAAACACTTTTTAAATCTTCGAATTTTTCAAAGGCCGCTTTTTTTCCACTCCTAATGATCTCATCAATTTTATTAAAATCTATGACCGAGTAGTTTTCAATTTGAGGTTTGATATAGATATCCGTTTTGGCAGACTTCTCTACCATGTCCGCTACCGTCCTGTAATTATTGATCTGTAGCAAAATCTCCGTTGCGGATACCAATGCTTCCCTTTTGGCCAAACCATGTTGCACATCTACACCTATTATAATGTCCGCTCCCAATTCCTCTACTAGATCAATGGGATAATTGTTGACCACCCCACCGTCTATCAGCACTTTATCATCAATACTGGAAGGTTCGAACAGGGAGGGCAAGGTGCCACTGGCCATAATGGCTTCGGGCAAATAACCCGAATTGAGCACTACCTCTTTTCCTGTCTCTATATCCGTAGCCACACAAACGAACGGGATGGGCAGTTTAGAAAAATCCTCCACATCCTTTACGTGATATAATAATCGGACCAATTCATTGTAGATATTCTGACCTTCTGAATAAGCCGGAGGAATACTGACTTTAAAATTATTGAACGGCAATGTTAGGGCATAACGTTCCGAATCCTCTTTTTCATAAAAGGTTTTTGCACTTCTGGGCAGATTGTCTTGTATAAGGCTGCCAAAATCCCTTGCCCTGAACATAGAGTCCAGTTCGGTCGCGGAATAGCCCGAAGCATACAAAGCACCGATTATGGCACCCATACTGGTTCCGCCGATATAATCTATTTGTACCCCAGCTTCCTCAATGACCTTTAACGCTCCTATATGGGCCAACCCCTTTGCCCCGCCCCCGCTCAATACGAGTCCTACTTTTTTATCTTTTTCTATTTTATGACTTTGGGCGTTTACAATCAAAAAAATGCAGGTGAACAATACGGTAAAAACAACCCTAGGTCCATAAGCGGCCGTTGGTCTATATTCAATGGAACGACTCATATATTTTCTTTGCCTTTGACATACCCACTACCTGGGATAAATTATCCAATGATGCTTCTTTGATCCGTTTTGCGGATTTAAAATTTTTCAACAAATCCCTCACCGTTTTTTCTCCCACACCTTCAATTTGTTCCAATTCGGAATTAATAGCTGCTTTACTTCTTTTATTTCTGTGAAAGGTTATCCCAAATCTATGGGCTTCATTACGCAATTGCTGTATAATTTTTAGGCTTTCCGATTTTTTGTCCAAATAAAGGGGTATCGGATCCTCCGGAAAATAGATCTCTTCCAACCTTTTGGCTATTCCTACGATTGCAATCTTTCCCCTTAAGTCCAGAATATCCAGGCTTTTTAAGGCTGATGATAATTGTCCTTTGCCCCCATCTATTATGATTAACTGTGGCAATGGTTCCCCTTCTTCCAACAACCTTCTATACCTTCTAAACACAACCTCCTCCATAGATGCAAAATCGTCCGGTCCGGTAACGGTCTTTATATTAAAATGGCGATACTCTTTTTTTGAGGGTTTTCCATCTTTAAAAACAACGCAGGCCGCAACGGGGTTTGTGCCCTGAATATTACTGTTGTCAAAACATTCTATGTGGCGCGGTTCTGCAGAAAGTCTCAAATCCTTTTTCATTTGGGCCATTATCCTATTGGTATGCCGGTCAGGATCTATAATCTTAATTTGGTTAAAGCGTTCCTGTCTATAAAACTTGGCATTGCGCTCGGACAATTCCAGAATACGTTTTTTATCCCCCAGTTTTGGAATGGTTACTTTTAAGCCCTGGTCCACCATAACCTTAAACGGAAGATACAGTTCCCTAGAGGTTGAATTGAACCTTTGTCTGATTTCAAAAATGGCCAATTGCAAAAGCTCCCCATCATCTTCATCCAATTTTTTCTTTATTTCCATGGTATGTGATCGCACTATGGACCCATGGGACAATTGAAGAAAATTTACATAAGCGAAGGCATTGTCCGAAATAATGGAAAAAACATCTACATTACTGATCTTGGGATTAACTATAGTAGATTTTACCTGATAGTTTTCAAGAATATCTATTTTATCCTTTATTTGCTGCGCCTCCTCAAACTTCATTTCACCGGCCAATGACTTCATCTGTGTTTTAAAATAACTCAGAGACGACTTGAAATTTCCTTTGATTATTTCCCGGATGTCGTCAATTTGGCGTTCGTATTCCCCTAAGGTCTGCAATCCTTCGCATGGCCCCTTACAGTTCCCTAAATGATATTCCAGGCAAACTTTATATTTCCCGTCATTGATCTTGGACTCCGAAAGGTCATAGTTACAGGTCCTAAGTGGGTAAACACTTTTTATCAGGTCCAAAAGCGTCCGTACCGTTTTCATGCTTGTATATGGACCATAATACTCGGAACCGTCCTTTATGATCCGCCTGGTAGGGAAAAGCCGTGGAAAGCGTTCTTTCTTTAAACAAAGCCAAGGATAGGATTTATCATCCTTGAGCAGTACATTGTATCGCGGCCTGTATTCCTTGATCAGATTATTTTCCAACAGCAGGGCATCGGATTCAGTAGGTACCACTATATGTTTAATACGAACTATTTTCTTTACCAAAACACGTGTTTTCCCATATTCATGGTTTTTGGTAAAATAAGACGAAACCCTCTTTTTTAAATTTTTGGCCTTACCTACATAAAGAATGGTATCACTTGAATCATAAAATTGATATACCCCAGGACTGTTTGGAAGCGAACTCAATTGAACATTGATCGGAATTTGAAGCATAGCAAATGGGAATCTCTACTATTCAAAAATATAATTTAATATACGTGCTTCCCATAAAATATGCAGTACTTTTTAGATTTTTAACTTTATTCCTATAAGAATGATCTTTGTTAGACGACAAGGTTGACTTTCTTTTCCAAACCGTTATGTAATGGTTTCATAATTAGAATGTTAAAAAGTCTAAAATAAGTTATAAATTGCGTTTTAATCACAACTCATTGTCTATCAATTAATTAAGATATTATCCATTTATTATTTATTCCTATTAAAGTTAATTTTTTCTAAAAAATGTGCTTTTAATCGATGAAAGAGTGCTTTTCAAAGAAATTTAATTATTTTTTTACCTATATTTAACTCAGAATAAAAAACCCCGAATACATGGAAAGTTATATAATAACCCTAGGCACTTACTTGATCTTAATGCTATTCTTCAAAGTTTTCTTTGCCGTCGCAGCAAAAGAATAAAGTAATACTCCTTACATTATGGGCATCTTTCAACTATGTTGAAAAAAGACTTGCGCAAAAAGTACATTACTAAACGGAATTTCATTTCCCCCTCCTTACTTGTTACCCATAGCCTTTCTATAGCCAACAACCTTTTAAAACTCCCTATATGGGATTTTACCAACTATCACCTCTTTCTGTCCATTATTGAGAAAAAAGAAATTGACACTGCCTATATACTTTCGATCCTACAGGGCAAGGACAAAAATGTTATAGTCCCGAAAATTGTAGAAAATCATCTTGAGCATTATTTACTTACGGATGCTACAAAGCTAAAAAATAACGGATGGGGCGTTCCCGAACCTGTTGATGGGATTTGTATTGAAACAAGTAAAATAGACGTAGTCTTTGTCCCATTATTGGCGTTTGACAAAAAAGGGCATCGTATAGGTTATGGAAAAGGGTTTTATGACGGGTTCCTTAAAGAATGTAAAGCAGAAGTGATCAAAGTAGGGCTGTCCTTTTTTGAGGCCGAAGAAAAAATTACCGGTATTTTTTCAAACGATGTTCCCATGAATTATTGTGTAACGCCCAATAACACCTATTCTTTTGGGGCAGACTCCTTCAAATCTTCCTGAACAACGTTCGGATCGTTTTCCCCTATTTTTTTAAAGGCACGCTTATTAAAGACCAATAAAATCCCCACACCGGTACTTATTGCCGTATCCGCTACATTGAATACAGGTTCAAAAAACCGAAAATTATTTCCTCCAACAAAAGGAATCCAATCTGGCCAAGTGGTATCTACCATTGGAAAATACAGCATGTCCACTACTTTGCCATAAAAGACCTTTCCATAGGGTTCATCGGAAAAAAGTGTGGCTACTTCATTATAGCTGTCATTAAAAATAAGTCCGTAAAAAACGGAGTCCAATATATTGCCAAGGGCCCCGGCAAAAATCAATGAGACCGCAATGGTCAAAGTTTTGGAGGAGTTCTTTCGGATGACATCAAAAAGCCAATATCCTATCCCTATTATGGCAAATAATCTAAAAATGGTGAGCACCAGTTTTCCTGCCGCATCCGATATGGGAAGTACATCGCTCAATTTGGCACCCCAGGCAGCGCCTTCATTTTCTATAAAAAGAATCTTGAACCAATTGAATACGTCTACGGACTCTCCCAATTCAAAATTGGTTTTAATGTATATTTTGCTCCATTGATCAACGATCAGGATCAAAACTATGAGAACTATAGACTTCTTTAGGTTCATTATTCTTTTTTCAATGGGCAAAAATAGAAATATTATTCGGTTTTATTCAGTATGATGTTTCCGGTAACCGTATTTAACGTATATCTGTTATGGCCCTTGGGAATCGTATTCTTGTCCTGTGTACCGTATTTTGTCCTTGCATTTATCTGGGCAGCAATGGCGTTTACCAAAATATCCCCGCTCTGTGTCCTTACATTAACTTGTTGTGCGACCTCCTTTAGTTCACAGGAACCTTCGGAAAGGGCAATATTCAGCTTCTTATACTTTCCTTGTGCAAGTACTCTTGATCGCGTTCCGTAGAGTGAAACCCATTTCCATTCAGGAACCGTTATCCTTAATGCAATGGATATTACCTTATGTGCACTCAGTTTATCATTGGGGTTTTTGAAATTGGGCCTAAATCCTGCATTGACCCATACCGAATTCCCGTCCTTGACTATATTCAATTTCAAATCCTTTTTATACTCACCGTCAATTTTACCTTCAATACTAATTTCATCGGTTTTAGAACGTGTATCCAAAAACACTTCAAAACAATTGTTCGCATCTATCTTGATCGAGGTGATGTTTTTATCCAAAACCGATTTTTTTATCAATTTCTGGGAGGAAATCGATAAGGGTATCACAAACAGAATAAGGTAGAATACTGACTTTTGCACGGGTAGCATTAAAAAAACGCCCTAAGGCGTTTCATTTATTTTTGCATGTTCTTGGCTTCTATGCTCAACGTAGCATGGGGAACCAGTTTTAATCGCTCTTTATTAATAAGCTTACCGGTTACCCTGCATATGCCATAGGTTTTATTTTCTATTCGCAGCAACGCATTTTTAAGGTCCCGAATAAATTTTTCCTGTCTAATGGCCAATTGCGTGTTAGCTTCCTTGCTCATGGTCTCCGATCCTTCTTCAAAAGCCTTAAAAGTCGGGGAGGTATCGTCCGTACCATTATTTCCGTCATTCATATAGGAACTCTTAAGCAGTTCTAAATGACTTTTTGCTTTTTCTATTTTTTCGTCTATCAGCTCCTTGAACTCTGCTAAATCCTTATCGGAATATCTAATTTTTAAATCTTCTGCCATCTTTTAATGTTTTTCGATCAATAATTTTGTATTCACTTCGTCAAAGGCCACTTCGGTGCCTTTTTCCAATTTTTCTTCAAAATCCAGTTCGGCGGTCAAGGTTTCGGTCTTAATATACGCTAAATTACTCGTCACCGCTTTTTCCACAAAACCATCCTTGAGCATTTTAATGTCTATCTTATCAGTCACTTCAAACCCGGATTCCTTTCTTAGGTTTTGTATCCTATTCACCAATTCCCTGGCAATACCTTCTTTTCTTAAGTCCTCATTGATCGTAATATCCAGTGCTACGGTAAGCTTACCGGAAACGGCCACCAACCAACCTTCAATATCCTGAGAACTTATCTCTACATCCTGAAACTGTAATTTAATATTTTTATTTTCTATTTGAACGGATATTTCGCCTTCTTGTTCAATTTTTTGGATTTCTTCTTGAGAAAATGCATTTACCGCCCCTGCGATCTGCTTCATATCTTTTCCGAATTTTGGCCCCAATGTCTTAAAATTGGGTTTAATGCGTTTTACCAAAATACCGGAAGCATCGTCCAAAAGTTGTATTTCCTTTACGTTCACCTCGGATTTTATCAATTCTGAAACCGCTAAAATATCCGCTTTGTCCGTTTCATCTAAAACGGGTATCATTATCCTCTGCAAAGGTTGCCTTACTTTTATTTTTTCTTTTTGACGAATGGACAATACCAGGGATGAAATAATCTGGGCCTTGTTCATTTTGGATTCCAAGCCCTTATCTATCAAGCTTTCGTTGGAAACGGGAAAATCCGCCAAGTGAACACTTTCAAATGGATCTTTTTTGGTGGCGGCATTCAAATCCTTGTACAATTGATCCATAAAGAAAGGTGCGACGGGTGCGGACAGTTTGGCAATGGTTTCCAAACAAGTGTACAGGGTCTGGTAGGCCGAAACTTTATCCTTTTCGTAATCTCCCTTCCAAAAACGTCTTCTGCACAAACGCACGTACCAGTTGCTCAGATTCTCCTGAACATAATCTGAAATGGCCCGGGTAGCCCTTGTTGGCTCATAATCCGCATAGGCTTCATCCACTGTTTTGATCAATGAATTCAATTCCGATAAAATCCACCGATCTATTTCAGGGCGTTCCAAAACCGGAATCTCCGCTTCGCCATAATGAAAATTATCGATGTTGGCGTACAATGCAAAAAAGGAATATGTATTGTACAACGTTCCAAAGAACTTTCTTTTAACTTCAATAATACCCTCAGGATCAAACTTTAAGTTGTCCCAGGGATTGGCATTGCTGATCATATACCAACGCGTGGCATCTGCCCCGTGTTCGTTCATGGTTTCAAAAGGATCAACGGCGTTGCCCAAACGCTTGGACATCTTCTTGCCATCCTTGTCCAGTACCAATCCGTTGGAAACTACATTTTTATAGGCTACGGAGTCGAATACCATGGTCCCTATAGCATGCAGGGTGTAAAACCAGCCACGGGTCTGATCTACGCCTTCGGCGATAAAATCGGCCGGGAACGTTTCCCCGTTATCTATGAGATCGGCATTTTCAAAAGGATAATGCCATTGCGCATAGGGCATGGAACCGCTATCGAACCAAACATCTATCAAATCGCTTTCGCGTTTCATGGGTTTCCCGGAAGGGGAAATCAATATGATCTGATCAACAATGTTCTTATGCAAATCTATTTTATCGTAGTTGGTCTCGGACATATCCCCAATAACAAAATCCCCGAAAATATCCTTCTCCAAGACTCCGGCGACCATTGCTTTTTCCATTTCTGCCTTCAGTTCGGCCACGGACCCGATCATAAGCTGTTCTGTACCATCTTCCGTTCTCCAGATAGGCAAGGGTATTCCCCAATATCTGGAACGCGATAAATTCCAGTCATTCGCATTGGCCAACCAGTTGCCAAACCTACCTTCTCCCGTTGCTTTTGGTTTCCAATTAATGGTCTGGTTCAATTCGAACATCCTGTCTTTAATGTCCGTCACCTTTATAAACCAGGAATCCAAGGGGTAATACAGAATGGGCTTGTCCGTACGCCAACAGTTGGGATAACTGTGTATGTATTTCTCTACCTTAAAGGCTTTGTTTTCTTCTTTTAATTTGATGGCAATTTCAATATCTACCGATCTTTCGGGAGCTTCGCCATCTTCATAATACTCATTCTTCACATATTTGCCTCCAAACTCCTTCATTTCCGCCCTGAACTTTCCCTGAAGGTCTACCAACGGAACCGGATTGTTATTTTCATCCAAAACCAGCATGGGCGGCACTTCCGGTGAGGCTTGTTTTGCCACTAAGGCATCGTCCGCACCAAAAGTAGGGGCGGTATGTACGATTCCCGTACCATCTTCGGTAGTTACAAAATCCCCTGCTATTACCCTAAAGGCATTTTCGGGATTTTGATAGGGCTGTACGTAATCGATAAGTTGTTCATAACGGATTCCGACCAAATCGGCCCCTTTTGCTTCTGCCAATATCCGGTATGGGATTTTCTTATCGCCCGATTTGAAGTTTGTGAAATCCGCTTCATTTTCAGCTTCAAAGAATTTCCCCGAAAACTGCTTATTGACCAATGGCTTGGCCAAGATTACCTGGATCGGTTCAAAAGTGTATTGATTAAAAGTACTTACCAATACGTATTCAATTTTTGGACCAACGGTCAATGCGGTATTCGATGGAAGCGTCCAAGGGGTCGTTGTCCATGCCAAAAAATAAGTCGTTCCTCCTTCTCCTTTTTGCAGAAAATCGGGCAGGGTTTCGTCTACAGCCTTAAACTGGGCAGTAACCGTGGTATCCGTAACATCTTGATAGGTTCCCGGTTGGTTTAATTCATGGGAGCTTAATCCCGTTCCGGCTTTAGGGGAATACGGTTGAATGGTATATCCTTTATAGATCAGTCCCTTGTCATAAATCTGCTTTAACAACCACCAAACGGATTCCATGTACTTGGGCTTGTACGTTATATAGGGATTGTCCATATCTACCCAATAACCCACCTGTTCGGTCATGGCGTTCCAAACATCCGTATAACGCATGACCGCTTTTTTACAGGCCGCATTATATTCCTCTACGGATATTTTTGTTCCAATGTCCTCTTTGGTGATTCCCAATTCCTTTTCAACGCCAAGTTCAATCGGAAGGCCGTGGGTATCCCAACCTGCCTTACGTTTTACCTGATATCCCTTCATGGTCTTGTACCTGGGAAAAATATCCTTGATAGTACGGGCCATTACATGATGAATACCCGGCATTCCATTGGCAGATGGCGGTCCTTCAAAAAAGACATAGCTATCCTTGCCCTCCCTGGAGGAAATACTCTTGTCAAAAATAGCCTGTTCTTTCCAGTAGTTGAGAATCTCTTTGGCTACCTTGGGCAAATCCAATCCTTTATATTCTGCGAACTTCATATGAAATGCTTACGGTTCTGGGTTTTACGGCTGCAAAATTATAAAATTTAGATTTAACCATAGGTTATTAAAATCAATGAAATGCACTTAAAAATACTACCAAGGGAAATATATACATTACTTGTGTCCATAATGTAATCATCTCCTTAAACAACGTGATATAAACACTGGACCAATATAGGGTTCATACGTTTTATCCGCTCAAAACTATCTTTATGGTTTAATCTTCTCCCTAAGGGCAATAAAACGAAATAGGGCAGCCGGGGGGTTTATTAAAGCTAGACAATATAATTCGTATTTAAAACTGATACCCAAACCCTATGACAAGGTTGCTCCCGGGGGCAGCAATTCCAGAAGAATACGTGCGGTATCTTTGATCGGTAATATTCTCCAGGCCTAAAGAGGTTTTTAATCTATTGGAAAATTCATATTGCGTCCTAAGGTTTAACGTATACCATGATGGTGAATAGGGGTTTCCATTGGCATCCGGTGTATAGATGTAGGGCTTGGAACGTTCCGAAACGGCCAGATCGTCAAAGGAAATTTTTCCATTATAGTTCAAAAAGAAATCCATTTTCAACCTTTGGTTTTTCCAGATAATATGGGCATCCGCAAAAGTAGGTGCCACATGTCTGGCCGGTGTATCCGTCCCATCTATTTCTTCCTCGGTTCCTTCCGTAAGTGTTAGATTGGAGGAAAACGACCAATGATCATCAAAAAAAACATCGAGCCCAAATTCTAGACCATATACATAGGCCCTAGCCGCATTTTGAATGGCCTGAACATTACTAAGTTCCCCACGATATACAATCTGGGACATTCCATTGATTTCAAAATCCCTGCGCACCAAGGCATCCACTAAATAGGTATAGTACGCGGCCCCTTTTAAGACCACTTTGTCCTTAAAGTTTTTTCGCACCCCCATTTCTACGTTGTATGCATATTCAGGTTCCAAATTGGCATTCGGCACTACGACCGAACCCGGTTCGGAATCAAAAATTTTACCTACATCATCAATATTCGGTGCTCTAAAACCTGTAGATCCATTAAAGGTAACCTGCAGGTCTTTCTTTGGAAACCAACTGAACCCTAAGCTACCTGTAAGGGCCCCGGTACTTAAATCCGCTGTTTCAAAAGGAAAATCATAGAACGTTCTGTCGAGCATGGCACCTATCCATACATGACTATAGCGCAGACCGGACAATATCGTAAAATTGGGTTTTGCTTTATATTCCCCATTAAAATACCCAGCCAGACTTTTCCATGTAGCACCATCTGGGTAACGGGATGGGGCATCGGATTTTTGTACTGTTTCAATATTGATATTTGCACCGTCCGAATACACTTTATTAAAGATATACTCCGTACCATAATACAATCTTAATTTCCCTATGCCCTTATTTTCAAAATCCACATTAAGATTTATGGCATCTACTTTTTCCTCCGTAGTGTTCAACTCTATTTCCCCAAAATTCCTGCTATTCCTACTTTCTTGAAAATATTGATAGGCCGATGTAATCTTTACGCGATCATAAAATTTGCCGTTCCCCTTTTTATTGATCTGCAGATTTGCCATAAGCCATTTTTGGGGACCGTAAAACCATTCTGCCGAACGAAGTCCGTCACCATCATCGGAAGGGCGAATCAATCGGTCGTACCTGTCATAATCCGATGTTTCCGAGTAATACAGTCCTAACTTGGCATTCCAATCAACATTAGGCTTGAACAATATCTTCTGCATAAAATTCACCTGATCATATCCTGTAGCAACCTGTTTTTTAGGGTTTTCATTGGCAATGAGTACATCCTCGCCGTTGGATCGGGCCGCAAATGAATTTCTTAGATACGAATCGGGGCCGTGTGTTCCCATCTTCAAATCCTGAAAACTGTTATATGTAAAACTTGTTAACGACGCCCAATGCCGATTTCCAAGATTGATAGCTGCGTGGAACGTGTTCTCATTATTTGCCGAGGCATATCTATAATTGGCATTGCCCAATATCTGAATGCTATCATTCTGGGAAAGTAAGGGTGACTTTGTATAAAAGTTCATTACCCCACCAATAGCGTCACTACCATAAATGACCGATCCAGGGCCAAAAATGACCTCCGTATTTCGAATGGTAAAGGGGTCTATAGAAATAATATTCTGAATGTTCCCACCTCTAAAAATGGCGTTGTTCATTCTTATTCCGTCTACGGAAAGCACCAGCCTATTTGTTGCAAAACCCCTAATTATAGGGCTTCCTCCTCCTAACTGGCTCTTTTGCACAAACACCTTTCCACTCTGTTGCAATACATCCGCCGAAGTTTGGGGGGTGGCAAAGGCAATGGATCGTGCATCAATGGAAACTATCTTATTGGGAATATCCTTTTTCTGTTGCTCCCATTTGGAAACGGACATCACCACCTCATCCAACTCTTCCGGCCTCAGTATCAAAAAGACTTTTTGGCCTTGCTTACGGATTTGGGATTTGGTCATTTTTTTGACTTCGTAACTGATATGCTTAAAATTCAAGCGTTCATTATCGGTAAATTGAGCTATATCAAAAATTCCATCAAAATCAGTCAGGGCTATTTTGGATTTGTCCTTGTTAAAAATGGCCACATTGGTAACGGGCTCTCGTGTGTCCACATCAAGAACCTGTACTTTTTGAGACCATATGACCGATGCAAAAAGCAGTAAACAAATGAAAACTATTTTATGCATACTAACTAAAAACTTCATTTAAAACGGCAAGCGACCTAGGTTTTCTGAACCCTTGCAAATGTAATTCAAAATAGACCACAAGGGATTTCAACAACTCCTGACGGTTGGTTTTTTTCATCTTTATCCGATGTATTGCATCAAAATTTGTGCCTAAAAAAGATTTAAAGTACAGCAGGTTTTCACCGGCAATCATTGGATTAAGAGAAGGTGCGTTGGTAAACTCCCCTTCCAAAAGGTCAAAAAAACCAGCTTCCATTTGATCGGTATCAGGATAAAACCCCAGATACCTGGTCAAGGAAAGCAGAAAATAGAGATGGAAATTGGCAATCTCATTATGGGTGTCCAACCACTGTAAGGTTGCCTCTAAAAATTGATATAAGGCAGGATTGGCCTCTTCTTCATGAACGCTGTTCCCCAACATTTCGGCCAAAAAAAGAATCATCGCATTTTTAGTAATATCCGTATGTAAAGTCTGGTAATGATAATGGACCTTGGCCTCACGGATACTTTCCAGAGTCCCTTTATTACGATGGTTCGCTACAAGTTCCAACTGGGACAGGGGCAGAAAATAAGCCGATTTTAATCTCCCCTTTTTAGAAGTCAAAATTCCCTTGATCAAATATGACTTTAGACCGTCCGAAGCTGTAAATGCCCTTACAATAAGACTGGTATCTCCATATTTTATCGAGGAAAGGACTATGGCCTTGGTGGTTATTTGCATCTGAAATGTTGGGTTTGGGCAAAGATAAAGGTTACAAAAGTTTTCAATAGGCAGTAACAGTTAGTAGTGGGCGATAACAGTGGACAGTGGCCGTATGTGGTGGCAGCAGGTAAGCCGATATGAAAAAGACCCGCTAGATTTAAAAAAACCTGGCGGGTCTATCCTTTGTTTATTATGATGGGTTCCTATATAACGCCTTGCGCCAGCATCGCATCCGCTACTTTAACAAAACCGGCGATATTAGCCCCTTTTACATAATTACAATACCCATCCTCTTCTTTGCCGTATGCTATACAGGAATCGTGAATATCTTCCATAATGCCCTTTAATCGTTCATCCACTTCTTCCCTTGTCCAACTAATACGCAACGAGTTCTGTGACATTTCCAGACCAGAAGTGGCAACACCACCTGCATTGGAGGCCTTACCGGGCGCAAAAAGAACTTTGGCTTCGTGAAAAGCATGGATGGCCTCTGGTGTTGAGGGCATATTGGCACCTTCGGCAACACAAGCACAACCATTCTTGATCAAGATTTCGGCATCGTCTCCGTTCAGTTCATTCTGTGTAGCGCACGGTAACGCGGCGTCACAGGAAACTTCCCATGGTGTTTTTCCTTTATGGAATTCAGCCGATGGATAGTTATCCACATATTCCGAAATACGTCCGCGACGGCTATTTTTCAAATCCATGACAAAGGCCAACTTATCCTCATTTATGCCATCCTTATCATAAATATATCCACCGGAATCCGAAAGGGTCAATACTTTCCCCCCCAACTGCAATACTTTTTCCGCAGCATATTGTGCAACATTACCGGAACCGGAAATTACAACATTCTTGCCCTTGAAAGATTCGCCTTTGGTCTTTAACATGCTATCCGCAAAATAAACGGTGCCATATCCTGTAGCCTCCGGTCTAATTAGGGAACCCCCCCAGGAACGCCCTTTTCCGGTAAGTACCCCGGTAAATTCGTTTCGTATTTTTTTGTACATTCCAAAAAGGAAACCGATCTCTCTGGCACCCACACCGATATCTCCGGCAGGAACATCTGTATTTGGTCCAATATGTCTGTTCAATTCCAACATAAAGGCATGACAAAAACGCATCACCTCATCATCCGATTTCCCCTTAGGATCAAAATCGGAACCTCCTTTACCACCGCCCATGGGCAAGGTGGTCAAACTATTTTTAAAGACCTGCTCAAAAGCCAGGAATTTTAGGACACTGGCATTTACGGTGGGGTGAAAGCGCAACCCTCCCTTATAAGGTCCTATGGCCGAGTTCATCTGAATACGATAACCGCGATTTACATGGATCTCTCCATCGTCATCGACCCAGGCCACCCTAAATGATATCAACCGTTCCGGCTCTACCATTCGTAACAATATATTTTTACCGTGGTATATATCGTTCTTTATAATATATGGGATAACGGTTTCCGCTACTTCCTGTACTGCTTGAATGAATTCGGGTTCATGACCATTTCTGGTCTTTACCTCATCCATAAATCCTTTGATTTTTTCGTCCATAAGGCTTGTTCGTATTTTTAAATTATCGAATTAAAAATATTTTGGCAAAAATATGCTATTGCTGTAATTTTTAAGGTTGTTTTTTTTCAATTTGCCAATAATTATGATTTTATCTACATTATTTTGATTTTTATGAAAAAAAAGCAGGCTTCCCTTTAAAATGATAGTAAAAATATTGGATTACCCTACGACCTGTTCCATATCCGTAATAAGCTCATCTATAGCACATCCACATTCAATCCGACAAAGCATCCATTACACCTCTTTTTTCCGTTCATATCCAAAATTATTCGCATAAACATATCGTTATTCTTTAGAGATTGGAATGAAGCCTTACTTTTACGTTTAAAGTTGGTGATTTCATGAAAAAAATCATTTTATACAGTTTCTCCCTATTCTTTTGGTTTGGTTGCGGAAAAGAAGGTAAACTTACGTTCGACTATATTTCTTTTGAAAAAAAAGCTTGCGCAACCTGTGCCACCGTTACCATTTCTATTCCAGAGGCATTGAATAAATCGAAAATCGATAGGACCATTAATGCAGCTATCAAGGAAGAGATTATTTATCTACTGAATTTTGACGAGAATACCGAAACCATGGATATTGATATGGCCATAAATTCTTTTTTAAAGGGATATGATGAACTGAAACTAAAATATGCGGAAGCGGCTACGCCATGGGAAGCGAACATTAACGGGTACATAGCATATGAAAATGAACGATTATTGACCGTTCGTTTGGATTCCTATCTCTTTACGGGCGGTGCCCATGGGTATAGTTCTGTGCGATTCTTAAACTTTGATAAGGAAAAAGGCATAGAACTGGAAAACAAAGAGCTTTTTGTTAACGAGGGTGATTTTACGGCATTCGCCGAAGTAAAATTCCGTTCCCAGGAACACGTCCCACAAGGATCGTCCATTAACAGTACAGGGTTTATGTTTGAAACGGACTCGTTCTACCTTCCCGAAAACATAGGATATACCCAGGAAGGGTTACAGCTGTTCTATAAACCTTATGAAATTGCCTCTTATGCAGACGGCCCCATTGTATTGACCTTACCTTTTAAGGAGATATGGTCCTATTTGATGTTTCAAGTAAAATCCTAACCTGTTCCGAAACCCTGAAATAACCTCCACGATGCGTAAAAATGGTAATGGGTTTCTCAAGAATTAACACCATAGGCCTTAGTCGTTTAATCGGATTTAGGTTTCTTTGTCTTTTATAAATAATCGATACGCATGAAAAAAATATACCACCTGAGCAGCTGCAATACCTGTCAAAAAATAATCAAGGAACTACAACCATTGGAGGGTTTTGGACTTCAGGATATAAAATCGGAAAATGTCACAGAAAACCAATTGGAGGAAATGCGCAGTTTGACCGACAGTTATGAATCCTTGTTTAGCAGAAGGGCCATGCTTTTTCGTCAACGTGGGCTGAACAACCAAGAATTAGGGGAAACGGATTATAAAAACCTGATTTTGGACCACTACACATTTTTAAAACGCCCGGTAATCATAGTTGACGATAAAATATTTATTGGAAACAGCAAAAAAACGGTAGCAACAGCCAAAGAAGCCATTCGCCTGTGAACAAAAGGATCTTGGCCATAGGTGCCGCTTTAGGGGCCACCACCATATATGGGCTTAACCATACCATTGCCAAAGGTGTTATGCCCACCTATATACAGCCCTTTGGTTTTATTGTTTTAAGGGTAGTCGGTGCCGCTTTTCTTTTTTGGATAGCTTCCTTATTCGGCCCCAAAGAAAAAATAGATAAAAAAGACTATCCCCGTCTATGTCTTGCCGCAATATTGGGTATGGGTTTTAATATGCTGGTCTTTTTTAAAGGATTGGCTTTGTCGACCCCTATAAACAGTGCCGTTTTAATTACCACGACCCCCATAATCGTGTTGATTCTTTCCGCCTTGGTCATCAAGGAAAAAATAGGGGCACAAAAATTTTGGGGGATAGGTATTGGTCTTTTGGGTGCTTTGGGACTAATTCTCTTTAGTTCCGAAGTACGTCAGGACGCTCCCAACATTCCCTTGGGAAATATTTTTATTCTAATGAACTCTGTTTTTTACGGTTCTTACCTTATTGTAGTCAAGGCCTTGCTCAGTAAATACAACCCGCTTACTTTTATGAAGTGGCTTTTTACGTTGGGTATATTCATATGCCTTCCCTTTGGTTATGATGAATTTAGCCAAATTGCTTGGTCTACACTCCCTTTTGAGGCTATTTGGCCCATCATCTTTGTTATTGTAGGTACAACCTTTTGTACATACCTCTTTAACATCTTTGCCCTAACACAGTTAAAGGCCTCTACTTTAAGTGTTTTTATGTATGTACAACCCTTGGTCGGTATTATGTATGCCATAGGTACAGGCCGGGACAATTTAACGATCGTAAAAATAGCAGGGGCCTGTTTGGTCTTTTTAGGTGTTTATTTGGCTAGCAGGAGACCTAAAAAATCGTAATTTCCAGAAGCGTATATGCACCTAAATGTACTATGGGATTTCATTTATCTTTAGAAGTTAGCGAACTAAATCTTTCGGGATTTTAGCAAATTTTCTCGTATCTTCTTTGGTCAATACTTTAAAACCTGCTCCCTTTTCAGCCTTGTTGAACGCTTCTAAAAATTCGCCGGTAAGACTTGTTAGTTTACGCGTCTTCAAATCCATCCAAGCTCCCATCATTTCACAATGGGCAAGGTTTTCCCCTTTGTGATTGTAGAAATTATGGTGAAACTCAAAGAATTTTCCATCCTCGCTCATTCCCATCACCTCCATGGATACTTGTATAGGGCGCCCGGGAAAAGCTTCTTTAAAATAGTACATATGCTCATAAAAGACCACGGGGCCAATGTTATGATGGGCCATTGTATTATGGTCAAATCCCAATCGCATTAAATAAGCCATTCGTGTATGGCTCATAAAGTTTAAATAGGCCGAATTGGCCAGATGGCGATTGGCATCCACGTCACTCCATCTAATCTCAAATTCCTTTAAATACATCTTATTTTTTTCTTATGCATGCATAATAAATGTAAAAATACCATAGTTTTGAAAAACCGGGGCGGAAAGCTCCTGATTTTATTGTTAATTTTAGAAATCCAATAATGTAAGATTATGTCTAGCAAACCTGCTTTTATCAAAGAACTTTCCCTACCCGCCATTGCAGCTCCCATGTTTCTTATTTCGGGGCCGGAATTGGTGGTGGAATGCTGTAAAAATGGCATTGTAGGCACCTTTCCCGCATTGAACCAACGCACGAGCCAGGGCTTTGAGGAATGGCTCGTACAGATAAAGGAAGAATTGGACAGTTTTGAAAATGAGACGGGTAAAAAGGCGGCCCCTTTTGGGGTAAACCTTATTGTACATCCAACGAACCCAAGGTTAGAGGCAGACATTAAACTGTGCATAAAACATAAGGTGCCGATCATTATTACCTCTTTGGGTGCAGTTTCCCGTGTAGTGGATGCCATACATAGCTACGGTGGGATCGTTTTTCACGATATTATCAAAAAACGCCATGCGGAAAAGGCCGCTGCCGCCGGTGTGGACGGGCTTATTCTAGTTGCTGCCGGAGCCGGGGGGCATGCAGGGACCATTAACCCAATGGCCCTGGTAGGGGAAATCAAAAAATTCTTCCACAAGACCATTGTTCTTTCGGGATGCATCAGTACGGGAAGGGATATTGCCGCTGCCTTGCAGATGGGAGCGGATATGGCCTATATGGGTACACGTTTTATCAATACCGAAGAAAGCAAGGCCGAATTGGAATATCGCAAGATGATTATAGATGCGGGAACCAGTGATGTGGTCTATACGGCCGCAATTTCCGGCGTACATGCCAATTTTTTGGGCGCGAGCCTAAAAGCGGCAGGGCTTACCGAGGAAGATTTGAAGAAAAATACCAAAGTAGATTTTGGAAAAGAGCTGGATACCGAAGCTAAAGCATGGAAAACCATTTGGTCCGCCGGACAGGGTTCGGCCTTAGTCGATGATTCCATGCCCGTCTCAACATTGGTTTCCAATTTAAAAATAGAGTTTAAAGAAGCGATCGAAGCCCAAGTCAAAGTATTGGATACCTATCCTAAGTGATTGCGAACCCTGATTTTTTTGTCGCAAAGAACCCATGATAAACTTATAGCGACGAAATTTTAGATGGGTATGGACTATGCTCAATAATACACACCTCAAATAAGCTATATGCCCCTGCTCACCTCTAATTACGATCCACCTTATTTTTTTAAGCAGCCTCATTTTTCTACCATTTATTCCGGAACGATCCGCAAAGTAAAAGGAGTATATCAAAAAAGGGAGAGAATCAACCTTCCTGATGGTGATTTTCTAAATCTGGATTGGAGTTTTAGCTCTAGGAAGGCTTCCAAAGCCACCGTACTGTTACATGGATTGGAGGGTAATGCACAACGGTCTTATATGTTGGGGAGTGCCAAGATACTTGCCCGGTCCGGCCATGATGTATGTGCGGTAAATTTTAGGGGATGTAGCGGGGAGCCCAACCTTAAATACCACTCCTATCATTCCGGGGCTACAAAAGACTTACGGTCTGTTTTGCATCATATCGTACATACAAAAGAATATAATGAAATCTACTTGAAGGGTTTTAGCCTGGGCGGTAATCTGTTATTAAAATATCTGGGGGAAGGAAATCCCGTTCCCCAACAATTAAAAGGTGCCATGGCCATTTCCGTTCCCTGCCAATTGGCCGATTCCCTAACACAATTGTTATCCTTTAAGAATATCTTATATGCTATACGTTTCAAAAAAAATCTTTTGGAAAAATTAAGGGCCAAACAAAAAGTTTTCCCAGACCTTATTTCGAATGCCGATATAGCCCGGGTAAAGACCCTAAAGGATTTTGACGATATCTATACTAGCAAAGCACATGGATATGCGGATGCCATGGACTATTATGCGCAATGTAGCAGCCTTCAATTTTTAGCCTCTATAACCGTGCCTACGCTCATAGTGAATGCCCAAAACGATTCATTTCTCGGAGAAGCCTGTTATCCCGTTGAAGAAGCCAGACGCAGCAAAAGTGTATTTTTGGAAATTCCCGAATACGGAGGCCATGTAGGTTTTTATGGCCCAAATGGTTTTACATATACAGAACAAAGGGCCGTGGAGTTTTTCGCCGGACTCTAAAAAATGTTTTTTGACCGCATTTTAGTTCCTCCTTTTTCGTGTTCATTCGCTATTCCCACTAGCTATAAAAAATTGACCATCTATCAATATTATCACAAAAATCAATGAACCGGTACAATCTCAAAACACATATCGCCCAATAAAAATCCCTATCTTCGTATTTACAACGTTTTTAATATTCAATAGATAAAATTCGGCTAGAAATGCGAAAATTGCTCACTTTATTAGTCTTTAGCGCCATAATGGTCAGCTGTGGTGAAAAAAAAGAAGAAAAGAAAGAAGGTTTTGAAATGAACCGCACCAAAAAAGAGGTCAAATCGGTAAAAACCTCTGAAGGTGTTCCGGTAGACTTGAACAACAAAGGTGTTGGACCAATAAAAAATGTTGAGTTCGCCGATGATATCGACCAGGAAATGGTGACCGCCGGGGAAGCAAAATTCCAAACCATCTGTACTGCCTGCCATATGGCGGAGCAACGTATGATCGGACCGGCCTTAAAAGGTGTTTATGAACGTAGAAGCCCGGAATGGGTCATGAATATGATTCTTAATCCCGATGGTATGTTAAAAGAAGATCCCATTGCCAAGGCTTTATTAAAGGAATATAATAACGCTATAATGCTCAACCAAAACCTTAGCGAAGAAGAAGCACGAAATGTTGCGGAATATTTACGTATCCTATAGCAACGTATACGTTTGTTAAAAGTAAATTGCTTACTTCCCAAGAAATACAAAAAGAAGCCCGGCCCTTAAAACAAGCCGGGTTTTATTATGTCTTATTCTAACGTTTTTTAACCTGGTCAAAACTCCCCCCCAATTAATTTGTCCAAAATTCCCCGAACCTTTTCGCTGTTCCAGTCCGCGGCACCTTGTTCTTTTACAATAATCTGTCCTGCTTTATCAATTATATAATTGGTAGGGATGCTACGCTCAGAGAGTACTTTGGGTGTTTCCATTTGCGGTAAGACTACGGGAATATCATATTGTTTCTCCTCCAAAAATTCTTGGATTATTTTAGGATTCTCATTTGTGATAAGGACAAAGTTTATTTTATCGCCATAATCTGCATATAATTTTTGGATGCTTGGAAGTTCCGCAATACAGGGCGGACACCAGGTTGCCCAATAACTGAGAAATGTAACTTCTCCCCTTCCTATCTCTACAGGGCTTGGAGTACCTTTCAAAGAGGTCAGCCTATATGTAAAAGGTTCTAATTGAGTCCGGTCTTCCATATCCAAGGCAGACGGGGTAAACAGCTGCACTTTTACACTGTTGATCGCTACCTGAATAGGGGTTCTGGTCTGCGGAATGATCAACAAGGCCACAAAAATGACAAACAGCACATCCCCTACTTTAATCTTTCTTTTTTTCACGGTCAACAAGTTATTCTGTTATTAGTCGTTTCGGGCCATTCTATCATTACATTCAAATAAAATAGTTTCTTCTTTGCCTAAACGATTTCAAAAAACAATCTTTTCAAGGAGAAAACAACCTTGTTTCAAATTAGGTTTTCGTTATCTTTTACGACCAAACGGAAACAAACGGTAAACCTTATTTTGCGATGCAGAAAGAAACGATAAAAGTAGCTATTGTCTCGGACGTGGCATGCCCTTGGTGTTATGTCGGAAAACGTAGATTGGAGGCGGCCATAAAAAAGTGGAAAGGAACCCATGTTTCCGTAACGTGGCATCCGTATCAACTGGATTCCAACATTCCTGCGGAAGGCCTCGATAGAAACACCTATCTCACCAACAAATTTGGCAATCTGGAACGCATACACGAAATGACAGAACGCCTTATTGAAGCAGGAACGGATGAAGGCATTACCTTTAATTTTGGGGAGAAATGGCTTGCCGTAAATACCCTGCCATTACACCAATTACTCCATGTGGCCGGTGAAGAAGGTTTTAAAAGCACATTAAAAGAACGTTTCTTAAAAGCTTATTTTGACGAAAACCTGCATTTGAACGACACGACCGTTCTCCATACGATTATGAACGAATTTGGATGGGATGCCGAAAAAACATCCGGTATTATCGCGGACGAAAACATTGCCTATACGGTAAAGCAGGAAATTGCACATTACCGACAACGTGGTGTTACGGGCGTTCCTTTTTTTATCATAAACGATAAATACGGTATTAGCGGTGCCCAGTCACCGGATGTGTTTTTAGATGTATTTGCACAGGTATCCTCCGTTCAAACCATAAGGGAAGGTGACAGTTGCGATCCTGTTTCGGGTGAATGTTAACCTATTCCCGACAACTTATCATACTATAAAATTTCTCGATTTGGCAGGGGGAACTTCAACAACTCTCCGATTACTTCAATCGTTTTTGGATAAGTACAATTAAAATTAAACCCCATAATCCCTATTGGGTCCCAATAGGTTTTGTAACATTTTTACTATTCCCGCTACCCATAAACAAAGGGAATATAATGGGATATAGTGGAGAGCCAATGAAGGTCATTAAAGCGAATAGGAATTTGCTAAAAAAGCGGCGAACTTTTAAAGAGCTTCGCAAAACCTATGAAGGTTACACGGGTGAAACCAAGCTTCAATCCAAGGAACTTACTGTATTCCAACAAAAAGTAATTCGTGATAAAATCATTGCCCGGGCCAAAAAAGATATGATCTTTAACTTGGGCATTACCTTAATTAGTGTAATTATTATCTTCTTTATTTTTGGGCTGCTCTATGCCAAGTTTATGGTGTAATCCAGTTTTTGCCGGATAAAATCAAAGCCCCCAAAGGTTAAAAGGGTTTTTGCCCTCTTCTTCTTTCTTTTTTCGGACTTTGTCCACCACTACCTTGTAGGTAGGATCTTCCATAACATTTACATCTATAATATCATCCGCATCTTTCAACAAACGTACACAATCCTTGCTCAAATGCCTTAAATGTACCTTTTTTCCAACTTTGGCATAACGCCCCGTTATTTTGTTGAGGGCCTCGATACCGGACATATCCGCTATACGACTTTCCTTAAAATCGATTATAATCTCATCGGGATCGTTTTGTACATCAAATTTTTCCCCGAACAATGTGGTAGAGCCAAAAAACAACGGGCCATAAATTTCATAGTGTTTAATTCCCTTGTCATCAACGCTCTTTCTAGCCCGTATCCGTTTTGCGTTTTCCCAGGAATAGGCCAATGCGGAGATAACGACCCCTAACAATACCGCAACTGCCAGGTTATGGGTCACTGCGGTAATCAAAGTCACCAATACCATTACCACCACATCCGATTTTGGCATTTTACCAAACGTTTTAAAACTGGCCCATTCAAACGTTCCAATAGCCACCATGAACATCAGTCCCACCAATGCGGCCATGGGCAACCGTTCTATTAAACTACTCCCGAACATGATAAAGACCAGGAGCATTATGGCGGCCGTGATCCCGGAAAGTCGCGCCCTGGCTCCAGAGGACGTATTGATCAAACTCTGTCCGATCATGGCACATCCGCCCATTCCCGATAAAAATCCCGAAAGAATATTGGCCGTTCCCTGCGCAACACATTCCTTATTGCCGCTCCCCCGGGTATCCGTAATCTCATCTATGATATTCAAGGTCAAAAGACTCTCTATTAATCCTACCCCGGCTACAATGGCGGCATAGGGGAAAATAATCTTCAAGGTTTCTAACGTAACCGGTATCTGAGGAAGGGACAGGGGCGGAAAACCGCCTTTTATACTTTCTCCTTCCCGCATAGTGTCCGCAACGGTAAGCGTATCTATGCCAAAGCCCAAAACAATGGCCGATACAATAATGATAGCGACCAGGGAAGAAGGTACGGCCTTGGTCAATTTAGGGAGGCCCCAAATAATCAACATGGTCAATAGCGTTAATCCCAACATAATGAAAAACGGACTTCCACTCAACAGCTCATTCGTCCCCTTTTGATAAAAGTTAGGAAATTGGGCCATAAAAATGATAATGGCCAATCCGTTCACAAAACCGAACATTACAGGATGTGGCACCAATCGAATAAACTTTCCCAAACGGAGTATGCCCGCCAGTATCTGCAATATACCGGCAACAATAACAGTAGCAAAAACATAATGCAATATGGTCTCGGGTTCAATACCGGGAAAATTGCGTTTAAGTTCTAAAATCAACCCAACAAAAATTACCGCTACCGCTCCCGTTGCCCCTGAAATCATTCCTGGACGCCCACCTAAAATAGATGTGATCAAGGCCAATACAAAGGCGGCATAGAGTCCCGTTAAGGGCGAGAAGCCCGGAATTAGAGCAAAGGCTATCGCTTCCGGCACCAAGGCCAAAGCTACCGTAAGGCCGGAAAGTATCTCGGTCTTATAATCTACTTTTTGTTTAAAATCGAATAAATTAAAATACTTGCGCACACCTTTGGATTTTAAGGGCGCAAAAATAGCATTTTATTCCGTGACAACCCTTAAACGGTTTGATTATTAAGGATATGGCAAAAAATGGTTCTTTTAATCCTGAAGTTTCTTTTTTAGAATAATATATCCTAGTGAACCGATCCAATGGAAATAAAGACTCCCTCAAAGTTTGAGGGAGTCCATAACTAAATAACCAACCAAAAATTTTCTATTTTTTACGTCGCCTTTCTATTTTCATAATTGGGTTGGCAGATTTTGTTCTCTTTTTATCCACGGTACCTTTTCCCGATTTTAAATATTGTTGGTAGCCCCTTCCTTTAAACTCATAAACCGTCTCACTATCCGGGTGGAACAACTCGATGGTATTGTCATTAATGACGTATAATTCAAAATATTCGTTATCAAAGAAATCGTAATCCAATGTAAGGGTCTTCAAGCTGTCATCATTGGCCACATCATATACCTGGTAATTCCCTTCAAAATCCCATTGCAGTTCATTTAATGCGGTTCCCGGGACATCTACGGAAGATCTAAAAAAAGAAGGGTGAAATTGGAGAAAATTCTCATCATCAAAATCATTTAAAACACCTGTTTCACTGGTGTAGATTTTCTCCCAAGCATCATATTCCTGTATAAAATAATTAATGTTGTCATAAAAAACCTGATCGTAATCAAAATTGTTACGTTGGTATCCCTTTAAAAAATAAGAGGTATTGGAACGGGTATCGCGCAGCTCAATGGTAGCCCCATTTATGGCATAAACTTCCAACAACCATTTTCCATCCACATCATGATCGATCTCTATGGTCCCTCTTAATGTATCATAATACCCCACATCAATACCTAATCCGTTCCCCGTTTTACCTATTCCCACAATATTGTTGTTGGCGTATAAAGTTCCGCTATTAAAGGAGACTGTAAAGGCCCGTTGTAAAAAGGGAACTTCACCATTCCCCTCGGTCTCATTAATATCCACGTACCACAAATCATAGGCTTGTAAAACTCGGGCGGTATTAAAAGCGGATTCCTCTATAAATTCATCCTCTATAATCACCTCGGCATAACAGGATGCAAGAAGCATAGCAGCTAAAACAGGCCCGAAAAATAATTTTAATGATTTCATATCCTATGGTCTTTTTGGTTCAGTTTGTATAAAACAAGCTCTATGCCAAATTTTTATCATACTGATTATCAGTAGTTAACACGAACTTATTATTTGGTAATTTTACAGCGTTAGTTTACCTGTATGATGAAGGATATGAATTTTGCCGTACTTGGCGGGGGAAGTTGGGCCACGGCCATTGTTAAAATGTTAACGGAGAATCAACATAGGGTCCATTGGTATATGCGCAATGCGGATGCCATAGCTTATATCAAAGACCATAAACACAATCCCAATTACCTCAGCTCGGTCGAATTCCATACGGAGTTGTTGAACTTGTCCAGTGATATCAATCATACTATTAGAAAGGCCGATGTATTAATATTTGCTATACCGTCCGCATTTTTACATAGTGAATTGCAAAAGCTGACAACGTCTTTAAAGGGCAAAACTGTTTTCTCGGCCATTAAAGGGATCGTTCCGGAAACGGGCTTGATCGTTGGTGAACATTTTCATGACAAATATGAAATTTCATTTGAAAATATAGGGGTGATTACGGGGCCTTGCCATGCGGAGGAAGTAGCACTGGAACGTTTATCTTATCTAACACTTGCCTGTGCCGATGCCAAAAAAGCCAAAATGGTGGCAAACGCACTGCAAAACGATTATATCAAAACCAAGATATCGGACGACATCATTGGTACGGAGTATGCGGCCATGCTTAAAAATATTTATGCTATCGCCGCAGGAATTGCACATGGTTTAAGATACGGGGACAATTTTC
Source organism: Maribacter spongiae (assembly GCF_047345125.1). Classification (NCBI taxonomy): domain Bacteria; kingdom Pseudomonadati; phylum Bacteroidota; class Flavobacteriia; order Flavobacteriales; family Flavobacteriaceae; genus Maribacter; species Maribacter spongiae. The sequence continues at coordinate 95,379 of NZ_JBLFEQ010000001.1, read as the reverse complement.
AAAGTGTACTCATGAGCAATGCCATTCGCGAGATGAAGCGTTTTATTAAACGGGTACACCATATGAAACGCAATATCAACAATTCGGCATATTTAGGGGACCTGTTGGTAACTGGATATTCTACTTTTAGCCGTAACAGAATGTTCGGGACCATGATCGGGAAAGGCTATACGGTAAAAAGTGCCATGATGGAAATGAGTATGGTGGCCGAAGGTTATTATGCCACCAAAAGCGCATTCCTTATCAATGAAAAGCACAAAAAAAAATCCAAAACCCCCATTATAGATACGGTTCATGAAATTCTTTATAAGGGTGCAAATGCTAAAGAGGAATTTAAAAAGTTGACGGAAAAGTTGGACTGAGAAAAGATTTACTACCTTGGAGTTCATCAATTTGTTACTATGAGGATTAAGTTATTATTGGTCGTGTTTTTTTTATGTGCCTGCGCCATACCTCCCGAAGATGAGCGTATAAACGGAATTTTAACTGTTCCGGAAAACAGGACCGATCCAAAATCCCGTACACTCGAACTGGTCTATACGGTATTGAAGGCTAAAAACCCAAAAGCCGGAAAAGCCCCCATTTTATATTTGCAGGGAGGGCCGGGGGGATCTACTTTGTTCATGGAAAGATTTTGGGAAAATCATCCTTTGAGGAACGACAGGGACATTGTACTTATGGATCAGCGGGGAACGGGCGCATCAGAAGCAAATTGCAAAGATTCCGGTGACACCTTCATAACCATTCTGCAACAAGATTTTAATCCGGACGATGAATTCAAAGCGTTGCATACTACATTGTCCAGGTGCAAACAAACCATAAAAGACAACAAAGTAGATTTAGCGGGTTATAACAGTAGAGAGAACGCAGCGGATTTTGAGGCTTTACGAAAAGCCTTGGGATATAAAAAATGGAATCTTTTTGGAGGCTCCTATGGTTCCAGATTGGGGCTGACCATTATGCGGGATTTTCCTGAGCGTGTTAGAAGTGCCATACTCTTTTCCGTCTTCGCCCCGGAATCCTATTTATATAAAAGTTTCACCCAGAATTTTGAAAATGCGCTTTTTTCCGTACTGGAGCGTTGTGAGGGGAATAGCGATTGTAACCAACGGTATCCCGATTTAAAAAATCGTTTGCTACGATCATTAAAAAATATGGAAGCCGAGCCCATAACCTTTGACTATAAGGGGAGCGTATTTGTGCTGAACACTCAGGACGCACTGTTATTGTTACATCAATCCCTATATAATCGCAATACGATAGCGGCTATTCCCAAATTTATAACCGCTTTGGAAAATGGTAAAACGGATGTTATTATTGAAGCATTACAAAATGCAGCATTTACCTTTAACTTCGTTAATATGCCAATGTACCTATCGGTAACCGCTTATGAGGAGCTCCCTTTTAATGATGAAACCGATTTTGAAAAAAACCTGGAACAATATTCTGAAATTGGGGTCGCACCTGCTTTTTTTGGATCCGATACCAGAATATTGGAAAGTTGGCACCCCTATCGTGCTACGGATTTTGAAAACCAAGCCGTAATATCGGAGGTTCCTACCTTAATGGCATCTGGGGGTTTGGATCCAATTACTCCTGTAAGCAATGCAAAAGAGTCCTTAAGACATCTCAAAAACGGTTATGAAATTGTATTCGAGAATGAAAGCCATAGTCTTTTTAATCCTTGTTTTTTTCAAACAATCGAGGCTTTTCTGGATAACCCAAGCGAAAGGCCAAACATGGATTGTGCCCTAAGGAGGAATCCGCTGCAATGGGATTGATCATTGTTTTTATCTAAGTTCTTTCCAACGAAAAATGGGAATGTTCCCGAAGTTGTCTATGTAACGCTCCTTTCCAGGACAATATTTGTGCCTCATCCGTTTTATATGCTTTTTTAAACTCGTTTAAAACCGGTTCCATATAATTCCGAACGGCATCAATATCAAAATATAATCTTCCCGTTCTGCGGATAAAGAAATCCATTGGGTTTTGCACCATTTCAAAATCGATTCCAAATTGGAGTTCGGCCAAGATCATCCGCACGGTACGATCCTCTTCTTTTCGGTTTTTATAGTATTCCAGAACGGTCTCGGTCTGTTTTCCATAATTGGTGACCAGGAACCGGGCATCATACTCCGTAAATCCATCCATACGGATACGATCGTTGATTTCGGCAATATATTTCTTCACTTGCTTGAATTTTTTAAATCCGTTACCGCAAAGTGGAATCGTATCTGTTTTACAATCTTTGGTCTTAAAATCAAAGTCCTCCTCTATTTTTTCGGAAATACGATCAACTACCCGTTCCGCCATTTTACGATAGCCCGTTAGTTTTCCTCCGGCAATACTTATAAGACCTGTATGCGAGGTGAAGATTTCGTCTTTTCTGGACATTTCCGAGGCCGATTTGCCTTCTTCATGAATCAACGGCCGGAGACCTGCCCAAGACGAAATAATGTTCTCTATTTCCAAATTAATGGACGGGAACATATTATTTACGGCCGAAATTAAATAAATGGCATCGGCCATATCTGTACGGACCTCGTTTTTATTATCGTCATAGTTTGTATCCGTTGTACCTACGTAGGTGATTTTCCCCCTTGGAATGGCGAACATCATCCTTCCGTCCGGGATATCAAAATAAACGGATTGTTTTACGGGAAGTTTCTCATATGGAAAAACCAAATGAACGCCTTTCGTCAAATGCAACCGTTTTCCTTTTTTTGAATTGTCCATACCTCTGAGCTCGTCTACCCAGGGACCGGCCGCATTAACCACGTATTTTGAATCGACCCTGAATTCTTTCCCTGTTATTTCATCCTTGACCGTGACTCCGTTAATTTTTTCATCGGTATACATAAAGCCAGTCACCGTGGCGTAGTTGAGTGCCATTGTTCCAAATTGAAGGCTGGTCTTTATATTCTCTATCGTCAATCTGGCATCGTCCGTTCGGTACTCCGCATAATAACCTGCTCCTTTCAAGATTTTTTTGGGAAGTAGGGGTTCTAAATTTAGGGCCTCCTTTTTTTCCAACATCCGGCGTTTATCATCCCCTGTGACCTGGGCCAGGATATCATAGACCTTTAACCCAACGGATGTCAGCCATTTTCCATAGGAACCATTTTCGATCAGGGGCAAGAGCATCTTTTCCGGCAGCACCAGATGGGGTGCCAGTTTATGTACAATAGATCGTTCCGAACCCACTTCTTTTACCAACCAAAAATCAAATTGTTTTAAATACCTCAACCCCCCATGGATCAATTTTGTGGATTTACTACTGGTGCCGGAAGCAAAGTCTTTTTTTTCCAGCAAGGCCACCTTTAAACCTCTTGAAGCAGCATCAAGGGCAATGCCAGCACCGGTAATACCTCCTCCGATAACTATAAGGTCAAAATCTTCTTTGGTAAGTCTGGACACGGTTTCTGCCCTGTCTTGATTTGAAAATCTTATATTTTGCATCATTTATATTACCTATTTCAATGTTATGGCAAAAAGGACGGCCCTTGGCAGGTTCTTTTTTAAAAAGTCGTCGCACATAACCTTAAGGGAGTCGTTTTCTTTTTGCTAACAAACAGCTTAATTCCCCTCCCAACCTTTAGTGCGTTCTACCGCTTTTTTCCAATTCCCATAAAGCCTTTTTCTTTTTATACGATCAAAAGTCGGACTAAAGATACGGTCCATAAGTCTGTTTTGATCAATATCGGAGAGTGTCCATAGGCCAATTTGGATTCCCGCCAAAAATGCGGCACCCATTGCAGTAGATTCAATGACTTCCGGCCTGTGTACTTCCGTATCCAGAATATCCGCCTGAAACTGCATAAGGTAGTTATTGGCACAGGCTCCACCATCTACACGAAGGCTTTTCATTTGAATGCTACTATCCTCCTCCATGGCCTTTAGAATATCTTTGGTCCGATAGGCCAGGGATTCTAGGGTGGCCTTGGCCAAATGTGCCTTGCCCGTATCCCGTGTTAGCCCAAAAATGGCGCCCCGGGCATACATGTCCCAATACGGTGCCCCTAAACCGGCAAAGGCCGGGACCACATAAACGGAACTTTCGCCTTCCAGTGAATTGGCAAGTGTCTCTGTTTCTTTTGCATCTTTTATCAATTCCAAACCGTCCCGCAACCACTGTATGGCTGCTCCGGCAATAAAAATGCTTCCTTCCAGAGCGTAGTGTATCTTTCTGTCCAGACCATAGGCAATGGTAGTCAAAAGTCCATTTTTAGAAAACCGGGGCTCCTCCCCTGTATTCATCAACGTGAAACAACCTGTCCCATAGGTATTTTTGGCGGTGCCTTTGGTAAAACAACCTTGTCCAAAGAGTGCAGCTTGTTGATCTCCGGCAATACCGGTTATGGGAATTTTAACCCCTTCGGTCTCATACTCCCCAAAATGATAGGTGGAAGGTCTTACTATGGGCAACATACTTTTTGGGATGTCCAAGGCGGCCAACATTTTTTTGTCCCATTTTAAGTTTACGATATCATAGATCATTGTTCTGGAAGCATTGGTGTAGTCCGTAACATGATTCTTGTTGGCGGACATATTCCAAACCAGCCAAGAATCTATGGTACCCATCAATAACGTTCCTTGATCGGCCCTGGCACGTGCCCCGGACACATTATCCAATATCCATTTAACCTTGGTGCCGGAAAAATAGGAGTCTATTACCAAGCCCGTTGTTTTACGAACATGTTCCGTTAATCCTTTTCTTTTAAGGTCCTCACAGATAGCTGCGGTACGCTTATCCTGCCATACGATCGCATTGTAAACGGGCTTGCCCGTAATCTTGTCCCAGACAACGGTGGTTTCCCTTTGATTGGTTATCCCAATCGCTTTTATATCCTTTAACGCAATGTCCTTATCCTTGATCAGTTTTTTTAATACCCCAAGTTGTGTTCCTAAAATTTCCATGGGATCGTGCTCTACCCATCCGGATTTGGGATATAACTGTTTAAACTCCTGTTGTGCCAGACCCTGCATTTTTCCTTGTCCATCTACAAGTAAGGCCCTTGAACTGGTAGTCCCCTGATCTAATGCGATAATGTATGTTCCCATGGAAAAGTTTATTGTCCGTATCCGGTTAAAAACCCTCAAAACGATTTATTGACTTTTTGAAGATACTGGGATTAAGCGAGTTTTACAACCGAAAAAGGAATGGCAATATTGGAGCAGCACAAAGATTAGTCGCTCCAAGAATATTCCCGTTCTACAAGGCATATCCTTACGGTGTAATCCTTATACCATTCCCGGATTCCTCTTTTTTGGGCCACCAGATGTTCCGCATTCTGTTTCCATGCCGCAATGGCCTCTAAACTCTCCCAATAACTCACTGTGATCCCGATGGTTTCCCTGGCACTTTCTATTCCCAAATAACCAGGTTGTTCTTTGGCCAATTTTTCCATGAACTGTGCCATGGCCATGTAATCGTGATTCCCATCTTTACGGGTAGATGTAAATATGACGGCATAATACGGTTTGTCCAACGGTCTTCTTTATATGTAAAGGGTAATGGGTTTAGATGCCCTTACTTTCAAAAAGCAAGATACTTAATTAAATATAAAACAACCGGAGGCCAACGCCCAAACCTCAATTTTTTATATGTTCTCCCCCACTGGCTTTTTCTGTCCCATTTTTACATAATATTTTTTCCGTAACCAAAAAGAAACCCGAACCAACAAAATCAATGCCGGCACTTCAACTAACGGACCTATGACCCCTGCAAATGCTTGCCCTGAATTCAATCCGAAAACTGCTATGGCAACGGCAATTGCCAATTCAAAATTGTTTCCTGCCGCCGTAAAGGCAACGGAAGCCGTTTCGTCATATTCCGCACCCATGGCCTTAGTAAAGAAAAACCCGATGATAAACATTAAACTAAAATAAATCAGTAAGGGAACTGCAATAATTAATACGTCCATTGGAATTTCTACGATCAGTTCACCTTTTAACGAGAACATTATCACAATGGTAAACAAAAGGGCGATCAAGGTCAATGGCGAAATGGCGGGAATGAATTGTTTTGCGTACCATTCTTCCCCTTTGCGTTTTACCAATATCGATCTGCTCAAAATTCCCAATACGAATGGAACTCCCAGATAGATCGCAACACTTTCCGCAATTGTTCCGATTGAAATATCAACGATCGCTCCTTCATATCCGAAATAGGGCGGAAGAACCGTTATGAAGATCCAAGCATAAAAACTATAGGCAAAAACCTGGAAAATACTGTTTAAAGCGACCAAACCCGCGCCATATTCGCTACTGCCCTCAGCAAGGTCGTTCCATACCAAGACCATTGCAATACAACGTGCCAGGCCAATTAAGATAAGCCCGACCATATATTCGGGATAATCACGTAAAAACGTAATCGCCAAAATAAACATTAAAACAGGGCCAATTATCCAATTAAGGATTAACGAAATGGAAAGGATTTTCGGGTTCCTGAAAACCCTTGGCAAAAGCGAATAATCCACCTTTGCCAAAGGTGGATACATCATTACTATTAAACCGATCGCAATGGGAATATTGGTTGTCCCGCTACTGAACGAGTTTATGATATTAGGAAAGGTCGGAATGAAATATCCGATGCCCACTCCTATTGCCATTGCGACAAAAATCCAAAGTGTTAGGTTCTTATCGAGAAAGCTTAATTTTTTTTTAGATACCATTGTTAGGATTGGATTTGAGCGAAAACATAATAGAGTTCGGCAGCAATTTGCAAACTTCTTTCGTTGTACTTTTCAGCCTGTTGCGGTGTATCGTCAAATATCTTCGGGTCCTCAAAAGTTATAGGGATACGTTTTTCCGCTCCCGGAACAAAGGGACACGCTTCATTTGCCGAGTCGCAGGTCATAACTGCCGCAAATTCGGACTTTGGATTAAAATCATCGTCCAATTTTTTTGAAAATCCGATAATAGGGTGCTGGTTATCCCCATATTTAATACTGTAAATTGGATTGTTGTCCTTTGAAATCGTCTTGACCTCAAAGCCTGAATTTTGCAAAGTTTTCGCAGCCATTGGGAAAAGTGCGGTACTTTCCGTACCACCGGAATAACAAAAAACATTTTTTACATTAAAAAAGCAAGCCATAGTTTGTGCCCAAACCTGTGATAAATGGCTTCTTCGCGAATTGTGGGTACAGATAAAATTGATTCGAATTTCCTGATCATTTGATATTTTTGATTGAATAAAATCGATCAAGGGCCGTAAAACAGCTTTGCGTTCTTCCGTAATGGTTTCGGGTTCTAATCCCTTGATCAAATTTTCTATTTCTGGAAATAAGATCGCTTGTGTTGTTGTCATTTTATTTAATTTTGTATAGTTTTTAGCAACAATTCCCATCTGGTGAACAACAGGTCCCTTCATTCAAATCCGATAATTTTACTTTTGGTTTTTCTACCGGGATTCCGCATTTATCCTTTGCCAAGCAATCGGTTTGTTTAGAGGTCAGCAAGAAATTTTTCCCATCAAAATCAAGTCCGAATTTTTGAATAGTACCGCCTTGATATTCCACTTCGACCTCTGCATCTTCCAATCCCAATACATTTTCCGATAGTTTTATTATGTTGGTTAGTTTTTCCGGATGCAATCTATGATCATAGTCGTTTGCATTCCATAGTTGAAAGCTTATCATTTCTTCGTTTCTTATAGTTCCCCCACAATCAATAAAATGTTTTGTGATTTTACCAACCTCCGTAACGTGAAAGTGGTTGGGCACTAATTCCCCGTTCGGTAGCTGAAAACCTATGGTTTCCAATTCTTCCAAAACCAATTTTACTTCTGATAACTTCATAAGTTCATTTGTTTATTGCGATTATACGATACAATGAATTAATTTTTTTTAACAACAATCTTGTTTTTTGGTCATGTCCTGATCAAGAAATTCGGACATAACGGTTTTCATCGCAGTCCAATTTTCTTTATGTATGCAATAACATACGCTTGTCCCCTCCACATTTCCCTTAATTAAGCCCAAATGTTTTAATTCTTTTAAATGTTGTGAGATAGTGGGTTGGGCCAATCCAATTTCGTTGACCAAATCTCCGCAAACACATGAGTCGATCTTAAATAAATGTTGTAGAATGGAAACCCTTGCAGGATGTCCAAAAACTTTTGCAAAAAGAGCAATTTCATTTTGCCGGTCTGTAAACATTTCCGTTTTGGCCAATCCCATTTTGTTCTTTATTGATTTATTGCAATATTACGATTAATGTGTGTACATTAAAAATTATTTTCGCATATTGGTTTATCGGCTTAAGGGCAAGATGAGTTCTTAGTCTATAAACCCCTTTTCCATAAAATAATCCACTATAGCCTCTTTCATAAGTACGGATTGCTCTCCCGCTTTTAACGCCGGCAATTCTTCCTTTATCTTATAATGTGGCCAACCATCGGCATCAAAAAAATCGAACTCATAATAGCCGTAAGGTTCCAATAACCTGCAAATAGCTATATGCATGAGGTTTACTTTTTCGTCCTTTTTATATTTTTTATGGTATTGGCCCAACTCCTGGATTCCCACCAAATAAATTATCGCATCCAGCTCCAACAAATCGCCATCGGAGAATTTGGCGGATAACCTTCCCACCAACAGTTCCCACCTTTCCTTTAATACCGTATCCCTAGACATCTTATATCATTATCTGTTTTGGTAAAAATCCAAAGGTACTAATCAAAATTCTATATTTGTCGAAACACTTTAGGAATGGTATTTATAGATATTATTTTAGGATTGTTACTTATTTGGGGCCTTTGGAAAGGTCTCAAAAATGGATTATTTGTAGAAATAGCTTCTATTATTGCCTTGGTCGCAGGTATTTATGGTGCTGTTCATTTCTCATACATTACGGGCAACTATCTTGCCGCTAAAATGGAATGGGACGCAGGTTATATCAACATCACGGCCTTTATTATCACATTTATCCTTATTGTTCTGATCGTACATATGGCAGGTAAGTTTCTGACCAAAATTGCAGATTTTGCCATGCTCGGATTATTGAACAAGATTGCCGGAGGAATTTTTGGTGTTTTGAAAGTAGCCGTTATTTTGGGGACGATTATTATTTTCTTTGAAAAAATCAACGCCAATTTGAATTTTATGGATGAAGAAACCAAAAAAACATCTACCCTATATCCACCTATAAAAGAAATCGGGGGCTTTGTTTTTGATACAGTTTTAAAGGTCGATGAAAGGGAACCGGAAAATCGCTGATTACAGAATAAGATGGTCAATGCCTAAAAGTAGTTTCCCTATATTTTTGACCTCTTTATCGAAAAAACCGTTTTTCCTGATTTGAAACCCTCTTTTTTTATTTAACATTGCCCTCTTGATATCCCCTGTCAAGAGCAATAAGAACATCCCCTTTCTTACTACATTACCTACTTATTGCACTGAAGGCCTACTTACAAATAGAACATCATTATGAAAATGAGATTGCACCACGCTATCCTTGTTTTATTCGTATTTATTATTTCATGTACAAGTGAAAATTTAGACGAGGATACAACTTCTATTGTAACGGCAGAAAACAATGTCCAACTAGAGGAAGCTCTTTTAGAGCTGGTAAACGAACACAGAGTTAATTTAGGCATTAATAATTTGGAATTTAGTGAAGTGGCGTACAAATATGCCAATAGCCATAACGATTATATGATCGCTAAAGGAAGTTTAAGCCATGATAATTTTAGTTCCCGGGCTTCTAACATCAATTCTGAGGAAGAAGTGGAAATGGTAGCGGAAAATGTAGCCAAGGACTACAATACCGCCCAACAGGCCTTTCAAGGATGGTATACCAGTTCCAATCATAAAAAAACCATGGAAGGTGATTTTACCCACACTGCAGTGAGTGTAAAAGAGGACGAGAACGGAAACTATTACTTCACCCAACTTTTCTATAAAAAATAAAAAGGCCGGGTATAAACACTTTTAATCGAAGGTTTTCTACAACCTGTCGGAAATGTATTCTTAGAGTTCTCGATTATCTTCTCTTTTTCTATGACCAAAAGTCAAAATAAGCATCAACGGTATCATTTTTTCGATAAAAAATCAGAAGCCGTTTATCGATAAGGCCCTATATGGCCTTATTTTACAGCTTATCGAGTTTTTCTTCCGAATTAAGGAGGTTTTGGATCTAAAAGTTGTTCAGCGATCTACCTTCGTTGTGTCAAAACAAGTAAAGTACCCCCAAATCATGAAGTACAAGTTTATAATATTGGTCTTAATATCATTTAGTATCCTTTCCTGTTCTAAAGATACCGTTTTGGAAGAGGTGGACGCCTCACAATTTATTTCGGGAACGATAGCAATTACCGAAGCCGAGGAAAAACTTTTTGACCTTATCAATCAGCATAGAAAAAATCTCCAGCTAAACACCCTTTCTTTAGAAGCCACTTCCTATCATTATGCAGGGGAGCATACCGATTATATGATATCCAAGGGCAATACAAGCCACGACAAATTTGAAGAACGGGCAAAAGCCATTTCAGATAAGACCGGGGCAAAATTCGTTGCGGAAAATGTTGCAAAGGATTATGATACCGTAGAAGAGGCTTTAGAAGCCTGGTTGGAAAGTTCCGGCCATAAAAAGAACATAGAAGGAGAGTACACACATTCCGCATTATCCATTAAAGAAGACAGTAACGGAAACCTTTATTTTACCCAAATATTCTTTAGATAACGATTATTGGATTATTCTATCCTAAAAAAGCCTTTGGACGTCCAAAGGTTTTTTTGTGCCCCGGTTTTAGGTCGGAGCGATCCCTTTTTTTATCTTTAAATAAAATAAACCCACATGGAAATCAAGGCCCCTTTTAACCTAAATGCATGGATCAAAGAAAATAGGGATACGTTAAAACCTCCGGTAGGGAATAAAAATCTGTACAAAGATGCCGGAGATTATATTGTTATGATCGTTGCCGGACCCAATGCAAGGAAAGATTACCATTACAACGAGACCGAAGAACTTTTTTATCAGTTAGAAGGGAATATTGAAGTACATATTCAAGAAAACGGTCAAAAAAAAACAATGAGACTGGGTCCAGGGGATATGTACCTGAATCCGGCCAAAATTCCACATTCCCCTGTAAGGCATAAGGATTCCATAGGTCTCGTAATTGAACGAAAGCGGGCGGATATGAATATAAATGACGGCCTTATATGGTTTTGTGACAACTGCAACACGAAACTGCATGAAGTATATTTTGCCCTGAACGATATAGAAAAGGATTTTCTAAAACATTTTAAACATTTCTATAGTTCAGAAGCATTGAGGACCTGCAACAACTGTTCTACGGTTATGCCCGTTGACGAACGTTTTATGGCAAAAGAGGAATGATCTTAATTACGGCAAAAATCATCACGATACTAGTTGCATTATTGCATCTGTATTTTCTATGGCTGGAGATGTTCGTATGGACGACCAGGGCAAAAAAGGTCTTTCGAAATTTTCCTTCGGATTTGTTCGAGCCTACTAAAAATATGGCCGCCAACCAAGGGCTGTACAATGGTTTTCTGGCGGCAGGTCTCGTTTGGTCATTTCTTATTGAAAACCCCGTTTGGGCCGCCAATATTTCCCTATTCTTTCTAGGTTGTGTAACCCTTGCGGGAATCTACGGAGGCATTACGGTATCAAAACGGATTTTCATCATACAGGGCATACCTGCATTATTTGGCCTTATACTATGGGGGAGCATAAGGTTTCTTTAAATCATTTGGACTTGCATTGAGGCCAATATTCTTCATACTTTTGTTCAATATTTAACATTATGCATTAAAAAAGTTATAAAATGTCTAAAATTGCAACAGCGTTTGGAATAAATAAAGCTTTGATAGCATTGGGGGTTCAGGATATGAACAACGGGACCTCAACAGGTCTTAGTTTTTTTTCCTCGGGAGAAATTATTGAATCTTACTCGCCCGTAGATGGGGCCTTAATCGCTAAAGTAAAGACAACGACCAAAGCGGATTATGAAAAAGTGATGGCCTCCGCCTCTGCTGCATTTATTTCATGGCAAAAAAAACCGGCACCGCAACGCGGTGAAATTATAAGACAATTTGGGGAGAAATTAAGGGAATTAAAAGAACCTTTGGGGAAATTGGTTTCCTATGAAATGGGGAAAAGTTATCAGGAAGGTCTTGGTGAAGTCCAGGAAATGATAGATATATGTGATTTTGCGGTAGGCTTGTCCCGACAGCTGCACGGCCTTACCATGCATTCCGAAAGGCCTGGGCATCGCATGTACGAACAATACCATTCATTGGGCATTGTGGGCATAATTTCGGCCTTTAATTTTCCCGTGGCCGTTTGGGCATGGAATACGGCCTTGGCTTGGATATGCGGCGATGTCTGTATATGGAAACCTTCCGAAAAAACACCGCTTTGTGGTATTGCGTGCCAGAACATCATAGCAGAGGTGCTCCAAGAAAACAATCTCCCAGAAGGTATTTCTTGTTTGATCAATGGTGATTATAGGGTTGGGGAAATGATGACACGGGACAATCGTATTCCTTTGGTATCGGCTACAGGTTCCATTAGCATGGGTAAAGTAGTGGCACAGGCCGTAGCTGCCAGATTGGGAAAATCACTATTGGAACTTGGTGGCAATAATGCCATTATAGTGACTCCGGACGCCGATATAAAAATGACGGTCATCGGTGCCGTTTTTGGAGCGGTAGGGACCGCAGGGCAACGTTGTACTTCTACCAGAAGATTAATTATCCATGAATCTATATATGATACGGTAAAAGATGCTTTAGTTACTGCTTATAAACAGCTACGAATTGGAAATCCGTTAGATGAAAATAACCATGTTGGGCCTCTGATAGATCCCGATGCGGTAGTCCTTTATAAAAAAGCACTGGAAAAGGTTGTTATGGAAGGGGGGCAGCTAATCGTGGAAGGCGGTGTTCTAAAAGGCGAAGGGTATGAAAGTGGTTGTTATGTAAGGCCGGCGATCGCCGAGGCAAAAAACAATTTTGAAATTGTGCAGCACGAAACATTTGCTCCCATACTTTATTTATTAAAATACTCCGGCACTCTAGAAAACGCCATTACCATACAAAATGGTGTTGCTCAGGGGCTATCTTCTGCCATTATGACAAATAATTTGAGGGAAGCGGAATATTTTCTTTCTACCGCAGGAAGTGACTGTGGCATTGCCAATGTAAACATAGGCACTTCCGGTGCGGAAATTGGTGGTGCTTTTGGTGGTGAAAAAGAAACTGGGGGAGGACGGGAAAGCGGTTCTGATGCTTGGAAAATCTATATGAGAAGGCAGACCAATACCATAAATTATACTTCTGAACTACCTTTGGCCCAAGGTATTAAGTTTGATTTATGATCAATTTATCAAAAAAGGAAATCAACCCATCTTCTTTGGCCAGGTTAATCTACGGGTTCATGGGTCCAGCTCCCTTGTAACAAAGCCTGAATCCCAAGAACAACGACCATGCATATAAATCTAAAAAAATTTACCAGCTTCTTTTTTGCTCTTTTCAAAGGTACCCAAGTTTAAAGAAAGGTAATTATTTCAGGCAGCTTTTAATCCTATTTGTGTATAATTAGTGCCAGCCGTTGTATAAATCGCAGGCTATCCACCTTATCCCCATCATAAAGAAAAGCCCCGCTACTAAAATCAGTAGGGGGCTCGACCATTAAACCAACTAACTCAAATTTTTTGGTGAACCCTATCCCAGTGCCGGAACTTTGTCGGGAGAGATAGGGTATTGTTCCATTTGTTGCCACAATTTCAAAAGAAAAGCCCATTCCATAAACAAGTATTATATCTAACCGGGATAACAGTGTGCAAATGGGTAGGAATCAAGTATGGATGGAAAAACGATCAATATCGATTACAATACAATAAACCTTAAAATTTTTAACAGTTTTAAGATTTTTTTAATACATTGTAAAACAAACACTTAACAATCTTCAACTATGACAAAAACAACAACAAATCTCCTGCTGATGTTGATAGCTATTTTGGCAGGGACTTACTTTTATGTTATGTATTGTAGTGAATGTAGTAATCAAAAAAGCTTAGAGCCTGAGGAATCTACCGAAGCTAGGACTCCAACGGAACCTGTTAGTACTTTCTTGTCCGCTACAACCAACAATGGGAACTATTCCCCTATTCACCAAAATGGTCTATCTCAACCCATTCTAACATCCTTTTCTAAAAATGACACGGAAACCCTTAACAGTAGGGGGTTGGTCAGAACGAATATCTCTAAAAATCATCAACCCATAAAATCATACGAAAATGAATTTTGAAAATATGAATATCTGGTGCTGGTTAATTCCCTTATTGATAGGTGTTATATGTGGTATTTTGGGGTACTTAATAGGTAACAGTGGAAATACTACTGTTGATCATTCCGCCGATTTAAAAACATTGAAAGATAAGAACGCTAAATTACAAGCGGATTTGGATGCATGCAATAAAAAAGTTTCAACGGGTGCCGATCTTAGTGCCGCAGCAACTTCATTAAGTGCGGGTACAACGGTCGCTTCTATTCCTTATGATGCGGCCATGGCAAAATCGGCCCTTGGAAAGACCGTTAAACAAGATGACCTTAAAATAATTGAAGGGATAGGCCCTAAAATTGAGGGTATGTTCAAGGATACCGGAATCAAAACATGGAAAGCGCTTTCTGAAACTTCGGTAGCGGAATGCAAAAAGGTGTTGGACAGTGGAGGGAAACGTTATCAAATACACGACCCGGCATCATGGCCCATGCAGGCAAAAATGTGTTATACCGGTAAATGGAAGGAACTGGCCAAATGGCAGGAAGAACACAAACACGGAAAATTATAGCAGCAACAACCAACTTAAATTAAAAACCCGATCAAAAATTTTGATCGGGTTTTCTAATCTGGTTACTTAAAGTATGTTACAACGCACCATTGGCCTCTACCCATTTAAAATGGTATTGGTCTTGCGGAAATTTCATGCGTTCTGCAATACGTTCCAGTCTTGCAGGTAATTTTATAAGGTAATCCCTAGCTTTTTCAGCCTCTTCGTTTAACGAACGAATACTGTCCAACTCCCAATAGGCATTCAATTTTCGCAATATATCCACATAATCCTGAGCCGTATAAACTCCCAAACGCTGTGCACAGTTTGAAAAGTTTTCAAAGGCGGTGCCTATGGAACCCCCGGATTCTCTTAAAAAATGTGCCGGCATCACAATTTTTTTCTTCATCATATCCGCAAAGGCCAACATCATCCCAGAAGGATCCTCACCAAAAATTGTTTTCACAAATTCCCGATAGGCCAAATGATGGCGCATTTCATCCCCGGCAATGATGGCGCACATTTTTCCCAATAACGCATTTCCTTTTTTCTTGGCCATTTTCCCAACTCGTTTATGCGAGATGTTGGTGGCCAATTCTTGAAAGGAAGTGTACACAAAGTTTTTATAGGGGTCTCTATCCGTTCCAATATCAAACCCGTCCGAGATAAGGTGCTGGGTAGTTATCTCCACTTCTTTCATATTTACCCGACCCGATAAGTATAAATATTTATTGAGCACATCACCATGCCTATTTTCCTCTGCCGTCCATGCCCGTACCCATTTGGCCCAACCATTGGTCTTGTAATCCCCGTGTTGGTCTATACCCACCACATCCATCAACCAAGATTCGTAGGTGGGCAACGCCTCCTCCGTAATGGTATCCGCAACCATGGTCACCCAAAAGTCATATCCCAATTCCTTGGATTCTTCCCGTAATTCCTTTACTTCCTCCAAAAAACCGTCTTTTTCGGAATCGGGCAGAAAATCGGTCGGTTGCCAAATTTCCTCAATGGGGATAAGAAAAGAATCCATAAACCCCGCTACCTTAGGCTCTAGGGCCTGCATTACTTCCAGTCTTATATTTTTAACGGACATCTTTCTATTTTTTTCAAAGTTCGTCAATAAAATAAACTTTTAAGGGTTAAAAGCCATTCATTTTTAATCCATTCAATTTCGGCCCTGTTCATTTGGATAAAACGTATGGACGGCATCACTTTGCCAATACTCCTTTGTTTCCACGTTCATAGCGGTCAACGGTCCCTTAAATGCCGCACCGGTATCAATGTTCCAAACATTGGCCCTATTTTGCGGTGTTGTCATACCCATACGGGTAACCGGGGTATGGCCAATATAAATTTCCTTATAATGTGTGAGCCGTTTGGGATAATACATGTCATCCTTATCCAGGGCTGGATTTAAGGACAGCGCCAATTCCCATAACGTACGATCCCAATAAAAGGTTTTGGTGAAATATTCAAAATCAATTCCCTTTAAATTCGTGAAACCGGCGTGAAGAAAAAGTCTGTTTTCCTTATCCAAATAATAATTACGAAGTTGCTCAAAAAATCGGATATGTTTGTTTTTGGAATCATTATCCGTTCCATTATACGATGTCATGGTAGCCCTCCCCCCATGTATATGCCATGTAGGGTTGTCAGCGGCCCCGGTCAACCATTCATGGCAAAGTTCATCATGATTGCCCCGGAGAAACACACAGTTTATTCGATCTTTTAAGTCCAATAAATAGTTCACTGTTTCAGCTGCATCACTCCAACCATCAACATAATCCCCAAGAAATATCAATCGATCTCTTTCTGTTACTTTAGCACGTTGTAAAAGTTGCTCCAAAGCTTTTAATCCGGAATGGATATCCCCAATGACCAGTGTTCTTTCTAAAATCATTTTGCAAAAATCGCAAATAGGGCTACCAATACAAGAATAAAAAGGACTAAAAAGAAAATTTTCCAAAACGAATAAGGTCTCCTGCCACTTACCGTTCCCGTTTGTCCATTGATATAAAACCGATATTCTTGATCGTTATATCTGTATGAACTAATATAAACGGGCAATAAAATATGCTTGAACGTTTCGTCAAAAAGGCTGTATTGCAAATTGGTAATGCGTTGGGTGTCGCCGCCTATTTTTTGACGAGACCAACGTTCGGCTATACGTTCCCCCTCTTTTTCGGCAACAAGATGCCCTTCTTTTAGGGGAATGGTATATTTCTCGGTAACAAATCCCCTTAAAAAGCTGGAGTTAAAAGGCTGTAACAATTTCAAGTTCCAATGGGCGACTTTAGCCGGAATACGTCCTTTTTGTTGTTTGGACGCTTTCACCAGGGTATCGTCTATAAATCCGGAAACGGTACCGGAGGTATTCGTCCAACGCGTCTTACGTCGCTGCCTTTTTTGGGCCTTACCGTTACTATCTCGATAGGTTTCCGTCACATAATAGTAATCCCCTCGCTGGCCGATATATTCCCCTATCAACTTGGCATCAAATGTCCAATAGGGCAGATACAGGCCTTTGGTATATTTGGGGTCTAGGGCCGCTTTTTTAAGATTGTTCGGGGCAAACCACAAATTATCGATCCATTCTTTAAAGATCCGATGTGATTTTTTCCGATCAATTTGGAACGGCAGGACCGCACCCGGCAAAATCCAATCCTCTTTATAGGAATCCTCCAATACCAAAGGCATGCTACAATACACACAATGCAGGGATTTGTAGTTCTCTTCCACGTGTTGTTGCGCACCGCAATTTTTACAACGCAGCATGGAGATTTCTTCACTGTGTTTTTGTGCCCCCATTTGGTTGAGGTAGGGGTACAGTTCCAACTCTTCAAAACCGCTTTCGTCAATGGCGATCGCTTCTTGATACCCGCAATAGTCACAACTTATATTTTTGGTCCCCGGCCGGTATTTAAGCTCCGCTCCGCAATTGACACAGGCTTTTTTACGTTCGGTATTTTGAATTTCTTGCATTCGTTTTTAATCCTTGCTCGTCAAATAGAAAAGACTCTTTCGGGTTTGACTTTCAATCTCTTTATCGTACTATAGCATAGTTCTCCAGAAATTCCATTCCAATGAAATCTTCCGTTATGGAACAAGGTCTATATTTTTCTATGATCAAACAGTCGGTAAGGGTGGTGGTGTATTGCCTCCTAAAAAAGATTTGAGTTCCTCAACTTCCTGTAGGGCCGTCCAATTGGGCATGCCCTGTTTCCAGATCAAGGTTTCTTTATTTATGGTCCTATTGGCAAACAATACTTTCAATTGCTCCAGATATACCGGCCCTTGCTGTGCGTTGTCCAGTGCGTAAAAATACTGTGTGGCAACAGGCATTGGCGGAGGTACTGCCCCAGTACCCGGGGCCCGGGATGTTCCTATTTGTGTATTTGCCGGTGACATTCCTGGCATAACACCGCCCATTTGCTGTGCCATGATAAAGCCCATGCCCATACCCATGCCGGCACCTGCGGTTCCTCCTTCATTTTTTGCCGCCGCTTCAATAGCCTTGGCCGCTTTAAATTTGTATAGTTTGTCCAAATCTATAGTATCGATACGGCTATATTCAAAGATTTCCTTCTTCAAATCTTCGGGCATGGAAACGTTCTCTATATAGAATTTCTCCAGTGAAATACCTACGGATAAAAATTCCGGTTTCATTACCTCCTGACAAGTATCCGAAAGTTCGGAAGTGTTGGCCGCATAAAGTTCTATGGGAATATTCGCTTCCCCCACCGTATCCGTAAACCTCGTAGCAATTAAGCTCTTAAGGTGTTCATTAATTTCAAAGTTGGTGAAATTGTTATCCGTACCCACAATATCCACTATAAATTTTCCAGAATCCGAAATTTTAAATGCGTACGTTCCAAAAGCCCTGATTTCTACCAATCCAAAACGTGCGTCGTTCAAGGTAATGGGGTTTTTGGTCCCCCATTTTTCATCCGTGAACAATCGGGTGTTCACAAAATATACTTCTGCCTTGAACGGACTGTCAAAACCATATTTCCAACCTTTGAGCGTTGTTAAAATAGGAAGGTTTTTGGTGTTTAAAGTATAGGTTCCGGGTGTAAAGACATCGGCCAAGCGGCCTTCGTTCACAAATACCGCGGTCTGGCCTTCACGTACTATGAGCTTTGCATTGTTCTTGATTTCATTTTGATAGCGTTCAAAACGATGTACAATGGTATTGTTGTCCGTATCAAGCCATTCAACAATATCTATGAATTCATGACTTAATTTCTTTTTTATTTCATCGAATATGCTCATTTTTCCAATAGGGTTTTAATTACCCTAAAAAGGTAGGGAATTCCCAAGCACCCAACAAACGAATAAATTATTCTACGTATTAATAACGCCCGAAATTCGTTTTTCTCCGAACGAGAACTAGTTGAACTCGTTTGAACTTTTAGGATTTAAGTGAAAATATTGGCCGGAGCTGGATTTTCTAGTTATCTTAGAAGGTATGACCGATTCATGGAAATTTAAGATCTATAGTTTTCAAAGCAATAACATAGTAATCCATGGATTATAATCAGGCTCCTAAAAACAGATAAACAACAGATGAAAAAAGTCTTCTGCATTGGTGAACTCTTGATTGATTTTGTTGCCGAAAACCAGGGCAAAGACTTATCAAAAGCAAACGAGTTTTCCAAAAAAGCAGGTGGTGCACCGGCAAATGTAGCTTGTGCCATAAGTAAGCTCGGAGGAAAAAGTTACTTTATAGGTGCCGTAGGAAATGATCCTTTTGGCAATTTTTTATTGGATGCTCTCAAAAATTCGGATGTTGACATTTCTTTGGCGCAGCGATCGGAAATATTTACGACCCTGGCATTCGTTTCCCTGGACAAAAATGGGGAAAGGGATTTTGTTTTTAGTCGGGGTGCGGACAGGGAATTGATCTACGATTCTTCCCTAAAAATCAATTTTAAGGAAAACATAGTGCATTTCGGTGCGGCTACGGCCTTGTTGGGCGGCAATTTGGAGAATGCTTACGGAAGGTATTTTTTTGATGCGCTCACACAAAATTCCTTTATTAGTTTTGACCCTAATTACAGGGCCGATCTTTGGAAAAACAAGGAGGACATCTTTATCAAAAAATGCAGGCCTTTTGTGGAAAAGTCGCACCTCTGCAAATTTAGTTTGGATGAAGCCTATTTGCTTTCGGGCAAAACAACCCCGGATGAGGCCTGCTCCTACTTACATGAAATCAGTACCGGTATTATCGTAATTACCATGGGCGATAAGGGTACGTTGTTAAGTACCGCGAACTATAAACAAACAATCCCCAGTATTGTGATAAACCCTGTTGATACGACAGGGGCGGGCGATGCGTTCATCGGTTGTCTTTTAACCCAATTATCCTCTTTCGATCCGTTGGAAAACATAATTGAAAATCAGGGGGTACTCCACAAAATGGTAGAAAGGGCGAACAAGGCAGGAGCTATAACCACTACCCGTTTTGGTGCCATAGCATCATTACCGAATCAGAACGAATTGGATACCCATTAAAATGAACCGGGTGGCATTACACCGCCTATTAATTGCTCAAAAAATAGGGCTTCTGCAAAAGAAGTCCCCGATTCCGGCCCATAAAATGTTCTTCTGTACATCCATGCTCAAATCCCCGTGTATCTGCCCATGAAAGACGAAAAAACGATATACAAATGTAGGTGATTTCCAATTTTGATACAGCTATACGGCATCTGGATACTCCTT
Organism: Maribacter spongiae; assembly: GCF_047345125.1. Classification (NCBI taxonomy): domain Bacteria; kingdom Pseudomonadati; phylum Bacteroidota; class Flavobacteriia; order Flavobacteriales; family Flavobacteriaceae; genus Maribacter; species Maribacter spongiae. The sequence continues at coordinate 74,855 of NZ_JBLFEQ010000001.1, read as the reverse complement.
GGTTATTCTCTATTGGGTTTTTGCCTTGAGAGCTAAGGAACATCATCCGTGGTCATGGGTTAAAACTGAAGAAAATCCGCTGGAGCTAAAACCTTATGGACAACTGTGGACCATGAGGACCTAATTATATTTTACTTTCCTCAATATCCGCAAGGCTTCTTTAAGGGAGTCATACACTTTTGGATATAGCTTTTTAACCAACTTCCTGCCTTGTTCCATTTGTTTTTTTGCCGCTTCAAATCCATTCAAATAACAGATTAGGTAAGTATCCGCCAAATGCCCCAAATCCACTTCTTCAGAAGGCTTCAGGCCTATGTTGCCCCTAATCTTTGATAATAAACTATTGTTGGCATTGTATATATGATGCAGTATTTTTTTATCGTATCGCGGGGGTTCAAAAATAAGGGTGCTTTGTATCTGATAGGTGCCATTATCCTCAAAAGTAATGACCACTTTTTCCAAAGGATAATATTTTTGTTTACCTCCAAGACCTAACTGTACATATTCCATGATCGTAAAAGAATGTTCGTTGTAGGCAATGGTAACCTCATCCAGATTGGAGTAGAATAGTTTTACCTGTTCGTTTATCAATTCAATATCCACCCTAAAATAATACGTTTCCCCTTTTACCACCTTTTTATTTCCTGCCCAACAGACCACAAACTGTTCCTTGAACACCTTATAATCATTCTCCAAATCTTTATGGCGATTGTTCAAAAAATCTATTACTCCATCCAGTGTCAATTCTATATTGTTACGGGCATGTTGTTCAATGGTAGCCACCGTTTTGGAATTGATGTCCTTTAATTCAATATCATAAACCTTGGGCAGACTTATACTTCCTTCCCTAAAGTAAACAGACCCTCCATAATACTTCCAGATATTCCTCTTAAGCGAACAGATTTTTCCATCGGATTTTATAGTGACCAGCCCTACTACTTTACCCTCCGGCAGATGGGGAAAGGGAATGTTCTCATAAGATATTAAAGGTGGGTTATCCAAATAGGCGTTGACGAGGTTTTGAATTTTACTATCATCAAAAAAATCGACACCGATAATTTTATTGTCCTCGTCTTCCACACCAACAACGATAAAAGAGTTGTTCCCGGGGTTGCTATTTGCCAACGCACAAACATGCTTTAAAAACTTGGCCTTGCCTTCTTTCTCCCCTATAGCGATAAAACGTTTTTTGTCATAAAAACTATTTTCATCGTTATGGGCGAGTAAGTTCTTAACCAATAGGCGTTTATTGATCATAAATTCTTTTTCACAATAGTGCTGTTGGCCTGGGCGGTAGGCATCACCAATAAATCGGCAATGTTTACATGATAAGGTCTGGAAACGACAAAATAGATGATATCCGCAATATCCTCCGGTTTTAACGGTCGGAATCCTTTATAGATACCGTCGGCTTTTTTTGAATTTCCCTTAAACCTTACATTGCTGAATTCGGTCTCCACCAATCCCGGATTTACAGCTCCGACTCGAATCCCATATGAGTTAAGATCCATGCGCATACCCTGGTTTATGGCATCTACGGCATATTTACTGGCACAATATACATTGCCTTTAGGGTATACCTCTTTTCCTGCTATGGAACCAATGTTTATTATATGCCCTTCCTTTCTGTCGATCATTTGCGGCAGAAGTGTTTTAGAAACATATAGCAATCCTTTCACGTTAATGTCCAACATGTCATCCCAATCGTCCAAACTACCTTTATCTATACTGTCCAGACCGTGAGCATTGCCGGCATTGTTGATCAAGATGTCTATTTTGGAAAAGTCCGACGGTAATGAATCAACGGATTTCTTGACCGCAGCTTTGTCCCGAACATCAAAAGTTAATGTATGGACCTTAGTATGAACACCTAAATCCCGACTTAATTCATCCAATCTTTCCTGTCTTCTTCCACAGAGTACAAGATGTATATTATGCTGCGCAAAGTACTTGGCCGTTGCCCTTCCGATACCACTTGTGGCACCTGTAATGAACGCAGTTGTCCCTTCTAGCACTCTCCGGGAGGGAGAACCATTGGTTTTATCGATCATATTTCAATTTATTTGATAATGTCACCGTAACTATATTCCTTCCCAAAGGGAGTCTAGACGGGACTTATGTAACTTCTCGCCCCAATCTCCCCACATCATCGTTTCAGCAATAATCATGAAATCCTGGATGGATACCGTTCACAGGGGAATGAAATTAAAAAGAAATCCCTTAAAAACTTCACAAAAATAAAGGGTTATCCTTTTTTTTAACCAATTGTTAACAGGTACTCAATGAATAAATTTTCAATTTGCACAACTGTTAAATAATTAACTTATTTAGACCAAAAAACGAAGTTTTTATATGGAGGAAAATACTACTGTTGACATTAGTGCCGTAAATGAGAAAATTGCTCAGGAAAGTGCTTTTATCGATTTACTGATGCTTGAAATGAACAAGGTAATCGTTGGCCAAAAGCACATGGTAGAAAGACTGTTGATCGGTTTATTGGGTCAAGGCCATATACTTTTGGAGGGAGTTCCCGGTCTGGCAAAAACATTGGCGATCAATACCCTGTCAAAAGCGGTCAAGGGAAGCTTTAGCAGAATACAGTTTACCCCCGATCTTTTGCCGGCAGATGTTGTGGGAACACTCATTTACAATATCAAGGAAAATGATTTTTCCATAAAGAAAGGACCCATTTTTGCCAATTTTGTTTTGGCCGATGAAATAAACAGGGCCCCTGCAAAAGTACAATCCGCCCTATTGGAAGCCATGCAGGAAAAACAAGTGACCATTGGTGACGAGACGTTTGTGCTGGATAAACCTTTTTTGGTCATGGCAACCCAAAACCCGGTGGAACAGGAAGGTACCTATCCCTTGCCCGAAGCACAGGTTGACCGTTTTATGCTGAAAACCGTAATCGATTATCCCAAAATGAACGAGGAGCAATTGATCATGCGCCAAAACCTTTTAGGTGCTTATGAGACCGTAAAACCCGTAGTTACCCTAAAGCAGATTCTTAGTGCCCAAAAAGCGGTCAGGGAAGTCTATATGGACGAAAAGATAGAAAAATACATCTTGGATATCGTATTTGCCACAAGATATCCGGAGAAATATAATTTGGAGCATTTAAAGCCGCTCATTAGTTTTGGGGCCTCACCAAGGGGAAGTATCAATTTGGGCAATGCGGCCAAATGCTTCGCTTTTATAAAAAGAAGGGGGTATGTTGTTCCCGAGGATGTAAGGGCCGTGGTACATGATGTACTTAGACATCGAATCGGAATCACATATGAGGCCGAGGCCGAGAATATTACTTCCGAAGAGATCATCAACAAAATCGTTAATGAAATTGAAGTGCCCTAAAAGCGGACGGTTGGCAGGTGCAGTTGGCAGTAAAATCCTTTGACCGGATAAAATAAACTGCTACTGATCGGTGCTCACTGAAAACTGTTTACCAAACCAATGGATACCAAAGAATTACTCAAAAAAGTCCGAAAAATCGAGATAAAGACAAGACGTCTTTCCGACCACATCTTTGGTGGGGAATACCACTCGACCTTTAAGGGCCGTGGTATGACCTTTAGCGAAGTAAGGCAGTATCAGTTTGGTGATGATGTAAGAAGCATTGATTGGAACGTTACCGCAAGATATAACGAGCCTCATGTAAAAGTTTTTGAGGAGGAGCGGGAGTTGACCATGATGTTGATGGTAGATGTAAGTGGATCCGAATTGTTCGGCACGGTCAATCAGTTCAAGAACGAAATTGTAACGGAAATATCCGCAACATTGGCATTTAGTGCGCTACAGAACAACGATAAAGTAGGGCTCATTCTTTTTTCAGATCAGGTAGAATTGTTCATTCCGCCAAAAAAAGGGAAAACCCATGTACTCCGTATCATCAGGGAATTATTGGAATTTAAGCCCAATAGCAATAAAACGGATATTGCGGAAGCGTTGAAGTATCTGACCAACGTAATGAAAAAGAAGGCCATTGTTTTTGTCCTATCGGATTTTATAGCATCGGACTATGAACGCACCTTGAAAATTACGGGCAATAAGCATGATGTTACGGGTATTAGGGTATATGATGAACGGGAAGAAGCTATCCCCAACCTTGGTGTGGTCCAAATGATGGATGCCGAAACGGGGGGCATAAGGTTGGTCAATACCCAATCCAAAAAGGTAAGAAACGCCTATTCCAATTTTCACAGGGAACGTATGGCTTACTTTAAGGATACTTTTACAAAGTCCGGTTGTGGCGTATTGGATTGCAGGGTAGATGAAAGCTATGTGAAAAAGTTATTGGGGTATTTTAAAAGAAGAGGCTGATGAAAATTGAGAGGTTAGAGGTTAGGGTCCAAAATTATCCACTTTCATCAAAGTGGATTTCTTTGCTATGCCTGTTCTTTCTTTCTTTTATGGGATATGCACAGACCGAACCGAACATCTCGTCAGAAGTCGATACCACTTACATAAAAATAGGAGAGCAAATTCAGTGGAAAATAATCGTAGAGGTAGACAGCTCCTCACAGGTTTTTTTTCCCGAAGGGCAGACCTTTTCCCCGTTGGAAACCGTAGAGGCCCTTGCAACGGATACCACCCGTAAAAAAGACCGCTTAACGCTCCAAAAAATCTATGCCCTCACCCAATTTGATTCCGGAGCCTATAAACTACCCGCCCAACGCATAGAAATAGATGGGATGGGCTACTTTACGGATTCCCTGACCATTCATGTGGAAACCGTACCCGTGGATACCCTTGCCCAAAAAATGTATGACATCAAACCCTTGATCGCAGTAGAAAAAAGTAATCCGGGTTTTTGGAAATACCTAATATACGGGCTATTAATTTTACTGATTTTGGGCGGGCTTTTCTATTGGTTCGTTTTGCGAAAAAAACCGTTGACCGAAGAAGAAAAAGAAGCGTTGTTACCTCCATATGACCGGGCACTTTTAGAATTGAAACGATTGGAAAATTCCAAATACCTGATCCAGGACGAATACAAACAGTATTATTCCGAACTTACGGATATTGTTCGTTCCTACTTGGAAGAAGATGCACATGTATCCGCTTTGGAAAGTACCACCGGGCAATTGATCTCCAAATTGGAATTAATGAGGGATGCCGGGGACCTGCAATTGGACAATGATACCATAAAACAGTTCCAACAAATTTTACAGACCGCGGATCTGGTAAAGTTCGCCAAATCAAAACCCGCTACCTCTATTGCGGAACAGGACAGGAAATTAGTGGAACAGATCGTGGTCAAGACCCATGATGCCTTACCTGAACCGACCGAGGAAGAATTGATGCAGCAAGCGGCATACCAAGAGGAGCTGGAACAGAAAAAACAGAAGAAAAAAATAATTATTGGAATAGCTTCCCTTGCGGCCATTCTGTTGATCGGGACTACCATAGCCGGCTTCAAGTTCGGTTTCGGATATTTAAAAGATACCGTTCTAGGTCACCCTACCAAAGAACTTTTGGAAGGGGAGTGGATCAGGAGTACTTACGGCTATCCCCCTATTACCATAGAAACGCCCAAAGTCTTGGTAAGGCAAGAAGTGAAATTGCCCCCAGAGGCAAAAGCGGCCATAAATGATATACAGGCCTTTGGATATAGAAGTTCTATTGGGCTATTTACCATGGCCACTACCTCCCTGACCCTAAATCCGCAAGCAGACCCCAATGTGGAACAAACGGTTGAGCAAATCCTAAAAGGATTCGAATCACAGGGAGCCAAAAACATTATCACCAAACAGGAAGAGTTCACCACTATTGGTGGAACAAAAGGATTAAAAATACACGGTAGCGGAAAATTTGCCGTGCCGGAATCAAAAGAATTGATAAAAGGAAAATATACGGTACTGCTATTTAGCGGAAAGGGCTTTCAACAGTATTTCATTGTCACCTGGTTGGATGATGATACCTATGCACAGGAAATGGTAGACCGCATACTCACCACAATAGAAGTAAAAACGGAAGTATAATGTTGGAGAATATATCATTTGCCAATCCCGATTTTTTCTGGTTGTTCCTATTACTACCCTTGGCCATATTATGGTATCTGTTCAAGCAAGGGCAGGAAACTGCCGCACTTCGTATTTCCAGTATCCAGGGATTTGGCCATAATAGCTTTTTACCAAAACTCAAGCCATTACTTTTTGTATTGCGCCTTTTGGCATTAAGTGCTATAATCGTAGCCATGGCAAGACCCCAGACCGAGGATATCTCTACACGGGCCAAGACCACCAAAGGAATAGATATCGTCATGGCCATAGATGTATCTTCCAGTATGCTGGCCCGGGACCTAAAACCCAATAGATTGTCCGCACTTAAAAAAGTAGCTGCCGATTTTATCAAAAAACGACCTAACGATCGTATCGGGTTAGTGGTCTATGCCGGCGAGGGATATACCAAAACACCGGTAACAACGGACAAATCCATTGTTTTGAGTGCCTTAAGGGAAATAACCTATGGGCAGTTGCAAGACGGCACGGCTATTGGAATGGGGTTGGCAACAGCGGTCAATAGGTTAAAAGAAAGTAAGGCCAAAAGTAAAATTATCATTCTTTTAACGGACGGTGTCAATAATTCTGGTTTTATTGAGCCACAAACAGCAGCAGATCTGGCCATCGAGTTCGATATTAAAGCCTATACCATAGGCCTGGGCACCAATGGCAATGCCCTATCACCTATTGCATATAATGCCGATGGTTCTTTTAGGTATGGTATGCAACAAGTGGAAATAGACGAAGCGCTGTTGGAAGATATTGCCAAGGTCACGGGGGGCAAATATTTTAGGGCCACGAACAACGAGAAGTTAGAGGAAATCTATGATGAGATCAACAAATTGGAAAAAACGGAAATAGAGGAGTTTAAATATTACCGTTATGAGGAGAAGTTCAGACCTTGGGTTTTAATTGCAGGGGCATTCCTTATTTTGGAATGGATTTTGAGAAATACGTTATTCAGAAGTTTTATATAAACTATGGTACAGTTAGACGAAAAAATATATTTCTATCTGTTTTTTATCGTTCCGGTACTCGTTGTGTTGTTCCTGTTATTACTTATCTGGAAAAAAAGGACACAGAAAAGATTTGCCGATCATGCATTGCTTAAAAGGCTTGTGCCAAACCGTTCTTATTATAAAGGTACATTAAAGCTTATATTGTTTCTTTTAGGGCTTTCCCTTTTGATCTTAGGACTGGTAAATCCTAAAATAGGGACTAAATTGGAAACCGTAAAGCGCGAAGGTGTTGATATTGTATTTGCCGTTGATGTATCCAAAAGCATGTTGGCGGAAGATATAGCTCCCAACCGGTTGGAAAAAGCAAAAAGACTGGTTTCCGAGATTATCAACCAATTGGCGAGTGATCGTATCGGAATAATCGCCTATGCAGGCCAGGCCTTTCCCCAATTGCCCATAACTACGGATTATGGTGCGGCCAAAATGTTCTTGCAGAGCATGAACACCAATATGCTTACCTCTCAGGGCACCGCCATTAATGAAGCCATTGAACTGGCCACCACATATTATGATGATGACGAACAGACCAATCGTGTCCTTTTCATTATTTCGGATGGGGAAGACCATTCCGAAGGCTCCGCGAGCAATGCTGTAGAGGCGGCCGTAGATGAAGGTATAAAAATTTATACGATCGGTGTGGGGAAATCCAAGGGTGCACCTATTCCGATCAAACGAAACGGAATATTGGAAAGCCTTAAAAAAGATGCCCAGGGAGAAGTGGTCATTACCAAATTGAACGAAACTGTTTTAGCCGATATCTCCGGAGAAGGCAATGGCAAATATATAGATGGTTCCAATACGGACGAGGCCGTGGAATTTATAAAAGAGGAACTGTTGAAAATGGATAAAAAAGAATTTGAAGCCAAGCAGTTTGCAGAATACAAAGATCAATTTCAATGGTTTCTGGGAGCCGGACTTTTGTTCTTATTTTTGGAAATATTTATCTTGGATCGCAAAACCAGATGGCTTAAAAAATTGAATTTGTTCAACGAAAAACAAATTGAATAACATGAAAAAGATATTTTTCCTGCTTTTTGTTTTCCTGTTTTCTTTTGTGGGTTTCGCACAAGAAGATGAAGTAAAAGTTAAAGAAAAAGCTTTAAGGGCTTCAAAGAATTTTACATGGGAAGGCAATAAGAATCTATCCGAAAACAACTTTATCGAGGCTGAGGTGGACTATAGAAAAGCAATTGCCAAAAGCCCCGAAAATGTTGCGGCGCCTTACAATTTGGGCAATGCCTATTACAACAATGAAACCTATAGTGAAGCTTTTGGTAGATTTAAGGAGGCGGGTGAATCCGCTTCTTCCAAAACGGACAAGCATAGGGCCTATCATAATATGGGCAATGTTTTTATGAAAAGAAAGGATTATGCCAAGGCGGTGGAAGCCTATAAAGAAGCCCTACGGAACGACCCAAAAGATGAGGAAACCCGGTATAATTTGGCATTGGCAAAAGAACTGCTGAAAAAGGACGAACAGAACAAGGACAAAAACGACGAAAAGAAAGACGATCAAAATCAGCAGGACAAGAAAGATCAGAACCAGGATCAAGATAAGGACGGGGACAAGAAAGATCAGAACCAGGATCAAGATAAGGACGGGGACAAGAAAGATCAAAAAGACCAAGATCAGGATCAAAAAGATAAAGGGGACGAAGGTGATAAGGGTGATGAAAAGAAAGACGAGAACAAGGAAGGTGATGGGGACCAAAAACAAGAACAGAAGAAAAAACCCGAGGAGGGAAATGAACCCCGTGAACAAAAACAACCCAGACCCGATCAACTGTCCAAACAGCAGGTTGAAAACTTGTTAAGAGCAATGCAAAATGCCGAAAAACAAGTTCAGGAAAAAATTGATGCCAAAAAGGTCAAAGGTGTCAAAGTCAAGAACGAAAAGGATTGGTAATACGGAGCATGTCTAAAAGGCTATTCATTTTTATTTCAATATTTTTCCTCGTCCTTAATTTAGGGGCGCAGGATAATAGTGCCATTACATTTGAAATGAAGTTGAGCAAATCAAAATTGGGCCTCAATGAACGGCTTAGAGTGGATTTCACCATGAACAAGGACGGTGATAATTTTAACCCACCGGATTTTGAGGGGTTCAGGGTTTTAATGGGTCCGTCCCAGTCCATAAGCTCTTCATGGATCAATGGGGTGAGAAGTTATTCAAAAAGTTATTCCTACACACTGGCGCCGACCGCCAGGGGAAAGTTTACCATTAAACAGGCCACTATCGTCATAGGGGGCAAAACATACAAGTCTTTAGCAAAAGAGGTAGAAGTAACTGCCGCCGTAGATAAACCGAACGGTCAAATGACCGCAAACGATATTGCGGACGAGAACCTGCATTTGGTCGCAGAAGTATCTAAAAGCAACCCTTACCTAAACGAAGCCATTAGCGTAGTCTACAAATTATATGTAAGTCCCTCCATTAGTGTTTCCAATTTCCAGCCTTTGGACAACCCCAAATACAATAATTTTTGGAGCCAGGATATCAAGACCTCCGCCCTTAATGCACAAAATGGGACATATAAAGGCAAGCCTTATCGCTATGTAGTATTAAAACGCGTTGTTCTGTATCCCCAAAAATCCGGTAAGTTGGAAATAGAACCGCTTTCTTTGGATGTTACCGTTGATGTTCCTACGAGCAAAAGGGATTTCTTTGGAGGTCGCATCTACGCACAGACCAGTAAAACGGTTTCCGCGGGCAAGCGCACCATTAACGTAAAGGCCCTACCTACGGAAAATCAACCCGCCGGTTTTAATGGAGCGGTCGGGGATTTTGATTTCATGGTCGTTACGAGCAAAACCAACCTCAATGCCTCAGAATCGTTGCAAGCCACAGTAGAAGTTAGTGGAAAAGGAAATTTAAAACTTTTTAAGCTTCCGGAGCCCGAACTGCCCGGTGCTTTGGAAGTCTATGAACCGGAATTGAAAGAAGGGGTCCGTACTACGTTAAGTGGCATGCAGGGCAAAGTAAGCAATGCTTATACCATCGTGCCCGCATATAAGGGCAAATACCCCATTCCATCCATAACCTTTAGTTATTTCAACCCAAAATCCCAAAAGTACGTTATACTACGTTCGGACGAGATCATCATCAACGTTCTGGAAGGTCCCACTAACGGTACGGGCAACGTTGTAAATGGTCCTATTGGAAATAAGCAGAGTGTGGTCGCTACGGGAAATCAATTCAATTTCATCAAACTTTCACCCAACCTTTCCGCAAAAGGAAGAAGTTACTTTTTTGGTTCCATCTCATTTTATATTTGGTTGTTGGGGCCGGTATTATTGATTCCATTAGCAATTTTATTCCGAAAGAAAAGAGAGGAAATAGCAAGTGATGTTGCCGGAAACAAAGTCAAGAAAGCCAATCGCCTTGCCAAAAGATATCTGTCCAAGGCCAAGAAAGAACTCGGTAACAAAGATTCTTTTTATGTGGCCCTGGAGAAAGCGCTCCATAACTATTTGAAAGCGAAGCTCAAAATCGAAACCGCGGAATTCAGTAAAGATAAAATCTCAGAACTGTTAACGGAAAAACAGGTTGATGAAACCCCTATCGCCGGTTTTATAGAATTACTAAAAAATTGCGAAGCTGCCAGATACAGCCCTTTCTCCAATGTGCAAATGCAAAATGATTATGAAAAGGCCAGTGAGGTAATCGCTTTAATGGATAAACAACTGTAATATGGGCAAAAAGATTTTCATTCTGTATTGTCTTTGTTTTTCAATTTGGTCCAACGCCCAAAATGAAGCTGTTTTTAATAAAGCTACCTCCGAATACAATGAAGGTAATTATCAAAAAGCAATAGATCATTATCTAGATATATTGGAAAGCGGCCAACATTCCGCAGCGGTTTATTTTAATCTTGGAAACTCCTACTACAAGCTAAATGAGATAGCGTCCAGTATATACTATTATGAAAAGGCATTGCTGCTAACGCCCAATGACCCGGAAATAAAAAACAATCTTGGCTATGCCCGTAATATGACTTTAGATGCCATAGAAACCTTGCCGGAAACAGGATTGTCAAAACTTTACAAATCCATTACAACTATATTTTCCTTTGACCAATGGGCTTATTTAGCAATTGTATTCATGCTATTGTTCGTACTACTTTATATCACATTTTATTATTCCCGATATTCCGCTAGAAAAAGATGGGCCTTTATCAGTAGCTTGATTTCACTGTTCATAACAATAGTAGCGGTACTTTTTGCCTTCACGCAGTTTAACGATTTTGAAGCCGAACAGCCCGCTATTGTCTTTGCCGATGAAATTGGCATAAAATCAGAACCTAACCCCTCTAGTCAAGAAGTATTTTCATTACACGCCGGAACCAAGGTAAACGTTCTGGATAAATTAAACGAATGGAAAAAAATCAGGATCTCGGATGGAAAAACCGGTTGGATCCTCTCTGGGGATATAAAATTGTTAAAGGATTTTTAAAACAATTTTAACAACGATCCAATAGCAATACCGCTATATTTGCTGTTTTCGTTTCAGGAAAATTTATGATAAAGACCATTTTAATATTTTTTCTTTCCTCGATACTTACAATGGCTATTCTTGCTCCGTCCGTAATAGTATTATTGGACAGAGACTGCAAAGCCATGGTTATGGATTTTAACGAGGAGGAAAATAAAAAAGAGGAAAAAAAGGAGATTGGCGAGAAAAATTTCCTGTTTTATTCCTGGGTCAATGATTTTCGCTTATCGGAACACCAAAAATCATCTTTAGCAGCTACTTATATCGCCAACTACACATTTGCTTATTTAGAAGTTAGTATTCCACCGCCCGAATACATGGGTTAGTCTTTTCATTATTCTTATTACTAACCTGTCTTCCTATAGGTCGAAGACAATATAATTTTTAAATATGTTCAAATATATAAAAAACGACTTGCCTGCAAGTATCGTTGTATTTTTTGTTGCCCTACCCTTATGTTTGGGTATTGCCCTGGCCAGTGGGGCACCTTTGTTTTCCGGTTTGATCGCCGGCATTATCGGTGGTATTGTTGTGGGTGCCTTAAGTGGTTCCCAAATAGGGGTCAGCGGACCAGCCGCAGGATTGGCCGCTATCGTCTTAACCGCTATCGGTGCCTTGGGAGGTTATCAGAATTTTCTTTTAGCCGTTGTTTTGGGCGGAGCCATCCAATTGGCGTTCGGAATCCTTAAAGCTGGGATCATAGGATATTATTTCCCCTCCTCTGTCATTAAGGGAATGCTTACCGGCATCGGGATAATTATTATCCTAAAACAGATTCCACATTTTTTTGGATACAATCCCGAAAGTAATTTCGTGTTTTTTGAAACGGACGGTCAGAATACTTTCTCGGAAATTTTTCAAACCGTCAACAACATAAGTCCCGGTGCTACGCTAGTGGCCGTAATTGGTTTGGCCATCCTATTGTTGTGGGATAAAGTTCTCGCCAAAAAAGGTAAAATTTTTCAACTTGTACAAGGTCCTTTAGTGGCCGTGGCCGTTGGTATTATTTTTTATGTCCTTACCATGGATAGTGAAACGATCTCCATTTCATCTGATCATCTGGTAAGCGTTCCTATTCCAGAAGATGCTACATCATTTTTAGCACAATTCAGCTTTCCTAATTTTGGGGCCATTTCCAATCCCCAAATCTGGATTACCGCATTTACCATTGCCCTGGTGGCAAGTCTTGAAACTTTGCTCTGTGTAGAAGCTACGGACAAACTGGATCCCTATAAAAATGTAACTCCCACTAATAGGGAGCTATTGGCACAGGGAACCGGAAACATATTATCCGGCATGGTCGGAGGACTCCCGATCACGCAGGTAATCGTGCGTAGTTCTGCCAATATTCAATCCGGGGGAAGATCAAAAATGTCCGCCATTATCCATGGGTTCTTCTTATTGATCTCTGTAATCTTAATCCCCAGATTATTGAACATGATTCCCTTGTCCGTGCTTGCCGCCATCCTGCTTATAGTCGGTTATAAATTGGCAAAACCGGCATTGTTCAAAAAAATGTATCAGTTAGGTTGGAAACAATTCATTCCTTTTACGGTGACCGTCTTAGGCATTGTCTTTACGGACCTATTGGTCGGCATTGGTTTGGGATTGGCCGTTGGTGTCGTGGTCATTTTGATAAAAAGCTATCAAAACTCGCATTTTCTGCATATTGAGGATAAAAGCAATGGAATCCATAAGATAAAAATGACCTTGGCGGAGGAAGTGACTTTTTTCAACAAAGGGGCCATTTTAAAAGAATTGGACAGTATCCCCAAAGATTCGTATCTTGAATTGGATGTACGAAATACGCGATACCTGGATAATGATATTATTGAAATCCTTGAAGATTTTTCCGGAAAGGCCAAAAATAGGAATATCGACATTAAACTGATCTCTGAACGGGGCATTACCGAAAACCCCGATAGTTATATTGAATTTTTTAAGCTGAGACCAAAATCGGCCTAACATCACATTAAAAAAGTTAAAAAAATGAAAGCACATACAAAAGAGACCCAAGCGGCGATTACGCCAGATTCCGCAATTCAATTGTTAAAGGAAGGCAATGCCAGGTTTGTTGCGGACAATGCAATAAACCGAAACCTATTGGAGCAGGTGAAGGATACGGCTACAGGGCAATACCCCTTTGCAACTGTTCTAAGTTGCATTGATTCAAGGGTTTCCGCAGAACTCATTTTCGATCAAGGGGTCGGAGATATTTTTAGTGCCAGAGTGGCCGGGAATATAGCCAATGAAGACCTTTTGGGAAGCATAGAATTCGCCTGCAAATTGGCCGGAACCAAAGTCCTTGTAGTTCTGGGGCATACCGCTTGTGGAGCGGTCAAAGGGGCATGTGACGGGGCCAAACTGGGAAATCTCACTATTCTGTTAGATAAGATAACCCTTGCCGTAGATGCCGTTAAAGAGCCTGTGGACGCCTCGCTAAGGAATTCCAAAAACATTGATTTTGTAAATGAGGTAGCCCTAAAAAACGTACAAATGACGATAGACACCATTAGAAAAACAAGTCCCGTCCTCAAAGAAATGGAAGATAATGGGGAAATTAAAATAGTGGGTGCCATGTATGATATCAATAATGCAAAAGTTACCTTTTCGGAATAAAATACCACGATGTTTAAAGTAAAGCCAATGCAAATGCATTGGCTTTTTGCTTTAAAAATATTATCTTATCCTATTGAAAAACAACACTATCTATTCAAATTGAAGATAATGTTAGTACTAACAGAAATGTTGATCGGCAAATTATGTCGGACCTCAAAAAAACAAACAACAACGGATGAAAAACCTATTCTCTAATCTCAAAGGAGATTTTTTTGGCGGTATTACCGCAGGTATTGTAGCCCTGCCGCTGGCACTGGCATTTGGGGTAAGTTCTGGCCTAGGGCCCAGTGCCGGGCTTTACGGAGCTATTTTCATAAGTTTCTTTGCTGCGCTTTTTGGTGGTACCGACACCCAGATTTCAGGTCCGACCGCACCTATGACGGCAGTAAGTATGGTAATTATAGCAGGTATCGTTGCCATCTATGACGGTCAAGTAGAAAAAGCATTGCCCGCAATTCTAACGATATTTTTACTGGCCGGACTATTTCAGATCGGTCTTGGGCTATTGGGATTGGGCAAATACATTAGATATATTCCTTATCCCGTGGTATCCGGTTTTATGACGGCCATTGGTTTGATTATCATCATCACCCAAATTTTACCGGCCATTGGTTATTATCCAAAAGAAGATACGGCCTTTGTAGCTAAATTTAAACCCGAAGCGGAGGAATTAATTTTAGAAAGTATCTTACGTGAAGAAGCCAAGGAAGGTATTTTGGTCTTAGAGGATTTTGAGGAAACCATAAAGCGTTCGAATGAGGTTACGGCCTCCGCCATCTTAAAAGAGGCCAAAACCTTGGCCGGTTCGGCCTCGTCCGGTGTTATAGGTTCTATAAAGGCGTTGCCCAGGGCACTCAAAAACATCAACTGGTTGGAGCTCGGCCTGACGCTGGCTACGATCATTATCATTTTTGGCTTTAAAAGAATAACGACCGCTATTCCAAGTACCCTTGTAGGGTTAATAATTGTGTCCGGAGCGGCATACGCTTTTGGTTTGGATTATCGTCCCATTGAACAAATACCCGATGGCCTGCCCATTCCAAATATGGAGATATTCACTACATTTAAGCTAAACGCTTTTACGCCCTATGTGTTTACCGCCTTGACCCTGGCTATTTTGGGAGCCATAGACTCTCTGTTGACCTCTGTAGTAGCGGATAACATGACCAAGACCAAACACAGTCCCAATAAGGAGCTTTTGGGCCAGGGGATCGGCAATAGTATTGCGGCAATTTTTGGGGGGCTGCCGGGTGCCGGGGCAACTATCAGAACCGTAGTGAATATAAATTCGGGAGGTAAAAGCAAGCTTTCGGGAATGATCGCCGGGGTTTTGCTTTTATTGATATTGCTGACCTTAGGTCCTGTTGCCTCTCAAATTCCAGCAGCTGTTCTAGCGGGAATTTTAATCACAGTGGGAATCAGCGTTATGGATTATAAGGGTCTTAAAGCCATTCCCAGTCTGCCAAGAGATTTGAAATTTGGCCCCCTAAAGCTGAGTTCCGAGGTAATCGTGATGATCATAGTCATGGTTTTATCCACTTTTTGGGATTTGATTTATGCAGTAGGTATCGGACTGGTCATCGCATCACTTATGTTCATGAAAAAAATGGGGGACCTAACTGCGGAACGATCAGATGTCAAGACCCTGGAAAAGGAAAAAGCATGGCCCGACGAATCGGGTTTCCCAAAAAACCTACGGGAAGAAGTCTTCATTAAACATCTAAAAGGGCCATTGTTTTTTGGTTCGACAAGCGACTTTCAGGCATTGGCGGAGCAAATTCCAAAAACCGCTTCTTCCGTAATTATCAGAATGGGGCGCATGCAATACATAGATCAGTCGGGGCTATATGCCTTAGAGGATGTTTTAATAGACCTTGAGAATTCAAATATCAACGTACTTCTTGTAGATGTATTAAAACAACCCAGATATATGCTGGAGAGAGTAGATGTTATTCCCGACCTAATTCCGGAAGAACACATCTTCGATACTTTTGAAAGTTGCTTGGAATGGGTCAAAAACAATGTGAAAGATGAATATTAATCTACATTTCTGCCTTTTCAAAATCCCCTAAAAAATAAGCCCTGCTATTTTAAATGTCTTAAATTTGCCGCTTTAGTCCATAGCCATGATAGAGACGATAAAGAAGCACATTGAAGAGGTTGAACAATTTACGGCGGATACCGCTGCGGCCATTGAAACCTTCCGCATAAAATATTTGGGTAAAAAGGGAGTGTTGAACACATTCTTTGGTGAGTTCAAAAACGTGCCCAATGAACAAAAAAAAGAATTTGGCCAAGCCATCAACACGCTAAAGCAGGCAGCTACCAATAAGGTAACCACACTTAAGGATGCCTTGGAGAGCAATACGGAAGAAAAAGGAATTTACGGGGATTTAACACGGCCGGGTGAACCCGAAGAATTAGGGGCCCGCCACCCGATATCCATCGTAAAAAATCAGATTATAGAGATTTTTTCCAGAATTGGCTTTAACGTTTCCGAAGGCCCTGAAATAGAGGATGATTGGCACAATTTCACGGCATTGAACCTCCCGGAATATCATCCGGCCAGGGATATGCAGGACACATTTTTTGTGCAGACCGACCCCGATATTTTATTACGCACACATACCTCATCGGTCCAAGTACGGTATATGGAAAACAATAAACCTCCCATTCGTACCATATCTCCAGGGAGGGTATATAGGAATGAGGCAATTTCCGCCCGTTCCCATTGTTTCTTTCATCAGGTAGAAGGGCTCTATATTGATAAGGACGTATCTTTTGCCGATTTAAAACAGACATTACAATATTTTACTACAGCACTTTTCGGAAAATCCAAGATTCGTTTACGCCCCTCCTATTTTCCCTTTACGGAACCCAGTGCGGAGGTAGATGTGTATTGGGGCCTGGAGACCGAGACGGACTATAAAATGACCAAAGGAACGGGCTGGTTGGAAATTATGGGCTGTGGCATGGTGGATCCAAACGTACTACGCAATTGCAATATCGATCCCGATGAATATTCCGGTTTTGCCTTTGGTATGGGTATTGACCGTATTGCCCTTTTGCTGCATCAAATCTCCGATATCCGTTTATTGAGCGAAAACGACATTCGCTTTTTGGAACAGTTTAAACGTGCATTGTACTAGGGCTTTATGAAAAAGGATATTGAAATCCCTATAGCCAAGGATGTATATGTGGCCCTAGTCCACGAATGGAACGAGGAGTTTCTTTCCAAAGATTGGAATGCTTATATTTTGAACGATCGTACTTCTCCCATAGAAATGGTCATCATAGTATCCAAAGGGTATAACGGAGACCAAAAAACATCTACCATGCGCCATGCCATTGGTAATGTTGCTGCTAAATCCTATGAAAAAATAGAGGTGGTCCAAGAAGATGTGCTACAATTGAACAACGAATTTTTTGTAACCTATTATGCGGATGGCAAACTGTACGAGAAACGTTTTTTATTTGAAAAAAGCAGTGTTGTCACCGCTAATCTCACTATGATCCCCCTAATAGAAAAGGATGGGGTCTTTGCAAAATAGGAAAGCGTTAATCCCTTATCTTTAATTCACATTCGGATGCCGAGCTTGATGTTATATCCCTATCTAAGTGGAAAGCCTTTGGCCGCCCACCAGGGATGTACCTCTATGACCAATCTTCCCGCCATGACCATGGGATCTGCGTTTGCCAAACTATCGGCCATTTCCTGCGTAGGTGTATTGTAAATGGTTATTCCCCTAATTTCGCCATCATCTCCAAAAGGCCCGGAAATATCGGCATGGCCCAGTTCATACATTTTTCCCAAATGTGCCAAATGTAATGCTTGCAAGCTGTCCGTTTCCTTTTTGGATTGCGATCTATTGTCCCCTCTTTTTAAAAATGCGATAAAATATTGCTGCATTAACACGGTGTCCTTAGCCTTTTCGTCTACATAATCAATTATTTGAAAGCCTTTTGCGGTGAGTTCCTCTTTGATCTGCTTGGCAGATGGCTTAATTTCCTCCGTTGTGTTTAAAACTTCTTGTTTTGCAAGCTGTTCCCGCTTACAGGAAAGTATCGTTATGACGAACAATATAAATGCTAGATTTTTCATAAGTTCCATGTATTATAAGGTTTTATGGTCAATTGCGAATTGTAATATTTAACATCTCCCGTTACTTCCCTGCCCAACCATTCAGGTTGCTCAAAAGGTTCATTTTCAGAACCCAATTCCACTTCGGCCACAATAAGTCCTTTATTCGCTCCATAAAATTCATCTACCTCGAACAGATGGTTCCCGACAGGGACAAGATATCGTTTTTTCTCTAAAATGGGTTTTTCACAAAGTGCCAGCAGTACTCTGGCTTCGTCAATATCGATTTCCCTTTCCCATTCAAAACGGGAGGTTCCGCTTGTATTCGATTTTCCCTTCACTGTAATAAAACCACTTTTTCCTTTTATGCGAACCCTAACCGTACGTTCCGGATGTGTACTTAAAAAGCCTTGTACAATCTCGCTTTGCGAAGTGGATTCAGGCTTATACTTATTGGATTTTACTAAGAATTTACGTTCAATTTCAATCATGGTCCTGCCAACTTTTGTAATTCATCCGAAGGTATGCGTTCTTTCTCATAGGTATGGTTATCCAACCAGATCATGGCTTGTACAATTTGTTCTAGTCGAATAGATCTATATTTTTCCAATCCGCCTATCAAAATAGGGTCGACCACTTTCATTATTTGTTTAAAAACCCGTTCGCCCGTTCGGTTTTCTTTTCGGTTGCCTCCGATCAATGATGGCTGTAATATATGTACTTTGGGTATTTGCCGCTTTAAAATAGCCATTTCCATTGTTCCTTTGACACGATTATAAAAAATACGGCTATCGGAATCTGCGCCCAAAGCCGAAACAACTATAAAGGAAGGAATGCCATTCCGCCGGGCAATTTTAGCGGCGGCCACGGGAATACCATAATCTATTTTGTGATACAGCTCCTTATCCGGGGTTTTTGCAGCGGTAGTTCCTATACAGCAAAAAACCGTATCTCCCCTAAACTCATCTTGAAATGAATCAAAGTGAAACAAATCTACCAGAAATTCTTCCAATTTTGCATGGTCCAGACCAACACTGGATCTTGAAAAGAGTTTTATTTTGGCATAACGGGCATCTTCCAAGAGGTATTGAAGCAAGATGTTTCCCGTTAAACCCGTAGCCCCAAGAATAATTGCTGTTCTTCCCTTGAATCCCATCCAATTAATATAGGCTAATTTTGTAGAATGGCAAATAATCTTCCCCTGCGCAAAATAATACATGTGGATATGGATGCCTTTTATGCTTCCGTGGAGCAGTTGGACAATCCTGAGCTTAGGGGAAAGCCTATTGCCGTTGGTGGAAGTTCCAAAAGGGGCGTTGTGGCAGCCGCCAGTTATGAAGCAAGGAAATTTGGGGTACGCAGTGCCATGAGCAGCGTTTTGGCCCAACGCAATTGCCCTGAACTGATCTTTGTTAAGGCCCGTTTTGACCGCTATAAGGAAATATCAAAAAAAATCCGTACTATTTTCTTAGAATATACAGATCTGGTAGAGCCCTTGTCCCTGGATGAGGCTTATCTGGATGTTACCGTTAATAAAAAGGGAAATCCGTCCGCTACGCTTATCGCAAGGGAAATAAGGAAGCGTATCCTGAAGGAGACCGGTTTGAACGCCTCTGCGGGTATCTCCATCAACAAGTTTATTGCCAAGGTGGCCAGTGATATCAATAAACCTAATGGTCAAAAAACGGTCAATCCAGAAGAGGTAATCGCTTTTTTGGAAGGTCTGGAAATCCGAAAGTTTTATGGGGTAGGCAAAGTTACGGCAGCGAAAATGTATAAACTGGGTATTTTTTCGGGACACGATCTGAAGGCAAAATCACTGGATTTTTTAGAGACACACTTTGGGAAAAGTGGCAGTTACTACTATCATGTGGTAAGAGGTATCCATACCAGCGCCGTAAAACCGCACAGGACTCCAAAATCCGTAGGAGCGGAACGTACCTTTCGTGAAAACCTGAGCAGTGAAATATTTATGCTGGAACGTTTGGAACATATTGCCCATGAGCTGGAACATCGCCTCAAGAAATCCAATATTGCCGGAAAAACGGTAACCCTTAAAATTAAGTACAGTGATTTTACGTTGAACACACGTAGCAAGACACTCCCTTATTTTATTTGGGAAAAAGCACTTATCCTAGAAACGGCAAAGGAATTGCTATACCAGGAAGAACTTCAAAATTCCGTAAGGTTGCTCGGTATTTCATTGGCCAATCTGAATACGGAAAAGAAAGAAAAAGAGAATGGGGAAGAAGCAATATCCGTGCAATTGAGGTTTGAGTTTTAAAGCAAAAACCCCCATTGGCAATAGACCAATAGGGGTTTTATTAAACACTTGAACAAATTTTATAATACAATCAACGTGTTATCCGTAGATGTTGGGTTTAACGGGCAGAAATATACATACTCCCCTTTTTCCAATTTTGTAGGTTTTGATGATTGCTTTTTGCCTGTTGCCACTTGCTCCGTTACATAGGCAGTCTGGATGTGGTTCTCCGGTTTGGAGGCATCTTGTCCCTTTTTTACCAAAACAAAGCCTACATTATGACCCACGGCATTGTTGGAAATTTCAAATACATAAGTACCTGCTGATACTGTAATTTGCTTTTGGGTAAATTCTCCCGGTGTTTGCTCCAATGCAATGGTCTTAGGCGCATCTTTCATCATTTTATCCTGTGCGTTAGTGGATAAGATAGTACCAAGGGCCAATACAATTACTGTGATTACTTTTTTCATGATTTGTGATTTTTGATATTCCTTTTAATTAAGGAATCTTGTTTATACTAATTTTGATTTTGACCATACTTTAGCGGACGGCCTTCGCTTTTATTTGTATTTTACGCTTCAACTGCCTCTAAAGGTTGGGCTACTGGAAAATCCACGGGAACATCCGTAGTTTTGTGCAGATAATTGGAAATGGTCTTATCACCGACCAAAACAATGGTATCTACCAGGTTTTCTTTGGTCCATCCGGCATTTAAAAAATTATCTACTACCTCGGCATCCGTAGCACCTCTGTTCTCGGTAATATTTTTGGCCAATTTTGCCAAGGCATCGAACTTTGTATCAAAAGAAGCGTTACCACCTCTCAATTCAATGATCTGTTCATCTGTAAATCCGTTCATTTTTCCTATCGCCGTATGTGCGGACAAACAATATGTACAATTGTTAACTTGGCTTACGGCAAGGTTTACTACTTCTTTTTCCTTAGCGTTCAAGGAGGTTTTGACATTGCTCAATGCCAAATAGTTTCCCAATGCATTTTCTGAATGTGCATAGGTGGCATATAGATTTGGTACAAAACCTAGGGCTTTTTCCAAATTATCAAAAATTGCCTGGTTATTCGCTGTTACTTCTTCTCTTTTGGGTACATTAAACGTGCTCATAATATAGAATTTAAAATGTTATTGAATTAAATTGATATAAAGGGTTTCTCCGTATCACAATAAAAATCATGATGGTGTTTTTGATCGCAATGTGTTTTGGGACTTATCGTATTTACAGTCTCTTTTTTGCTTTGTCTAAATATTTCAATAAGATTGAAAATGGATATATGTCTTAATTTCATCTTGTCTTGTTTTTAATTACACTACAAAGATGCGACAACAAATAAGGGTTATGTTAGGAGCCATTGCCCGAGTACTGGTACAAATTTCCCTTTAGGCGGAAAGCTCGATCATTTCCCTAAATTGAGAGGGGGAGGTACCGGTCATTTTCTTGAAGAACTTGCTAAAATGCGCCGGATCGTTAAAGCCCAGTTCATAGGCGATTTCCTGATTCTGCTTATCCGTATAGTTCATAAGGCGTTTGGCCTCCAGGGCTACGCGTTCCAAAATAATCTGCTGTGGAGATTTTTGACCGTACAACGCAAAAAGGTTGGAAAGTGTTTTAGGGCTTTTAAAAAGAAGATCGGCATACTCGCTCACCTTTCGTTTTGTCCTAAAATGTGTATCCACCAAAACATTGAACTTTCGCACAACGTCCAATTGATCATTGTCCAGCACCTTTATAGTATGCTGCTCTTTGGCCAACCTTGTACAAATAATGATCAACCTTTTTAGCAGCATCTGAAGCATATCTCCCTGTATCTTGTCCTTGGTAGAAAACTCCTCTACAAAAATTTCGAACAACAAATTGAATTTATTCAACTGTGTTTCGGGAACGGTAACTATGGGTAAATCCTGAGTGCCAAAAAAAAGAATCCCATTGCAGGAAACCTCGCTGTCATGGTCATTTATACAATAAAACTCCCTGTTGAACAGAAATGCGGTCAAAGGAAGCCGTGTTCTTGAAAAACTAACATGTTGGAGGTAGGTAGTGGTCACCAACTGATTTGGAAGCAATTCTATGGTAAAGCCATCGATACAAAAATCTATGGGTTCCTCATTTCTATTCCAAAGAATACTAATATTCCCATCCTTTAGGGAAAAGCTGTCTTCATAGGTTTTTATATCGTCCGTGAACCCAAAAATGGAATTTAATTTGGAATCATGAAATTCAAACTTCATAAGCACTTCTTTTTAAATAGTAATAGCATATACTGTAATTATTAGTCTCTTTTTATGTTCGGCCTTTACACCCAAAATACAATTCTTTAATCGAATTCATTAAACAATAATGTTAATCATTATCTCTATTTTTCTATAAAGAAAAAGAGGGGTACGGCTTTACTTAATAAAAAGAATAATTGCTTACAAAATACTCGATATACTTTGGTAATTGCGTTCCCAAATAATAAGGCAAATTCATTAATAAAAAAGAAGTGCCTTCTATTGTTGTTGAATTTTCCACTTTAAATTCTCCCGCATACATTCTAATAGCATATGGGTGGCCTGCCTTGTCCATGAATTGATGCAGGGATTTCAATGTCCCCGTTGCGCCCGATTTAATTTCTATGGGAATGATCTTATTACCATGCGGATATACCAAATCTACTTCCGAGGAAGACTGTTTCTTTTCACGGATCCAAAAATTTGGTTTCGTATCTGTTATTGTATTCAATGATATGACCTCTTGGATTATCAGATGCGGTATTATGGCTCCTTTGAACGTATTGTCCAAATCCTCCATTCCTAACATTTGGGCCTGTATTTCTAAAGTATAATTCACCAGACCTGTATCTAAAATTTGTAACCTTGGTGATTTTTTGATGTCGGGTTTCATCGGTGGTTCTATATCCGTGGTAGGGTAAATCAATTGTATGATTTTAGCGGCATCCAAATTACGCATGGCTTCCCCTACTTCCCTGGACCTATAATTTGACTTTCCGAAATTTTGGAATTTAATACGCTGGTCAATATAAAGATGGGCCGTATCCGTAATATGTTTGATTACCCTCCTTTGACTTCCGTTGGAAGCATATTTCTCCACATCATTTTTATACGTCCCCCATATACTTTCATAGACCTTGGGGAGTTCTGCCAAATTATTATTTTCTATATCTGTTTTCACAATTTCCGGCATGCCACCAATAATGGCATATCTATGGAACAGATCCAACAAAACTTTATGTACCACGGGTTTAAGGGGAATAGCATTCAACTGTTCCATAGCGGCAGTATGTTGAATGGCCCCTAGATACTCATGGAAATTTAAAGGATAGAGATACAAATATTCGATACGGCCCACGGGAAAACTCTCTACATCCTTCATGGCAAATTCCAATAAGGACCCGGCCGCAATGACGTTTAAATCGGGAACTTCCTCAAAAAAATAACGCAATGATCGAATAGCTTTGGGTAATTCCTGTATTTCATCAATAAAGAGCAAAGTATTCCCCTGTTCCTTCGGACTGATGTTATTGGATAAGAATAATGCCTCTACAAGTGTTCCAACATCATCATAAGTTTCAAAAAACCTTGTATCCGATGCTTTTTCAAGATTTAGGAAAATATGATGCTTATAGTTCTTGGCAAATTCCTTTACCAAGGTCGTCTTTCCTACCTGCCTTGCCCCTCTCAATATGAGCGGTTTCCTGTTTTTACTGACTTTCCAATCCTTCAAATAAGCAGTGGCATGTCTTTTAAATTTCATTTTTTAACCAATTTGTAACAAAGTAAGGGTAAAATTTAAAATATTTTGTAACAAAGTAAGGGTAAAATTTAAAAATAATTGATTTTTAAACTGTACGAAAAACAGGGAAGCCTTCATTTTAAGGGAAGCTTACAGAGGGTTTTCCGAAGAAAAATCAGACGTAGCAAACGTGCAACGACCTTTGTTTTAGCCTAACACTAGCAATTTTTTATATACGGTGTTGTGCAATGTTATTTTAATTTTCGTTTCATTTTTTCATATTATAAATTTAAGTCGTTAAAAATCGGTAGCATACTTTTAAAACAACTCTCATTCGTTTTATGAAATTCCTCTTTTTTTTCTTTTATAAAGTCCGTTAATTCCTTTTTTCTAAAATGTTTAAAATACGGTTTTTCATTCAGAAGTTTTTTTGAAAAGTCTAAATGATAAAACATTTGAATTCGTCTTAACTGATTGTCAAGATAGGAATGTCTATGAACAATTGTATTTCTCTCACTACTATATCCATTTAGCGTTTTTTTAAATTCATTAAAGTGTTTTGTAGTTTCAGTTCTTGATACTTTAAGATTTCTTATGATTACTCTTTCATTAACGTCTTTTTCGTCTATTCCTAAATGAAATACTGCATTTATTGTTTGCAAAATTCGGTCAGTTAATGATGAAAGTCGGATTATATAATTTTCAATATTATATGTTATATGGTCGCCTCTGCTTATTTCCTTTTTTGAATAGTTGAAGTTTGAAAATAATTCCAATGCATTTTCAAGTTGTTTGCATAACTCTAGTAAATGAACACCATAAAATCCAGTATTATGAATATAAAACTCAAATTCCGAAAATTCAGGGTCCTTTTCTAATTCAACATCTGATAGACTTAAATCATAATCGACAAGTATTAATTTACTGTCATCTAATAAATTAGTCACAAAAGTGTGGGTTAATAATTTGTCTAAATTGGTCATCCTCTAATATTGCACAACGGTTCGGCTAAGCGTAGTGCGGGAGCAAACTGGCGTTTGCTTTCCGCCGCGCACATAGCGAAATCTTTTGGTTTTGATTTATTCTTTCCTGTACAGAGCAAAATCCAAAAGATTTTGCGGTCTTTAGAAAAATACGCAAACCTTTCGTTTTAGCTCAAAAGTCCGCATTACGTATAGGTTGTGTTACCTGTTGGCTTTTTGATTTTAGTAATTTTGTATTTCGTTCAAAGTAAAATTAAAGCTGCTATTGATTATTTAATGGGATTGCTATACCGAGAGCGGTTCTTAAGCCTGTCCAATTTGTTTTGACCTTTTCACCGGCATTGTTTTCTAAGTGAAAATCGCTGTTCTCTTGAAACATCAGGGTTCCACCAAAAGTTAAATCAAAACCTACCGATGCCTTGATAATCAAAAATGATAACGGATACTCATAAATTACCCGTGCCCCAACACCCAAGTTTATCGATTGAAAATCTATATTTTCTTCTGTTACGTCATCTAATATCTCGGTGAAGTTCTCCAAACTCATTGTTGAATACATTCCAAATCCACGCAAGCCAAGAGTGAAATTACTATCTGTTTTATTGAAAGGCACTAAATATTCAGCACCTAAAGTATACCCTTTTAAAGATTCCGTAATTCTCACGACCCCTGAAAAATCTGAATACGATAGTTTTCCACCTGTGGTATTGTAGCTCCCAAAAACAAGCACATTGGCATTTACTATTTCATAACCCAGAGTGAAACCAATGTTTCCAGGGAAATCGTCGGTTGTTTGAATCGGTATTTCTGGCAAATCAGCCTTAAACTCCTCTTGAAAATCTGAAAGTGATGCTTGTGAAAAGGTGTTATAATTGGTTTCAAAAACAAGTTTTCCGCTTTGCGAAAAAACGCCAAACGATGAAACCAATAATAGTATTGAAATTAGTATCCTCATAATTATTGGAAATCTTTTAAAACATATCCGTTAGGCGAAATCAGAAAGTCTTTCTGTGCTAAATAGAAGTAGTCATCGTCTTGAATTTCTATTCTTTTACTATTGGTAGTACCTGAATTTAAATCATAGAATACCAAGTAATATTCAGACTGTAGCGATAGAATCTTGCCCTGTGAGGGTATGTATTCTACTCGATCTCTATTCGAGTGGTTCGGAATCTGATTTATCGCTGACGTCAACAAATCTACTTCCCTCACAAAACTTGTTGCCAAATATACTTTGTTGGTATCGAGGCTATAATCCGTATGCAATTCGTTATTATCATATTCATGTGCATAGACCTCGGTCAGACTGCTATTTGTTTTGCGATAAATTTTACTATTAATGTTCAAGTAATTGCCATTGACCGACATGCCGAATGTATTGCTCCTACGTCGATAGCTCTCAATTACCAAATCTTTAGACGGAATATCATAGACCATCACAGTCTTAAAATTCTCAACGTCATCAATAGCGAATGTATTATTTCTAAATCTGGCAATTGTAGTATTTGTCTGCGCTGCGCTGTTGAATTCTGATATTTGGTATTCGCTAATGATATTAAAAGTAGTGCTGTTGACCTCTATTGATTTTGTATTTAAGTCAACTATAAAATTATTGCTTTGATTAAAAGAGAAGTCACCAATAGCATTGTTCGAATTGATAATTAAATTTCTTTTTATCAGCGCTAAGGTGTTTGGATTTAATTCATCAATATAAATTGAACCATCATCTTGAACACTTAAGGCATACAGCTTGTCGGTTAGTTCATTGTACAAAAATCGCTTGTAATTATCTACCTCGAACACTTCACCACGATAGTACTCACCTGTTAACTGTTTTCTCGGTGTTTGATAATACGACAGGTTATTGTCATTGGCGGTCAACTCTAAACGGTAATCATATTTTCTACCGAAAACATAATTATCGAAAGGGGCATTGTGTATTAATTCATTAGCGGTAATATCAATACCGACTTCATCTCTGAAACCAGAGGTATCATAAACCAGAAGCGCATTTTTGATGTTGTTGTATAGGGGATAATCCGTCCATTGAAAATGAAAATCGCCATCGGCTGTTGATGGTACGCTCAACTCGAAAGTATCAGGAATAGTGATTTCTTTCATTTCGGAATCGATAAAACCGAAACTGTTTTCAATTCTGATTTTGTATCGTAAGTTGAGATCTAAGGATATATTGTCATTAATAACGCCACTTTCCAAAATCGCTTTAGTTAAATCTAATTGACCTATAAGCTGATCTAATTCGTCATAAATTAAAAGCCTTGGGGTTAAGCTTTCACCAATCTCTTCGATTAACGAATAGTCATCAAAGTAGATGAAAATAGAACCATCAACCAATTCAACATCCTCTATTTCTAATGCGATGCCTTTTTTATCTACCGTAAAAGAAAACTCCTCTATATTGAAATAAGATTCTGCACCAACAACTTCGGCCAAACTGCCTGAATTGGTTTTATAGTAGTACTCGACGCGTAAGATGTGTTCACCATCTTCTAAATTTTCAATGTTTAGCGAAAATGAGCCTATTGATTGCGTATAGGTATCTACGAGGGTGCCATCGACATAGAATTGTATTTCGTACAATTGATTATTGCTAGGTGCTGAATAGTTATACGTAATGTCTTTCGTATCTCTAAAAGTGTCACCATCGTTGAAATTATTTAAGCTTAAGCTAGCGGAAGGTTCGATTAGCTCTATTTCTTTATAATAATCATTCGAGAATTGGTACTCACAGCTGAAAAATAGAAGGGCTATGGCAATCGACAAATACCTTAAAGATTTATTTTTCATTAATTTGTCCGTTTTTCGCACATTAAATTCGTTCAAACTAAAATAACACGAGAACAGCTTTAAAAATCATTTTTTCGGTCATAATCTTATTTTTTAGCTTACAGGTAACGTTATTGTGTATGGTTTCGTTGCGGACATTTCCATCGGAAATTGTCCGCCTAGATTCAAACCATTGCATAAAATTAAGGATTTCCACCAAGGAAATCCACCGCAATTAATTATAGGTATTGTTATCTTCTGTAGCGACACGTTCGAGTAAGCACGCTCCGCTATTTTCTTTTTTATTCCGCCCGAGTAAAGTCCATTATAACGGCGGGTCGTCTAAAAATCCACTAAATCTTTGACTTCCAATCCCAAAGCATCGGCCAAAGCCTTAAGGGTACAAATTGTCGTGTTGATATCGCCTCTTTCTATTGCGTTTATCTGACTACGGGAAACATTGGATTCGTAGGAGAGATCGTAGGTAGAGATGTCTTTTTCGGTTCTGATCCGTCTTAGTCTCTTGCCGAGTGCCTTTAAGTATTTTTCATCCCTAATTTTAGTCATGGGGCTAAAGTCCCAAATATTGTTTAGATTTATAGTCCTATATATCGGACTATGTTATGTGTGAGAAACAACAAGATGATTTGTTTGAGATGATAGATGAAAGTTATGGTTCTCCTGAGAAATTGGCCAAGCATCTGGATTTGGCCTTAGAAATGTTGTTCTATGTTGAGGAGGACACTTTTGATAGGAGGGAAGTTCGGTCCGTTGTTTCGGCTCTAAGGACTATAATCAGTACTTTGAGACAGCAAGATTAAATTCCCCATGTCCATTTAGTCTGTCCGAGTAAGAAGTCCGTCTACGCAACAGTTACTTTCAGATTGGCAATTCCATCCACACGTCTTTCATGATATCCTATTTCGTTTTCATTTTTTTCAGATGAGCAAAGTCCATCGCAACAGTTGCGCTTGAGTAGGATATTCAGGTTTGTATATTTAAATCTAGCTTACAACACCAAAAAAATTTAGCAGACAATAGGCTAAGAAAAAAATTAAAAAGGCACGCCAAATCCATTTTCCAAATTTATTTTCATAAATCCATTCCCTAAATTCCTTTTTTAATTTATCCACGAACATTAAACTTTTTTGAGCTATTGAAGATAACGGCTCAGTATAACCGTCAGTTACGGGTTTATATGCGTTAATTTTCGGTTTAGCACTGACCTTTGCAATTCCGAGTGGATTCGGACGTAGTCGTCCCGATAGCTATCGAGGACACCGTAATTGCGGTTATACATTGTTGTACACCGTTTTTTATTCAATCAACATTTTTTTCATTTCCTTAATGGAGTCCGTATATGCTGATACTTGATAGCCTTTTCCGATTCGGATCGGCGCATCGTTCATTCGATTGGTCAAATCCCTTATTGGCATATTTTCAAGATTTTCAAATTCACGTTTCCACCAGTCCAGTTCATAAAGCCTTTGGTTTTGAAATCCGGTCGTACTGCGGTCACTGTCGGTCGGCAAAAACTCCAACTGTCCGATTGTCGCGTCCAACTTTTCAAAGTCCATTATTATTCCGTCGTAAACCAGTTGTCCATATAACGACTCTTTGAAAATTGTCTCGATGTTTATCAAGTCCGCCGTTTTGATATCCGTCAATATCACGTTGTATTTGGTAATTCCATTCGTAAGTAACCAGCATTTTTTTCTGTCCACGTAGAAAACCGTTGCGTTCCATTTCCCAAGTTTTC
Organism: Maribacter spongiae; assembly: GCF_047345125.1. NCBI lineage: Bacteria > Pseudomonadati > Bacteroidota > Flavobacteriia > Flavobacteriales > Flavobacteriaceae > Maribacter > Maribacter spongiae. Next base: position 45,104 of record NZ_JBLFEQ010000001.1, on the reverse strand, counting down.
CCGAATCGGTATTTTGTTCGGTCGAAATCAATTTCTTGACCAACTTTTCAAGTTTTTTCGTAGTATGGATTTTTGTTTTATTCAAATGGTGTAGAACGGTTGGTGTATGTGGAGTGCCGAAGTCTGAAGCTCTTTCCTGTCAGACCGTGATGAAGTTAGTACGAGAGCTAAAGCTCAAATTAACCACCACATTCGGCATTACATATACATTGTTATAGGGCGTTTTCATTTTATTGAATAATTTGTTCCTGGTCCAGTTCCATATTTTTCAATTAGGTTTTGTTTTATTAATTCTGGCAAAACCCGCTTAACAGTCGGACTTGGAATACCAAGTTTTTTGGCAATATCCCCAGATTTACATCCTGCATTATTTTCTATAAATGTCAAGATAGATTTTTCTCGTGGCGACAGTCTTGTTTCTACCCCTTTGCTTTCCAACTTTTTCATTAATTGTCTTTGAATATTACCAAGAGCATCAAAAAAGAATCGTATCCAATCAGTTACATCCTCATTTGGTCTTTGCGCCTGACACCCACGCAATACTCTATAATATTCTGTTTTCCTACTTTCAATTTCGTGCTCAAAACTTACATACTCTATCCATTTATATCCGTTTTTTAATAAAAGTAAAGTTGCAAGTAATCTACTCAGTCTTCCATTTCCATCTTGAAATGGGTGAATACTTACAAATTCATAAGCGAACAAAGCACATTTCACTAAGGGGTGGGGTTCTTTGTCAGTAGCATACCAATCCACGAGTTCTCGCATTGCATCCTCTGTAGGAAATCCTACCTCTGTTGTTTGAAAAATAATTTGTCGAGTGCCATCAGGCAGGTTTGCTTCCACAGCATTACGATGTTGTTTATAATCCCCTTTATGCCATTTGTCCTTTTGACTGTATTTCAATAATGTGTTGTGTAAGCTTTTTAAACCATTTTCAGTTACTGGAATATCTTGAAAAGATTCTGAGATTATGTCTAATGTCTCAAAATAACCAACGACTTCTTGGGAATCTCTATCAACAATTTTCGTTATGTCTATTTCCTTAAGCAGAACCTCAACTTCTTCATTAGATAATTTCGAGCCTTCAATTCTTGTCGATGCCCCAACACTTCTAACAGTAGCAATTGTTTTGAGTTGCTTTAAGCTTTGTCCTTCCTTCTTTTCTATGGAAGTCCAAGAAGCATCAAACCTGTCTATTTGGCTAATTAACCTAATGAGTTCCCAATCAATATTTAATTTATACGTATGCACTTTATTTTCCATAAAACAAAACTACAAAAAACACTATTACTGATACGATATGATTCGTTTTTATCCGATAGATATACGAAAACAATGATACGATATGAGCCTTTTTGATGCGGTAATGAGCTGTTTTTCAAATGCCCTGTAACGGTCTCGTATAACCGTCAGTTACGGGTTAATATGCGTTAATTTTCGGTTTAGCACAGGCTTTAGCAATTCCGTGTGCCTGCCTACGGTATGCAGGGGTTTGGGCATAGTCGTATCGATAGCTATCGAGGACGCCGTAATTGCGGTTATACATTGTTGTACACAGTTATTTCTCAATTCTTTTTTTTGACGTAAGTTTTATTTCCATTTGAATTTATGTAATATTTTCCTCCTCTTGGACCTGTCTGAATTGTTCTACTTGAAGAACTACTCGGAATCGAATAACTTGGCGAGGAATAAGTCGGACTCGAATAATAGCTATTTGAAGTACTTTTTTTAGATTTCACATAGACTTTTTTTCCGCTACTATTGTAGTAGTATTTTCCGCCTCTACTTCCAGTATAAATTGTTCGTCCGCTATTGTTTGTTCCAGAATAAGTGGATTTTGGTTTTGAAGTATTTCTGTAAAGGCTGTTATATGTCGAATTGGAATAATAATTCCGTTTAGTAGTAGAATAAGTAGAGTTACTTCTGTTTGCTCTTTCTCTTGCAGTTTTTCTTTTATGTTGTTCTACAGTCAATAATTGCATATTGCTTGGATCATCTGTTCCTCCTTCTGATAGAGGAATGATATGGTCAATTTCATATCCATATGGAATTTTATAATAGCCTTTAGCTTTTAAAAATTCCTTTTTGTTTGCTTCACTTCTCTTAACGAGTGGTTTTCCTGTTGTCGAATAATATTGCCCATAATAATATTCGGTTTTTCCAATCTTGTAGGTTTCTTGAGCATAAGTCAAAAAGCCTATTAGAAGAGAAAATGTTAGAATTAATAGGTTCTTATTCATTTTTATCGGGTTTAATTGCTTATAACGGTTTTGTATTATGGTTTGTTGCGAGAAAATCCGCTATGATTTTCGGACGTGACACAAAGTTAATTAATACGCTTTGATTTCCTGCCGGAAATCAACCAGCAATAAATTATATACGGTGTTGTAAAACGTTTTTTATAGATTCATTATTATTTAATAATTTCTCTTAGAACCTGTTCAGTTTCTAACCTGTTCAATCCTGTTTCTATTTTTTTGTTATATAATAATTGTATTAATTTTTTATCAAATTCGGAAAAGCTCAAGACACTCTTTTTTGTATCGTATTTAGCTTGATAAAAAACACTGTTTGAGTATAAATCAGAGTCATTTCCAAAACCAAGTGATTGAGTTATTTCTTCGATAATTGCAGTTTTTTGAAATTCAATAGGTTTTGATGTGTTAATAAAAATGGATGTGTTATGAATTATATTTTCACGAAAATTATAGTTAAAAAAGCCAAAACTATTTTTATTCACATTGTTAAATATTTTCTTGAAAGGTTCAGGGTAAGTTTTGAGTTTTTCATCTGAACATAAGAATAAATGACCATTTGCATTTATAGGGTCATTAGATATTGAAATTTTAAAATTATCAGAAACTAATTCATTTATTTTTTCAACTGACTCTGTTATAAAATCAATTTGTTCTTTATAATTTTTATCTTTTACTATATATAAATTTAGTGGTGTTTTCCATTTTCGAGTAACCTTTTTTGAATTCCCATATTCTGCTCCTAAACAAATCTCATTGAAATATAATATTAACTCTTCTTTTGATTTATCTACAAACACTATTTTTTTATCAAATTGATATTTATAATAATTGTTTCCTAAAAAGATTAGGAATAAAAAGGAAATTATAAAATAGATATTTCGAAATATTCTCATTCAGTTAAATGTTTTACAACGGTCTTGTGTATGAAACGTAGCGGATTTTATACACTCACTTTTCGGTTTAACACAGACCTTTTTTATATTTACTCACTTTGGTTTAAGCACCAAAACCGCTATTTTTTATATACTTTGTTGTGTTTTCGTACTTTTTCCCGCAAACTTGCTAGCGTTGGCAAAGACATACTCTTTTGCGATTTTTGGCTTGTGTTTTGGCTGTAGCGAATTGCAAATGTGTATGACTTTTAGCGTTGGCAAATCCGTCAGAGTATTAATTCTGTTAACATTTGTTTTATGTCCAAATGTTTTGCTCCTTGAACTGACTTTGAGTTCATTCCAACCAACTCAATCCAATCCATAATTTTTTTCTTTTCGGTCGTTTTTTCATTCCAATATCCCGTCAGCTCAATTGCAGAAGTATTAATCAAGATTTCCAAAACAGAATCTATATTGTCAAAAAGTTTGATAAATACTCTCGGAATGTTTTTATATGTTTTGTTTTTAATCAAATAATCGGCTTTTCCTCCAGCTGTAAATAAATCTCTAACATTCGGACAAACAACAGCCTCTCTCGTTATAAGCCAAATTGCAAGTCGAGCAAACTTATCTCCACGATTACTAAAAACCTCGGGAAAATAGACCATTGCTCTGTTTTTTATCTCTTGCTTTTCTTTTAGACTTAAATTATTCCAAATGTTGATAACAAGATTACTCGCTTTCTCTGTGTCTTGAATCCACCACAAATCTTGTCCTGGTTTCAATTTACTTTTGTAGTAATCCGTAATTGGTTTAATTGGGTTTTTCTTTTGACGTAAAGTATCGTAAGAAGTATTGATTTTGTCAAAAATGGTTTTGCCTTCTTCCAAGTTCATATCGATTAAATACCTTGGCGAATGCGTAACAACGACTTCCGATAAACATTCTTCGTAAGCACGACATCTAAATTCAATTGGTTTTCCAAGTTTACCGAAAAGCATAAAAATTCGCTCTACATCATCTACTCTTGTAGATTCTAAAACACTATTTCCTGTTGTTTTCCAATGATTTTGAGTTGTAGTTTTGACCTCTATTCCGTAAAATTTTTTCGCTACAATATCTGGGAATTTTTGACCGCCAATTAGTTCAATTGAATTTTCAAATTGTGAACCAACTGCTAAATCGGTCATTACATCTCGAACATAAGGTTCTAGTTTATTCCCTCTTAATTGCTCAATCTTTTTAGGTGACTTCTTTGCGTGAGCGTTTAATTCCTCAATTGTAGAATTTAATAAAGCATTGAACTCACTTTTATGTGGTTCTGAATTAACTGATACTACCATTATTTTTTAAAATATAAATCCCAAACATTTTCTATTCTCTTTGCTAAATTATAGGCGAGTAGTGGTGGAACAGCATTACCAATTACTTTGTACGCTTTTGAAGGACTTACCAAATACGAACCTTTACGACCTTGTTTGCTTGCAATTACAAATTCATAATCAGGTGGAAAAGTTTGAATTAAGGCACACTCTCTTGGTGTCAATCGTCTTTCCTTAAGTCCTTTAGAAAGTTCTTCGGTTAATATTCCTCCGTTCTTTTTCGATAGCCTTCTGAACTCAATATTTCCGTGATGTTCTGCTCTAATCGTTGGGCTGATTCCATCTGGTTTTATTTCTATTTGACCTTGGCAATGTTTACCCATAAATTTTGCTTTCGAGTAAAATTGTTGAGATAAATCTTTTGATTTTTCAGGTTCTTTAACGTTTGCAAAAAGTTCTTTTAAATCTACGTGACGCTTTAAATCTTCGCCGTCTGTTGTGTATGCGTGAGTTGGTTTAGGGTATGGGTTATATTTATCTGAAATAATCTCTTTTTCTAATTGTTCAAGTGCAGATTTTTTCAAAGCAGATTTTTTTATACCTATAAAGAAAACTCGTTCTCTTGATTGTGGAACACCATAATCTGCTGCGTGTAAAACACGAGGGTTTAAAACTAAATATCCATTATTTCCAGTAGAAGAAAAATCACTTTGAATAATGTCTTTTACGTTTGAAAGATTTACCAAACCCTTTACGTTTTCTGCAATGAAAATTTTTGGTTGTGTTATTTCAATAACTTGTTTCATCCACATATAAAGTTGACCACGAGTTTCTTCTGTTGCACAAGTTTCTGTGTTTAGTTCTCCTTTGTGATTTTTATGCGAATTAAGACCGTTTCTTTTTCCGGCAATACTAAAATCTTGACAAGGGAAACCGCCAGTTACTATGTCTATATTTCTCGGAAAAACTTTTGTTCCGTTTTGGTGTAGTTTTACTAAATCAACTATGCTGTCAGTTTGGTAATCCTCTGCATTGTGTCCTCTTTTTGAAAAATAGTTTACCCAAGCGTTTCTTGCACCTTTTAAAATGTCATTCGCAAAAACTGTTTTAAAACGTGTTTTTGAGAGTTTTATAAAGTTATTGTCGAGTTCTTGCGCTATAAAGTTTGGATTTAAAACCTCGTTTACTGAAGATTTTAAAACAGAAAAATCTCCTTCAAAACCTAAATCCATTCCTCCACAACCAGAAAATAAAGAAAGCATATTTAAGGTCGATTTTCCCTTTTGTTCTTTTTTTTCGGTTTTTGCTTTAGGATAAAATTTTACTGCCAATTGAGGTTCTTCAACTACGCTTGTATTTTCTGTATCGGTTGTTAATGTTCGCATAGTTAATTTTGTATTGGGTGTGATTTTAAATATTTGATTTTTTTCTCAGCAACTTTTAGCACTTTACTTGCACAATCCTCGTCTGCTATTTCATAAGCAATTTTATCACTTATAAATTCTACCAAAAGCTCGTCTTTATCAAGTTTTAAGATTTCCGAAAGTTTCTCTAACATTTCTTTTGTCGGTTTTCGCTCGTTTCTTTCGATTTTACTCAATATTGCTTGGTCAATATCGACATAGGCAGAAACTTGCCTTAAAAGAAGTCCGAGAGCTTGTCTTTTATTCCGTAAAATTTGTCCGATTGTTTCCATTTGAAAATTATTACTTGACAATAAGTGTCAAATATAGTTTGTCAAATTTTGGAAAACAAGAAATTCAGATTGTATTTTTCAGAGCGTTGGAATTTAGCGTTGGCAAAAACCGAAAGTGCTAAAATATACGGCTGGTAGTATGAAACACAACGGTCTCGTATAATCGTCGGTTACGGATTTATATGCGTTAATTTTCGGTTTAACACAGGCTTTAGCAATTCCGAGTGGATTCGGACGTAGTCGTCCCGATAGCTATCGAGGATTACAAATTTATGGCAAGTGGCCGGGCCTATTATAACTTATGATCATACAGATGCCGGTGAACCCTAAAAAAAGATGTATCACACATTAGGATGCGGAGCAAGTTATATTAAAAGAAAAAAGGTGGTTTAAGATTTAAACAACATATTTAATTATATTTGAGACACTGGACTAGGGCTTTTCATAGGAGCCATTGTTGGGCAACGTTTTTGTTTGTAGATTTTTGGATTTCGTCCAGTTTTATTGACTCTTCATCCCATTCCTCCTCAATGTCAGAGTTGCTTTTAAGTCCAAGCCAAAATTTGGCTGAATTCCCAAAAATATTTACTTTATCGAAGTGCAGTATTCGCAGTGATTCCGTGATTACCATTTATAATTGCAAAAATCCTTATCTGTGGTGTTTTCAAATGGGTCAAGAAATTCGTAAAATAGATTAGCGCCCACCATATTAAGAGCCGCTAAGTATCGTTTTTAGCGTATATATATCCACTGGAGCGGCATTATATGGCCGAGGGATTCCATTTTGACTGTCAAATAATAACTCCTCATATTTTAAATTTCCCGTGGAACCAATGAGTCTTATGTTCTCTATATCTGGGGTTTTTATTATTTCTAAATCAAACTGATTTGCGTCAGCAAGTGATTCAATTATTTCGGGAAATTCAAAAGACTCAATATTTAGGTTGACTTCATCTTGTTTTTTATGAAGGTAATTCCATCTAACGGTTCTATCTCCATCTGGTAACGTTTTTGAGGTAAATAGATTGAATAAATCGAAATCCCCATTCAAAAAAATTGATTCTTGATTCTTTTCTGCACTCCAATTAGGAATTTCTATACTTTTTTCACCAACAACGGAAACGGACATACTACTATAGCCATTAATGGAAAACAGCATATCGCTTATTATTAGATTAAAACCGTTTATCATGGGAATTTCAACAGCACCATTATCAGTATTCTCAAGTGATGCAGTATACATAGATGAAAAAGTTAGGTTGTGAAAGGCTGTTTCATCTTTGAAACCTTTTACTGATATAAAATATCCTTCTACATCATTGGGTAAGTAAATGTTTCCTATTTTATCTGGGGGAAGAAATTGGGAATAAGAAATTGATTGGTTGTTCGGGTTATTTACAAACAAATATTTATAGTCCTCCATTCTAATTCTTTCAAAACTCAAATCTAGTGTTGAGTTTGTAGTATGAAGAAATAAATTATTTAGGTTGCTGTTACTGGAAACACGGCCTTGTAAATTACTTAAAAATCCATTTGGTTCCTCTATGACATTACCGGTTGAAACATCGACGAAGGCACCCAAACCATTTATATTACTTCCATAGAATGATTGGGCAATTCTTTCAGATTCAATTTCTTGAATTTCAAATGAAAAAGACTCATAGGCCGGATTAGGATTATAAGTATTTTCTGTAAAAGCTCTTGCATTTTCTTGGAATTTAATTAAATCGGTCCCAGGTTCAATATTGGCAATGGATTTTATCTCAGAAAAAACTAAGTTATCTGATCCGAGCATTACGTAAGAAGTTATTATAATTGGTTGTTCTGTAAAATTGTCATCTGCATATAATTTTACATTTTCAAAATCTTTGAATACTTCTACATTAGTAATTAATTCACCGCTCATTTTATTTGCGGACATAAATACTCTACCATTAACTATCAAAGTTGGCGAAGCAATACTTGCCAATAATTTTTTGATAATAAAGGAGTTTTCTACTTTGGTTTCATTGCCATCTTCATCTACAGAATAGAAAATAAATGTGTTTTCACCTGTGGGATAATCAAAAGGATTTATATCAAATTTGAAATTCTTATCCGTGTTTTTTAATACTTCTTCACCGTTAATTACAAGTGTGTTATTTACAATACTTGAATCATCAGTGATGTTGACTGTTATTTGGGTGAAAGCCTCAATTTCTGTTGTTATACCTTCTACAGATATTTGTGGCGCATTTGCATTTTCTTCAATGAAATCATCAGTACTGTTTTCTTCCGATTCACAGGCGATGGCCAGGAAAACAAGTAAGGTAAGAAGTAATCGTGGTGAGCGGTTAAGCATATTGATTCGAATTTAATTTAATTATGGAATACTAATCTCTATTTTTCAAATTATCAATGGCAAAGAGTTTTATCTTTCTTAAAATTCATTACAATTCCAGATGAAATGCATCCAAAACTTTTATTTCTACAATAGAACGTCTTTTAATAGATTTATATTTTGTTATACGTATTTAACTTCTACTCCAATAGATTTATCTTTCAATACTTTCATAATGAATTCTCCGACATTGCTAATTTGAAGATGTTTAAATTTTTTATTCAGAATTGTTTTAAATGTTGCCTAACGTTTAGTATAAGGAACGCAGGGCAGAGGATAAGAACTACATTTCGAATTATAACTAAGCCAAATTTACATATTTTGCTTTTATTTTTCTCTAAATGCCAAATTGGAAATTTGGCGACCTCATAAATAAGCACAGACTTTTAAATTCAGCCAAAATTGCCCTATGTTTTTTATACAGTGTTAGCAACTGGGTTATTCTTTCTTTTTGATTTCTACGTCAATTATTTTTAGAGATAAAAGCTTAGTAAATAATTCAAGTATTAATTTATAAATATTTGATATTTCAATAGTTCCAAATACACCAGTTCTTTCGGCAATTCCTTGTTCAATTAAATCATCTATCGAATTATTGTATTTGTATTTTATTTCAAAAGCTCTTATTTCAATGCAAAGTTGACTTACGTCAGATATTATTTCCTGGTCAATATCTAAAGAATGAAAACCTATTATTGTCTCTAATTTAGTGTTAAGATTGTCCAATCTTTTTTTCTCTAAAGTAACTAAGTCAAATTTCTCATCAGGATTTAGATTTTGAAACTTACTTAAAATCAATTTCCTTACTTTTAAATGAGTTATTTCTTTGAATAAGTTTAGGTCTATTATTCCAATAAACTTATGATTTTTTAAGTCTTTTTTTGTAGTATAAATAGATAATTGTTCAGAAGTTAGTTCCTTATCTTTAAAAGGGGATTTTTCAATAAATCCACAAAATTCTTGAATAATATAGGATATTTTGGTGGTTATAAATTTCTTTCTTTTTTTCTTCAGTAGTTTTAAAGTGAAATGAGGTATTGCTAAGATGGATATTAAGATACTAATTATTAAGAAAATCAAACTTACAAATGAGTTCATCAAAAATGAATCCCAATCAAAACACGAAAAAAAATCACTCATAAATATTTTGGTTTTTCCTTGTTGCTAACGGTCTCGGCTATGAGTAGTTGCGTGGGTTAGCATTTAACTTTGCGAGTACACACCTATCTGAAAATCCACCAGGATTTTCGTAAGTAGGCTAGAACTAGCAATTAATTTTATACGTTGTTAGCACACGTTATTATTATTCAAATGTTACAGGTTCAGAATCTTTTCCCTCAAACATTGTATAATAAGTGTACTCACTTTCTCCTTTATACCAGCGATATCTTGATTGTTTAAACCTAAACATATTCAAAACTTCTTGAACTTGAGTTTGAAATTCCTTTTTGTTTTTATTAGCAGCAAATACTCCTCCACTAAAATTTATATATTTTTTCCCAGTTCCATTTGCTGAAACTTCAATGTCGTTTTCCCACATTTTGTTTGCAACAATTTTCGCATATTGTTTTCTCAAATTTGGAAATTCTCTAATTTGTATTCGAGAAACTTTTGATTTAAGTTTTTTGCCTAAATTTTTAATTTCAGTATTTTCTGACTCTTCTGCTTCTTTAATTATTTTCGCCCAACTTCCGAAAACAACTATATCCATTTGAAGTTCATCTATTGAGTTTCCATCAGCAAATTTTATTCCTTCGTCTATTGATTTTATTTCTCTTTCAAGTTGTTCTTTTTGTTTTAAAAGTTCTTCTTTTTTAGCATTTTCTGCTTTTAGTTCATTGGCAATTCTTTTTTCTTCGTCTGTTAAGTTGCTTAAACTGTCAGCCCTTTTTATTAATAATTGAGCATTATTATATAAACTGTCAGTTTCTTGAATTTTTTCTAACTCTGAAATTGCGTTTGAGTAATTTCCATTTTCTATATATTTATTCGCACTTTCAATATTTGCTTTTGCATTTATTGTGTCGTCAATAAACATAACTCCTAAAATTCCTGTAATAACTATACTTAAAAACCAATATCCAATAACTTTTAATCGAGTTGGTTTATTTGTCCAACGCAATACTAATGATGGTTTTACAAGTCCAACAATTAATGCAATAAATAATGCAAAACTTAATAATCCTAAAATTCCTGCCATAATTTTTCTTTTTCCGTTTGGTTTTGTTTAAAATTTCAAATCTATTTTTTTACTAAAAAGAAACTATACGGTTTTCCGTAATCGTTCAATTTTAGCACGATTTTTTGTTTTATGTGTGCTAACGGTCTCGTATAACCGCAGTTATGGGACTGAAGTTATTGGTTTTTCGGTTGGGTCGCAAGCCTTAGCAATTCCGAGTGGATTCGGACGTAGTCGTCCCGATAGCTATCGAGGACGCCGTAATTGTGGTTATACATTGTTGTACAACGTTTTTTATATTCAGTTTGCGATTCCAATTGTTTTAAAAAGTTCACGAGCTTTAATCAAGTCAGATTGAGTTTTGAAATTTCCCAAATTCCTTTTCTTTCCGTTTTTCAATTCTAGCGCAAACCTTTTCTTTCCAAACACAGTCTTTTCTTCTAGTCGATTTATTTGTCCAATAGGAATTTTTTCTGCGGTTGACATTTTAAACAAAAACATAAAAAGAACAACTAATGAAATAATTCCCAATCCAATCCAGATATATTCAATAAAACCATATTCAGTTGTTTGTTTTCCAAATATTCGGATTACTGCGTTTGCTAAATTTAATATCATTAAAATTTTTAAAATCAGATATTGATTTTTTAGCCCATCTTTGATTTCGATTGAGTTTTCTGATTCGTTTAATTTTATTTTCATCCCTTTTTCAGTTTTCTTGGCAAATGCTGTACAACGGTTTAGCTATGAACAGTACGGGAGCAAACTAGCGTTTGCTTTCCGCCACGCACATAGCGAAATCTTTTGGTTTTGTTTTTTCTTTTTTTTGTCTAAAGCAAAATCCCAAAGATTTTGCGGACTTTATAAAAATACACAAACCATTCGTTTAAGCCCGAAGCCCGTATTGTTTATAGGTTTTGTTGTAGCTAGTTTTTCTTGAATTTATAACGAGGAATTTTTGATATTTCTCCTTCGCCATAATACTCGGATTCTTTTTCAACTAATTGCGATAATTCTTCATCGAATTTCCATTTACTCTTTAACATAGTCCAGTTTAAATATATAAACTCATCTTGCTTGAAACATACCAGACCTATTGCTTTTGTAGCTCTTTTTTTGTATTTATATATTTCTGTAAAATTGATTAAAGCTCTCTCCCAATCAGTTGTCTTATCCATTGAAAGCGGTAAAAAGATAAAAGCACAGTCAGTTCTAGAAATATAAAACCTTAGCGGTAATGAAAATTCATTTTTCTTAGCTGTTTCGATAATTGAAAGAAAACGTTTTTTGAACTCAGATAATTCGTAACGCTTTAATTTGGCAATCTCAGCTATTAAAATATGATAATCGTTAGATTGACGTTGTTCAGGAATTCTAATCTTTTCTCGAAAAGACTCCATAAAGTTATTAATTCTATAACTGTTTAAATCCGAATCATATTCAGACATATTTGAAAGAAAATCAAGATTAACGAAATCAGTATTATCACTATTTAAAAAGTGAGCAATTATATATTGCTCCTTACAACTATTAACGAATTCTCTATGTTTTAAGAATAGTTCTTCTCTGAATTTTAGATACTCGTCTAATTCACTTGGAGTTACAAGAAATTCGCAAATATTATAATAATCATTAATATTGAAAATATGTATTAGTCCTTCGATTTTACTTTCGTTAAATTTTAGCAGCTCATACTCTTCCTTTAATTTAACATCACATTTATAAATTATCAATTTATTGATGTTTTGTAAATTAACTTTTGAAACATCTATGGTTTGATTTTGACGATTCACGATAGGAATCGAATCATATTTTTTTAAATACTTAGAGGTCTCTTTTATTTGTTTTTTTGCCTTATTTAGAACTTTATTTTTGAACCAATTTTCAGTAGAATGTTTTGCTTCGTTAATATTCCTTTCTTTAATCTGAATGATGAAAAGTAAATCGTCTAGAATCAGTATGTTATCAGCAAGTTCTTTTGTGCCACCTTCGGGATAAAATTCATTTTTGGAAAATGTGAATTCTTTGAAGAAAACCTGAGAATTAATTTCAGTAACTAGGTATTCCGATATGTTATGATTTTCTTTCAAATGTCTAGTCCTGAAATATGGCTACAGGTTAAAAATAGATTTACGCTGTTTTTAAATATACCATATTAGGTGTATTATAGTTTAAAGATAGATGTAATCTAATTTCATTGTATAGATTGATTGCATTTTTTGTTGCACGCTTAGCGTGTTTTAAGCTATCAAAGGTTTGGTCGAGATAGAACTCGTCTTTTAAGATACCGTTTACACGTTCAGCGACGGCATTTTCATAGCAATGGTTTTCTTCAGTCATACTAATTCCAATGTCGTTTCTTTTTAAAATTTGCGTGTAAACGTTGCTGCAATACTGTATGCCTCTATCCGAATGATGAATAAGTCCTGTGGTGTCTTTAGCTTGATATAAAGCTTTGTTTAAAGCTCTTTCACAGCCTTTAAGTTCTAGACTGTCACTAATGTCATATCCAACTATTTTTCGGCTGTGCATATCTGTAATAAGTGCTAGATAACAAAAACCTTTTATAGTTCTGATGTAAGTGATATCGCTTGCCCAGACTTGGTTTGGTTTAGTTGTTTCGATGTTTTTAATGATGTTCTTGTACTTGTAGAACCTGTGCAATGAATTAGTTGTTTTATAAGTTGGTTTCTTTCTAAGTGTGAGCATATTGTATTTTCTAAGAATTTTGAATAGGGTATCTCTACCTACTTTTAGATTGGCATTTGAAAACTCAGTATCTAGTGATTTGGTAAGTTTTCTAACACCTTCCCTAGGAAGGGATTTGCGTCTATTCTTGACTATTTCTACAACCTTTTTCTCCATCTCTAAACGCTTGTCTTCTCTACGTTTGTATTTGTAGTAGGCATCACGTTTAAGGTCTAAACAGTTGCAAACATTAGCTAAAGAAGCAAATCCCTTTGACTTTTTCCTGGCTTTTATTAAGGCTTGATATTTAGCTTTTTTTTAGTTCTAGAACAGATTTATAACCAAGCTGTTCTGCAGCTACCTCTAGATAGGATTCATCGATTAAAGCATCCATATCCTTTTTCAAGAGCAGTTTTTTTAAGCTGTTCAATTTCCTTTTGAAGCTGTTTAATACGAGTTATTTCGTCTTTTGTTTTCACGGTTACTCTGGTGTTCATTAGGTCTTTACGATTGTACTTCTTAATCCATTCGTTAATGGTAGAAGAGTTGATACCATAAGCCTTACCTAATTGATACTTGTTTAGTTTTCCAGTGGTAAGTTCGTCTAAAATTTTGAGTTTAAAAGATTCTGAATAACGTCTAATTACTTTGTCATTTTTGTACATAATTGTAAAAATTATGTAGCCTTTATTCAGGACGGGGCAAAATTAAAGGCAACGGTCTCGGCTATGAGTAGTTGCGTGGGTTAGCACTTAACTTTGCAAGTACACACCAAACTGAAAATCCTAGCGGATTTTCAGAAGTATGCGAGAACAAGCAATTACTTATAGCCATTGTTGTAGCCAGTTTTTAATTTTTGTTTTATTATCCAAAACTTCTGGAAACCACCAGCCTTTTTGTTCTTTTAAATATTCTTTTCCGTTGTCGTCAATAATTTTTATTCCGCACACATATGGGTTTTCGATAAATCGATTGTCGTGTGGATAAGGTCTGCTCAAAGTCAAGTCAAATTCAATTGTCATTTCCGCACTTTTTACAAAACCCATTGATGAGCCACTGTCCTCAACTAATTTTGGAAACCATTTTGTCCAATATCCGATTGATTTTGAGATTTTTCTTGTCAATAATTCTTTCGGTTCTGATTTATTGTTTAGAATGTCGACTTCAAGTCTATTGAGTCCAGTTTTCCGCATTTCAGTCAATAATAATCCAAGAAAATAGTCAGTTTCCATATAGTTCATTAAACTCACAAATGAGTGTCCGAAATTATGGGAAACGCTTTTTAATGTTTTATGACTTGGCATTTAAATTCTGTTTTTCTCAAATTGGCTACAACGGTCTCGTATATGAAACGTAGCGTGCAAAAAGACACTAGCTTTTCGGACAAACACAGAGCCGAATTTTTATGTTTTGTTTTTATCTTTTCTATCTTAAAAGCCAAATTTAAAAATTTGGCGACTTTGCAAATACATACAAACCTCTCGGAAAGCCTATACTAGCTATGTTTTATATACATTGTTGTGCCACGTTTTTTATTCGCGTTATGTTCGTAAACCTCTATTCCTAATTGGTTTTTAATTGCAATTAGATTATCAGGTAATTTGGTTTCTAACGCTAATATTACTCGACTATTTGGAATAAGGTCATTTACTATTTGTTCCGCCTCTAACAAAGCTTTATATTTTACACATTGAAATAGTCCTCTTTGAATATCTGCAGAATTTGAAATAAATGATTTTACCTCAATTCCAATAATTTCATCTTTGTTCTTAAAAACAACATCTATCAAGTCCATTGAAGGTAGTTCATATTCAGTAACTCCGTTGAGTTTGGTTGATAGTCCAAACAATTCTGGATTTCCGGCTATGAAGTTTTTAAAGTCTTTATGTTGTTCGCTTTCTCCTCCTTTGCCATAACGTGGTCTAGGTTCTTTTAATTTTTGGT
The DNA here is from genome assembly GCF_047345125.1 of Maribacter spongiae. Taxonomy (NCBI): domain Bacteria; kingdom Pseudomonadati; phylum Bacteroidota; class Flavobacteriia; order Flavobacteriales; family Flavobacteriaceae; genus Maribacter; species Maribacter spongiae. Next base: position 29,762 of record NZ_JBLFEQ010000001.1, on the reverse strand, counting down.
CAAAATCTGTTTCTAGAGGTTTTAAGTTAAGTTCTGATAAAACCCAATACCAATCTTTGTATAAATAGATGTCAGTAAGTATTTTGTCAACTACTTTTCTTTTTTGACTTTTGTTTAATGATTGAAAATCAGAATATTCAATAAATTCTTCAACTCCTGAGCCTGGAATTTCTTCGGATTTATTTATGACTATAAAGTTTATAAGAGGTATTTTTTTGTCGGTTTTCTTTGCTAAGTCCTTAATCCAATTACCAATAGCTCCTAAAACATAGTTCAAATTCCGAGCATTAGGCATTCCAATTTCTCGGGCTAAATCAGAATAAAATATTGGTTTTTCAGCTCTGGCTTGTCTTACCAAAATCGGAAAAGCGAGTTTTGCACGTTGAACATATAATTTATCGTCATTACTCAAATCCGTTTTCGATTTTTCGCTCGTTGATTTTTTTATTGCTCTAATGGAATTTGCTCCGAGAAGATAGTTAGCATTTCCGTCCCATTGAATTTTGTCTTTTGCTTTAAGAGTTTGCAAAGCATTCCTAACATTTCTTTTCCATCTTTCCTGTTGGTTGTAATCAGCTAGTGGGTCAAAATCTCCTGACTCGAAATGGTCAATATTACTTTCTACAATTTGATAGATTTCTAAAAGATTTATCCAAGAATTTTTAGGAAGTTTTTCTAATATTATGTCTCTAAAAGTTTCTTGGTTTGTAATCATCTATCTGGTTTTGTAAATGTGGCACAACACATAAATAACTCTGTATTTATGTCCGTTTTTCCAAAAATAAGAATTATTCGCTACCCCATATAGTATAAGAGGTTGTATAAAATGAATCATGCAGGTATTTCGTATAACAGGTTAGGCAAAACTATTAGAAATGTTATACAAAATACCCGTATGGATTTTTTAAAATATTCTTTTGAGTCTTCCGAGCATCGGGTCAAGAACATCGTTCCTATAAAATTTAGATTTAATAAAACCTTGATAGCAGATCTACGCAAAAGGTTTTCATCCGCAAAATGGAACGCCACTAAAAAATCATGATATTCACTAGGGAAGGAAAAAATGACAAAGTCAGGGTGCAAAAAGGCGATTTTTTAACCCATTGAAAAAGTTTGAACGGGTTCAATAATAAAACCCCCAATATTTTAGCAAGTATCGGGGTCTTTTTGCCCTAGGACCCAAAAATCGAATTTTGTATTCTACCTCACCCCCAACTGCCCAAAAAGGCAGTTCGAATGGCTCTAAAGGAGCGGTGAAATCGGACCCCCACCCAAAGGTCGGGGAGTTTTCAAGTTAAAAATTACAGTTTTCTATTTCCGTAACCCGCAATGTGTTTACCATTCCCTTATCTTTAATGGGCATTGCCGCCAGACTGATCAACATATCCCCAACATCCAGGAATCCTTTTTTACATGCGATCTGGTTCACATCTTCGGTGGTTTCATCCGTAGAGACAAACCGGTCATAATAAAATGCCTTTACGCCCCATAGCAGGTTCAACTGCGTTAGGATTCTTTTGTTGGAGGTAAAGACCAAAATGTGTGCGCTTGGTCTCCAGGCCGAAATTTGAAATGCCGTGTATCCGCTATTGGTCAAGGTAGAGATGGCCTTGGCCTTAATTTCATTGGCCATGAGTGCGGCATGATAACAGACCGATTTTGTAATATATCTATTGGTACGGATATGGGGAGGTTCATGAGGAACATGTATAAGTTCCGAACCTTCTACACTCTCTAAGATACTTGCCATCTTCTCGATTACTTGAACGGGATAATTCCCCACGGATGTCTCCCCTGAAAGCATAACGGCATCTGCCCCGTCCATTACCGAATTGGCCACGTCGTTCACCTCCGCCCTTGTAGGCGTTAAACTGGTAATCATGGTCTCCATCATCTGAGTGGCGATAATTACCGGAATCCTTGCTTTCTTGGCACGAAGTACCAATTGCTTTTGAATTAACGGAACTTCCTGTGCCGGTACTTCAACGCCCAAATCGCCCCGGGCCACCATTAGTCCATCACAATATGCAACGATCTTATCTATATTTTCTACGGCTTCGGGCTTTTCGATCTTGGCAACGATCGGGATTTTATGTTCCGAATGTTTATTGATGATATTTTGAAGATCGATCAGATCCTGACTAAAGCGAACAAAGGAAAGTGCGATCCAGTCCACTTCTAGGGAAATGGCAAACTCCGCATCCTTGACATCTTTCTGCGTCAACGCCGGTAAAGAGATATTGGTATTGGGAAGGTTCACGCCCTTTTTGGACTTTAAAGGCCCTCCCTGGATAACTTTGGCCTTTACCTCATCTTTCCCGTTGGTCGTAACCACTTCAAAAATCAATTTGCCGTCATCCAGAAGAATACGTTCGCCTGGCTTGACATCTTTTGGGAATTCCTTATAATTCATATATACCCTTTCTGAAGTACCTTCAAAAGGTTCTCCCGTAACAAAGGTTATTTCATCGTCCGGACTCACAACGACCTCTCCTGCCATTACACCTACCCTTAATTTAGGCCCCTGTAGATCCGCTAAAATAGAAGTGTTGGTTTCCAGTTCCTTATTCAATTCGCGTATCATCTGTACACGTTGCCTTACATCTTCATAATCTGCGTGTGAAAAGTTTATTCTAAAGACATCCACTCCCGCCTTTATCATATTTTTTAGCACCGCTTTCTTGCTAGTTGCCGGCCCCAGGGTAGCTACGATCTTCGTCTTCTTCTTCGTTGGCATTTTTAAAATATTAAATTGTTCTTAGATTTCAGTTTATCGGTCTCTACTTCATAGGCCGCCATTATCCTTGGCATACCCAGTATGGTTTTAAGTATTTCTTTATTATCGATTTCTTCTCCTTCTTCTATTTTCAAAAAGTAATCCACATCTTTTAGGTCCGGAACCAATTTTGGATAGGATGCCGTAGGTTCATGCTCGAATAGGTCATTATTCGATAAAAACAATTGTTTTGAACTTTGGTTTGAGATCAGCACCCAATAACCGCCATCATAATCATCTTGCCACTCAAACAATGGAAAAGAACCGTTCTCTCCCAAGTCCAGATCCGACTTTACCCTTTTAAATTCCGCTTTTAGGTTTTGATTTAGTCGATATACCATGGAATAATCTTCCAAGGTAGTATGCAGGGCTATCAAAAGAAAGGAATCGTCATAAAAGTCATCGCTTATTTTATAGACTGCGGCCATAAAAAAATGTAAGCCGTAAATATAGGACTATTAACCAATACCGCCTAAGAAGAACCTTTGTTTAATACCAAAGAAAAGTTATGGCAACATTAGCGCAAGGTTATAACCGCATAAAATTTATTCCATTTTATCCTGAAGGGCAAAAAACGCACGTTTGGAAGCACGTTCTTCCGCTTTTTTCTTGGAGGTCGCCCTTGCCTTGGAAACTACATTCCCCCCAATGGACAATTTAACGGCAAAGTGCTTTAAGGAGTCATTTCCCGTATCTTCATAGACATTATAGTTAAACGTCTTTTTTTGCTTTTGGCACCACTCTATCACCAAGCTCTTATAGCTAATGACCCTGCCTTCCAATTGCTCGATATCCACATAGGGTTCAATGACCCGTTTGTTGATGAATTTTTCACAATAGACATAGCCCCTGTCCAAATATATGGCCCCCACCAGGGCCTCGAACACATTTCCATGTATATTTTCCCCAAAATGGGATTTTGGAATCCTGCTCTCTACAAACTTGATCAACTTAAGGTCTTTCCCTAGTTCGTTCAAATGCTCCCTGCTCACGATTTTAGAGCGCATTTTGGTCAAATAGCCCTCATCCCCATTTGGAACTTCATTATACAAATGTCTGGATATAATGGTTCCCAACATGGAATCCCCCAAAAACTCCAAGCGTTCATAGTTCATGGGGTTTCCCTTCTCGTCTCTTTTGTTCATGGAACGGTGCAGAAAGGCCTTTTTGTAATAATTAAGGTTTTTAGGCCTAAAACCCAATATATTCCTGATTCCCAAAAAAAAATCCCCATCCGCTTTGGAATGGGAATTGAATATATTTTTAGGGAAGGCCATAAAGGTGTGTTAGCTAATTTTTTTGAACACCACGCAGGCATTGTGCCCTCCAAATCCAAAGGTATTGCTCATAGCTACCTTTACATCTCTTTTTTGGGCCTTGTTCAATGTAAGATTTAACGTTTGGTCTATCTTTTCGTCCACGGTGGTATGGTTTATGGTAGGTGGTACCGCACCATGTTCCATGGCCAAAATGGAAGCAATGGCTTCAATGGCCCCGGCAGCGCCCAACAAATGGCCTGTCATGGATTTTGTGGAATTGATATTGATATTTCTGGCGTGTTCGCCAAATACTTCGGAAATGGCCTTTAATTCCGCCACGTCACCTAATGGCGTTGATGTACCATGCGTATTGATCGCATCTACCTCATCAATACTTATGTTGGCATCCCGCAGGCAATTCTCCATTACACGTACTACCCCTATCCCATCTGGATGTGGAGCGGTCATATGATGTGCATCACTGGACAATCCGCCTCCGGCCACTTCAGCATAGATTTTTGCCCCACGGGCTTTGGCATGTTCGTATTCCTCTAAAATAAGTGCCCCTGCCCCTTCTCCTAATACGAAACCGTCCCTAGTGGCATCAAAAGGTCTTGAAGCGGTTTCCGGACTGTCATTTCTTGTGGACAACGCATGCATGGCCCCAAATCCGCCCATACCCGCAATGGTCACCGCAGCTTCACTGCCGCCGGTAACTATTACATCACAATGCCCCAAGCGAATATAGTTCAGGGCATCTATCATTGCGTTGGCAGAAGAGGCACAAGCCGAAACCGTAGTATAGTTGGGACCCATAAAACCATGTTTTATAGAAATGTTGCCCGGAGCGATATCTGCGATCATTTTTGGGATAAAGAAAGGATTGAACCTCGGTGTTCCATCACCTTGGGCATAGTTCATCACCTCATTTTGAAAGGTTTCCAAACCGCCGATTCCGGCACCCCAGATAACACCTACCCTAAACTTGTCCAGGGCATCCAGATCTAATCGGGCATCTTTGATGGCTTCGTCCGAAGACACGAGGGCGTACTGGGCAAATCTATCCAGTTTGCGGCCTTCTTTCCTATCAAAATAATCCTCCGTTCTATAATTTTTTAGTTCACAGGCGAATTTTACCTTGAATTTTTCGGCATCATAATACGTAATCGGTGCTGAACCACTTTTACCATTTACCAAACTATCCCAATACTCCTCAATATTATTACCAATCGGGGTGAGTGCCCCCAAACCGGTAACCACAACTCGCTTTAATTGCATTGAACCTATTTTTAGTTTAAAAGATAAACCAGATGTAAATTAAAAAAAATTATCCATGCAGAGCATTTACCGCATGGATAATTTGAATTCTATTTATGAAATCATAAAATTACTTCGCTTCTTCTATATAGCTGATGGCCTGGCCAACAGTTGCGATATTTTCGGCTTGATCATCCGGGATCTGAATATCGAATTCCTTTTCAAATTCCATAATCAATTCCACGGTATCCAATGAATCTGCCCCTAAGTCGTTAGTAAAGCTAGCTTCTGATACCACTTCGTTTTCATCAACTCCTAATTTATCAACAATGATAGCTTTAACTCTTGATGCAATGTCTGACATAATAATATCGGTTTTTAAAAATTTAAATTGTTGGCAAAAATAAAAAACTTTGGATTAATAACGTCAATTGTCGTTAAAATGTCACGTAATTTAAGAAAATTAAAGAAACACTCGCTCCTTTTCCCGCAAAATTACGAGCATGGAGTTATCATAGGCCTTCCGGTTTTTAAAAATCCTCTTATAAAATTTTTGCCCCTTCCTTTAATTCATGTCGGTCGGCAGGCAGGTCTATTTCTTTATCTTATTTTTGTCATATCCCGGCAACCTTGCCGGGCCGGTCTAACTTAAAAATGATTTTCTTTTGAGCACCAAACGAATTGTCCTCTTTGCATCCGGATCGGGTTCCAATGTTGAGAACATTGTACATTATTTTAATGATAGACCCCACGTACAGGTTTCCGCTGTACTCACAAATAAAAGGGATGCTAAAGTTTTGGACAGATGCAATCGGCTTAATATAAGCAGCCTGTGTTTTAATAAAACGGCATTCATGGAGAGCGACTGTGTACTGAATGTGTTACGCTCCCTGCGACCGGACCTCATAGTGCTTGCCGGTTTTCTATGGAAAATCCCTAAAAATCTAATCGAAGCTTTTCCGGATAGTATCGTAAACATCCACCCGGCCCTTTTACCTAAATATGGAGGAAAAGGTATGTATGGAATGCGTGTTCATGAGGCGGTCAGGGAGAACAACGAGACTAAAACAGGTATTACGATACACTATGTAAATGCCAATTATGACGAAGGGGCCATTATCCATCAGGCAAAGGTCACAGTTGAACCAAAAGATAGCCCGGAGGACATTGCAAAAAAAGTCCATGAATTGGAATATGCGTATTTCCCAAGGATCATTGAAGAAATTTTAACCCCCCCCCCGGGACGGCCAAAAGTAATTCCGGATAAACTATAATATACGTTAAGGCTCTCAAGAATTTTGTTTTATGGCCAAAAAGGGAAAGTTTTATGTAGTATGGAAGGGCAAACGTCCCGGGATTTATACCTCCTGGGAAGAGTGCAAAGCGGCCATATCCGGCCACAAAGGTGCGGAATTCAAATCTTTTCCCAATTTTCAAATCGCCCAAAGAGCGTACAATAGTAATTATGCGGCATATAAGGGGAAAAAGAAAGGAGGGCCGGAACTCTCTCCCAAAGAACTTCTAAAAATAGGGCAACCTAATTACCATTCCATTTCCGTAGATGCGGCCTCAAGCGGTAATCCAGGCATAATGGAATACCGGGGCGTGGATACCAAAACCGGAAAAAAGCTGTTCAAACAGGGCCCGTTTCCCGAAGGCACCAATAATATAGGAGAGTTTTTGGCCATTGTTCATGGTCTGGCCTTTTTAAAAGAGCAAAAGAGCGATCGGATCATTTATACGGATTCTAGAACGGCCATGAGCTGGGTGCGAAAAAAAAATTGTAATACCAAGTTGGTAGAGCATCAAAAAAACAAGGTCCTTTTTGATCTGATCCGCCGTGCGGTCTCCTGGTTAAAACAGAATACCTATGATACCCCTATTGTAAAATGGGAGACCAAGGCCTGGGGCGAAATCCCTGCGGATTTTGGAAGAAAGTAATCATTTTCTTTCTTTTGAATGGTTTTTAGCAACTAATCATCGGAACACCTGTTCATAGCTCGCTATTCGCAATCCAAAGCTGTATATTTGCACCGAAATTTAGAATGAATGGGGAAACTTTTAATTGTAGGTACGGTTGCTTTTGACGCTATTGAAACACCATTTGGGAAAACGGATAAAATTCTTGGTGGTGCGGCCACTTTTATTGGCTTGGCCGCTTCGCAATTTGATGTAGATTCAGCCATAGTCTCTGTAGTTGGAGAAGATTTTCCAAAGGAATACCTGGACTTGTTTACCTCCAGGAATATAGACATTTCCTCCCTTGAGATCGTGGAAGGTGGCAAGACCTTCTACTGGAAAGGCAAATACCACAACGATCTAAATTCCAGGGATACCTTGGTTACGGACCTAAATGTATTGGCCAACTTTGATCCCGTTGTTCCCAAAGGGTATAAAAACCCGGATGTAGTAATGTTGGGAAATCTCCATCCCAATATTCAGCTCAGTGTAATCGATCAATTGGAAAAGCGACCAAAACTTATCATTCTGGATACCATGAATTTTTGGATGGACCATACATTAGATGAGCTTTTGACCGTTATAAAGGAAATAGACGTTATTACGATAAACGATGAGGAAGCCCGCCAGTTGACCGGTGAATACTCCTTGGTAAAAGCGGCACAAAAAATCTTTGAAATGGGGCCTAAATACGTAGTCATCAAAAAAGGGGAGCACGGCGCTCTTCTGTTTCATGAAGACGAGGTCTTTTTTGCTCCTGCATTACCCTTAAAGGAAGTGTTCGACCCTACTGGTGCGGGCGATACTTTTGCAGGTGGATTTTCCGGTTATTTGACGGACACGAACGATATATCTTTCGAGAATATGAAAAATGCCGTAATTCACGGTTCCAATTTGGCATCGTTTTGCGTAGAACGCTTCGGCACGGAAAGAATGGTAGGCTTAAAAAGAAAGGACATCATGAAAAGATTACATCAATTTAAGGCATTAACACAGTTTGACATTGAATTACAATAACCATACGCCCCTTATTTTAGTGCTTTTTAACCCCTCCCCCGAAGGAGAGGTATTTATCCAACAAGTAGGTTAAAATAAAATGGGTCGTTTAAAACAATACAAGAAAATAAAAAATGAGTGACGCTATTAAACATGAGTGTGGTATTTCGGTCATCCGTTTACTCAAACCGCTTGAGTATTATAAAGAAAAATACGGGTCCGCATTTTATGGTGTAAATAAAATGTACCTCATGATGGAAAAGCAGCACAACCGTGGACAAGATGGTGCAGGGTTTGCGAGTATAAAATTGGATGTTGAAGCGGGGCAACGTTATATGAGCCGTGTACGATCTTCCGATCAACAGCCCATTCAGGATATTTTTGCCCAGATAAATGACCGTATCAATAAAGAACTTAAGGAACATCCGGAATATGAAAATGACGTGGCCCTACAGAAAAAACATATTCCTTATATAGGTGAGCTGCTATTGGGCCATGTAAGGTACGGGACTTTTGGGAAAAACAGTATTGAAAGTGTCCACCCCTTCCTTAGGCAGAACAACTGGATGCACCGAAACCTTATTGTGGCAGGAAATTTTAATATGACCAATGTCCATGAGCTTTTTGATAATTTGATACAGTTGGGGCAACATCCAAAAGAAATGGCGGATACGGTAACCGTAATGGAAAAGATAGGTCATTTTCTAGATGATGCAGTGGCCAAGCTGTATAAGCAAATAAAAAAAGAAGGGTATTCCAAGCAAGAAGCTTCCCCTATTATAGCCGAGCGACTCAAGGTCTCCAAAATTTTAAGACGTGCGGCCAAAAATTTTGATGGTGGTTATGCCATGGCAGGCTTATTAGGGCACGGGGATGCCTTTGTTCTAAGAGATCCCGCAGGAATAAGGCCTACCTATTACTATAAAGATGATGAAGTTGTAGTCGTGGCATCGGAAAGGCCCGCCATACAGACCGTTTTTAATGTGGCTTATGACAGCGTAAAGGAATTGGATCCCGGTCATGCCATTATTATAAAGAAGGACGGGAAAACATCCATTAAAGAAATTTTAGAGCCCACGGAAAGAAAAGCGTGTTCTTTTGAACGTATCTATTTTTCAAGGGGTAGTGATAAAGAAATCTACCAGGAACGAAAAGAATTGGGAAAACTGGTATTTCCCCAGATTCTTGAGGCCATTGACCATAACATAAAAAAAACGGTATTCTCCTATATTCCCAATACTGCGGAAACTTCTTTTTTTGGCATGGTCAAAGAAGCTCAAAATTATTTGAACAAAAAGAAAGAGGAGCAAATTTTGGCCCTGGGTTCCGGAATAACCAGCGAGCAACTCCATGAAATACTGGAAGTGCGACCACGGATCGAAAAAGTAGCTATTAAAGATGCTAAATTAAGGACCTTTATTACCCAAGATAGTAGCAGGGACGATTTGGTGGCCCATGTATACGACGTTTCCTATGGCTCTGTAAAAAAAGGGGATAACCTTGTTATTATAGACGATAGTATCGTTAGGGGCACAACGCTAAAGAAAAGTATTCTCAGGATTTTGGACCGTTTATCCCCTAAAAAGATTATTGTTGTTTCTTCCGCCCCCCAAATACGGTATCCGGACTGTTATGGTATAGACATGGCCAAATTGGAAGATTTTATAGCATTCAAAGCAGCATTGGAACTGCATAAGGAAAATAACTCCATGGACCTAGTTGATGCCATCTACAAGAAATGTTTACAACAGACCCAATCCAAGGACAAGGATGTAATAAACTATGTAAAGAAATTTTACGCCCCTTTTAGCGCAAATGAAATATCCCATAAAATAGGTCAGTTATTAAGTTCCGATGATATAAATGCCGAGGTGCAGATCATTTATCAATCCATTGCCAGTTTACATAAGGCCTGCCCAAAGAATTTAGGAGATTGGTATTTTACGGGAAACTATCCTACCCCTGGCGGAAATCGAGTAGTAAATAAAGCTTTTATCAACTTTTATGAAGGCAAGAACGAAAGGGCTTATTAACATTTCATCGATGAAATTCATATCAATTGTGTATTTTGTCGATAAAACATGCAGTTAAACGATAGAATGGTTTTTTTGGATAGGAGCCATTCTATTTTAGACTTGCCATAGCATAAGTAGGTTAAGTTCATGGTAAGATTTGGGGCAAAAAAGGTGGAGAGTTCTCCACCTTTTTTATTTTCACTATCGACCGTTTTTTCCTTTCTTCAATTTATTTGTCTTATTTTCTTATAACTCTATGGCACAAATCATTATTTAAAGGTCGTTCAACCCATATATTGGAAGTTAGACCAATACCTTTTTTATACGTTTTTATAAATTATACTTTTGGAGGACCATAGCATAAGTAGGTTAAGTTCATGGTAAGATTTGGGGAAAAGGCGGAGCAATGCTCCGCCTTTTATTTTTTATAGATCGAACATCGTCTTCTTTTATTTTTTTACTGTAGGACAATAATACATAACGGGTATTTCATCTAAAGATCAGAACGTTTATCCAATACCTTTTTCTAGAGCGTATAAGAACTATATTTTTGGGGGACCATAGCATAAGTAGGTTAAGTTCATGGTAAGATTTGGGGAAAAAAGGTGGAGCATTGCTCCGCCTTTTTTATTGCCCAAATCTAAACCGTTATAATCCCCTTTATCGATGAGCCGTCATATTTACTATAGCCACAAAAGGGTCAAAGAATTTAAAATTTTAAAAAAAATCTTTTTTATTTCCCACAATACCAGTAATTTAGTATCGCCATAGCATAAGTAGGTTAAGTTTATGGTAAGATTTGGGACGAAAAGGGTGGAGGCTTCTCCACCCTTTTCTATAGGGGAAAGCCAAGAAAAAACCACTTAAAGATGGTGCTCTAAGTGGTTGTCACTCTTTAATTTAACAAGTATTTTCCTTGTTTGTCGTTATTTATTTTCTGCGTACGTTTTAGCCACCTCGTCCCAATTTATAATATTGAAAAAAGCACTCACGTAATCAGGTCTTCTATTTTGATAATTTAGATAATAAGCATGCTCCCATACATCAAGACCTAAAATAGGGTGTCCTCCACATCCAACTCCGGGCATGAGCGGATTGTCCTGATTGGGAGTGGAACATATCGCTACTTTTCCGCCTTTGTGAACACAAAGCCAGGCCCATCCAGAGCCAAATCTTGTCCCTGCCGCCGCACTGAACTTTTCTTTAAACCCATCAAAAGAACCAAAAGCTTCATTGATCGCGTTGGCCAACTCCCCACTAGGGTTTCCTCCTCCATTAGGGGAAAGAATGTTCCAAAAAAGCGAATGGTTGTAGAATCCACCTCCATTGTTTCTCACGGCACCGTTGTCCATATCCAAATTAGAGAGTATCGCATCAATGGATTTTCCTTCCAGTTCCGTTCCCGCAATGGCTCCATTTAACTTGGTCGTATATCCGTTGTGGTGTTTTGTATGATGTATTTCCATTGTCCTAGCATCAATATGAGGCTCCAGGGCATCATACGCATAAGGCAATTTTGGTAATTCAAAAGCCATAATTTTATCGTTTTTATGTTAATATTTGTTGTATTTCAAATTTACAGATTTTAACATTTATATTCCTATAATTATTTGTTAAGAACTGTGCTTTAATCCTTATTTTGCATATAAAAATCAGGTGGAGGACTGTCCGTTTAAAATATATAATGCTTCCGCAGGTTCGGGAAAGACTTATGCACTTTCCAAAGCATACCTTAAAATCGTCCTTTCCTCCGCGAACGGTTTCAAGCGTATCCTGGCCATAACGTTTACCAATAAAGCCGTGAACGAGATGAAGCACCGTATTTTGGACAGTCTTTATCAATTTAGCATAACGGATATTGAAAATACCGCATCCCCGCTATTTTTAGAGATATCAAAAGAGCTAAAACTCCCCGCCCGAACACTTCAAAAATTGAGTGGACATAGACTTAAGGAAATTCTACACAACTATGCTTTCTTTGACATTTCTACGATCGATAAGTTTACGCATAGATTAATACGGACTTTTGCCAAGGACCTAAAATTACCTCAAAATTTTGAAGTTGTATTGGACCGGGACCTGCTCCTGGACGAAGCGGTAGGACGACTTATTTCCAAGGCCGGGAAGGATATGGGGCTTACCAAGATACTATTGGACTTTGCCTTGGAAAAAATTGATGACAATAGAAGTTGGGACATGGGGTATGATCTACTTAAGATGGGCCAATTGCTGTTCGACGAAAACAATACCTCCCATATAAAATCGTTCGAGGATAAGGAGCTTGCCAACTTCCTGGGATTACGGCAAAAACTCCTTTTAAAAATAAAGGCGGCAGAAAAAAAATCTATTGAGATCGCAGGGGAAACCCTGGAATATATTGAACAGGTAGGGTTGGAGTTCACGGACTTCCCCAGAGAGACACTTCCAAATCATTTTAAAAAGGCAAAAGCCGGTAATTTCTCGCCCAATGCCCTATACAGCAACAAATTGGAAGAGAGTCTTATACAGGGCAACATTGTAAAAGCCAATGTTACGCCTCCATCCCTGGAACTAACTACGGCATTCCTAAAAAGATATACCGCCCTAAAAACGCAAATCTATCATAGAGGGTTTTTCTTAAACGCCTATAGAAATCTTGTTCCACTCACCTTATTGAACGTCATACAAAAAGAGCTTAGAAACATCCAACAGGAGAAAGACCAGCTTTCCATATCGGAATTCAATAATATTATATCCAAAGAAATAAAAAACCAGCCTGCACCCTTTATCTATGAGCGGTTGGGAGAAAAATACCGCCATTATTTTATAGATGAGTTTCAAGACACCTCGGAAATGCAATGGAGCAATCTCATTCCTTTGATAGGCAGTGCGTTAGAAGGCATGGACAATCGGGGCGAACAAGGTTCGCTATTTATCGTTGGAGATCCCAAGCAGGCCATATATCGGTGGCGCGGAGGTAAAGCGGAACAATTTCTTGAACTTACCGCTAAAAAAGTTCAACCTTTTTCCGTAAATGGAGAAACCCGATCCTTACCCAAAAACTATCGTAGCTACGATGAAATCATACATTTTAATAATGATTTCTTTCAGAGCGTTAGTCCTTTTTTAGACAGTCCCATATATCAAGAACTCTTTAAAAAAGGGAATCGGCAACAGACCAATAACAAAAAAGGAGGTTTTGTAAAACTATCGTTCCTAGAGGAGGAAACCGATGAAGGTTATGGACAAAGAACCTTTGAGACAATTCAGGAAGTTCTTTTGAAAGGGTTTGATTATGGAGACATCTGTATTCTTACCCGGAAAAAAAAGCACGGTATCGCATTGGCGGATTATCTCATGGCCCAGGATATTCCCATTATCTCCAGTGAATCGTTATTGCTGTCCAAAAGTACCTGTGTTAAATTTCTGGTGGACCTCATGAAGTTTGCCCTGTATCCCAAGTCCGAAGAAATCAATTATGACCTCTTACGGTTTTTATATTCCGATGCCGGTGATATACATAGCAGTATTCAAAAAAGAATACATCATTTGGAAACGGTTTTAATCGAGGAATTTGATTTTAATATCCGCAAATTCCAACGGGAGACGCTGTATGACGGTATAGAACGTGCCATAAAAAAGTTTGATCTTGCCCCAGGTTCAGATGCCCATATAACCGCTTTTATGGATTTAATCATGGAAGTGGAGCAAAAACAGGGAGCGGACATATCCTCCTTTCTCTCCTATTGGGAAAAGAAAGGTCATACTTTGAGTATAAATACCCCCGAAAATATAAATGCGGTACAGATAATGACCGTTCATAAGGCCAAGGGACTGGAATTTCCTATTGTTATTTTTCCATATGCCAACACCAATATCCTAGAAGAAATAACCCCTAAATTATGGGTTCCCGTTGCACCTGAAAAGTTTTCGGGCTTTAAGGAATTATTGATCAACAAGAAAAAAGAAGTTACGGCTTATAGTGCCATAGCATCCGACCTCTATTATGAAGAAGAACATAAATTACAATTGGATGCCTTTAATTTATTGTACGTGGCCCTCACAAGGGCTATATCCGGTCTTTACGTAATTAGTTTACGTGATTTGAGAAAGGACGGAAGCTATAAGAGCGATTTGTATTCGGGCCTATTTATCCATTATTTGAATACCGTTAATTTATGGAATCCCGAGAAGTTGGAATATAAATTTGGAACCTTAGCATTTAACACCCCTCGTACAACGCAAACAAGCCCCAGTCTTGATATATCCTATACATATACCCAAAAAAACAGATCTGATTTTAAGATTTTAACAAAGGCCGGTATGCTTTGGGAAAGCAATAGGGAGTCCGCTATTGAAAAAGGTAATATAATCCATGCCGTCTTAGGGGAAATAACATATAAGGAAGATATGGAAGGTGCTATTAAAAAGGCTATCGTGAAAGGTCTTCTGTCCGAAAAAGAGGAGGAAAATACGAGAATCAAAATCCTTAAAATTATTGATCATCCAGAATTGAGGCCCTTCTTTTCCAATGAATTCAATATTTGGAACGAGCGGGATGTACTTATGGAAAACAATATGGTCTTAAGACCGGACAGAATTGCCATTAAGGATAAAAAAGCCTACATTATTGACTATAAGACAGGAGGTGAAAGCACAAAATATCATGAACAATTGGAAAATTATGCAATGGCCTATTCAAACCTAGGTTTTGAGGTAGCGGACAAAATCATTGTGTATATTTCGGACAAAATTAATATAGCACATATTTAAAAAGAACATGTACGGAAAAATAAAGACGTTTTTACAGGAAGAGTTAAAAGGCATAAAAAGTGACGGCCTTTACAAAGAAGAGCGTATCATAGTTACCCCCCAGGATGCGGTCATTAAAATAGACAGTGGAGAAGAGGTCATAAATTTTTGTGCCAATAATTACTTGGGGCTCTCGTCCCACCCGGATGTAATACAGGCCGCTAAGGACACCTTGGACAGCCATGGATTTGGAATGTCCTCCGTGCGGTTTATTTGCGGCACACAGGATATCCATAAACAATTGGAAAAAAAAATAGCCGATTTTTACGGAACGGAAGATACCATACTGTACGCTGCCGCATTTGATGCCAATGGAGGGGTCTTTGAACCCTTACTGTCCGCACAGGATGCCATTATTTCGGACTCCCTGAACCATGCATCCATTATAGATGGCGTGCGGCTTTGTAAAGCAAAGCGCTATAGATATGCCAATAGCGACATGGCAGATCTGGAAAAACAATTACAACAGGCGAACGAGGATGGGGCCAGGTTTAAAATTGTGGTGACGGACGGTGTCTTTTCCATGGACGGCCTGGTAGCGCCATTGGACAAGATTTGCGATCTGGCCGACCAGTATGACGCCATGGTCATGATAGACGAATGCCATGCAACGGGATTCATCGGGAAAAAGGGAAAAGGTACTTTAGAGGAAAAAGGCGTAATGGGCCGTATTGATATTGTTACGGGCACTTTAGGCAAGGCCCTGGGCGGTGCCATGGGCGGTTATACGACCGGTAAAAAAGAAATTATAGAAATCCTTCGGCAACGTTCAAGGCCCTATCTATTTTCCAACTCCTTGGCACCTGCCATTGTCGGGGCTTCCATTAAGGTATTTGACATGTTGGAAAAAGATACCACACTTAGAGACCGGCTCCAGGAAAACACGGATTACTTTAAAAAAGGAATGAAAAGTGCCGGATTCGATATTATCGATGGTGATTCCGCCATAGTCCCCGTTATGCTCTATGATGCCAAACTCTCACAAAAAATGGCCGCTATGCTTTTAGCAAAGGGGATTTATGTAATCGGGTTCTTTTACCCCGTGGTCCCCAAGGGGAAAGCAAGGATTCGTGTCCAACTTTCGGCAGCGCACAAAAAGGAACATTTGGATTTTGCGATCCAGGCTTTCACCGAAGTCGGGAGGGAATTAAATATCGTTTAAAAGCCCCGTTTTTCCTATAAACTGTGTTAAAAAAAATAGGAAATTGATTTTGTTAATAATATTTAACAACTTACATTTGCAGCTAATAAACACTTAAACTTAAAAAATTCAACATGAAACATCTTAGCAAATTATTGGTTGTTGCCCTGCTTTTTGTAGGATTTAACAGCATACAAGCGCAAGACGAAAATAATCCTTGGCAAATACAGTTTGGGGTTAACGCTATTGACGTGTTCCCTGCAAATGATGAAAATCTTCCTGCCGCGGCCACAGGTTCTTTTGGTAGTGAGTTTTTCAATGTCAACGACCATTGGAACATTCTTCCATCCATTTCCTATATTGGTGTATCCAAGCATGTAGGCAATGGTTTCTCTGTAGGAGCAAGAGGTTCTTTAAACAGAATTACCAAATTGGGAGACGTTAGCGTTGATGATCTTTCCCATTATGCTATAGATGGTACCATAAAATATAACTTCATCAAAAAAACCACGGTAATCGATCCTTTTATTGAAATAGGTGGTGGTTACACATGGGTCGATGAAATTGGGGCCGGAACTGCAAATGGTGGCCTTGGTCTGAACATTTGGTTCTCCGAGAACATTGGTCTTACACTACAATCTAGCTATAAGCATGCTTTTGAAGATTATGGTGTGAAACACTTTCAGCACTTAGCCGGTCTTTCCATTAAGTTCGGAGGAACTGATACGGATGGTGATGGTATCTATGACAAAGATGATGCCTGTCCAGAAGTTGCCGGTCTAGAAGCGTTCAACGGTTGTCCTGATGCTGACGGTGATGGTATAGAAGACAGTAAAGACAGCTGCCCTAACGAAGCCGGTTCCAAAGAAATGAACGGATGTCCTGACGCTGACGGTGATGGTGTTGCGGATAAGGACGATGCTTGTCCTAACGAAGCCGGTCTTGCCGCTTTACAAGGATGTCCTGATGCTGATAGCGATGGTGTTGCCGATAAGGACGATGCTTGTCCTAACGAAGCTGGTCCTTCTGAAAACAAAGGATGCCCATGGCCGGACAAAGACGGTGATAGCGTTCTAGATAAAGACGATGCCTGTCCAGATGTAGCCGGTACCGTTGCTAACAATGGTTGCCCAGAGGTTACCGAGGAGGTTCAGAAGCAATTGAACAATTATGCAAGAACTATCTTGTTCGATACCGGTAAAGCTTCATTGAAAACAGAAACTGTTTCCGTATTTGTGGACATCATCAAAATCTTGAAAGAATATCCAAACTCTAAGTTTACCGTTGAAGGTCACACGGATAGTGTAGGTAGTTCTAAATTAAATCAAGCTTTATCTGAGAAAAGAGCGAACTCTGTACGTGACTTCTTGATCAAAGAAGGTATTTCCGCTAGTAGATTAACTGCTATTGGATACGGTGAAGATAAACCTATCGCTACCAACAATACAAGAAACGGTAGAAAGCAAAACAGAAGAACAGAAATCAACTTGGTAAAATAAGAAGATTTCCAATAATAAAACTTTGTTTTAAAATTAAAGCTCCGCAGTTGCGGAGCTTTTTTTATTTTTAATCCATGCGCAGTTTTATAGATGAAGTTATAGATGACATTTGGCCCAATTATGAAAACATAAGTGCCATTATCTTTGTCCTGCCCAGTAAAAGGGCCGGCAATTTCCTAAAGAAAGCCATTGCCCAAAAAGCGGGTACCGTTATAATTTCGCCCATAATTTATAGCATCGAAGAATTTGTAGAAAAGGTTTCCGGACTCTCTTACGCAAATAACACACAACAACTTTTTGAATTGTACGAAGCCTATCTTCGGACAGGGACTTTTAGCAAAGATTCGTTTGACACCTTTTTCCAATGGGCACAGACCTTATTACAGGACATAAATGAAATAGATCGGTATCTTATAGATTCACAAAAATTGTTTTCCGGCCTTTCCGATATACAGGAAATAACCCATTGGTCCGTTAGTAGCAAGCCTACCGAAATGATGGTAAATTACCTCAACTTTTGGAAACATCTTGGAGCCATCTATGAAAACTTCAATTCCAATCTGTCGAACAAAGCCTTGGGGCATCAAGGCCTAGTCTATAGAAAAGCATTTGAAAAAATTCCTTTATATCTTCAAAAAGAACCGTCTCCCCATATTTTTCTCGGATTCAATGCACTGAACACATCGGAAAGCCATATCATTCAAACCATTTTAGAAAATTCAAATTCCCGGATTTACTGGGATATCGATGCCTATTTCCTGAACGACCCCGTTCATGATGCCGGTCTATTTATTCGTCAACACAAAAAATCCTGGGGTTATTTCTCAAAAAACAAACTCAAGGGCATAAGTGACCACTACCTTTCTAAAAAAGACATTGAGGTTATTGGTGTTCCTAAAAACGTTTCCCAGGCCAAATATGTGGGGACTCTTTTATGCGAAATAAATGCAACGCATTTGAACGGGTTAAAAAATACCGCCGTAATCCTTGCCAATGAAAATTTGTTGAACCCTCTACTTAATGCCGTTCCCAAAGAAATTACTTCCATAAATATAACCATGGGGCAAAAATTGGAGGCTACGCCCATGGCATCTTTTTTTATGGACGTAATCTCCCTGTTGGAAGCAAAAACACCCAAAGGCTGGTTTTATAAAGATTTTTTAAATTTTATACTACACCCCCTGTCCGCTATTTTATTACAAGACAATGGCGTTTTTAGGGAAAAGCTCATTACGCTGATCTCTGAACGAAATCTGATATACGTCACCTTGGAATTCATTCAAAAGACCTTTCAAGAACCCATTCCTTTTTTAACGATCCTTTTTTCCGGAAAGGAGTCAAATCCAATGACAATCATTGATAAAAACCGAAAATTGATTCTTTTGTTAAAAGAAAAACTTTCAGAAACGAAAGATCATATGGCATTGGAACAATTATATAAGTTTCACAATTTATTCAATCAGGTACAGGATATTATTTCCAAATATTCCTATGTAAGCAGTGTTAAAGCATTTAAAAGCCTTTTTGGGGAACTATTGTCTCCTGAAACATTGGATTTTCAAGGCGACCCTATGGAAGGCCTTCAAATAATGGGGATGTTGGAAAGTAGAAATCTGGATTTTGAAACGGTTATCCTAACATCTGTCAATGAAGGTATATTGCCCTCCGGTAAATCCCATAATTCCTTTATTCCCTTCGATCTAAAAATAGAATATGGTCTGCCTACCTATAAAGAGAAAGATGCCGTTTATACTTATCACTTTTATCGGTTATTGCAAAGGGCCAAAAATGTGTATTTAATCTACAATACGGAACCCGATGTTCTGGAGGGCGGTGAAAAAAGCCGATTGATAACACAGCTATTAACGGACGGGAACCGAACCGATATCATAGAAAAAATAGCCGCCCCTTCTATTTTGCCCGTTAAAATGGAAAGGGAACAGATTACCAAAACAGCCAGCCTTCATAAAATGATCTTGGATCACGCCCAGAAAGGATTTTCTCCCAGCTCCCTGAGCAATTACATTAGAAACCCTATGGATTTCTACAAACAAAATATACTGGGTATCGATAAAATGGCAACTGTGGAGGAAACCTTGGCAGCCAATACCTTTGGCTCTATTGTACATGACAGCCTGGAACAGCTCTACACTCCGTTTGTTGGAAAAGAACTATCCAAAGCACTTTTATTGCATGCCAAGACCAAAATTGAGGGCGTAGTAACCCATAACTTTAAAAAAACCTATCTGGACGGAGATATCAGTTCGGGCAAGAACTACCTGTCCTATCACGTCATCATAAAATACATCCAAAATTTTATCGATATGGAAATCGTAGAGGCCGAAAAACATTCCATAAAAATAATCGGTCTGGAGCAAAAACTGAATATAAGCCTGTCCGTTCCGGAAATAGGTGTTCCCGTAATCCTAAAAGGAAAGTTGGACCGTATTGACGAGTGCGACGGAATTACGAGAATTATAGATTACAAAACGGGAAAGGTAGAACCAAGAAATGTGGAAATCATGGATTGGGACACCCTTACCAAAACATATGATTATAGCAAGGCATTTCAGCTCTTGTGCTATAGCCTTATGTACAAAAAATCCGTTGGTGTTAAGGAACTACAGGCCGGAATCATCTCCCTAAAAAACATGGGCGAAGGTACCATGCTCTTTGCTAAAAAAGAATCCGTACGCGGGGCAAAAAACAACAATATAGAGACCGATGTCCTAAACGAATTTGAACAATATCTTTTTGGGTTGATCCAAGAAATCTGCAATCCCGAAATTCCGTTTACGGAGAAAATCGTTTAACCTATTTTTTATCGGGCCTTGTGGGTCGCACCTCTATTTTGCTCGGCAAGGTTCTCGGGTGCATTTGCAGCAGGTCCAATACCAGTTTGCCTATGTCCTCCGGTTGGATCTTCCAGGCATCCTTTTCATCGGGTTCGTTATTGTTAAAATGGGTGGCAACCGATCCAGGCATTATGGTAGAAACTTTGACATCATATTTTCTTAAATCCAACATCGCCGCCTGTGTAAAGCCCACTACCCCAAATTTGGTGGCATTATACCCAGCCCCGGAGGCAAAAAAATTGGTCCCTGCCAAACTGGCCAGGGTCATATAATACCCCTTTGATTTTTTTAAGGCCGCTACCGAAGCTTTCAGCGTATGAAAAACACCGTTAAGATTAGTGTTTATCATCTGGTGCCATTGCTCCTCGGACAATTCATCTACCGGGGCAAAATTCCCGACTCCTGCATTGGCCAGCACAACATCCAACTGTCCCCATTGGTCCAAAATATGTTGAACCGCTTTTTTTTCGTCGTTAAGTTGCGTAACATCCGATTCCAAGGCCAGTACCATATCCTCATCTCCCAAATACTCCGCGGCCTTTTCCACGGTCTTTAAAGTACGGCCGCTAATGGCCACTTTCATGCCCGCATCGATCAGGGTTTTGGCAACAGCAAACCCTATTCCTTTTGAACCACCTGTTATATAAGCAACCTTATTTTTTAAATCCATAACATTCTTAATTTGGATACCTTATGCTAAGGTAGTTATTAATGTACTTTTCAGAAATTTTCCAAATTATCTTTACAATATAGGCTAAACATTTGAGCCTTCGTTGCACTCGTCCTGTTACAACCTCTTTTTTATTCTTCAGTACGGGTACGGGCAATGTTTTCTTGTTTCTTGTCGTAATAATGATATTGCCATTACGGTTTCTCTATTCAAGAAAGTGTTGGGAAAACTGGACAAAAAATAGATATAGTCAGTAAAACAAAATCCCAATACCGGTAAAAAGCCGCATAAAAACCTATCTTGTATTCCCTAGTTTTTTTGCAAAATCATGAAATTACACCATATTGAACGATCAGATTCCAAAAACGGGTCGTTTAGCGTAAGTCATCATACATATGCCCATTTTCTTGAAGTTTGGCACTACCATAAAGAAATTGAGCTTGTTTTTGTCCTGAAAAGTACCGGCACACGGTTTATTGGGGACTCCATAGAAAAATTCGAAGCCGGGGACTTGGTATTGATCGGGGAGAACCTGCCCCATATGTGGCTCAATGAAGGTTCCTATTTTAGTAATCCCTCCCCAAACAACGCAGAAGCGATTGCCATTCACTTTGAAAAAAATTTCTTGGGACACGAGTTCTTGGCCAGGCCGGAAATGCAAAAAATTACACGCTTACTTGAAAATTCAAAAAAAGGAATACGGTTTTTAAATCCCTCTCCGGACATTCTCAATGACATCATGGCATTGCCCGAACATAAATCCTTTGAAAAAATGATTCGGTTCCTGGAATTGCTCCAAAAATTGTCCTGCCACAAGGATTTTTGTTTACTCTCCGGCCCTGATTCCGATACCATTGCCCCGAACGGTAAACATAAAAGGCTCACAAAAGTTTATGAATACACTTTTCAAAATTTTAAATCGAACATTTCACTCCAGGATGTGGCGCAAATTGCAACTATGAATCCATCCGCTTTCAGCAGATATTTCAAACAGGTCCATAGAAAGACTTTTACGCAATATGTAAATGAAATAAGAATAGGTTACGCCTGTAAACTTATTTTGGAAGACAAACAAAATATCGCCTCTATTTGTTACGAATCGGGGTTCAACAATCTATCCAATTTTTACAGGCAGTTTAAGCTGATAAAGGGTACATCTCCCAAAACATATGTCAAAAAATTGCCTTAATTTGTATAAATAAGGTGCTTATGCAAAAAGAGTATATACAATGGCAATTTATTAGGTAGATTTTTAATCCCCAGGGAAGTAATTTTCCAAAAAATAGTTTTCAATGACCGAAAAAACAGTTATCACGGATATCGTGGTCAAGGATATTCGCTTTCCAACGAGCAGGACACTGGATGGATCTGATGCCATGAACCCAGATCCCGACTATTCCGCAGCTTACGTGATATTGAAGACCAATAGCAAAAAGGGTCACGAGGGGCATGGCCTTACTTTTACCATTGGCAGGGGCAATGAAATCTGCGTACAGGCCGTTCATTCCATGTCCCATCTATTGAAAGGTGTGAGTCTCGAAGCTATCATCTCGGATATGTCCGGGTTTTGGCGTATGCTTACCGGGGACAGCCAATTGCGATGGTTGGGACCAGAAAAAGGGGTCATTCATTTGGCCACGGGTGCTTTGGTAAATGCGGTATGGGATCTTTATGCCAAGGTCGAAGGGAAACCTTTATGGAAATTGTTGGCCGATATGTCTCCGGAAGAACTCGTCGCTTGTGTGGATTTTACCTATATCACCGATGTAATAACCCCCCAAGAGGCCCTTGCTCTGCTCCAAGAAAAAGAGGCCTCAAAACAGGAACGGATTACCGATCTCTTAAAAAATGGCTATCCCGCCTACACCACTTCTGCGGGCTGGTTGGGATATTCCGATGAAAAGATGCGAAGACTTTGTAGGGAGGCCAAAGAAAATGGTTTTACACATCTAAAAATGAAAGTCGGTTCCGATTTGGATGATGACCTAAGGCGTGCCGGAATCATTCGGGAGGAAATCGGTGAAGAACTTAAGTTAATGATGGATGCCAACCAAAAATGGGATGTTCAGGAGGCCATCTCGAATATGGAACAATTGGCCCAGTTTGACCCATGGTGGATCGAAGAACCCACAAGTCCCGACGATATACTGGGCCATGCCAAAATCGCAAAAGCCGTGGCGCCCATTAAGGTCGCTACCGGTGAGCACTGCCAGAATAGGGTGGTTTTTAAACAGCTGATGCAATCCAATGCCATAGGCATATGCCAAATAGATAGTTGTAGGGTCGGTGGGGTCAATGAGATTTTGGCCATTCTTTTAATGGCCGCCAAAATGAAAATTCCCGTTTGTCCTCATGCCGGAGGCGTTGGACTATGTGAATATGTACAACATCTCTCCATGATCGATTATATTGCCATAAGCGGTTCCATGGAAAATAGAATCATTGAATATGTAGACCACCTGCACGAACATTTTTTAGACCCCGTGACAATAGTAGAAGGTGCCTATATGCCTCCCAAACTACCGGGCTATAGCATTACAATGAAAGAGCGATCACTGGAGGACTATGAATTTCCGCATGGGATTGTTTGGCAAGTGGAACAAACGAATATTTAAAAAATTGAATACAATGTACGATTTATCCGGAAAAACAATTATCGTAACCGGTGGGGCCAGTGGAATAGGAAAGGCCATTGCCCTTAAAATGGCCAGTGTTGGTGGTGAGGTCCATATCTTGGAATTTGATGAGCCCAAAGGACGGCAAACCGTGGAGGAAATCCGTAGAATGAACGCCAAGGCTCATTTTCACCCATGTGATGTATCCAAACAAGATAAGGCGAAGCAAATTATAGATGATGTCCATGCTCAAAGCGGCATTGATATCCTTATCAATAATGCCGGAATCGCCCATGTGGGCAACCTTGAACAAACGGATGAGGAAGCCATGGACCGGATTTATGATGTTAACATCAAAGGGGTCTACAACTGTATGTATGCCGTAGTCCCGCACATGAAAAAACAAGGAGGAACCATACTCAATATGGCCTCCATTGCCTCTACGGTAGGGATTTCGGATCGTTTTGCCTATTCCATGTCCAAAGGGGCCGTATTGACCATGACCTATTCCGTGGCCAAGGATTATATCGAATATGGTATCCGGTGCAACAGCATATCACCGGCAAGGATACATACCCCTTTTGTAGATGGGTTCATTAAAAAAAACTATCCGGGAAAAGAGACGGAAATGTTCGAAAAACTATCAAAGACCCAACCTATAGGACGAATGGGAACACCAGAGGAAGTTGCGGCCTTGGCCTTGTTTTTATGCTCTTCCGAGGCTAAATTTATTACAGGAACAGATTTCCCCATAGATGGGGGATTCATAAAATTGAACGGATAAAAAAATGATATGAGATTAATTCGATTTGGAAATCAAGGGGAGGAAAAACCAGGTGTGGAACTAAAAGACGGTCAACGGTTCGATGTCTCCGCTTTTGGAGAAGATTATAACGAATCTTTCTTTCAAAATGACGGTCTTGAGCGGTTAAAGGTCTGGGTGTCCGAAAACACTCAAAACATGCCTTTGATAAAAAAAGAGACCCGTTTAGGACCTCCTATTTGCAGGCCTTCAAAAATAGTATGCGTAGGCTTAAATTATGCACAACATGCCGCGGAAAGTGGTATGGCCGTTCCCAAAGAGCCAGTGCTGTTCTTTAAATCCACTTCGGCCATCGTTGGCCCCAATGATGATCTGATCATACCGAAAGGAAGTGAAAAAACCGATTGGGAGGTAGAACTGGCAATAGTGATCGGCAAAAAGGCCTCTTATGTTTCCGAAACCGATGCCCTAAACTATGTTGTCGGATATGTACTACATAACGATTATAGCGAACGCGCCTTTCAAATTGAAAAGGAAGGGCAATGGTGCAAAGGAAAGGGTTGCGATACCTTTGCCCCTATCGGGCCCTTTGTCGCTACAAAAGAAGAAATCAAAAATCCCAATAATCTGGAATTATGGCTAAAAGTGAATGGAGAAACCATGCAAAACAGTTCTACTTCCGATTTTATTTTTAATGTACAGGAGGTCGTTAGTTATATCAGTCGATTCATGACCTTATTACCGGGCGATATCATTTCTACAGGTACGCCTTTTGGAGTGGGTCTAGGATTCGATCCCCCAAAATACCTAAAACCAGGGGACGTTGTAGAATTGGGGATAGAAGGTTTGGGTGTTTCCAGGCAAACCTGTAAGGCATATAAATGATCATAGACAGCCACCAACATTTTTGGAATTATAATCCCATTAGGGACAATTGGATCGACGAATCTATGCAGGTTATCCGAAGGGATTTCCTTCCAAAGGATTTAAAACCGATCCTTGAAGCCCATCATATTGATGGCTGTATTGCGGTACAGGCAGATCAGTCCGAAAAAGAGACGCTTTTTCTATTACAATGTGCCCGGAAAAACCCTTTTGTGAAGGGTGTTATTGGTTGGGTAGATTTAAAGGCTGATAATGTGGGGGACAGACTTGCTTTTTTTACCGAAAACAAAAGCCTAAAAGGTATTCGACATATATTACAATCGGAGCCCACAGGTTTTATGGGTCAAAAAAAGTTTAAAGAAGGTATTTCAAAACTTAACAAGTACGGCCTTGCTTATGACATTTTGGTCTATGGACATCAGTTAACGGAAGCCGTACAATTGGTGGGGGAGTTCCCCGATCAAACTTTTATTTTGGATCATATGGGTAAACCAAATCTCAAAAAAGGGGATTTAAGCCAGTGGAGCCGGGAAATTCAAAAATTGGCCAAGCTTGAAAATGTGTATTGTAAAGTTTCAGGGATGGTAACGGAAACGGACTGGAACAATCGGGACAAAACAGATTTCCGATATGTATTGGACACTGTATTTGAATCCTTTGGAATTGAAAGAACCCTATTCGGTTCCGATTGGCCGGTTTGCCTGCTTGCTGCAAAATATTCAGAAGTTTATACCTTGGTAGATTCCTACGCATCACAATTGAGCAAAGAAGAAAAGGATATGCTGTATTATAAAAACGCCGTAAAAGCCTATCGGCTAAACCTATAGCTTATGGATTTAGAACTAAAGAACAAAGTATTCATCGTAACCGGAGGGGCAAAAGGAATTGGTAAGGGAATAGCTGTGTTCTTAGCCCAGGAAGGTGCTATTCCTTTTATTGTTGGGCGCAATGAAAACGATATTTTGCTTGCAACGCAAGAAATCCATCAAAATGGGGGAAAGGCCTCATATGCCGTAGCGGAACTAACAGATCCCGATCAATGCAAAAACGCAGTATTCAAAGCCTTTGAAGAGTTTGGTACTATTAACGGGTTAGTGAACAATGCTGGATTAAACGATGGTGTAAGCCTGGAAACGGGAACGCATGATGATTTTGTACTTTCGTTAAAACGCAGTGTCGTCCATTATTTTACCATGGCACATTTTTGCCTGCCCCATTTGAAGAAAAGCAAGGGTGCCATTGTAAATATAGCCTCCAAGACGTCTGTTACCGGCCAGGGGGGAACTTCCGGTTATGCAGCGGCGAACGGAGGACGCAATGCATTGACACGGGAGTGGGCCGTTGAGCTGCTTCCCTATGGAATAAGGGTCAATGCCATTATTGTAGCCGAATGTTTTACCCCCCAATATCAGAATTGGATAAAAAACTTTGAGAACCCCGAAGAACGTCTAAAGATTATTGAGGATAGGATTCCTTTGGAAAAAAGAATGACCACTGTGGAGGAAATCGCCCATACCACCGTTTTTTTACTGTCCAACAAATCGAGCCACACCACCGGCCAAATAGTATTTGTGGACGGGGGCTATACCCATTTGGACAGAGCCATAGAATAATGATAAGAAAAACACATGTCCTATGAAATATCCCGTTGTTGCAGACCTGCGGAAAAAAGCTAAAAAAAAAATGCCGAAGTTCGCCTTTGAGTATTTGGATGGTGGGTGTAATGAGGATGTCAATCTGATCAAGAACACTTCAGATATCCGAAAAGTAGAATTGGTGCCCCGATATCTTAAAGCCTATACCTCAAGCAGTCAAAAGACCGAACTTTTTGGTCATGTTTACGATGCCCCTTTCGGCATTGCACCAGTGGGATTGCAAGGACTCATGTGGCCCAATTCACCGGAAATTTTAGCCAAGGCCTCACTGGAACACAATATTCCCTTTGTACTCAGCACGGTTTCTACCAGCAGTATTGAACGCATTAGCGAACTGACCGAGGGCAGGGCATGGTTCCAACTTTACCATCCGGCAAAGCAAGCCCTAAGGGATGATATCATACACAGGGCCCAGGCCGCAGGGTGCCCCGTACTGGTCATTTTATGTGATGTGCCCACCTTTGGGTATCGCCCAAGGGATATGAAAAATGGGCTCGCCATGCCCCCCAAGATGACCCTCAACAATATCTTACAGATTTTGGGAAAACCAAAATGGGCCATGGAAACTTTATTGCACGGACAGCCTACTTTTAAAACGCTCGAGCCCTACATGTCCGATAAAATGAACCTAAAACAGCTTGGACGGTTTATGGACGACACCTTTGATGGCCGTTTGAACAAGGAAAAAATCAAGGCCATTAGGGATATGTGGAAAGGGAAATTGGTGTTAAAAGGCGTTGCTAGTGAAGAAGATGCCGAAACGGCTATAAAATTAGGACTTGATGGTATCATTGTCTCCAATCATGGAGGTCGCCAGTTGGATGCTGGTGAATCTACCATAGTGCCTTTAAAGAGAATCGCAAGGAAATTTGGAAATCGCATAACCATTATGATGGACAGTGGACTCCGATCCGGTCCCGATATCGCACGGTGCATGGCAAGTGGCGCGGAATTCACTTTTATGGGGCGGTCCTTTATGTACGGTGTTTCCGCACTGGGCAAAAAGGGGGGCGACCATACCATTGCCATATTAAAAAAACAATTGCAACAGGTCATGGAACAGCTCTGCTGTGAAAACACCGCTGATTTTGCCGATCACTTGTCTAAATAACCATAAAAAATAATGTTAGTCCCATCTAGAGGATGGTCAAAAAGATTTTAATGATTTCCTCTTAAATAACGAAATTGTATAACACGTCAAGATAGAAAAAAGACAACATAATAAAAACTGTTCTTTCTGCAAGAAATGTAAAATATGCACCGTTAAAACAACTCTTTTTTTAGTAAAGACAAAGAATTCCCTTATTCAGATTAAACAAGAATAAAGAAATTTTTACGTTAATTAGTTATGTGACAATACATAAATTGATTACTGGCAATATTATTGATACCTTTGTTTTAAATGAATTTCGGAATTCCATTAAATAGAAAAGGGTTTACCAAGCAAGAAATTGACAAACTTGGTAATACCATAATATATCTTTCTAAGAAAATTCCATCATTGTCAAAAACTCAATGCTTAAAGCTATTATACTTTTTAGATGAATTTTCGATTAAAAAATATGGTATACCGGTTTTGGGATTGAAATACGAGATATGGCAATTTGGTCCTGTATCTCAGGATGTTTATGTTGAATTAACCTCAGTTCCAGAAATACTTTCAGAATATATTACTACTAAATCAGAAGTATTGCCTCATGGTTATGTAATGGTTGAAGTTCTTCCTAAGAAGGATTTCAATGATGATGAATTTTCGGATAATGACATGTTTATTCTTGAATATGTTGTTGCCAAATTCGGTAGAAAGAATGCCTCCGAAATGTCTGATATAACTCATCGCGAGGGGTCTTTATGGCATCAAATAGCTCAGGAAAAAGGGCTTTTGGAATTATTTGAAAAAAAGATTGTTAGGACATCAAATTATCATATTGATTTTAGTAGACTTTTAGATGACGAAAAGAAAAAGGTTTACATTGATTATATTGATAACTCCAATTTGCTGAGGGCATACAATGTTTGATTTATTTAGCATTATTTATTTTACCCCATTTTACTTTCCAAATGGTAAAAGCTCTCCGAAAAATAAGTACTTCATCCCAATTCATGAAGATAGCAATGGCAAAATCATATTTGCATATTTACCAACATCTCAAGATTATGTGCCGGATAAATACTTAAATCATGGATGTATAGAAGTAAAGACTGAAAATATCAGTTGTTATCTTTTTGCTAAAGATCGTATTATTACTGATCGTGGTTTCTCCTTTCCTTTCAACACATTTGTGTATGCATATCAAATGAATGAATTTTCAAAAGAAATAATGGAAAGTGTTTATGAAAACGAAAATGTAGATTATGAGGTTATCGGCAGATTAACTAAAAAGGAAAGGGATTCTTTTATAAAATGTCTTATTAACTCTCCGTCTGTCAAGA
The DNA here is from genome assembly GCF_047345125.1 of Maribacter spongiae. Classification (NCBI taxonomy): domain Bacteria; kingdom Pseudomonadati; phylum Bacteroidota; class Flavobacteriia; order Flavobacteriales; family Flavobacteriaceae; genus Maribacter; species Maribacter spongiae. Next base: position 193 of record NZ_JBLFEQ010000001.1, on the reverse strand, counting down.
GGAAAATCAAAAAGATTCTTGCTGACATCAACTAATAAAAACGATAAAACCTCAACATATTGATTACTAATTAGGGATGTTCAGGAATAGGGATAGGTATTCCATTGTAGGTTTGGTTTTTTGTGCTCTTTGTTTTTGATCAAGCTGCTTTTTGCGCTTGATTTTGGATCCGTTGTCCTATTTTGAGTGCATT